>RXJQ01000020.1 GCA_003963115.1 Burkholderiales bacterium
CATCAATCCGGTCAACGATCCACCCGTGATCGACGATCCAGGCAACCCCAATCTGGATCCCCACACCGGCCACTACAGCCTGACCACAGATGAAGACAAACCCGTCTCCGGTCAAGTCAAGGCCACCGACCCCGATGGCGACCCGCTGACCTATGCCAAGGGAACTGACCCGCAGCATGGCACCGTGGTCGTCAACGAAGATGGCACTTGGACCTACACGCCCAGCAAGGACTACAATGGTTCTGACACCTTCATCGTGACCGTGTCGGATGGCCATGGCGGCACCACCACGGCCACCGTCGACATCGGCATCAACCCGGTCAACGATCCGCCTGTGATCGACGATCCGGGCAACCCCAATCTGGATCCCCATACCGGCCATTACAGCCTGACCACAGATGAAGACAAGCCTGTCTCCGGGCAAGTCAAGGCCACTGACCCCGATGGCGACCCGCTGACCTACGTCAAGGGTTCGGACCCGCAGCATGGCACCGTGGTCGTCAATGAAGATGGCACCTGGACTTACACGCCCAGCAAGGACTACAACGGCTCGGACTCGTTCACCGTCACCGTGTCGGATGGCTACGGCGGCACCACCACGGCCACCGTCGACATCGGCATCAACCCGGTCAACGATCCGCCCAAGATCGATGACCCCAACAGCCCCAACTTCGACCCGGTCACTGGCCACTATGTCGTGACGACCGATGAGGACAAGCCCGTCTCCGGCCAAGTCAAGGCCACCGACCCCGATGGCGACCCGCTGACCTATGCCAAGGGCTCTGACCCACAGCATGGCACCGTGGTCGTCAACGAAGATGGCACCTGGACCTACACGCCCAGCAAGGACTACAACGGCGCAGACTCCTTCACCGTCACAGTCTCCGACGGTCATGGCGGCACAACCACTGCCACCATCGACATCGGCATCAACCCAGTCAACGACCCGCCCGTGATCAGCGATCCAGGCAACCCCAATCTGGACCCCAACACCGGCCACTATGCGATAACGACTGACGAAGACAAGCCTGTCTCCGGTCAAGTCAAAGCCACCGACCCAGATGGTGACCCGCTGACCTACGCCAAGGGCTCTGACCCACAGCACGGCACAGTGACAGTCAATGAAGATGGCACCTGGACCTACACACCCAGCAAGGACTACAACGGCGCGGACTCCTTCACCGTCACAGTCTCTGACGGCCATGGCGGCACCACCACGGCCACCGTCGACATCGGCATCGCCCCTGTCAATGACGCGCCTGTGATCGGCGCCCAAAGCGCCCCCGCCATCGTCTCGGAAGAAGCCCTGGCAGGCGGCAACATCGACAACCCCAGCGCCCCTGGCTCGCGTGAAGCCTCCGGCCAGATCAGCGTCAGTGATGCCGATGGCGACCACGTCAGCCTCACGTTGTCCGGCCCGAGCGGGCTCACATCGGGCGGCGTGGCCATCACCTGGTCCGGCTCCGGCACGGCCGCCGACCCCTTGGTCGGCAAGGCCGGCAACACGCCCATCCTCACGGCCACCATCGACGACCAGGGCCACTACAAGGTCACCCTGCAAGGCCCGATCGACCACGCCGACCCCACCAGCGAAGACACCCGCAGCATCAACCTGCAGGTCAACGCCAACGATGGTCACAGCACCAGCACCGGCGCATTGACCGTCCAGGTCGTGGACGACAGCCCGCTGTCTGGCGCACAGGTCATGCAAGTGCATGGCAGCACCGGCACGCAAAACACCAACCTCATGCTCGTCATCGACACGTCGAGCAGCATGAAGGACACGCTGGCCGACAAGACCGTCAATGGCATCAAGGCTGCCATCAAGTCCCTGATCGATCGCTACGATGACCTGGGTGACGTCAAGATCCAGATCGTCACCTTCAGCGACTCGGGCCAAGGCCGCCCCGCCTGGCTCACCGTGGCCCAGGCCAAGACCTTTGTCGATGCCCTGAGCGCCAGCGGTGGCACCAACTACGACGCGGCACTGGCTGCAGCCAAGGCCTCCTTCGCCGTATCGGGCAAACTGGCCGATGGCGTCAACGTGTCCTACTTCATCACCGATGGTCAGCCCAACCACGGCAAGGAGATCGACACGGGCAAGGACGAGACCAACTGGGAGACCTTCCTCAAGGACAACCACATCGACTCCTACGCCGTGGGCACTGGCAGCCTGACGGCCCAGTACATCGCCAACATCGAGCCCATCGCCTACAACGGCATCACTGGCACGGAGCAAGCCGCCGTCACACTCAAGACCAACGCCCAGCTCAGCCAGTACCTGCAAGACAGCGTGCCCACGCTCAAGTCTGGCAGCCTGGCCAGCCTGGCCGGCGCCGATGGCCTGCAGAAGGTAGAAGCCTTCTCGTCCAGCCATCAGGTCAGCTCGGTGATGGACCCGAGCACCAAGGTCCTGACCATCACCCTGGATTCAGGCACCGAGATCAAGCTCAACACCGTCACCGGCGACTTCACCATGAAGCAAGGCCACAATGGTGGCGACGAGACCTTCAGCTACACCATCGTCGACAAGGACGGCGACCGCGCAAGCGGCACCATCACCCTGGCCGGCGATACCACGGCGGCTGTCAACCACGCCCCCACGGTCTACGCCGACAACGATGGCCACAACATCCTGGGCCTGGTCGACCTCGCCCTGAACCCCTTGCTGAACCTCAGTAAGAGCCAGCACGTGGCCGTCGGCGATGTGGACAACAACCTGATCCGCGTTGACGTCAGCGTCGGGCAGTTCCTGTCACTGGGCACGCTGCTGGGTGACCACAGCAAGCTCAGCCTCTCGCTGGACGCCTCGCTCACGCAAGGCCTGCACATCAGTGGCAACGACTCGCGTCACCTGGTCATCGAGTCCGACACCGCTGGTCACACCATCGACATGGCCCAGGTCAACAAGCTGCTGGCCACGCTGAGCTACGACCCGGCCCACGTGCTGGGCGTCTCGGTGGACCTGTTCCCGCAACTGACCATCAAGGCCACCGATGCCGCAGGGGCCACGGCGAGCAAGACCGTCTCCAGCAGCCTGGTGGCGGTGGACGTTGACCTGACGCCGCAGGCACAACAGGATCATGTCGAACATGTCGTTTCGGGCAGCGGCCATCACCAGGGCTCGTGCGACACCGACGTGTTTGCCTGGACCCTGGCCGACAAGCCCGCCCACGGCGACACCCACCACGTTGACACGATCACCGACTTCAACTGCGCGGCCCGCTCGGCCGGTGGCGACGTGCTGGACCTGCGTGACCTGCTGCATACCGACCACAACACCACATCGGCCAACAGCAACAGCGTGGACAAGCTGCTGAACTTCCTGGACTTCGACACCCAGTCGCAACCGGGCAGCACCATCATCCACGTCAGCGCCAGCGGTGGCTTTCACGCCGATGCCAGTGGCCACAGTGACACCAGCGGCTGCGCCGATCATCAGCAGATCGTGCTGGCCAATGTCGACATCCGAGCCTCCATGGGCCTGGACCAAAGCGCCAACGACCACCAGGTCATTGCCGAGTTGATCAACCGCGGCAAGCTGCTGGTGGACCACAGCTGATCGACGACGCCGGGCCGGCGCCAGCCAAGGCGTCAGAGGCGCACAGCCGGCCCCGTCACCCCATCCACCCAGGCTTGACGCAGCGACAGGATGTCGGCCGACTCGCTCACGCCTTCCGCATAGACCTGCAAGCCTAGGCCATGCAGCATGCTCACCGTGGCCGACACATAGGCCGCACGCGAGGCATCCTGCGCCACGCCCTGCACCACCGAAGCATCAAGCTTGATGTAGTCCAGCCCGGCTTCGAACAGGAACTCGATGCGCGTCAGCTTCTCGCCGGCGTGCTCCAGCCCCACCTTCGCCTTCAATGGCCGCAACTGCTTGCACAGCTCGCGCACGAGCTCGAAGCGCTCCACGGCGGCGTTCTCGGCCACTTCCAGCCACAGGTGCGCAGCGGCCTCAGGCGCCGCAGCCAAATGGGCGCACAGGCGCGGGATGAAGCCACTGTCAGCCAGCGAGGCGGGCGACAGGTTCACACCACGGTCCTGACGATCCTGCGCGATCTCTTCCAGCGCCAGCACCACGGCCAGTTCATCGATCTGCGCAATCAGGCCAGAGCGCAGCGCCATGGGCAGCCAGGACGCCGCAGCCTGGTACTCGCCTTGGGGATCAAGCTGCAAGCGCAAAGGGCACTCGTAATGGACCAGCATCAACTGCCGGTCGACCACCGGGAAGCGCATCAACTGCACGCGCCGTTCCACCAGGGCCGAACTCAAGCGACGGCGCCATTCGTCTTCGCCCATCACCGACTGAGCGGCATCGGGCTGCTGCGCCACCTCCACGGCAAAGGCGCCACGACTCTCGGCCTTGGCCAAAGCGGAGTCGGCAGCCGCCAGCACCTGTTGCAGCGGCATGCCGCGCGTCCAGTGCACCGCGCCCACCACCACGCTGGCCGAGACAGCCTGCTCCAGGAAGGCGCGTCGCAAGGCATCGGCGTAGTACTCGGCTTCGGGCAGCGAGGCATTGGTGCTGGTCAGGCACACGGCAAAGTCACCACCGTTGAGCCGCCCCTGCGCCGCCCCATCGATGCCTGCCGAGATGTCCTTCAAGGTGCGCGCCAGGCTTTGCAGCAAGGCATCGGTCGTGCGGTGCCCCAAGAGGCGGTTGATGCCCGACAAATCCACCAGGCGGATCAGGTAGAGCACACCGGAGCCGGAACCCTCATCGCTGCTGAGCGCCGCATTGAGCTGCGCCATGAAATGCCGACGGTGTGACAGCCCGGTCAAGGGGTCGCAATGCGCCTGCTGACGCAACTGCTCGACCTGTCCGGCCTGCTCCTCGAACAGGGCCTTCAAGCGCACCACCACGGCGTTCATGGCCTGACTCAGGCGAGCCAGCTCGGGCACGCGCGGCTCCTGCACGGTCACGAAGCGGCGCTCCATCAAGGCCTGCGCCTGGGCCACGGTGGCATCCAGCGGCGCGCGGATGCGGCGCACGCCAAACGCGGCAATCACACAGGACAAGGCGCCCAGGATCAGCAGCCAGCCGGCCGTCTTGGTACTGCCCTGCCAAAGTTGCGCGTGTGCAAAGCCAGCGTGGCTGATCACCTCGACCGAACCGAGCGCCCGCCAGCCATCCGACACCTGCGCCACCCCCGGCACCGATTCAACCGGCACCAGGTTCACGAACCAGGTCGGCGCGGCATCGCGTTGCGCCTTGCCGTCCGCCTGGTGATCGAACACCACACGCCCGCCCGCATCCTTGAAGGTGATGCGTTGGTAGAAACCGGTGTCGAACATGGCCGACACTGTCAGGTCCATCGAAGGCATGTCGCCCTTTTGCTGCGACAGGTTCAGCGCCAGCGATTGCGCGTTGTCCGCGTTCTTGAGCCGCAGCTGCGTTTCCAGATAGCCACGCGCGGACCACATCCAGACGGCAAAGCTGCCGACAAACGCCATCAACAGCGTCATCAACAACAACAACCAGATCTGACGAATCAAGGACATATGGTCTTCTCTATTTTTTGTTGCCTCACCACCAGCCCTCGGCCTTGGCTTTCGCGAACACGTCACGCCAACGCGACAGACGAGCCGATGGATCGCCGGCACTCGACCCACTCACACCTTGCCACAAACCCTCCGCGTTGAAGCTGAAAACAGGGACCAGATCCGGGCGCCTGGAGGCGGGCCGGATATCGGTCACCAGGTTATCGAGAATCAAAGGCTCGGCGTTGGGTTGCGGGTAATAGGCCAGAACCATGTGCGCCTGAATCACCCCACCCACCTGGGCACGGACATACACCATGCGCATCTTCACACTGGGAATGCCTGCGGCAATCAGGGAAAAATACTTGCCAATGGCGTAATCCTCACAGTCGCCCTGACCTTTGCTGAGGGTTTCCAGCGGCGACGCCCAGTAATCCGCCACACCCCACGTTTCCCAATCATCGCGATACAGCACCCGGCGATTGAAAAACGTGTTGATGACCTGGAGCTTGGTTTCCTCGTCCTGCCCTGCCGTCTCGGCAATGTCCTGGAGCAAGGCCTGTGCCCTGGCCAAGGTCGCCGGTCCCATCTTCTGGGCGGCCTGCAACACCCTTGGGCCCTCGAAGGCCTGCGTGACCATCCAGCCACACAAGGCGGCCATTAACAAGACGCGCAGCCAGTTCACCGCCATGCCCTGCCAAACCGACATGCGGGACAACATGCCGGACCAGTGCGACCTGGTCAAAGCAGGCAAAGGAAGGGGTTTGGCAAGCACGTGGACCACGAAGTGAAATCGGCCAAAAGGGACAAAACTTGACCGCAACAACAGGTGCCCGCCACCCATCTGCGCGCCCCCAGGACGCACAGCGTGAAACGCCCCCTCATTTGATGACAAAATGCGCCGATAACCGCCAAATGTGTCCAGTTGATACATGCCGCTGCTGGCGTGCGGTCAACGCGGCTCTTACAAATCTCGACCGAGGTGCAAGGTGACCCAACCCATGAAGAAATCCCGTCTGACTGCCCTGGCGCTGGCCTGCATGACCCTTGTCATTGGTGCCCACGCCCAATCCTTCCCGGCCGGGTCCCTGGCCGACGCAGCGCAGAAGGCGATCGCCACCAACCCCGAGGTCACCGCCCGGCTCAACGCCCTGCGCGCCGCCGCCAATGAAACCGACGTGGCCAGGGGCGGCTACTACCCTCGCGTCGACCTGAGCGCCGACGTGGGCCGCGACAGCAACCGCATCACCACCAACAACCCCGAGTCCACCAGCTTCAGCCGCAATGGCCTGGCCCTGAGCGCCACCCAGTTGCTGTGGGATGGCATGGCCACACGCAAAGAAGTCGAGCGCCTGGGGCATGCCCGCCTGACCCGCTACTTCGAGTTCGTCTCCGCCACGGAAGACACGGCGCTGGAAGCCGCCCGCGCCTACATCGATGTGCAGCGCTTTCGCAAGCTGGTCTCGCTGGCCGAGGACAACTATGTGCAACACAAGTACGCCTTCGACCAACTGCAGTCCAAGTCCAAGGCCGGCGTGGGCCGTGGCGTGGACACCGAGCAGGCCAATGCCCGCCTCGCCCTGGCCGACTCCAACCTGACCACCGAGGTCGCCAACCTGCATGACGTCAGCGCCCGATATCTGCGCGTCGTCGGTGAGGCGCCTGCCCGCCAGATGCCGGCCACAACGGGCCTGGACCGCGCCGTCTCCAGCAGCAACAGCGAAACGGTGAGCCAGGCGCTGGCACGCCACGCCAGCATCAGCGCCGCCGTCGAGAACCTGCGTGCCGCGCAGGCCCAGGCGTCCGGCAAGGAAGGCAGCTACCAGCCCACCGTGGAAGCCCGTGTGCGCGCCGGCGCCGGCAAGAACTTCGACGGCATCCAGAACCAGAAGCGTGACTCGTCTGCCGAGCTCGTGCTGAACTGGAACCTCTTCAACGGTGGCTCCGACCAGGCCCGCATCAACCAATACAAGGACCTGATCAACCAGGCCGCCGACCAGCGCGACAAGGCCTGCCGCGACGTGCGCCAGACCATCGCCATTGCCCAGAACGACATCAAGAAGCTCAAGGACCAGCTCACGGCCCTGGACCGCAATGTGCTGGCCATCGAGAAGGCCCGCGATGCCTACCGCCAGCAGTTCGACATCGGCCAGCGCAGCCTGCTGGACCTGCTGAACTCTGAAAACGAGCTCTACACGGCCAAGCGCTCCTACGCCAACGCCGAGTACGACCTGCAACTGGCTTACGCCCGCGTGCAGGCCGGCCGCAACACCCTGGCCACAACCCTGGGCCTCGCCCGTGACGATGCCGGCACGCAAGACCTGGTGCACGACTGGCAAGCCTCCAGCGATGCGGCCCAGCGCTGCCCCGCCACCGCGGTGGAAGCGGCCTCAGCCAGCCACGATGAGCTCGACGCGCGCGCCCGCAAGCTGGGTGGCGTGGCCGTGCCTGCGCCCGTGGCCACCCCCGTGGTGCCCGCCAAGGCCGAAGCGCCCATGGCCGATGAAGCGGCCGCCGAAACCGTGGCGCAGCGCCTGCGCGACTGGGCCGAAGCCTGGATGGCCAAGGATGTGGACCGCTACTTCACCTTCTATGCGAAGGACTTCGCCCCCGCCAAGTCGACATCGGCCAAGTGGATCAGCGAACGCCGCCGCCTGGTGAGCAAGCCGGGCCCGATCGACGTCAAGGTGGGCGACATCAAGGCCGTGCCCAAGGGCGACAGCGTGATCACCAGCTTCTCGCAGACC
Organism: Burkholderiales bacterium; assembly: GCA_003963115.1. Taxonomy (GTDB): domain Bacteria; phylum Pseudomonadota; class Gammaproteobacteria; order Burkholderiales; family Burkholderiaceae_C; genus Aquabacterium. Next base: position 8,235 of record RXJQ01000020.1, read on the forward strand.
TACACCTCGTCCAACTTCAAGGACAAGACACTCAAGGTGCTGACGTGGAAGATGATCGATGGCCAATGGGTCATCGTCAAGGAAAGCAACCGCTGATCGCCCAGCCCTGAAAAAAAGAAAGCCTGCCAGTCACGAAGGACCAGCAGGCGCAATGTGCATTGCTGTCATCACAAGTGCACACCGGCTCAGGGAGGAAAAGCCGGGTCTCAGTTAAGAGACATGCTTATCCTACCCCCTTTGTCCGGGTTTCGCAATTTGCTACCGTGCAGAACAAAGCAAAGATGTGAAAACCTTCACTGAATCGGTCATGCGCCATCGCCTGACCGCTTTGCGTTCAATGCACCGGCCTCAATGGCCAGCCAAGATTGAAGTGCCCGTTGCCCAAGGCATCGCAGGGACGTATGAGCCCCAGCAGCAGCATGTGCCGGACCTCTTCAGGCGAAACGGCTTCCATGCCCATGAGGGCCTGCAGATGCGCCATGGACGTGTAGCCGTTGAGCATCCCGAGCAAGCGGCGTTCCAGCTCACTCAAGGGCAACTGCGCATGCAGCACTTCGGATTGACCCACCGGTGTACGCTCGTAGACGGCATCCACCTGCACAGCAGAAAACTCTGACATCTCAGCACTCCTTCAACAGCCAGCGCGAAAACTTGTCGGACGCGTCACCTAGGGTGATCTGATCTTGTGCTGCGGCGCAGCATATACGAGCTGCCCCGGTCATGCCGAATAACCCGCCAGACCGTGGGTTATGTCACAACCGTGCCCTGGTGGTAGAGGGCCTGCCAGCCGCCCTCTTGGCGGCGCCACACGGTCAGGCGCAAGGTGACACGCCCAGGTTGGTGCAATCGGTATGTCAATAGGTAGTGATCCCGGCCCGCCTCGCTCAGGTGGAACTGATCGGTCCGCCAGTTGGACTCGTCAGGGGGGTCCTGCTGCCTTTGCGCCAGCACGCTCAACGCAAAGGCCCGGCTGTAGCGGCGCCCCGATGCGCCCACCTCCCAGAAGTGGGGCGACACCAGCTGCTCGAACTGCGGGATGCTCGCATCTGCACAGGCCGCGTGAAACAGCGGCTCCAGTTGCTGTAGTTCGGCCAGCACGGGCGCAAGCGCTTCAGGCGTGCTCAGGGCGGGTTCCATGTCCATATCAGTTCTGATCCTTCCTGCCGAACGCATCCACGAGTTGTGCCATCTGCCGCTGGATGGCCCAGCCCTGCTCACTCACCGCGCGCAGAGCCTGCATCTGTCAAAGGGTCAGCCAGGTGGGATCAAGCGACGGCATAGGGCTCCACCTTGTCATGCTCGGCCGGATCATTGCGGGCCACGATGGCGCGAGCGGCTTGCGTGTCGCTGAGGTTGATGGCCTCGTGCGGCACGCCAGGCGGCACGAACAGGAAGTCACCGGCCTCGCTGATCACCTCGTGCTCCAGTTGAGACCCCCATCTCGTGCACACCCGGCCTTCGAGCACGTAGATGCCCGTCTCGTAGCCGATGTGCACATGTGGCTGCGCCCTGCCCGCTGGCGGGATGACGACGAGGTGCATCGACAGGCCCTGCGCCCCCACCGTTTGCCCGGAGATACCGACAAAGTACGGCAGACGCTGCTTGGTCATGACCGCCTCCTCGGGACGCAAACCCTGAACGCCTGCTTGTGTTGCCATGGCACGCCTCCTGATCAGGTGAGCTTGAATAGTTTGCACATCGTAAACACGCTTCCCTCGGATTGCGCTGCTGGTCGCCACCCCATATGGCTGAAAACCCAAACTTGGCTAAAGCGGACAAGAAAAAACGCCGATATGCGACAGACCGATCACAAAAAATCATTTGTGACCCCAAGTGCGTACGAATCCACACTGATCAAGGTCCACACATGTCCGTCTCAGCATCTCCCAACGCATCTTGCCTCCCCTCGTCTGCGCCTTCGGCCTCGTTTGGCGCCAGCTTTTTCGCCTACCACGGGTTCTGGGCACCTGGCGTGCGGCTGTTTCGCGCCATCACTTTCGCGAACAAGGCCATGCTGATCTCCCTCGTTCTGTTCTTACCCTTCGTGGTACTCATGGGCTGGCAGATGAAAAGCCAGTACGAACAGGCCCTCGATGAGCGCGAAGACGCCATCCGGCAGCACGTGGAGGTGGCCTCCAGCATGCTGTCGTGGGCCTACGAGCAGGAAAAATCTGGCCACCTGAGCCGGCAGCAGGCCCAAGACCTCGCGATCCAGACGGTGGCCAGGCTGCGCTACGACAAGAACCAGTATTTCTGGCTCAACGACATGCAACCGCGCATGATCATGCACCCCATCAAACCGGAACTCAATGGCAAGGACCTCAGCGAGCTGCGCGACCCCGCCGGCTTCCCGCTGTTCAAAGAAATGGTGTCGACGGTTTCTCAGCATGGTCGTGGCTTCGTGCGCTACCAGTGGCCCAGGCCGGGCAGCGAGCAGGCAGTACCGAAGATATCGTTCGTGCAAGGTTTCGAGCCATGGGGCTGGATCATCGGCACGGGCGCCTACATCGATGACCTGGATCAGGCGTTCAAGCATCAGCTGATCCTGGTGGGCAGCATCATCGCGATGGGCGTGCTGGTGGCCGGCTACCTCTTCATCTGCTTCTACAAGGTGATGGACGGCGGACTGAAGGAAACCCGCCGCCACCTGCGTGCGATCACCACCGGCGACCTGACGACCTCGCCCAAGCCATGGGGCAAGGATGAAGCCGCCGACCTCATGCTGGAGTTACGCACCATGCAGGATTCGCTGCGTCACATGGTGCTGCAGGTGCGGCAATCCAGCAGCCAGATCGTGCGCTCCAGCAGTGAGATCGCCGGTGGGGCCATGGACCTGTCCAGCCGCACGGAGCAAGCCGCCGCCAACCTCGAAGAAACCGCAGCCTCCATGGAGCAGATCACCTCCACGGTGCAGAACTCGGCCGACAACACCAACGAAGCCTCTCAGGTGGCACAGCGCAATGCCAGCAAGGCCTCGGATGGCGGCAAGGCCATGGAGGCCGTGGTGCAGCGCATGGAGGCCATCCGCACCTCATCGGCCAAGATCAGCGAGATCATCTCCACCATCGACGGCATCGCCTTCCAGACCAACATCCTGGCGCTCAATGCCGCCGTCGAAGCAGCCCGAGCTGGCGAACAGGGTCGAGGCTTTGCCGTGGTGGCCAGCGAAGTGCGCATGCTGGCTCAGCGCAGCGCCAATGCCGCCAAGGAGATCAAGACCATCCTCGTCAAGAGCGTAGAGGAAGTGGAAGCAGGTACCACGGTGGTCAAGGAGGCAGGTGCCGCGATTGAGGAAATCGTCGAGACTTCTCAGCGGGTCAACCAGTTGCTGGCGGAAGTGGCCAGCGGTGCCCGGGAACAGAACAACGGCATCGAGCAGATCGGCATGGCCGTGCATGACCTCGATCGCATGACGCAGCAAAACGCCGCCCTGGTGGAACAGACGGCCGCCGCAGCATCCACCATGCAGAATCAGGCTCATGCACTCTCAGAAGAGGTGGCCCGCTTCAAGATACCCAGCAGCTACACGCTTTGATCTGCTGGCATCGCGCGGGCAGGCAACACGGTGCCGCTGAGCGAACCAAAACCGATGCGGGCGGCGCCCGGCCGCTCGCACCAGGCCTTGAAGACCACGGTGTCGCCATCTTCCAGAAAGCCGCGCTGCTCGCCACTGTGCAGCAACAGCGGCTTGCGCCCACCCTCGGTCAACTCCAGCAGGCAGCCCGCTTCGCTCAACTCGGGACCGGACTGCGTGCCACTGCCCAGCAGGTCGCCCGCTTGCAGATTGCAGCCATTGACGGTGTGGTGCGTCACCATCTGCGCGATGCTCCAGTAGCTGTGCCTGAAGCTGCTGCTTGACAGTCGCTGAGGTCCGCGCCCTTGCTGGCGCATGGCCGCTGTCTGCAAGGCCGCTTCGAGCTGGATGTCCAGGCTGCCTTGCGCACGGTTCGTTTGGCTGTCCAGATAGGCCAGCGGTTGCGGGTCAGCCGGGTCTCGGGTCCAGGGCAGGCGATAGGGCTCCAGCGCCTCCATGGTGACGATCCACGGCGAGATGCTGGTAGCGAAGTTCTTGGCCAGGAAGGGGCCCAGCGGCTGGTACTCCCAGCCCTGGATTTCGCGTGCGGACCAGTCGTTGAGCAAACACAGGCCAAAGACGTGGGCTTGGGCCTTATCCAGCGAAATGGGCTGACCCAAGGCATTGCCCGTGCCGATGAAGATGCCAAGCTCCAGTTCGTAGTCCAGCCTGGCCGTGGGCGACAACACGGGCTGCTCGCTGCCCGGTGGCATGCGCTGGCCAAGGGGCCGCTGGATGGAACGGCCTGAGACGAGGATGGACGACGCGCGCCCGTGATAGGCGATCGGCAGCCATTTGTAGTTGGGCAGCAGGGGCTGATCAGGGCGGAACAAACGCCCTACCCTCGTGGCATGGTGGATGGAGGCGTAGAAGTCCGTGTAGTCGCCAATGTGCGCCGGCAAGGCGTACTCGGCTTCGTCTTGCGGGATCAAGCACGAGCGCAGGCTTTCGTCACCGCCGTGCCGCAAGGCGCGTGACAAGGCCAGGCGCAGGGCATGCCAGTGGCGCGGCCCCATGGCCATGAAGGTGTTGAGCGTGGTGGCGCTGCAAGCTGCGGCGGCCTCATCCGCCTCTGCGCTGAACAGGCCACGTGCATGGACTTGAGCCAGATCCACGATGGCATCGCCAATGGCCACGCCGGCGCGCCAAGCCTCCTCACGGCCTGCACAGCGAAAGATGGCAAAGGGCAGGTTCTGGATGGGGAAGTCGCCGCCAGGCTCGTTGGCGCTGTCCAGCCAGCTTGTCAAGACCGGGTCGTGGGTTTCGTTCATCATGGGCACGTCATGAGCACGTCATGGGCAATCGGGGTCGAAGTGCTTCTTCAGGCCCCGCCAGCACTGCGCGTAGTCGCCCTGGAGCAAGGGTGTCTGAAGCGCGAAGGCTGTGGGCCGCAGCACGCAGCGGGTCTCGAACATGAAGGCCATGGTGTCGGTGATGAGCTGAGGCTGCGTGGTGTCAGCATGGCTGGCCTTCTGGAAGGTATCGGCATCAGGCCCATGGCCGCTCATGCAGTTGTGCAGGCTGGCGCCACCGGGCACAAAGCCTGCGGCCTTGGCATCGTACTGGCCATGGATCAGGCCCATGAACTCGCTGGCCACATTGCGGTGGAACCATGGCGGCCTGAAGGTGTCGCGCATGGCCAGGATGCGCGGTGGGAAGATCACGAAGTCCAGCGCGTCCACGCCTGGCGTGTCGCTCACCGATTGCAGCACCGTGAAGATGGACGGATCGGGGTGGTCGAAGCTGATGGAACCGATGGTGTTGAAGCGCCGCAGGTCATAGCGCATGGGTACGTGGTTGCCATGCCAGGCCACCACATCCAATGGCGAGTGGTCGATGCGGGCCTGCCACAGACGCCCCATGAACTTGGCGACAAGTTGAAAGTCGCCTTCCAAGTCTTCATAAGCGGCATGGGGTGCGAAAAAATCGCGCGGCTGGGCCAGGCCGTTGGCCCCGATTGGGCCCAGGTCCGGCAGGCGCAAGGGGGAGCCGAAGTTCTCGCACACATAGCCTCGTGCCGCGCCATCTGGCAGCTCGATGCGGCAACGCACGCCACGCGGGATCAGCGCGATCTCCTGCGGGCCGATCTCCAGCAGGCCAAACTCGGTATGCAGGCGCAATCGCCCTTGCTGCGGCACCAGCAGCAACTCACCATCGGCGTCATAGAAGTAGCGGGCAATCATCGAGCGGTTGGCCGCATAGAGATGGATGGCACAGCCGCTTTGGGCATCCGCGCTGCCGTTGCCCGCCATGGTGACGAGCCCGTCGACGAAATCAGTGGGCTGCTCGTCCGCAGGCAATGGCAAAGGGCCCCATCGCAGTTGATTGGGCGATGCAGGCACGGACGTGAAATCGCTGACCAGACCGGTGTGGCTCAAAGGTTCGAAAGGCCCGTGCATGGCGGCCGGCCGGATGCGGTAGAGCCATGAGCGGCGGTTGTCGGCGCGCGGTGCCGTGAAGGCCGTGCCCGAGATCTGCTCTGCATACAGGCCATAGGGGCAACGCTGCGGTGAGTTGCGCCCCGTGGGCAAGGCGCCTGGCAGTGCTTCGCTGCTGAGCTGGTTGCCGAAGCCGCAGAGCGTGGTCTGGTCGTCCATGGATGTCATCGCGCCTCACCCCTGCGTGGCCAGCACCCCGCGGCGCATCTGGTCCAGCTCGATCGATTCGAACAAGGCCTTGAAGTTGCCCTCGCCAAAGCCCTCATTGCCCATGCGCTGGATGAACTCGAAGAAGATGGGGCCGAGCTGGTTCTCGGTGAAGATCTGCAGCAGCAAGGCCTCTTTCGTGCCGTCGATGAGGATCTTGCGCCGCTTGAGTTCCGGCACGGACTGCCCATGGCCGGGAATGCGCTTGTCGATCAGCTCGTAGTAGGTATCGACCGTGTCCAGCATGCGCACGCCGCTGGTGCGCATGGCATCCACGGTGCGGCCAAGGTCCGAGCTGCTGAGCGCAATGTGCTGGATGCCCTCACCTTGGTAGGCATCCAGGTATTCCTGGATCTGCCCCGGCTTCTCGTTGCCCTCCTCGTTGATGGGAATGCGGATGAGGCCGCAAGGTGAGGTCATGGCCTTGGACTTCACGCCGGTCACCTGCCCTTCGATGTCGAAGTAGCGGATCTCGCGGAAGTTGAAGAAGCGCTGGTAGAACGCCGCCCATTCGGCCATGCGACCGCGGTGGACGTTATGCGTCAGGTGGTCGATGGCGACCAGGCCATGCCCAAGCGGGTTGGGGTGGGCACCCGGCAGAGGCTCGAAGTCCACGTCGTAGATGCCGATGTTGCCGATGGCACCGGGTGCCGCACCGTCCTTGCCTCGCCAGCGGTCCACCAAGTAGATCAGTGAATCGCCCACGCCCTTGATGGCGGGAATGTTGAGCTCCATCTGGCCGCTTTGCCGGTCCACGCCCCATGCCCCCAGGTCCAGGGCACGCTTGTAGGCCAGGGCCGCATCCTGCACGCGAAAGGCAATGGCACATACCGACGGCCCATGCAGCCGCGCAAAGCGTTGTCCAAAGGAATCGGGCTCGGCGTTGATGACGAAGTTGATCTGGCCCTGGCGGTAGAGCGTGACCTTCTTGTGCCGATGTCGAGCAATGGGCACGAAGCCCATGTGCTCGAAAGTCAGGCCCATGGCCTGAGGATCAGGTGCGGCGAATTCGACGAACTCGAAGCCCGCCGTGCCCATCGGGTTGTCCCAGGTGTCGATTGCCATGTGCATCTCCTCGAACCACCAAGCGGTGCTGTAGCCAGTGTAGCCATCCGGCGGATGGTCCGGGGCCTCTGATTGCGGTCATTCCTGACACCTGATTCAGCAATGGGCATCGGCATCCGGCTGATTGGGGGCTAACCCGCATCAATGCGTCGTGCCCAACAGGTCCGCTTTCAGGCTTTCGTCGATCATGACTGTGCCCCTTTCAAAACAACTTGACGATACGCACCTGCTGGAAGGTGCCGTGCTTGGCATATTGAGAGTCGACCGTGCGCATGTTTTGCAGCGTCATCACCGCGTCCAGACCAGGGATGCGGGTCGTGAAAAACACACCTGCGTTGGTTGATGCATAGCGCATGGCCCCATAGCTGTTCCCGGAATCGTCCTGCACCTGACGCACCACCACGCTGTGCAGACCGATTGGCCCCAGTGGCGTCATGTAGGCCAGAGCCGCTTCAAGGCCGACCCAATTGCCGCTGCGCAACTGGTTGTCTTCGTTGCGGCTGTTGATGCCCACGGTGAGCTTGGTCGCCAGGGACAGATCGGGGCGCGGTAGCCAGGCTACCTGCACGGCTGGCCGGAAAGTGTAGAAGTTGCCATAGCCAATGTCGGGCCCCGCCTTGGACTGATAGCGCCCTGTTGGCAACACGACCGATGCACCCACCAAGAGCCGCAACTGCTCGGTCGTCATCAACCAGCCGCCTTGCAGCTCAACGTCGCCCAGCCCGTCCACCTTGTCTGACTCGGCATCTGCGGAGCCATGGACCTGGCTCATGTAGTTCGCATCGAACTGCTGCGTCACGGCGGTCTTTGCTGCCTGGGAGGGCAAGGTCGAGCTGGGCCAGTTCAGGGCCGGTGGCGTTGCGCTGGCGCTGAAGCGCTGATCCTTCACGCCGTAGGGCACGTTGAGCAGCCACGCCAAGCGCCCACCACCAAAGCGTTCAGTCGTCACGTAGCCAATGCCCAGGTTGTACAGATCGAAAAGGCCTGTTGCGTTGACTTGTACATTGTTGGCGCCATAGCTTGGGTTGGCTGCGGACGGCAAGCCAGGCACATTGACCGTGCCCCCTGGTGTGGTCGTTTGCAAGGCATTGCCGTCACCGCCCGTCACCTTGGAAATCCTGACGTGGGTAGCCGCGATGCCGACAGCCAGGCCAGCCTGATCGGGTGGAACAAACATCTCACCCCCCAAGGAGCCAGAGATGTTGTAGCGCACCTGAAAGCCTTCTGCCGCCAGGGCTGAATTCATCATGCATGCCGAGCCGATGAACAAGGCGCAGGCAAAGGGAAGCCGTTTCATGGACATGTCTCCTGTCTAGGTCTGAACAATGGGCGTCGAACGGGCATGGGCAGGCCCAGCCTCGGGCCGCATCGACGCGGCCGTGGCGATGTTCGAGATGAGTGAAGTGCGGGAAGCGCTTAGCGGTTACGCGCCTGATCTGCGAGCGCGATCACCGATCGGATGGCCGCATGTTTGATGCGGTCGCGCAGGCTGGGTGCTTGGGGCTTGGCAATGCTGGCCACATACTCTTGGTCCAGTGCAAGCCGTGGGAACAAGGCCAGAGCGTTGTCTCGGTTGATGGCGGCCTGCTCTTGTGCGGTGAACACTTTTAACTCGGCAAGTTGCTTGGTCTGCAAGCCGGTCACAGGCTCAGGCGCAAATGGAAAGTCACTGCCAAACAGAATCTTGGACGGCCCGACCAGTTCATTGAGCGCGGCCATGGCAAATGGTGATGGCGACAAGGCCGTGTCAAACCAGAAGCGCTTCAGATAGTTCAGCACGCCCTGTGGCGCCTTGTCCGCATACTGCGGCAGCATGTTCGCCAGTGACAGCCGCCACGCAACGTAGGGCGTGAATCCGCCGGCATGGGCCAGTATCCAGCGTATGCGCGGGTAGCGCTCCATCGTGCCCGACAAGATGAGATTGGTAGCGGCACGCGTGGTGTCGCACAGGAACTCGACCAGGAAGCCTGGCGTGTTCAACCTCAACGTGGTGCTGGTGGCGTGCAGATTGGGATGCACAAAGACCGTGGCATCCCGCTTGTCCAGCTCGGCCATCAGCTCATTGAAGCGTGCATCGCCAAGGAAATAGCCGTCTGAGCTACCCAACAGCACGATCCCGTCGGCCTTCAGCTGGTCCAGCGCACGGATCGCTTCAGCACAAGCGGCTTCCGTGAAGGGCATGGGCAAAAGGGCAAAGAAGCCGAAGCGATCTGGGTGACGTCGTGCTACATCCACGCAGAAGTCATTGCAGGCCTGAGCCAGGGACACGGCCCGGCTGGCATTGCCAAAGTAGACGCCCGGCGCGGACAAGGACAACAAGGCGGTTTGAATGCCCTGCAGATCCATGACGTCCAGCGAGCGCCTGGGCGACCATTCCGGCAACGGCGCCCCCGCCACGAGCGACTGCCCCTGGTCCTTCATCGCCCGGGCAAACGCTGGTGGCACGACGTGGTGGTGAACATCAATGCGGAAAGGTGAAGTAGGCGATTTCATGGTCAAGCAATTCAAGTGGCTGATGCACATTGTCAAAATCGGGCGCATGATCTGCATGTCATTTCAGGTCACCGATGCGGATTCCCGCACTGTTCAGGGCGAGCCATGATTTCCTATCCCGATTCAGTCCCCGGGTTTCACCTGAATGGCCTCGTCACTTGCCTGCGCGCCGAGGGCGTGCCGTGTGACCAGATCCTGGAGGCGCATCGCGTATCGCCACAAGCACTGGCGTTGCCCGGGGCACGCGTGCCCCGCGCGGTCATGGCCGCGGTGCTATTGAGCCTGCGTGCGTACACAGGCCGAGACGATCTGGGCTTTGAGATGGGCATGCAGACCGATCTGACAAAGGCACCCCTGCTGGGCCAACTCTTCCTGAGCTCGCGCACCTTGGGTGACAGCCTCCAGCGCGTGGCACCCTATATGCCGCTGCTGACACCGTCATTCAAGATGACGTGCGCCTACCGCGATGACCAGCAGCTCATCGTGAGCATGAAGCCTGTTCGGCCCATACCTTATGACATCGCCAAGCTGGCGCTGGAGACCTTCGTGGTGGGTGCCTGCCGGACGATGCAACGGTTGCTGCCTCATCACGCGATTGCGCTGCAAGCGCTGGTCAGTTGGCCCCGGCCTACCCATCACCATCGCTACGCGGCCCTGCCACATACCCAGATCACCTATCAAGCCGATCTGAACGAGATGAGTGCCTGTCTGGTGCTGGCCAAGGACGTAGCGGCCACTGCACTGCCGCAGGCCAATGAGGCGCTCAGCGCTGAACTGCGAGATGCCTGTGCCCGCCAACTGCAGTTGCTCGAGGGGCTGCACCCCTGGGCCGAGTGGATCTCGCACATCCTCGATGTGGTGGAGGACCACCTGCCCAGTCTGGCCGAGCTGGCTGGCCTGATGGGCATTTCCGTTCGCACCCTCACCAGGCACCTGGAAACCGAAGGCGTCAGTTTCCGGGCATTGGCCATGGACATCCGCCACCGGCGTGCCTGTGCCTTGCTGAGCGGCACGGACATGAGCATCTCGGAGATCGCCCGCATCCTGGGCTACACCGACAGCGCCAACTTTTCCAGAGCGTTCAAGCGTTCGGCCGGCTTGTCACCGCAGCATTTCCGGGAGCGAATGGGAACTGGCTGAACACGCCGTGACATTGTTCTCATCAGCGCAAGGGAGCTTGGTTGACCAATTTGAACACATGTGTTCAAATAAAGTCATACAGATGCATTTTCGACTCAATGAGCTCACCCAAACCACCCCATACTGTGTTGGCCGCCGCCGAAGCCATACGCAAAGCTCGTTCGAGCATGGCACCCATCGCCCCGATCTCCGAGACCTTCGGCATCACAGGGCTGGAGGAGGCCTATGAGGTGGCTCGCGTCAACACCTTGGCCGCGCTGGACAGCGGTCGGGTGATCGCTGGCAAGAAGATCGGTCTGACGTCCAAGGCTGTTCAGCAGCAACTGGGCGTGGATCGCCCCGACTACGGCGTGTTGTTCACGGACATGGAATGCCGCGACGGCGACGAACTGCCCATGGCCAGACTCATGCAGCCCAAGGCCGAGGGCGAGGTGGCATTCGTGGTGGGCAAAGACCTGAGCGATGCAGACTTGACGTGGTCCCGCTTCCTGCTGGGCATCGAGTACGCGCTGCCCGCGTTAGAAGTGGTCGACAGCGCCATCGCGAACTGGAAGATCACGCTGGCCGACACCGTGGCCGACAACGCCTCTTGCGGCCTGTATGTATTGGGCACGGAGCCACGTCGCATCACGGACTTCTCGCTGCAGACACTGGGCATGGATGCTCGTCGCAACGGCGAAGTGGTTTCCGTTGGGTCAGGCGTGGCCTGCCTAGGGCACCCCTTGAAAGCGGCATTCTGGCTCGCCCAGACCATGGCTGGCCTGGGGCAGCCCTTGCGTGCCGGCGATCTGATTTTGTCCGGGGCACTGGGCCCCATGTTCACCTTCAACTCAGGCGATGAGCTGGCCCTGGATCTTGGCCCGCTTGGTCGCTTGAAGTGCCGAGCCATCTAAGACCGCAGCAAAGCGCCTTCCCTGCCTTGCAAGCCGGATGGCCCCTCCAGGCCAGCCCCTGGCGTGCCCGAATCACCGATTGAAAGAGGACCACCGTGACCCACAAGCTCAAAGCTGCCATCGTCGGCAGCGGCAACATCGGCACCGACCTGATGATCAAGATCCTGCGCCATGGACGCCATATCGAAGTGGCCGCCATGGTGGGCATTGATCCTGAATCGGATGGCCTGGCCCGCGCAGCGCGCCTGGGCGTGGCCACCACGCATGAAGGCATCGTGGGTCTGGGCCGACTGCCCGTCTTCAAGGACATCGACATCGTCTTCGACGCCACCTCGGCCGGCGCCCACGTCAAGAACGACGCCTTCGTGCGGATGCTCAAGCCGAGCATCCGCTGCATCGACCTGACGCCTGCTGCCATCGGCCCTTACTGCATCCCCGTGGTCAATGGGCAAGATCATCTTGACGCACTCAACGTCAACATGGTCACTTGCGGCGGGCAGGCCACCATCCCGATGGTGGCGGCCGTCAACCGCGTGGCCAAGGTGCATTACGGCGAGATCATCGCCTCCATTTCCAGCAAGAGCGCCGGCCCCGGCACCCGCGCCAACATCGACGAGTTCACCGAAACCACGTCCAAGGCCATCGAGGCAGTAGGTGGCGCCACCAAGGGCAAGGCCATCATCGTCCTCAACCCGGCCGAGCCGCCATTGATCATGCGCGACACGGTCTACACCTTGAGCGAGGTGGCCGATGAAGACGCGATTGCCGCCTCGGTGGACACCATGGTGGCTGCGGTCAAGCAGTACGTGCCTGGTTACCAGCTCAAGCAACGCGTGCAGTTCGACCGCATCGAAGCGAACGCGCCCTTGAACATTCCTGGCGTGGGCCCCCGCATGAGCGGCCTGAAGACCTCGATCTTCCTGGAAGTCGAAGGCGCGGCCCACTACCTGCCCGCCTATGCCGGCAACCTCGACATCATGACCAGCGCCGCCCTGGCCACGGCCGAGAAGATGGCCGAGCGCATCTTGGCTCGCCTGACCACCGCCTGACCCCGCCTCACGCAAGGAGCCCCCATGCAAACATCCAAGAAGCTCTATATCTCCGACGTGACGCTGCGCGACGGCAGCCACGCCATCCGACACCAGTATTCGGTCGAACAGGCCAGGCAGATCGCCAAGGCCCTGGACGAGGCCAGGGTCGACTCCATCGAGGTCGCCCACGGAGACGGCCTCAACGGCTCCAGCTTCAACTATGGCTTTGGTGCACACACCGATCTGGAATGGATCGAAGCCGTGGCCAGCGTGGTCAAGCATGCCAAGATCGCCACGCTGCTGCTGCCCGGCATCGGCACCGTGCACGACCTCAAGGCCGCATACGAGGCTGGCGCGCGCATCGTGCGCGTGGCCACGCACTGCACCGAAGCCGATGTCTCGCGCCAACACATCGAGTACGCGCGCCACCTGGGCATGGAAGCCGTGGGCTTTCTGATGATGAGCCACATGCAGACCCCGCAGGGCCTGGCGCAGCAAGCCAAGCTGATGGAAAGCTATGGCGCTACCTGCTGCTATGTGGTGGACTCAGGCGGCGCACTGAGCATGAATGACGTGCGTGACCGCTTCAAGGCCTTCAAGGACACACTCCAGCCCGAAACCGAGACCGGCATCCATGCGCACCACAACCTGAGCCTGGGCGTGGCCAACTCCATCGTGGCCGTGGAAGAAGGCTGTGACCGCATCGATGCCAGCCTGGCCGGCATGGGCGCGGGTGCGGGCAATGCCCCGCTGGAGGTGTTCATCGCGGCCGCAAGCAGGCTGGGCTGGAACCACGGCACCGACCTGTACAAGCTGATGGATGCCGCCGACGACATCGTGCGCCCCTTGCAGGACCGCCCTGTGCGCGTGGACCGCGAGACGCTGGCGCTGGGCTATGCCGGCGTGTACTCCAGCTTCCTGCGTCACTCGGAGGTGGCAGCCAGGAAATATGGTCTGAAGGCCGTGGACATCCTGGTGGAACTGGGGTGCCGGCGCATGGTGGGCGGCCAGGAAGACATGATCGTCGACGTTGCGCTGGACCTGCTCAAACAGGCAGAGCATGAGCGTACACACGCCACACCCAACATGAGCGAGGCTGGCTGAGCACCATGGCCACGCCACTGCGTCAGACCATCCTGATCACCGGTGCCAGCTCGGGTCTGGGTGAAGGCATGGCCAAGGTCTTCGCCGCGCGCGGCCGCGATCTGGTGCTTTGCGCCAGAAGACTGGACAGGCTGGAAAACCTCGCCAGCACATTGCGCCGGGCCTACCCCCGGCAGCGGTTCCTTGTCCGGGCACTGGATGTCAATGATGCACAAGCTGTCTGGCAGGTCTTCCTGGACGCCCACCAGACCTTGGGCCGCGTCGACCGCATCGTCGTCAACGCCGGTCGCGGTGGCGCATCCAGGCTGGGCGAAGGCCAGGTCGGCGACGCCATGGATGTGGCCCGCACCAACTTCCTGGGTGCGCTGGCCCAGTGCGATGCGGCCATGCGGCTCTTCCGCCAGCAAGGCTTTGGTCATCTGGTCACCCTGTCGTCTGTCAGCGCCGTGCGCGGCATGCCTGGCGCCATGGCCACCTACTCCGCCTCCAAGGCCGCCGTGGCGGTGCTGTCCGAGGCCCTGCGCAATGAAATGAAAGCGGCCAACTCCCCCATTCGCATCACCACGCTGATGCCGGGCTTCATCCACACGGACCTCAACGCCCATCAGGCCCACAAGCCCTTCGCGGTCGATGTCGAGACGGGCAGCAGGGCACTGGTGAGGGCCATCGAGCAGGAGCCCGGCGTCGCCTACGTGCCCGGCTGGCCCTGGGCCTTGCTGGCGCGCCTCCTCAAGTGGCTGCCCGCCAGCCAGCTGCCTGGCGCACAAGCGTCGATCACCACCGCCGCGCCTTCTTCCACAAATTGATGTCGAGCAGACAAACATGAGCACATCCCATCTTCTGAGCACCATGCAGACCCGGTATGTCCAGGTCGGGTCACGCAAGATCTTCCTGGCCGAATTGGGCGCGGGCCCCGTGGTGCTGATGCTGCATGGCGGCGGCCCAGGCGCTTCCGGTGTGTCCAACTACAGCCGCAACATCGAAGCACTGGCCCAGCACTTCCACGTGATCGTGCCCGACATGCCCGGCTATGGGCGCTCCACCAAGGGCGTCAACCGCAACGACCCCTTTGGCGATCTGGCCACCAGCGTGATCGCCATGCTCGACACCCTGGGCATCCGGCGCGTTCACGTGATCGGCAACTCGCTGGGCGGTGCCTGCGGCCTGCGCATGGCGATCGAGCGCCCGGACCTCATTGGCCGGCTCGTGTTGATGGGGCCCGGCGGCGTGGACACCACCCGAGGCCTGCCCACGCCCGGCCTCAAGCGGCTGCTCACCTACTACAAGGGCGAGGGCCCCACGCTGGAGAAGATCACGGCCTTCATCCGCGGGGACCTGGTCTATGACGGCAGCCAGATTCCAGAGTCGGTCATCCGCGAACGCTTCGAATCCAGCAAGGACCCCGAGGTGGTGGCCGCCCCACCGCTTCTGGGGCCAGCCGGTATCCCCAACTTCAAGAACCTGGACTTCACCCGCGACCCTCGCCTGAGCCAGGTCACCAACCCCACGCTCGTGCTGTGGGGCACCGAAGACAAGGTCAACCGCCCCAGCGGCGCCCACTCCTTGCAACGACGCATGCCCAACTGCGACGTCTACATGTTCAGCAAGACCGGTCACTGGGTCCAGTGGGAGCGCGCGGAGGAATTCAACGCCGCAGTCAAGAGCTTCTTGGAACAGGACCAGGTGTATCTGGCCAAGCAGGCAGCTTGAACACCGCAAAGAGGAGACAAAAAGATGAACAAGGTCAGCACACCTGATCTGTTTGGCAAGGTGCGCATGGGCTACCTCGTGGCCGAGTCAAACAAGCTGGATGAATGGAAGACATTCGCCCAGGAAGGACTGGGCCTGCATGTGGAGCAGCCCAGCGCGGACTTGCTGGTGTTCCGTGTCGATGACCATCAGCGCCGCATCATGATCCGCAAGGGCCCGGCCGAGGACGTCGTCGCCATGGGCTGGGAACTCGACGACCAGGCCGCACTGGACACGGCCCTGTCACGCCTGAAGCTGCGAGGCGCGGACATCGCCCTCGCCCAGGCGAACGACGCAGCCCAGCATGGCGTGACCTCGCTGTGGCGTGTGCTGGGCCCCAAGAAGCTGACCATCGAGCTCTACACCACGCCGCTGCTGACGCAAGCCCCCCTGCAGATGAAGGCATCGGGCTTCGTCACGGGGGCGGCCGGTCTGGGCCACGTGGCCATCACCACGCGCGAGCCCGAAGCCATGCTGGCGTTCTGGCAAGAGGTGTTCGACGCACGACTGTCCGATGAGATCGAGGACCGCATCGATGGTGTCAACCTGGACTTCTCCTTCCTGCGCCTCAACGAGCGCCATCACTCGATCGCCACGGCCTCGACCCGTGGCGTGCGCCTCAACCCCTTGCGCACCACCATTCACCACATGAACCTGCAGGCCGCCAGCCTGGAGGATGTCACGCAAGGCTATCTGCGTTGCAAGGCCATGGGCTACGAGATCGCCAACAGCATCGGCCAGCACCCCAACGACAAGGAGTTGTCCTTCTACGTGGTCACGCCGTCCGGGTTCGAGGTGGAACTGGGCTGGAACCCCATCTCCGTGAAGGAGGAAGGCTGGCAGCCCCAACGCTACAGAGGCATCAGCCTGTGGGGTCATCGCCCGGAGAACCTGACCATGGCCAACCGCCTGGGCCGATTCAAGAACGGCCTGTCCTCTCTCGCCCGCAGCGAATACACCGTTCAAGGATCCCGCACATGAACGCCATCCCCAGCGCATTCAGGACACCCCGCATGTCGGAGCCAGGCCAGGTGGACGTGGCCATCGTGGGCCTGGGCCCGACCGGCCTGGTCCTCGCCCACATGCTGGGCATCCGTGGCCACAAGGTGGTCGTGCTCGAGAAGGAGCCTGTCTTCTACGGCAATGCCCGCGCGGTCTATACCGATGACGAATGCATGCGCATCTTCCAGTCCATCGGCGTGGCCGAGGAACTGCAAGCCAAGATGATCGTGGAGACGCCCGTCCAGTTCGTCCGCCCGGATGGCAAGGTCATGGCCCAGTACAGGCCGATGAAGCGACCCTTTGGCTGGCCCGTGGTCAACTTCTTCTACCAGCCGTATCTGGAGACCACGCTGTCGGAGACCCTCTCCCGCTATCCCAATGTGGAGGTCTGGCGAGGTCGCGAGCTGGTCGACTTCTCGCAGGATGGTCAGGGTGTGAAGCTCGTCCATCAAGCCACGCAGGAGGCCCGCTTCACGGAACATGGCGACGCGCGCCAGGCTACCGGCAGCGGCGACCTGGACGTGCGCACGCTGCAGGCCAAGTACATGGTCGGATGCGATGGCGGCCGCAGCATCGTGCGCACACGGCTGGGCATCGACATGACGGGCAAGAACTTTCCCGAGCCCTGGCTGGTGGTGGACCTGGAGCGCAAGCCCGGCCAGGACGGCCTGCGCCACCTGCCCTATTTCAACTTCGTGGTCGACCCCAAGCTGCCCGTGGTCAGTTGTACCCAGCCCGATCGCTTCCATCGCTTCGAGTTCATGCTGATGCCAGGCGAGACCAAGGAGAACATGGAAAAGCCCGAAACCGTTCGGCACTACCTCTCCAAGTACATCAACCCGGATCAGTTCGAGGTCAAGCGTCGCCTCGTCTATACCTTCAACGCCCTGATGGCCAATGCATGGCGCCGCGATCGCATCCTGCTGGCCGGTGACGCGGCCCACATGACGCCGCAGTTCATGGGCCAGGGCGCCAGCTCCGGCATCCGCGACGCCTACAACCTGGGTTGGAAGCTCGACCTGGTTCTGCGCGGCATCTCTGGCGAGCGGATCCTCGACAGCTACGAGCAGGAACGCCGCGGCCACGCACAGTCGATGATCGACGTCTCGGTCTTGCTCAAGGACGTCGTCTCCATGACCAACCCACTGGGCACCCTCCTGCGCGATGGCGTGATCAAGCTCATGCAGCTCATCCCACCGTTGAGGCGTTGGACGCAGGAAGGCGGCTTCAAGCCCATGCCCATCTGCAAGCGCGGCAGCTATCTGGGCCTGCCTCGCAAGGGATTGAGGGGACCGGAAGGCGCTCTGGCACCTCAGCCCGAGATACGCCGCTTCGATGGACACCGTCAATTGCTGGACGACCTGCTGGGGCAGGGCTTCTCGCTGGTAGGCCTGGGCTTAGACCCCTCGGCGCACCTTGACGCGACATCCCGCCAGACACTGGACACGCTGGGCACGCGCATGGTCACGCTCTACCCATACTGCGGCCGTCCACAAGGTTTGAACGGCATCGAGCGCAACGTCCGGTCCGGGGTGGTGGAAGTGGAGGATATCCACGACCTGATGGTGGCCTGGTTCCGCAAGGCCGGCCTGGCCGAGCAAGGGGTCGCCGTGTTGCGTCCCGACCGCTTCGCGTTCGCCGTCGTCAGCCCTGCGGAGCTGAACAAGGCGGTATCCGAACTGGCCCGCCAGATGGCTTTGGGCAAACAAGGCAAAGGCACCGTCGTGCCCTTGACCCAGAAAGCGGCGTGAACCTCAGGCCAGCGCTTGATGGGGTAGCTTGTTGTGGCGGGTGCCGCGTCGTGGATACCTTTCTGGGCCGGTGTCGGAGCGGCCACGCCGTCCCCTGAGGCGGTGAGATGGGACATGTGTTCACTCAGATTGAATTCACCCCCATCAAGGGTAAACATAATTGATCTCAATTGAACATAATTGTTCAATTCATCTCACCAAAAACAGTTGCGGATCAAGCAAGCGAAAGGACCTCAACATGCGTCAACGAGATGATCTGATCGGCCACGCGACGGCAAGACGCCAACTCCTCAAGCAGGCCTTCAGCGTCGGCGCGGCATCGGCCGGCGCGGTGGCCAGCGGCCTGCCTTCTTTGAGCCAGGCGGCCACCTCGCCGAGTGGCAACTTCCGCATTGACGTGCACTGCCACCACATCCCGGAGTTCTACCGCCACTCACTGTGGGCCCACGGCATCTTCACCGCTGGCGGCATCCCTCTGCCCTCGTGGTCGCCCAGTGCTGCCGTGGACTTCATGGACCGCTACGGCATCCAGGTGCAGGTGGTATCGATCTCCGAACCGGGCGTGACTTACTTGCCCACGCCCGCTGAACGGCTGAGCATGGCCCGTCAACTCAATGACTACACGCGCGATACCCTGGTCCAGACATCAGACGCCACACTCGCCAATCGCTTTGGCGGCTTTGCCGTGATGCCACTGGGTGATCCCAAGAACCCGGTTGACATCTTCAATGCCTCGGCAGAAGCCGAGCGCGCGCTCACCAGCCTGCAACTGGACGGCATCGGCCTGTTCAGCAGCTACGGCGGCATCTACCTGGGCGACCCTTGCTTCGAGCCACTGATGGCCACGCTCAACACGCTGGGTGCCATGGTCTTCATCCACCCGGTCACACCCAAGGCTCCACCGGACCTGGGCTTGCCATCCTTCCTGTTCGAGTTCCCCTTCGACACCACGCGCGCAGCCGTCAACCTGCTCTACAAGGGCGTGTTCAGCCGCTATCCACGGATACGCTGGCTGCTGGCCCACGCAGGTGGGACCGTGCCCTACCTCTCTTACCGCTCGGCACTGCTCAAACTGCATTTCGACCCGACCACCAGTGTCTACAAGGATCTGTACTACGACACCGCGCTGTCCTCTGCACCGCCATCCATGGCGGCCGTTCGGCAAATCACTGACGTCAGCCACGTGATGTTCGCAACCGACTGGCCCTTCTCCAGCCTGGTCTACCTGACCAAGCCAGCGGGCGACCCCGCCACAGAGTTGAACCTGAGCTTCAACACCGGCGAGCGCCTGATGGTGGATCGCCGCAATGCCCTGGCTCAATTCCCCACGCTGGCCGCGCGTTTGGGTGTCACAGTCTGAGTCATCGCATGAGACAGGCACGGCCTTTACCTGTGGGCAACCTCCTCATAAGGTAGTTCCGCTTGCCCAGGTTCACAGCTTGAACACCGCCACCGTTTCCGCCAGTGCGGCGGCCTGGTGCTTGAGGCTCTCGGCCGCCGCGGCAGACTCTTCGACCAGGGCCGCGTTCTGCTGTGTCACCTGATCGAGCTGGTTCACCGCGTCACCGATCTGGCCGATGCCCCGGCTCTGCTCGTCACTGGCACTGGTGATCTCGCCGATCAAGCCGGCCACCTTCTGCACCTGGGCCACCACGTCTTCCATGGTCTTGCCTGCCGCATCGACCAAACGGGCACCGCCTTCGACCTTGTCGACGCTCTCGCCGATCAGTGACTTGATCTCCTTGGCGGCCTGCGCACTGCGCTGCGCAAGCGAACGCACCTCGCCGGCCACCACGGCAAAGCCGCGGCCCTGCTCACCTGCCCGGGCCGCTTCAACGGCGGCATTGAGCGCCAGGATATTGGTCTGGAAGGCAATGCCGTCGATCACACCGATGATGTCGGCCACCTTGCGAGAACTGGACGTGATGCCTTCCATCGTGGCCACCACCTGGCCCACGACCGAGCCGCCGTCCACGGCCACGACCGAGGCATTGCGTGCCAGTTCCGTGGCCTCGCGGGCCGTGTCGGCGTTGTGCTTGACGGTGGAGGTCAACTGCTCCATGGACGCGGCCGTCTGCTGCAGATTGCTGGCCTGCTCTTCAGTACGTTGCGACAGGTCGGCATTGCCCATGGCGATCTGCGCCGAACCTGTCGCGATGGAATCCGAACTGGCGCGCACCGAATGCACGATGCCGCGCAGCGAGCACACCATCTTGTCCATCGCCGCCATCAGCAGGCCGATCTCGTCACGCGAGTCGACCACGATCTGCGTGCGCAAATCACCGTTGGCGATCGACTCCGCAGCCTGCTGCGCGCGTCGAACCGGTGCAACGATGGAGCGCGTCAAAGCCCAAGCCAGACCCACACCAAAGACCAATGCCAGCACCGTTCCCACCGCCAGTGCCATGATGCCCTGCACCGCTGCCGCATCGGCCTCGGCCCGGCGACTTTCCATGTGCTTGCGCTGGTACTCGGCCAGGCGCTCAACAGCCGCCAAGTACTGCTGCGCTACAGGGAACACGTCGGCCAACACCGCTGCGCCCACGTTCTCGCCCGCTTCCTTGCGCTTGAGCAGGGCATTGCGCCTGGCCTGGTAGGCATCGCGCTGCTTGGAGATGTCCTGGATCAGCTGCTTTTGCTCTTCAGACACCGCCAGCTCGTTCATGCGCTTGATGCGCCCCGTGTTCGCGCTGATCGTGGTCTGCATCTCTGCCTTGACGCGGCTGAGCACGGTCGGGTCGGACGCAAAGAACATCACCCAGGTTCTGGCCGTATTCGATTCGATGGAACGCGACCAGCGCTGGGTCAAGACAAGCAACTCGGCATCATCCGAGCCCAGCTTGTCCGTGATGGCCTTCACCGCATGGATACGCTCGATGCCCACGGCCGCGGCAATCAGACTCAGCAATATCAAGGCCGCAAAGCCCATCCCCAGCCGGGACCCCAGTTTCATGTCCTTGAAGACGCTCATGACCACACGCTCCGCAAAGTGATGCTGGATGGCGCCGACGCCCTGTTGTGACATGGTTTGCGGCGCAGATTATTCGGGCGTTCACCACACCCTGACGCCATTTCGACCAAGGAAACTCAAACTTGAAACCGAAGTGGTTTGGCCCGCCGGATGCATGTTCTCAACAACGGCATACCGAGAATTGAATGGCCCGAGCCATCACCAGTAGTGCGTAGCGCGAATTTATGTCAAGGCGCGACGATCACCCTGCGCTTGGGCTTGATGGTGACCACCACGCTGGCCCTTTGCTCGGCGGTGGGCTGACGTGTCACAGGCACCGGTTTGATGGCTGGCCGAGCCGAGCGCAGCAGCGCCTGAATCCGGCTCGTGTTGAGCACCTGGCGCATGTCGCCATTGACTTGCAGAAATTGCCCGTCCGCGTCCTTGGCCAAGGCCCCGACTTCAATGCCTCGACGGATCACGCCCAGGTACTCAAGGTCTGGGCGATCAAACGCAAACTGGCGCCAGCCATCACCCAAGGTGATCTGCGCCTTACTGGACTGCTGCTTCATACCCTGCATTGTCGGACAGGTCGCCGTCGTGTGTCCCCGCCGAACCGAGGACTTTGGTAAAGAACTTCAAGCCTCTGTTTGACAGAGGTGCAAAAAAGACGCGTTCCTGTATGGCCACAAACCAAAAAACCCAAGCGAAATCAATCACTTGGGTTTGCATATTGGCGGAGAGGGCGGGATTCGAACCCGCGGTGGGCTATTAACCCACACACGCTTTCCAGGCGTGCGACTTAAACCGCTCATCCACCTCTCCGAAGCCCGCCATTGTAGCAAGGTTTTCCGGGCCTCTCGGGGAATTCAGTTCAGCGGGACCTTCTTGCCTTCCTTGTAGCTGTAGAGCGTCATCGCCGGGTTCTTGAGTTCGCCGTTGGGCTCGAACGCCACCTTGGCGGTCACGCCCTGGTAGTTGGCTTCCACCAGCTTGGGGCCATAGACCTTGGGGTCGGTCGAGTTGGCACGCTTCATGGCATCCACCAGCACCATGGTCGCGTCGTAGGTGTAGGGCGAGTAGACCTGGAACTGGTTGGGGAACTTGGCGTCATAGCGGGTGCGCCAAGCCTTGCCTGCCGGCAGCTTGTCCAGCGAGGCGCCACCCACGGCACACACCACGTTGGACAGCGTCTTGGCGCCACTGGAGAGTTCCATCAGCTTGTCGGTGCAGATGCCGTCGCCGCCGAACAGGTAGGCCTTGCTGAGGCCCAGTTGCTGCATCTGGCGCAGCATGGGGCCGGCCTGCGGGTCCATGCCGCCAAAGAAGATGCCGTCGGGCTTCTTGGCCTTGATGGCCGTCAGGATGGCGCTGAAGTCCACGGCCTTGTCGTTGGTGTACTGCTGGCTCACGACCTCCAGGCCGCGCTCCTTGGCCACTTTGGCGAACACCTCGGCCACACCTTTGCCGTAGGCGGTGCGGTCGTCGATGATGGCCACCTTCTTGAGCTTGAGCGTGTCGGTGGCGTAGTTGGCCAGGCCGGCTCCCAGGTGGTTGTCGTTGGCCAGCAGGCGGAATACGTTCTTGTAGCCCAGCTGGGTCAGCTCGGGGTTGGTGGCCGATGGCGTCACCATGGGCAGGCCGCACTGGTTGTAGACCTTGGCCGCGGGGATGGTTGTGCCCGAGTTCAAATGGCCGACCACGCCGTTGACCTTGGCGTCACACAGCTTCTGTGCTGCGGCCGTGCCTTGCTTGGGGTCGGCGGCATCGTCTTCGGCCACCAGCTCGAACGTGACCTTCTTGCCACCGATGCTAACGCCCTGGGCATTGAGTTCGTCCACGGCCATGCGGGCGCCGTTTTCGTTGTCGCGGCCATAGTGAGCCTGCGGGCCAGACACCGGGCCAACGTGGCCGATCTTCACGACCACCTGTGCGTGGGCCATCGGCGCAGCCAGCGCAGCAGAGACAGCGGCGGCCAGGGCCAGACGCGCTTGAGCAGACAGTAGAGATCCAGACATCGGGTCCACCTCGTTAGTGAATGATTGATTGGGAATGACGGGTTGGCAAAAAATCGCGGCCCCGGCTGCTCATCGCTGACGCAGCTTGGCCATTTCCTGGGTCACGGACCTGGCAACCACATCGCGCATGGTGCGGGTGAGTTCTTCTCGCAGCTCCCGGACCAGGGCCTCGCTGTGCCGAGCCAGAATCGGGCCAATGGCCTCCTTCAAGCGGAAGTCCAGCATGCCGTCGATCTGGCGCTGCACATCGGCGAGCACGCGCTGTGCCAGTTGGGCTTCGGAGATCTCAGGCAAGACTGGCTCATGCGGCCTGGCCTCCGCCACGGCCGCTCGCGCGGTCAAGGGTGCAGATGAGGAAACCGGCGATGCAACCGGCGTCACCACAGCAGGTTCAGGTACCACCGCGTCCAGTACGGGCAGGTCAGCCAGCGCCATGACCGCAGGATGAACCACATTGTCCAGCGTGGGGACCACCACCGTGGTCATGGGCGCCCAGACTTCTTGCGGCTGGCCCGTGGGCAGGCCTGGCGTCACGATGGGGGTGGCGGCGGCCGTCCCCTGTTGAGGCGCAGCGGGACGAGGCAGGTCGTTGAGGCCGGTCTCGCGCACAGGCGTGGGTGACAGCAGCTCGATCACCTCGGTCAAGGTCGGCACCTGCGCCGGATTGGGTTGCACGCCCTGGCTCATTCCTTGACCTCGTGCGGTTGCACCTGCCAGCCCATGGCGGCATAGGCCTTCCAACGTTGGCGGCCGCTCTGGCGGTCATCAGGCTCGCTGCTGACGATGTCGAACAGGCGCTCGAAGCGGTCCATGCCCGGCGGCATGTCCTGCCCCACGTTGATGAGGATGCCTCGCTCGCCCGGTGCCGAAGCAGGGTCGACAGACAGCCAGATCGGCGTGTCGTGCAATCGGCTGGGCAAGGGCTGGCTGGGTAAGGCCATCACGTGTGGCAGGAACTCCTGCTCGTCGAACACCCACAACTGCTTGTCCAGCGTGCGCAATGTGGCCGCGTCCCCCGTCACCACCACCCGCGCACCAGCCTTGTAGGCTTTGCGCAGCAGGCGACAGGCGTACGACAGCTTGTCGCCCATGCCGTGATGAAACTCCACCTTGCCCATGGGTCTGCGTCAGGCCTTGGCCGCCTTCGCGGCGGCCTTCTTGGCTGCCGGGCGACGCGCGGTCTTGCCCGCCACGGCCTTGCCTTCAGCCTTGTCAGCCTTCTTGGGCAAGGGCGCGATCGCGTCCTTGCCCGCAGCGGCCTGGTTGAGGATGAACTGGGTCAGCAGGCCCACGGGGCGCCCTGTGCCGCCCTTGGCTCCGCCCGACTTCCAGGCCGAGCCGGCGATGTCCAGGTGCGCCCAGCGGTAGGCCTTGGTGAACTTGCTCAAAAAGACGGCCGCCGTGATGGCACCGCCTTCACGGCCGCCCACATTGCCCAGATCGGCAAAGTTGCTCTTGAGGGCCTCGCCGTATTCGTCGTCAATCGGCATGCGCCAAGCCGTGTCCTGCGCTTGCAGGCCCGCAGCCAGCAGGGCATCGGCCAGTTGGTCATCTGCTGAGAACAGGCCACTGTGGATGTTGCCCAGCGCGATCACGCAGGCGCCTGTGAGCGTGGCGATGTCGATCACCGCCGCAGGCTTGAAGCGCTCGGCATAGGTCAGCGCATCGCACAAAATCAGGCGGCCTTCGGCATCGGTGTTGAGCACCTCGATGGTCTGCCCCGACATGCTGGTGACCACATCGCCCGGCTTGGTGGCCGTGCCGCTGGGCATGTTCTCGCAAGTGGGAATCAGGCCAATGACGTTGAGCTTGGGCTTGAGCTCGGCCAGCGCGCGGAAGGTGCCCAGCACGCTGGCGGCGCCACCCATGTCGAACTTCATCTCGTCCATGCCGGCACCGGGCTTGAGGGAGATGCCGCCCGTATCGAAGGTGATGCCCTTGCCCACCAGCACCACCGGTGCTTGCGAGGCGGCCGCACCGTCATAACGCAGGATGATGAAGCGTGGCGGCTGGGCCGAGCCATTGGTCACCGACAGGAAGGAGCCCATGCCGAGCTTTTCGATGGCGCGGCGGTCCAGCACCTCGGCCTTGACGTGCTTGAAGGTGCGCGACAGGCGCTTGGCCTCGTCGCCCAGGTGAGTCGGTGTGCAGTAGTTGCCCGGCAGATTGCCCAGCTCACGCGCCAGGGCCACGCCTTCGGCCACGGCCTGACCTTGTTGCAGACCGGCTTTCACGGCAGCCGCGTCGGCCTGGCTGGACACCACGGTGACCTTCTTGAGCGCGCCAGGCTTGGGTGCGCTGGGCTTGGTGTGGCGGTACACATAGGTGGCATCAAGCACGCCCAGCACCAGGGCCTTGGCGTGATCGGCGCTCAACGTGAGGCCCTTGGCGGCCGCCACGGCCACATGCGCAGCACCCAGATCTTTGACTTGCGCCAGGCCCTTGGCCACGGCCGATTTGTAGGACTTGGCCTTGGGATCGGCCGCACCAAGCAGCACCAGCCGCGCCGCCTTCACGCCAGCGGGGCGGTGAATGTAAAGCGCCTTGCCTGCCTTGAGGGCGAAGTCCTCGGCGGAGATGGCGTCCTTGACGAGTTTGTCCAGCACAGCATCGCCCGTGGCGGCGAGATCAGGCGTCAGAACCAGCAGCAGCGCGTCGGCGTTGACCTGAGACAGGGCGGGCCCTTCGGCCACGGTGGAGCGGTAGTCCATGCAGTGCAAGTCCATAATGGACGGATTGATTTGATCTAACCAATGTTATTCGATTCCTCTGTGCGCCGTGAACTCTGGCGCAGCTTTATCGGCACGCTGGTGGTGCTGCTGACCGTGGTCCTGACCATGGTGCTGATCCGCATCCTGGGCCAGGCCACCAAGGGCGCCTTCGCCCCGGCCGACGTCAGCCTGGTGCTCAGCTACACCGTGATCGGCCAATTGCCCATCCTGATCGCCCTGGCTTTGTTCGTGGCGGTGGTGTCGGTGCTCAGCCGTCTGTGGCGTGACAGCGAGATGGTGGTCTGGCAGGCCAGTGGCGCGCGACAGTTCAATTTCGTGCCCACGCTGTTGCGCATGGCCTGGCCCGTTCTGGCCGTGGTGGCGTTTTCGTCGCTGGTGGCGCGGCCCTGGGCGCAAAGCCAGACCCAGGTGCTCAAGTACCGCTTCGAGCGGCGTTCGGACATGGCCCGCGTATCGCCCGGGCAGTTTCAGACATCGGCTGACGGCAAGCGCGTGTTCTTCATCGACAGCCACAGCGATGGCCAGCAGACCGGCAAGAACGTCTTCATGGTGCTGACCGACAAGGGCCAGGAATCGGTGATCACGGCGCGCGAAGGCCAGCTGCAGCTCGACAAGGACCTGCGCTACCTGGTGCTCAGCCAGGGTGAGCGCACGCAGACCGATCTGGCCACATCCGAAAAAACCTTGTCGCGCTTCGAAACGGCCCGCATCCTCGTTGGCGAGGTGGCCGACCCGCAGAAGCTCGCGCCAGAGGTGCGTTCACTGCCGACGCACGCGTTGCTGCGCTTGAAGACCAGAGAGGCTGGTGGCGAGCTGAACTGGCGCTTTGGCCTGGTCTGGGCCACGATGAACATGGTGCTCGCCGGCCTGAGCCTGGCCGCCGGCAATGCGCGCCGCAACAGCAACTGGAACCTGGTCTATGCCCTGCTGCTGTTCGTCGTCTACTTCAACCTGCTGAGCCTGAGCCAGAACTGGGTGACGCAGGGCAAGCTGGGCTGGCTGACGGGCTTGCTGCTGGTGCATGGTGGCCTGACACTGGGCGCACTGGCCGTGATCTGGTGGCGCGATGGCGCCTTGATGCCTGGCCAGACCGTGGCACGCCGTGTCGGCCCCCAAGGCAGATTGAGGGGCGGGGTGAAACAGGCATGAACACCGTACGCCGACTCATCTTCAGCAGCGTCATCACCCACGTGGGTTTCGTGATGCTGGCCTTCTCCGCTCTCTTTTTCTTCATCGATTTCGTCGACGAGCTGCAAGACCTGGGGCAGCGCAGCTACACGCTGGGCGATGCCATCTGGGCCTGCATCTTCCTGCAAGGCGCGCATTTCTATGATCTGTTTCCCATCGCCTTGCTGATCGGGGGCATCCTGGCCCTGGCCCGCATGGCGCAGACCTCGGAGTTCACGATCCTGCGCACGGGCGGCCTGGGCCCGGGGCGTGCGCTTGGCCTGCTGGGCGTGCTGGGCATCCTGGCGGCGCTGTTGATGGTGCTGGTGGGCAACTGGTATGTGCCCTGGTCCGAAGAGCATCTGGCCTTGCACCGCGCCAAGTTCAGCAGCCGACAGGGGCTCAACCTGGGGCATGGCGGCACATGGCTGCGCGAACGGCGCGAGGTACCTGGCAAGGGCTTTCACAACATCACGGTGAACGTGGGTTCGGCCAACAGCCAGGGCGAATTCGGGCTGGTGCGTATCTTCGAGTTCGACGCGCAAGGCAGGCTGGTGCGGCGCATCGCGGCCAAACGCGCCGAAGTGGAAGCGCTTGGCGATGCGACCACGGCACACGGCTCCGTCTGGCATCTGGAGGATGTGCTGGATGCCCGCTGGACATCTCATGACATGGTGGGCGAGCAGGCCGTGCTCGATGGCAGCAAGATCATCGCGGAACAGCACCTCGATCGCATGGACTGGGAAAGCAGCCTGACGCCGCTGGTGGTGTCGGCCTCGGTATTGCCACCTGAGACCATGTCCACCGCCGCCTTGTGGCGCTACACCCAGCACCTGGCCACCAACGCCCAGGCGGCCCAGCGCTACGAGATCGAGTTCTGGAAAAAGACCTTCTACCCGCTGGTCTGCATGGTGATGGTGGCCCTGGCCCTGCCCTTTGCCTATCTGCATGCGCGCAGTGGGGGCATGAGCCTGAAGATCTTCGGCGGCATCATGCTGGGCATCAGCTTCGTGCTGATCAACCACATCTCCAGTCACCTGGGCCTGCTGCACCAGTGGCAACCCTGGCTGGCCGCCGCCGCGCCCAGCATCGTCTACCTGCTGTTGTCGCTGAGCGCCTTTGTCTGGCTGGTGCGATACCGTTGACGTCAACCTTGACATCGAGATTGAACGCATGAACCGATCCGGCATCCTGTTGTTTGCGCACGGCGCGCGCGACCCGGCCTGGGCCCGCCCTTTTGAAACGGTCGCCGACCGTTTGCGTGAGCGTGCATCGGCCAGTGGCGATGAAGTCACCCTCGCCTACCTGGAGTTCATGTCGCCCACCATTGCCGGCGCTGCGGCTGACCTCGTGCGCAAGGGCTGCACGCGCATCACGGTGGTCCCCCTCTTCCTGGGCGCGGGCGGGCATGTGCGCAAGGATCTGCCCCAACTGCTCGAAGACATGGGCCGCCAGCACCCCGATGTTCAATGGATACTGAGCCCCGCCGTGGGCGAGACCGATGTGCTGATCCAAGGCCTGGTCGATGCAGCCTGGCAACTGTCCCAGCCCGAAGACTGAGGGGAAGACCTCGCCATGAACCTGCACCAGTTCCGCTTTGTCTACGAAGCCGCGCGGCGCAACCTCAACCTCACCGAGACAGCCAAGGCCCTGCACACCTCGCAGCCGGGCATCTCCAAGGCCATCATGGAGCTGGAAGAGGAACTGGGGGTGGACATTTTCGTGCGCCATGGCAAGCGTCTCAAGCGCGTGACGGAGCCAGGCCAGCACGTGCTGCAGTCCATCGACATCATCCTGCGGGAGCTGGGCAACCTGCGCCGCATCGGCGATGAATACGCGATGCAGGACGCCGGTACCTTGTCGATCGCGACCACGCACACGCAAGCCCGCTACGTGCTGCCCGAGCCCGTGGCCGCCTTGCGCAAAAAGTATCCGAAGGTCTCTGTGAGCCTGCATCAAGGCACGCCGGAACAAGTGGCACAGATGGTGCTGGATGAAACCGCCGACATCGGCCTGGCCACCGAATCGCTCAGCGATTTCTCGGAGCTGGTCACCCTGCCCTGCTACGAATGGCAGCACGTAGTGGTGATGCCTGCCTCGCACCCGCTCACGCAGGTCTCTCGTCTGACGCTGGAGCAGTTGGCCGCCGAGCCGCTGATCTCCTACCACCCGTCGTTCACGGGCCGCAAGCGCATCGACCAGGCTTTTGCCCAACGCGGCTTGAGCCCCAACGTGGTGCTCGAAGCCATTGACGCCGATGTGATCAAGACCTACACACGGCTGGGCCTGGGCATCGGCCTGGTGGCCGAGATGGCCGTGAAGGACGACCCGAGCATGGGAACGCCCGGCAGCGAACTGGTGTGGCGCCCCGTGGGCCATCTGTTCGGCCCGAACATGGCCAGGCTGGCCTTCAAGCGCGGCGCCTATCTGCGGCAGTTCGTGCTGGCCTTTGCCGAGCTGATCTCTGATCGACTGAGCAAGGCCTTGATCATGCAGGCCATGCAGTCGCCCGCCAATGGCCAGGTGGAAGGCGACTACGGCTTGTGATCAGTGGGGCGGATCAGCAGGCGGCAGGTCGTCGTCAAGCTGCAGATCCAGCTTGATGCTGGGGCTGACCCCGGGCTGCGCCTTGATGGGGCGGGTGGCCATCAGCGGCTCGATGACAGGCGCGCTTGGGTGGTGCACCGAGGTGCTGGGCTCCGCGCCTGAGATGTCGATGACCGGCAGCAGCAGGTCGACACTGTGGCGGTCGCTCACCTCGCGCTCAGACAGATCTCGGGCCACAGCGTAGAGGAACAACAACTCGCGGTAGGCCGGCAGCTCGAAGGTGTCCTCGCCGCTTTCTGGGCGGGTCAGAGATTTCTCCAGCACCACCATGGCCTCCGCAGGCGTCGGCCATAAGCTTTGCAGGCGCTCGACCACACCGGGGTAGTCAGCGAGGCTGTGCCCCTGCTGGAGGTCAGCATCCCAGGCCGGCGCGTAGGCATTGAAGCGTTGGTTGAAGCCGGCCTGGACACGCTCGTACTCGGCACGCTTGCCCACGCGCCGGTAGATCTCCAGCAGCTTGAGGAATGGCAAGGGGCTGGCCCCGGTGGTGTGCAGCACATGGCTTTCCAGCAGGTCGATGGCGGCATCGTCCTGCCCCAGCACCACGAAGAATTCGGCCTGTTGCTCCAGGTCGATCAGCTCTTCGACGGACACCTCGCGCAAGGACTCCGTCTGGGTCTGTTGAGGACGAGCCGACGGCAAGGGAAACGGCGCAGGCGCATCCGGCACCATCTGATGCAAGGATGCGGATGCCAGCGGGCGATGAGGCTCCGAAGCCAGAGGCGCAGCTGGTATCGACGAAAACGCCGCCGCGCTGCGCGATGTCGCAGCCGGATAGGCGCCCGGCTGCGAGTCAGGCACATGCACGAATTCCGTGGAGGTGTGCCCTTCCGGCTCAAGCTCGGGTTCCTGCTCGTTCAGCGAGGAATGCTCGGAAGCCTGCCACCAATTGCCGCCACTCACGCGCCGCAAGCGCATATAGAGGTAGGCCGCAGTGACCGAAGCCGCAACGGCCAGCAAGGCCAGAAGGTAGGTCCAGCGGCCAGCACGTTGCGATTCGGCCGCCTGGACACGCGCCTGCAAGGCCTGCACGCTTTGCTTGGCCTGATCGCCCTCCTTCCGGAGTTGCGACAGACGCTGCTCAAGCTCCTGCAGGCGATCGCGATCGCGCGCCATCTGCTCAGGCGAGGCATTGAGCGCCAGCCACAGGGCGGCTGCCGCGTCACGACGCGCCTTCACTTCCGGCGCGTTCTCGTCGGCAGCGGCCATGGCACCCAGCGTGGGCGTCATGCGCAAGTCGGGGATGACCATGGCGTCGGCATCGACCGGGTCCAGCAAGAGGCGCCCACCATCACCCTGGTTCAAGGCCTTGGCCTGGGCTGCGGTGCCCCGTTTGTGTGTCTCGGCGTGTGCCGATTTGGACTTGGATGTGCCCTTGCCGCCAGACTGAGCGCCAGACCCGACCACATCGGCCATCACCATGCTGGGCATGGCCCCTGTGCTGCCTGAGGAGCGACCATGTACCGAGCCTGCGTGCGCTTTGGCGGTAGCAGACGTGCGACCAGCCTTGCGAGACGGGCTCGCCGGTGCAGCCACTGGAGGCAAAGCGCCCGGTGGGCTGACGTTGGACGCAACAGGCAGCGACGCTGACTCGATCTTGTCAGCGACATCCACAGGCATGGTCGTTGGCGAGGCAACCAGCGTTGGGGGATCTGGAAAGAGGACGATCTTGCGCGTGACGCGAGACTGGCAACCCGCTGCCAGGTAAATCGTGACGACCGGCTCACTGATCGCGATGCTGCTGCTGATCACCACGGAGCGATCACCACCACCCTCACCGGGCAGCAGATCGATCAGGATGACCTTCGGAGCCACCTTGTCTTCGCCGAGGTACACATCGGCGGCCAGACACTCGCGGGTCACTTCTTCGCCGGCTTCCAGACGGAGCGGCACCGTCACCCGCAAGGTGTCTCCCAAAATGGCACGGCTGCTGGCGTGACCGAAGCCCATGCCGTGGGCCACGCCCGACGCACTCATCAGCGCCATACCAGCTAGAACCGCGGCCGATATCCGCTTCAAGTTATTCATATCGGTGCATCATCAGGCCCAAGTTTTGACTCTAGCATGAAGGGCTTTGCTCCCATCTGGTGGGAAGCCCCAGAGAATTCGTCCTTCTACAACACATATTGCGACTTGCGGACAACAACCAGCATGACGACCGAACTTCAGACCGAACGTCAGGGCCAAACCCTGGTGATGACCCTTTCCGGGCCCGCCAACCGTAACGCCCTGTCGCCCCAGGTGTATGCCGCGGGCATCGAGACGCTGAACATGGCCGAGTCCAACCCGGACGTGCGCGCCGTGGTGCTGACCGGTTCGGGCGATCATTTCTGCGCGGGAGGCGATCTGCAGCGGCTGGCGCACAACCGCCAACACGACTTGCAAGCCCAAGGCGGCAATCTGGATGCCTTTCACCAGTGGATCGAAGCCCTGCGCAGCTTCCCCAAGCCGGTGATCGCTGCCGTGGAAGGCGTGGCGGCCGGTGGCGGGGTGTCGCTGGCGCTGGCCTGCGACCTGATCGTGGCATCTGAGAGCGCACGCTTCGTGATGGCCTACGGCAAGGTCGCGCTCTCGCCGGATGGCGGCGCTTCGTGGCACCTGAACAAGCTGCTGGGGCGCAGCCGGGCGCTGGCCTGCCTGTGGCTCGGCGAGCAGCAATCCGCCCAGCAATGGCAGAGCTTGGGTCTGGTGCACAAGCTGGTTCAGGCCGGCTCGGCGCTCACCCAGGCCTGCGCACTGGCGGATCAGCTTGCGCAGGTGGCCCCACAGGTGCTGGCCAGCGTGAAGGAGCTGGTCAATGAAGCCGACCAGCCCTTGCGCGCGCACCTGGACGCAGAAAAGCGACATTTCCTGGTGAACCTGAGCCACCCGGATGCGGGTCACGCCATCGACGGCTTCTTGCAAGGCAAAAGCCGGCCCTAAGCGGCGCGGACACCTGAACCGGGACTACCGCATCTCGGACGCCACCAGGCGCATGCGGTCAGCCAGGTGCGCAAAGAGCTTGCCCACCATTTGCAGCTGGGCGGACTCGATGGGCTGGCCGGGCATGCGCATGGTCAACATGCCCCGGTTGAGCGTGAGCACCAGCAGCAAGCCGTCGGCCCACCAGTTGGACGCGGCGCTTTCCAGTTCGCGAACCGTGTCGGGGTTCAGGCAGTTCTGCGCCACCGCCTCTGCATTGCAAAACAGCACAAAGCGCTTGGCCAGCAGCGGCGATACGCTCAAGGACACCTTGGGATGCATCGCCAGCCAGCGCATCTCGTCAGGCAGGGTGTTGTCGATCTGCGTCTGCATCGCGTTGGTGAAGCGGCTGAAGACATCGGATTCGAGCGTTTGCGCCACCACCTTGCTGACCATGATCATCTGCACGTCGCCGGGCAAGCCCGTATCGCAGCGAAAACGCAACTCCTTGCCGGCGATGTAGGGACGCTGCGACGCGCCCCACTCGACCCGCCAGCCCTTGTCCGTCTCGACCACATAGCCGCCGCCGGACTTGTCCTTGACGCGCTTGAACACAAGGCTTTGCGACTTGGCCCAGGTGGCCAACGCCAGTCCCTCGTCTTGCTTGGCAGGCGAGGAACCAATCAGTCGCTTGATGGAGTCGAACATGCGGGGACAGCTCCCTGAGGAACAGACGGTCTACTCAGGCCAGTCTACCCGAGGTGTTCCGCTCAGGTGACCAAGAAACACATGGCGAAATCCCTGAACCGTGTGCAGCACCTGTTTGGCCTGCCCGGAGGGACTCGAACCCCCGACCTACTGCTTAGAAGGCAGTTGCTCTATCCAGTTGAGCTACGGGCAGACAGGCGCCCAGTTTACGCGATGCGCGCTGGCCGCCAGCGGGACAGCCACAGGGCGTTGGTGACCACGCTCACGCTGCTGAGCGCCATCGCCGCCCCGGCCAACATCGGGTTGAGCCCACCAAAGGCCGCCAATGGGATGCCGATCACGTTGTAGCCAAATGCCCACGCCAGGTTCTGCCAGATCTTGGCCGAGGTGCGCCGTGAGATCTCCAGTGCGGCAGGCACCAGCATGGGGTCGCCACGCATCAGGGTGATGCCTGCCGCCTCCAGGGCCACGTCGGTGCCTCCGTCTGGGTTCGCCATGGCCATGCCGACATCGGCCGCCGCCAGGGCTGGCGCATCGTTCAGGCCATCGCCCACCATGGCCACCGTCAGCTTCTGCCCGCCTTCGCCATGTTGCAGGCGCTGGATGTGGTCAGCTTTGTCTCCGGGCAGCACCTCGGCCACCACCTCCTGGATGCCCAGCTTGCTCGCCATGGCTTGGGCCGCGCCACGGTTGTCGCCAGAGATCATCACGGTTCGCACATGCAGCGCATGCAATCGCGCCACGGCCTGCGCCGCCTGCGGCTTGAGTTCATCGCCAAACGCCATGATGGCCATGGCCTCCCACGCGCCATCGGCCTGCCCCGAAGAGGGACGTTGACGCATCAACCAGGACACCGTGGCACCCTCGCTCGACCAGGACTCGGCTTGCACGCGCAAGGGGCCGACCAGATCACCGCCAATCAACTCGCAAGCCCAGTGGCGACTACCCAGCGCCCACATGCCTTCAAGCGGACGAGCCGCTTCATCTGCGGCTTCTGACAGCAGGCGCCCCTTGACACCCATGCCGGCAACGGCCTGGATGTCCCGTGCCGGCAGGCCCGGGCGCCCTTCGGCTGCCGTCAACACCGCGCGCGCCAAGGGATGCTCACTGCCTGCCTGCAGCGAGGCCGCCACACACAGGGCCTGCTGTTTGCTCCAAGCTGGCAGCGTGCTCTCCGCGCACACGGCCCAGTCGGTCAAGCGAGGATGGCCTTGCGTGAGCGTGCCGGTCTTGTCGAACGCCACCACCTGCACGCGGTGCGCGGCCTCCAGCGCCACAGGGTCCTTGATCAGGATGCCTTGGCGCGCCGCAGCACCGGTGCCCGCCATGATGGCCGCCGGCGTGGCCAAGCCCAAGGCGCAGGGGCAGGCAATGACCAGCACCGCCACGGCCCGTATCAAAGCCGGTTCGGCCCCCAGGCCATGCCACCACCAGCCCAGACCCGTCAGCAGCGCAACCAGCAAAACGACAGGCACGAACACGGCCGACACGCGGTCCACCACCCGCTGGATGGGGGCCTTGGTCGCCTGAGCCTCCACCACGCGCCGGATGATCCGGGCCAGCATGGTCTGCCCACCAACCGCCGTGACCTGCATGATCAGGCGCCCTTCCGCGTTGACCGCGCCTCCTGTGAGACGGTCGCCCAACCCCTTGGCCACGGGCAGCGGCTCGCCCGTCAGCATGGCTTCGTCGACATGGCTGCTGCCCTCGGTCACCAGCCCATCGGCCGGCACGCGCTCGCCCGGCCGCACGACGAGGGTGTCACCCACCATCACCTGGGACAGCGGCACAACCACCTCGCCTTGCGGCCCCAAGCGACACACCGTATCGGGTCGCAAGGCCTGCAAGGCGCGGATAGCTGCGGAGGTCTGGCGCTTGGCACGCGCCTCCAGGGCCTTGCCCAGCAGCACCAGGGTGATCACCACGGCGGACGATTCGAAATACAGATCGGGCGGGTGATGCACACCATGCCCGG
Organism: Burkholderiales bacterium; assembly: GCA_003963115.1. Classification (GTDB taxonomy): domain Bacteria; phylum Pseudomonadota; class Gammaproteobacteria; order Burkholderiales; family Burkholderiaceae_C; genus Aquabacterium. Next base: position 43,740 of record RXJQ01000020.1, read on the forward strand.
CCTGCACATGCGACCACCATAGCCAGCACGACAGCCCCCAGGCCGCGCTGGTACCCAAAGCGACAAGCTGGTCCATGTTGCCGCTGCCGTCCTTGAGTGCCGCCCAACCGGCCTTGTAAAAGCGCGCGCCCAGCACGAACTGCACGGGCGTGGCCAGCAGGAACTGCACCCAGGCCGGCCAGAAGTGGTGAACACCCAAAAACATGGGCAGCACCAGCGGGACGCTGGCCAGAGCGCCGAGCAGCACGGCACCCCAGACGTCCCACCAGGGCATAGGCTCTTCCAAGAGAGAGGCGTCGGGCAGCTGAATCATGGCGTGGTAGCCCGCATCCTCCACGGCGGACACGAGCAAAGCCGGATCCAGCCTGGCGACCAGGGCCTGAGGCTGGACACTCGCCGTCTCGGTCGCGAAATTGACTTGCGCCTGCTCGACCCCAGGCACCTTGCTCAAGGCACGCTCGACCCGCCGCACGCAGGCTGCGCAGGTCATGCCACGGATGGCAAGCTGGACGGTCTCGGCAGGCGCCTCGGGCGAAGACATCAGGGCAATGGATTCGGTGGACATGGTTCAGACTTTCAACCCTGACATCATGGCAAGGTCAAGTACCCCAGCGCCACACCCTGATTTGCATCAGCTCAAGCACACCACGCTTGACCTTGACATGATGTGAGGGTTCAGACTGAATTCATCACCACAAGGATCTGCTTTCATGAGCCTCGCCACCACCCACCAACTGCAAGTCAAGGGCATGAGCTGCCAGCACTGCGTGAAAGCGGTCACCAAAGCCATCGTGGCGCTGGACGCCGACGCCGTCGTATCGGTGGAACTGCCGCAAGGCGCCGTCAAGGTGCAGACCAAGCTCAGCCGCGAAGAAACGGCCCAGGCCATCATCGAGGAAGGCTATGAAGTCCAGCCCTGATTTCCTGCCGGTCAACATCGGCGAGGCCTCCAAGCTGACCGGCGTGTCGGCCAAGATGATCCGCCACTACGAAGGCCTGGGCCTGCTGCCTGCGCCACCCCGCACCGAGTCGGGCTACCGGCGCTATGACGCGGACGCCATCAACACCCTGCACTTCATCCGCCGTGCCCGGGACCTGGGCTTCAGCATGGCCGACATCGGGCAGCTGCTCGACCTGTGGCGCAACCGGCGCCGCTCCAGCGCCACGGTCAAGAAGCTGGCGATGCAGCACGTGGCGGCGCTGGAGGAGCGCATCCAGGTGCTGGAGACCATGAAGCGCACACTGGAAGATCTGGCCAGCCAATGCCAGGGTGACGAGCGCGCCTGCTGCCCGATTCTGGACGACCTGGCCGGCTCCGCCACACCGCTGGCTTCGCCGGCATGTCATTCCACGCCACGCTGAGCCGTTTGATCGCATGGGCACTGGCAGATGACCGCCTTTGCGGGCATGATCTGAGCGCCTCGGGCATCAGACCCGCCACGACAAGGAGACACAGCCATGCCATCCCCCTCTCAAGACGAATGGCCCCTGCAGGAGTCCGCGCTGAGCGCCTGCGGGATCCGCACGAAGGTGCTGCAAGGCGGCCCGGATCTCAAGGCCACCGAGGCCGTGGTCTTCGTGCATGGCAACCCGGGCTCCAGCGAAGATTGGCGCGCCCTGATGCAAGCCACCGCTCCCATGGGCCGCGTGATCGCCGTCGACATGCCAGGCTTTGGCCAGGCCGACAAGCCTGCCGAGTACCCTTACTCGGTCGAAGGGGGCACGGCCTTCCTGACCGAGGCGCTCAAACAGCTGGGCGTGCTGCGTGCCCATCTGGTCCTGCATGATTTCGGTGGGCCGTGGGGCCTGATGTGGGCGGCCATGAACCCGCTGGCATTGGGCAGCCTCACGCTCATCAACACGGGGGTGCTCAAAGGCTACCGCTGGCACTACATGGCGCGCATCTGGCGCACGCCCCTGATCGGTGAGCTGCAACAGCTCATCACCAACCGCAGCGGCTTCAAGTGGGCCATCTCGGTGGGCTGCCCCAAAGGCTTGCCGCTGGACTTCGTCAACCGCATGTACAAGGACCTGGACTGGGGTACCAAGCGCGCCATCTTGAAGCTCTACCGCGCCACAGGCGATCTGGACAACCGCAGCCAGGCCCTGGCCAAGATGCTCGAGCCGCTCAACCCGCCCACGCTGGTGGTGTGGGGTGCCGCCGACCCGTATCTGCCGGCACGCTATGCCGAGCAGCAGAAGGAAACCTTCCACAAGGCGCAGGTGGTGTTGCTGCCTGAGAGCGGGCATTTCCCTTTCGCAGATGATCCGCAGGCCGTGGCGCAAGCCTTCCTGCCCTTCATACGGCAGCAGCTCTCAAACCAGACGGCAGGCGTCAGGTCAAGCGCCTACTGATTGATCGCCGACAGGCCAGGGTCAGCAGCCCGATGTCTCGGCGCTGATGACGGGCATGCCACCGTCGGCCCGGGGCGAGGCATAGCTGACCGCACAGGCTTCGACCTTCGGTGCGCCCTCTTTCTGGAACACGGTTTTGTCGCCGGTGTGGACCACATTGAAGCCTGACAGTTGCAGCGTGTTCTGGATGCCAGCCGGATCACCGCCTTGCGGGTAGCCGCGTGACATGGCCACCGTGGTGCCGCTGACACTCAAGGCCGAGGCACCTTCATTGAGATTGCATGCGGGCTGGGTCGCGCACTTCACATGCAGCAAGCTGCTGGCCGACTCGGTCGCGCCACGCAGGCTTTGCACCACCGAACGACGGGCCTCGCCGGGCAGGTCCACGATCTGGGGCACAGCCACGGCCGACACGCTGCCCATGATGGTCAGCGCGCAGACGGTTTCCAGCAGGGACACGCCCGACATGCCCAGACGGGCCTTGCGTGCAGAAGGGGAAAAGCAGGGTCTGGTCATAGAAAACAGGCCTCCCAGCCAGACTGTCACATCGTGAAACGGGTGCGACATATGTCGCGAATGGTGCTGATTCTAGATAGCGGCTAAACGATCGGCCAGCCTTCAGATGAGCGGTCTCCGCGTATGGAATGGCGATGCACAATGCGCTCAATCAAGGAGGAGACATGAACATTCGCATCGCGCTGCGCATGGTGAGAACCTTGCCGCTGTTTGTTTTTGCAGCCACGGCCATTCAGGCTCAGGCTCAGACCTACAACCTCACGCTGCTAGATGGCAGTGATGCTGGCGTCAACATCAACAATTCAGGACAGGTTGTTGTTACCAGTGGCTTTATCAATGCAGGCATCTGGTCCAACGGGCAAACCACGCCTCTAGACACCATGGGGGTCAGATTTCAGCTTCCGTACGAGATCAACAATGGGGGTGAGGTAATTGGAGACGCCATGAGGGTGCTCGGCCGAGGAACGGGTGCCTTATGGAATGCGAATGGCCAAGGCCAATTGCTGACCATGCCGTCTTACGACTACACCACGGCCCAGGGTATCAATGATGCACACGTGGTGGTGGGCTCCGCCACGGACGTGCTCCGCATGCGCGCAGTGGTCTGGCAAAATGGAACCGGCAGCCTACTTGCCGGCTTGCCAATGACACTCATCACATCGTCAAGCGCAACTGACATCAACAATGATGGCCAAGTCGTGGGATACACCTTTTCAGGTGGCTTTGCTCATGCTGTCATCTGGCATGACATCCATTCGGATGCAGCCTTGCTGCCCGCCCTCGCCGGCACCAACCAATCGCAAGCGACATTCATCAACGATGCGGGACAAGCCATCGGGACCAGCCAACTGGTGACAGTCACCAACGGGGCGAACACCCCCGGCAAGCGCATCGCGACGCTGTGGTCAGGAGGCACCGCCATCGAGTTGCACAACTTGGCGGATGCGACAGGCGACACCGATGTCGCTGGCATCAATATCCAGGGCATGGCAGTTGGTACATCCTGGATCGCGTCAGCATCAAGCAACCAACATGGCATCGCGACGCTCTGGTCGCCAGATGGGCAATCAGCCGTGGACCTCAATACCTTGCTGGATCCGAAGGATGCCAAATCAGGGTGGGTGCTTCAAGCAGCCTATGACATCAACGACCAAGGCATGATCGTTGGCCAGGCATTCAACAGCATCACCAGCGAGACCACGGGATTCCTGCTCACGCCCGTGCCAGAGCCCACGACGGCCATCTATTTCGCCCTTGGCTTGCTTGGCACTGCTTGTGCCGTGCGTCGTCGCTACAAGCGACATCACAAAGATCAAACAGACCGTCGCGCCTGAAAACAAAACGAGCCGGGGCCTTTTCAGGCACCAGCTCGTTGACATGACTTGGTCGGGGCGGTGGGATTCGAACTCACGACCCTCTGCTCCCAAAGCAGATGCGCTACCAGACTGCGCTACGCCCCGACGAAGCCAATATTCTACCCCGTAATTTAGCCCGATTGAGGGATTGGGGATCTCGGTGCGCATGTGTCACCGCGCCGCAACCAGAAGCGGGCGTCAAGCCGTCATCTGCGCCCAGACCTTCTCCAGCCGCTTGATGCTGACCGGCTGCGGCGTGCGCAACTCCTGCGCGAACAGGCTGATGCGCAGCTCTTCCAGCAGCCAGCGGAATTCGTCCAGGCGTGCGTCGTGCGTTCCTTTGAGTTCGCTCAGGCGGCGGGTGTAGCGCTGGTCCAGCGGGCGCAGCTCGGTCAGGCGCTGGGCGTCGCGCGCCGGGTCGCCCTTGAGCTTGTCCAGGCGCAGGGTGATGCCCTTGAGGTAGCGCGGGAAGTGCTGCAACTGCGTGTACGGTGTCTGCGCGATGAAGCGTTTGGGCATCAGGCGCTGCAGTTGGGCTGCGATGTCGTCGGCCACGTCCTTGGGTGGCTTGCTGTCCTTGAGCTTGTGAGCCGCTGCCGCGTATTCCGTCAGCACGGTGCCCGCCAGACGCGCCACTTCCTGCGCGATCAGGTTCAGGCGTGTGCGGCCCTCTTCCACGCGGGCCTTGAAGCTGGCCGAGTCCGCAGGCAGAGGGTCGTGCAAGTAGGCACGGTCCAGGGCCACGTCGATGATCTGGTCGCGCAGCTCGTCGGCCGTGCCCAGGCTCATGTAGGCCATGGCCATCTTCTGCAGGTCCGGAATATTCTTTTCCAGGTACTTGAGCGGCTCCTTGATCTGCAGGGCGACGAGCCGTCGCAGGCCGGCGCGGTGTTTGCTGGCCGCCACGTCGGGTTCGTCAAAGACCTCGATCTCGACGTGCTGGCCCTTGTCGATCAATGCGGGAAAGCCGATCAGCATGTGGCCGCCGCGCTGGATTTCCATCAGCTCGGGCAGCTCGCCGAAGGTCCAGTCGGTCAGGGGCTGGGTGGGAGTCGGCTTGTTGGCAGATGCCGCTGAAGGCGATGGCGACGCTGGGCCAGATTTGCCGCCCTGCACACGCTGCATCTGCGGCTTGTTGCCCATCGCGGCGCCCTGCCCTGCCATGGCCTTGCCACCACCCGTCTGTGGCGACGATGCACCAGCATCTTCCAGAGCAGGCTCGCCCCCCTGCACCACCTCCCTGGCCTTGAGCGCCGCCAAGGCCTGGAAGGCCCCACGCGCCAATGAGCCGAGTTCGGCCTTGAGCGCCGCCAGGTTGCGCCCCATGCCGAGCTGACGGCCGTGCTCGTCCACCACGCGGTAGTTCATGAATAGGTGCGGAGAGAGCATGTCCAGCTTGAAGTCGGCACGCTTGATGTCGAGCTGGGTCTTGTCGCGCACAGCCTTGAGCAACGCATCCATCAAGCCGCCCTGGCCAAACTCGACCGCTTCCACGAAAGACTCGGCGTAGTCCGGCAAAGGCACCAGGCGCGCTCGCGGCTTTTGATGCAGGCTCTTGACCAGGGCCAGCACCTTGTCCTTGAGCATGCCGGGCACCAGCCATTCCCCATGCTCTTCGTTGACCTGGTTGAGCGCGTAGATGGGCACGGTCACGGTCACGCCATCGCGGGCATCGCCGGGTTCGTGCAGGTAGGTGGCGGCGCAATCGACACCGCCCATGCGCACGTACTTCGGGAAGGCCGCGCTGGTGATGCCGGCGGCCTCGTGCCGCATCAGCTCTTCGCGGCTCAAGTAGAGCAGCTTGGGGTTCTCGCGACTGGCCGCTTTGTACCAACGCTCGAAGCTGTGGCCGCTCATCACCTCGGGCGGGATCTGGGCGTCGTAGAAGGCATAGATCAGTTCGTCATCGACCAGCACGTCCTGCCGGCGCGACTTGTGCTCGAGTTGCTCGACCTGGCCGACGAGCTTGCGGTTGGCCGCGAGGAAGGGCAAGCGCGTCTCCCACTCGTCGTTGACCAAAGCCTCGCGGATGAAGATCTCGCGCGCAGCCTTGGCGTCCACCAGGCCGAAGTTGACGCGCTTGTTGTTGTAGACCACCAGGCCGTACAGCGTGGCCCGCTCCAGCGCGACGACCTCGGCGGCCTTCTTCTCCCAATGCGGCTCCAGCAATTGCTTCTTGAGCAGGTGGCCGCCCATCTGCACCAGCCAGGGCTGTTCGATGTTGGCGATGCCACGTCCGAACAGGCGCGTGGTCTCGACCAGTTCGGCCGCCAGGATCCAGCGGCCCGGCTTCTTGCTCAGGTTGGCGCCGGGGTGCTTGTAGAACTTGATGCCGCGCGCGCCGAGGTACCAGTCCTCATCGTCGCTCTTGCAGCCGATGTTGCCCAGCAAGCCCGACAGCAGCGACAGGTGCACCTGCTCGTAGGTGGCCACGCTGCCATTGAGACGCCAGTTGTGCTCGGCCACCACGGTGTGCAATTGCGTGTAGACGTCCTTCCACTCGCGCACGCGGCGGGGGTTGATGAAGTTGTCGCGCAGCAGTTGCTCGTACTTGCGGTGGCTGAGCTTGTGCGTTTCGTTTTGGTGGGGTGGCTCACCAGGCGCTTGATGCCCATGCCCCCCACGCGAGTTGTCCAGCCACTTCCACAGCTTCAAGGTCCCCATGAACTCGGACTTCTCGTCGTCGAACTGCTTGTGCTTTTGATCGGCCTGCTGTTGCTGCTCGATGGGCCGGTCGCGCACGTCCTGCACGCTCAAGCTCGCGGCAATCACGAGCACTTCGGCTAGGGCCTGGCGGTCCTTGGCTTCGAGGATCATGCGGCCCACGCGCGGGTCCAGCGGCAGCTTGGCCAGGCTCATGCCCAGCGGCGTGATCTCGTTGGCATCGTCGACCGCGCCCAGTTCGTTGAGCAACTGGTAGCCGTCGGCAATGGCCTTGCGCAAGGGGGGCTCGATGAAGGGGAAGTCGTCGACCAGACCCAGGTGCAGGGACTTCATCCGCAGGATCACGCCGGCCAGCGAGGACCGCAGGATCTCTGGGTCGGTGAAGCGTGGCCTTGAATTGAAATCCTTCTCGTCATACAGGCGGATGCAGATGCCGTTGGCCACACGGCCGCAACGGCCCGCGCGCTGGTTGGCCGCGGCCTGGCTGATGGGCTCGATCTGCAGTTGCTCGACCTTGTTGCGAAAGCTGTAGCGCTTGACGCGCGCCTGGCCACTGTCGATCACATAGCGGATGCCCGGCACCGTCAGCGAGGTCTCGGCCACATTGGTGGCCAGCACGATGCGCCGCCCGTTGCCCGTCTGGAAGACGCGGTCTTGCTCCTGCTGGCTCAGCCGCGCGAACAGCGGCAGGATGTCTGCGGTGACACGGTGATGCGCAAAGTGCTTGCGCAGGTGGTCGGACGCTTCGCGGATCTCGCGCTCGCCGGGCAGGAAGACGAGGATGTCGCCACCGCCCTCGCGCCAGAGTTCATCGGCCGCATCGGTGATGGCCTCGTTCAGGCCATATTCGCGGCTTTCTTCAAACGGGCGGTAGCGCTGCTCGACCGGGAACAGCCGCCCCGACACCATGATCACCGGTGCCGGCCCCTTGCTTGAGCCGAAATGCTGCGCGAAGCGCTCGGCATCGATGGTGGCCGAGGTCACGATGATCTTGAGGTCCGGCCGGCGGGGCAGCAACTGGCGCAAATAGCCCAGCAGGAAGTCGATGTTGAGGCTGCGCTCATGCGCCTCGTCGATGATGATGGTGTCGTAGGCCTTGAGATCCGGATCGCCCTGGGTTTCGGCCAGCAGGATGCCGTCGGTCATCAGCTTGACCGATGCGCCCGGTTGCAGCCTGTCCTGAAAACGCACTTTGTAGCCCACCACCTCGCCCAGCGGCGAATTGAGCTCCTCGGCAATGCGCTTGGCCACGCTGGATGCGGCAATGCGGCGTGGCTGCGTGTGCCCGATCAGCTTGGGCCGCTTGCCATGCTCGCGCACCTGCCCCCAACCGCCTCGGCCCATGGCCAGCGCGATCTTCGGCAGCTGCGTGGTCTTGCCCGAGCCCGTCTCGCCGCAGACGATGATGACCTGGTGCACGCGCAGGGCGGCCTCGATCTCGTCGCGTTTACCGCTGACCGGCAGAGACTCGGGAAACGTGATGGCGGAGCTGGTAGCTGGGCTTGAAGTGGGGCGATTGGGCAACACGGGAAGATACGGAGAGGGGCAGGCGGCCACAAACAGACCAAAGTCCGCCATTATCCAAGCCCATGCAGTTTCATGAATACACCCGATACGATGCCCTCGGCCTGGCCGACCTGGTCAGGCGCGGTGAGGTCTCCCCGGCCGAGCTGCTGGAAGCCGCCACAGCCCGAGCTGACGCCACCCATGGCCAGCTCAATGCCGTCGTCCGCCGATACGACGACCGGGCCACGCAGCGGGTGCAGCAGCCTTTCGGGGCGTCGCAACCCTTCGCGGGCGTGCCCTTCCTGATCAAGGACCTGTTCCAGGAATGGCAGGGCGCGCCTTGCAGCTGGGGCAACCGGGCGCATGCCCGCACGAAAGCCCTCGCCAGCAGTGATGTGGTACGCCGCTGGGAAGAAGCCGGCCTGGTGATCTTTGGGGCCACCAACTCGCCGGAGTTCGGTGCCAAGAACATGACCGAGCCGCTGGCTTTCGGCCCGACCCGCAACCCCTGGGACACCTCGCGCACGCCGGGCGGCTCCTCGGGTGGCTCGGGCGCGGCCGTGGCGGCCGGCATCGTGCCCGTGGCGGGCGCCAGCGACGGCGGTGGCTCCATCCGCATCCCGGCGGCCTGCAACGGCCTTTTCGGCCTGAAACCCGGGCGCGGGCGCATCTCCATGGGCCCCTTGGCGGCCGAAGGCCTGTTCGGTGCGGCCGTGCAAGGCGTCATCAGCCGCAGCGTGCGCGACAGCGCCGCCATGCTGGACCTGCTCCAGGGCCCCGAGCCTCACGCCCCTTACTGGATGCCGCAGCCAGAGCAGTCCTATCTGCAAGCCATTGCCCGCCCGCCCCGGCCCCTGCGCATCGGCTGGACCACGACCTCGCCCACCGGCACGGCGGTTGACCCGCAGGCGGTGGCCGCCACGGAAGATGCTGCCCAGGTGCTGGCTACGCTGGGGCACCACGTCGAGGAGGTCCCCTTGCCCTTTGACGGCAAGCAGCTGTCGTCCGACTTCCTGCTGGCCTGGTTCTGTGCCCAGGCCATGCTGATCGACGAGCTGGGGCGGCAAGAGGGCCTGAAGATGACCGACTTCGAGCCTGACACCCAGGTCATGGCCGCCATGGGCCGCACGGTGTCGGCTCCGGAGCTGCTGGGCTGTCTGGAGCGCTGGCACCGCCACACCCTGGATCTGACCCGGTTCCATGCCAAGTTCGACCTGTGGCTCTCGCCCACGCTGGCCGCGCCGCCCTTGACCGTGGGCGCCTTGACCACGCCGCCAGCGCTGCACATGGTCAACAAGCTCCTGTCCAAGCTGGGCCTCTTCGGCCTGATCCGCAAGACCAGCTTCTTCCAGGACATCATCCTGCAGAACCTGGGCTGGACGCCCTACACGCAGTTGGCCAACCTCACCGGCCGTCCGGCCATGTCCGTGCCGCTGTACTGGACGCCTCAGGGCGTGCCGCTGGGCGTGCAGTTCGTCGGCCCGGTCAATTCCGAGGGCCTGCTGCTGCAATTGGCAGCGCAGCTTGAGCGGGTCCGCCCATGGTTCGACAAACGGCCAAATCTGTGACCGACGGGGCAGCGCGTGGTGCGCCATGCGTGTGGGGACAGCGCATTGCCCGTAACATTACGGCTTGACGCACCCTTTTGCCTCATTTCCTGCCTCTTTTCCTGCCCCCTGCCCCTTTTCCACATCCTGATTGATGGACCTGGTCTTCCCCCACACCTTCGTGCCCTGGTTTCGCTCCGTGGCACCCCACATCCACGCGCACCGGGGCAAGACTTTCGTCGTCGGCCTGTCTGGCGAGCTGATCGCGGCCGGCAAACTCGAGAGCTTCGTGCAGGACCTGGCCCTGATGCAGGCCATGGGGATCAAGATCGTGCTGGCCCACGGTTTTCGCCCGCAGCTGGAAGAGCAGTTGCGCGCCAAGGGGCAGGAGTCCAAATTCAGCCACGGCATGCGCATCACCGACCCGGTGGCGCTGGACTGCGCCCAGGAAGCGGCCGGGCAATTGCGTTATGAAATCGAAGCGGCCTTCTCGCTGGGGCTCCCCAACACACCCATGGCCGGCGCATCCGTCAGCGTGATCTCGGGCAACTTCGTCACCGCGCGGCCAGTGGGCATCGTCGATGGCGTGGACTTCATGCACACCGGCCTGGTTCGCAAGATCGACGCCATGGCCGTGCGCCGTGCCATCGACACCGGTGCCCTGGTCATGCTCTCGCCATTTGGTTTCTCGCACACCGGCGAGGCCTTCAACCTCAGCATGGAAGACGTGGCCACCAGCGCCGCCATCGCCTTGCAGGCCGACAAGCTGATCTTCGTGACCGAGGTGCGTGGCATCTTGCAAAGCATCGTGGCCGAGCCCGCCAAGGCCGCCGAGCTGGAAGCCAAGCAGCACGACCCCGACGTCGAGATCGACCAGGAGCTCGCGCTGGCCGACGCCAAGCGCCTGCTGGGTGCCCTGCCCAACCCCTTGCAGCCGACCGACACGGCCTACTACCTTCAGCATGCCGTCAAGGCCAGCGAAGGGGGCGTGGAGCGCGTGCACATCATCCCCTTCAAGGTCGATGGCGCCCTGCTGATGGAGGTGTTCACGCATGATGGCGTGGGCACCATGATCGTCGACGAAAAACTCGAAAGCCTGCGCGAAGCCACCCCAGACGACGTGGGTGGCATCCTGCAACTGATCGAACCCTTCGAGCAAGACGGCACCCTGGTCAAGCGCAGCCGCACCGAGATCGAACGCGACGCGGCCCAGTACACCGTGATCGAGCACGACGGCGTGATCTTCGGCTGTGCGGCGCTCTACCCCTTCCCCGAAGCCGGCACCGGCGAAATGGCCGCGCTCACGATCTCGCCGAGCGTCCAGGGCCAGGGCGACGGCGAACGCATCCTCAAGCGAATCGAGCAACGCGCTCGGGCAATGGGCCTGTCCACGCTGTTTGTATTGACCACGCGTACCATGCACTGGTTCATCAAGCGCGGCTTCGCGCCGGTCGATCCCGCCTGGTTGCCCGAGGCCCGCAAGCGCAGCTACAAGTGGGACCGGCGCTCGCAGGTGCTGGTCAAGCCACTCAAGTAATCGATTTTTCTTTCTGGACCGACAACATGGCACGCACGATTTTCTGCAAGCACCTCAACAAGGAAGGCGAAGGCCTGGACTTTGCACCCTACCCCGGTGAACTCGGCAAGCGCATCTACAACGAGATCAGCAAGGAAGCCTGGCAGATGTGGATGAAGCACCAGACCATGCTGGTCAACGAAAACCGCCTGAACCTGGCCGACGCCCGTGCCCGCCAATACCTGGCGCGCCAGATGGAGCAGTTCTTCTTCGGCGCCGGTGCCGAGCAGGTACAAGGTTATGTGCCGCCGTCTCAGTGAGCACCGCCAGGCGTCAGGCCAACAGAAAAAGCCGGGATCGATGCCCGGCTTTTTTTCGTTCGGGACAGGTGAATCACTCAGCCGACACGGAGATGCGGCGGCGCCCGATCAGGCCCACCACACACAGCGCAGCCAGTGCAATGGCGCCCGTGCTCGGCTCCGGAACCGGCGCGATGTTCAGGTTGCCGCCATAGCTGCCACCGAAGCCGCCGGCGATCGTGCCGCGGAACTCCAGCGCATAGCGGGCACCGGCCTGCAGATCCACGTTCTGGAACAGCACCGTGGTGCCCGTCACGCCGGGAGCCAGCAAGGTGGTGGACGTCCATGCCTGAATAGGCGTGCCGCTGCTGGGCAGACCCGTGGTCAGCGAAGCCACGCCCGCGTCCAGCTTGTACAGGCGAGCCGAGAAGTTCTGCAGGCTCAGGAAGCTGCCCATGTCGATGGTCACCGCAGCCGCATCAAAGTTGGCCTGCGGCGAGGTCGGCAGGCTGAACAGGAAATCATCATAGAAGTAGGACTTGCCACCAATTGTCGCGAACACCACGGGCGTACCATCTTGCGAGGTGAAGCCGTTGGCTTGTGACCCCGAGAAGGTGTTGCCAATGCTGTGCGTGAAAGGCAGCACGATGCTGCCATAGTCGGCGACGAGGTGGTTGGCCGGGTCGGCGAAGGCGGGCGTGGCGCTGAGGGCAGACAGGAGGCCCAAAACGGCCACCGTCGCGGTACGGATCTGGAACATTGAGCACTCCTTGAACATACGGTCTGGACTGTGTTCAAGGATAGAAATGGCCCGTGTCAGGCGTTCGATTGCATCACGCAGGATACGCAGGTTGAACAGGCCCTGCCAGAAGTAAGAACGTTGACAGCATGAGCCGCCACATGAGCCGATCGACACCTGCCGATTGACGCAAACCCGGATTGCGTCACGCGTGAATGCGGGAGCAGACAAACCCTGAGCCGGCGCGAAATAGCAAGAAACGGTTATCGCTCTAACGCATGCTCTTGAGGATGATTAACCGACAAGCGCTTCAGGGCGACTCCCTCAACATGAAGAAAAAAACCAGGCTTCGCCGCCTCTTCGCGGCGTCCATTCTGGCTGCCAGCGGCCTGTCTCCCGCTCAAGCCCAACTGCAACTCCCTCCGCTGCTGCTGGCCGCCACGGGCCAGGTCAGCGGTGTGGTCCTCACGCCAGCTTTGATGGCCACCATCGGCGCCAGCCCCACGCTGTGGAACGGCCTGATCAACGTGGCCACGCCCTATATGGCGCCCTACTCCGAAGAGCTGCGCCAGCTGGCGATCAAGAAGGCGCCTCGCCTCAAGCCCGTGGCAGCAGCGCCCACACCAGCGGCGCAGGTCTTTGCCAACAGCTACAGCCAGATCTTCTCGTTTGGCGACAGCATGAGCGACACCGGCAATCTGTACGCGCAGATGCGGGCCAATGGCGGCGGTGGCCTGCCCACCTCGCCCAACTACGCCGGCCGCTTCTCGAATGGCCCGGTGGTGCTGGAAGCCATGGCCAATGCACTGAACGTGCCACTGGTGAACTATGCCTTCGCGGGTGCGCGCTCCGGTACAGGCAATCTGGTGCCGGTCTATGGCATGCAAAAGGGCATGCTCAACCAGATCCAGGACTTGCTGGACAACCAGCCTACCAGCGTATCGAAGCTCGATGCCAATGCCCTGTATGTGCTGTGGACCGGCCCTGATGACTACTACTCGGACGGCAATGTCTTCAACCCCGCCATCACGGCCAGCATCATCAGTGACATCCAGCAAGGCATGATCAGGCTGTACCAGCGTGGCGCCCGGCACTTCTTCGTGCCGCAGATGCCCGACCTCAGCATCACGCCGTCAGCCCACAACCACAATAACGGCCTGGGCAACTATCTGGTCAACGCCAAGGCCCGCAGCGCTGAAATGGCCACCGCCTTGAACGCCATGCTCCAGAACTTCGCACGCAGCTACCCTCAGTCCACGGTGCGTACCTTCGAGACCTACACGTATTCGCAGACACGGCTGACGCAGGCCGCAGCCGAGGGCTTCAATGTGACCGAGGCCTGCTACAACCCGAAGTTTCTGGGCATCCCCGGCCCGGTGTGCGACAAGCCCGACCTGCACCTGTTCTGGGACGGCAACCACCCCACCAAGGCCGGCTCAATCGTGATCGGCACCGACTTCGCCAAGGCACTGGTCGGCAACGCGCCCTTCCCCTCGCGCTGAGGAGGTCTGCCTCCTCAGACCGTCGTGGGCATCAGGAAGTCTCGGCTGATGCCATAGCCCAGGTCGCCCACGCGGTCGAGGAACTGCGTGAGGTAGGCGTGCAGGCCGGTCGCGACGATCTCGTCGATGCGGCTGAACTGAAGATCCGCGCGCAGACGGCCGGCGCGGCGCAGGGTCTCGTGGCTGTGGTCATTGGCCACGGCGCGCAGGTTGCTCACGACCTCGTCCATGCAGAACACCAATGAGCGCGGCATCTCGGCGCGCAGGATCAGCAACTCGGCCACCTTCTCGGGGCGGATGACGTTGCGGTAGACCTTGCGGTAAACCTCGAAGGCCGAGACGCTGCGCAGCACGGCGGACCAATGGTAGAAGTCCACTTCCTTGCTTTCGTTGCCGACACCCGAACCGAAGAACTCGGTGTTGCGGGCATGGAACTTCACGTCCAGCAAGCGTGCGGTGTTGTCGGCGCGTTCGAGGAAGGTGCCGATGCGCTGGAAGTGGAAGGACTCGTCCTGCAGCATGGTGCCCAGGGTCACGCCGCGCGAAAGGTGCGAGCGGAACTTGACCCACTCGAACAACTCGGCAGGGTCCTTGGCCAGGGCATTGGATTTGACCAGGCGGTTGTACTCCAGCCAGGTCTGGTTCATGGTCTCCCAGACCTCGGTGGTCAGCGCGCCTCGCACGGCACGGGCGTTCTCACGCGCGGCCCGCAGGCAATTGAGGATGCTCGATGGGTTGGAGGCATCCGTCACCATGAAATCCATCACGTCGCGGGCGTTGATGGTCTCGAATTTGGAGAGGTACTCCTGGGTCAGCTCACTGATGCCCAACAGGCCACGCCAGCCTGCTTGCGCTGCCTCGCTGGACTGCGGCAGCAGCGAGGTCTGGTAGTTGACGTCGAGCAGACGCGCGGTGTTTTCTGCACGCTCCATGTAGCGTGCCATCCAGAAGAGGTGGTCAGCGGTACGCGACAGCATGGGCTTGGTCTCCAGGTGCGAGGCATTGCTGACGCGCAAGGCCCCGGTGGCGGTCTCGATCAAATGCGATGGGAGGTGATTCTCGATGCGCTCGTTGAGCATGGTGTGTCCTCCGTTCCAAATTTGGCAGTGGCAGGTTCAGGTCTCCAACACCCAGGTGTCCTTGGTACCGCCGCCTTGCGAGCTGTTGACCACCAGCGAGCCTTCCTTCAAGGCCACGCGGGTCAGGCCGCCGGGCACCATCTGCACCGTCTTGCCTGACAGTACGAAGGGCCGCAGGTCGATGTGGCGTGGCGCGATGCCGGACTCGACGAAGGTCGGGCAGGTCGACAGCGACAGCGTGGGCTGCGCGATGTAGTTGGTGGGGTTGGTCATGAGCACCTCGCGGAACGCCTCGACCTCGGCCTTGGTCGCTGCAGGCCCCACCAGCATGCCGTAGCCCCCGGCCCCATGGACCTCTTTGACGACGAGGTCGGCGAGGTTGTCCAGCGTGTACTTGAGGTCGTCCTTCTCACGGCAGATGTAGGTCGGCACGTTCTGCAGGATGGGCTTTTCGCCCAGATAGAACTCGATCATCTTGGGCACATAGGGGTAGATGGACTTGTCGTCCGCGATCCCGGTGCCAAAGGCATTGGCGAGGGTCACGTTGCCGGCACGGTAGGCGCGCAGCATGCCGGGCACGCCCAGACTCGAGTCCTTGCGGAAGACCTCGGGGTCCATGAAGTCGTCGTCCAGCCGGCGGTAGATCACGTCCACGCGCTGCGGGCCACGGGTGGTTCGCATGTAGACGAAATCGTCCTTGACGAAGAGGTCCTTGCCTTCCACCAGCTCGATGCCCATCTGCTGCGCCAGGAAGGCGTGCTCGAAGTAGGCCGAGTTGTACATGCCCGGCGTGAGCACCACGGCCGTGGGCTCGTTGACCGAAGCCGGCGCCATGGCACGCAGGGTGTCGAGCAGCAGGTCGGGGTAATGCGCAACCGGCGCAATGCGGTGTTCGGCGAACAGGTCCGGGAACAGGCGCATCATCATCTTGCGGTTTTCGAGCATGTAGCTCACGCCGCTGGGCACGCGCAGATTGTCTTCGAGCACATAGTAGGTGCCCGAGCCATCGGGGTTGCAGGCCCGCACGATGTCAATGCCAGCGATGATCGAGTAGATGCCACCGGGCACCTTGAGGTCGACCATCTCCTTGCGGAACTGGGCGTTGTTGAGCACGGGTTCCGACGGGATGACGCCGGCCTTGAGGATCTCCTGGCCGTGGTAGACGTCTTCCAGGAAGCGGTTGAGCGCTGTGACGCGCTGCCTGAGGCCTTTTTCCATCTCGCGCCACTCGGAAGCCGGGATGATGCGCGGGATCAGGTCGAAGGGGATGAGGCGTTCGGTGCCGGCACCGTCTTCGTCCTTGTCGCCATACACCGCGAAGGTGATGCCGACTCGTCTGAAGATCATTTCCGCCTCTTCTCGCCGCGAGGCCATCAACTCGCGGGGCTGGCGACCAAGCCAGCGGTCGTAAGTTTTGTAGTGATCGCGCACCTGGGCGCTGCTCACATGCATCTCGTCGAAGAATCGCATCGGTTGGCCCTGCGAAGGGTTATGTGAAGCTGCGGTCAACTCCATCATGCACAGAGTGTGCCAGGGGCCGAGCCCCAAGCCATGCGGTGGCACAGGTTTCGGGCGCGCGCACCATCATGCACCGCCTCACAGGGCAAATCTAGGCCACATTGGTGCAAGCTGGGCTCTTCCGGACAGGCTCGTCCAGCAAGCGGGTGCTCACCCGCACCAACAAGGTGTGTTCACCGCCACCGCGGATGACCCCGCGCAAGGGCGTGACGTCCCCAAAATCGCGCCCATGCGCCACCCTGACGTGGTGAATGTCAGGCACACAGTCGTTGGTTGGGTCGAGATCCAGCCATTCCTGGGCACCGGTCAGGCCCAGTCCGGGGATCCAGACGCTCACCCAGGCGTGCGAGGCATCGGCACCAAGCAGTGGCGCCTGGCCTGGCGGCGGCCGGGTCAGCAGATAGCCGCTCACGTAACGCCCCGCCAGGCCGCAGGCCCGCAGGCAGCCGAGCATGAGATGGGCGAAGTCCTGGCACACGCCCTTGCGTTGCAGGAAGACGTCCAGGACAGGGGTGGAGATGTCGGTGGAGGCCGGCGCGTAATCGAAGTCCTCATGGATGCGGTTCATGAGTTCGATCGCGGCCTCGGCCAATGGCCGGTCATCGTGCAGCGATACCTGGGCATACTCGCGCAAGGCTGTCAGACAGGGTACGTAGGGCGAGGCGTAGACGAACTCGGCGGCGGGCTGGAATGGCGCATGTGCGCGGTAGGACAGCATGGTCCGCACCTCGCCACAGGTCGGGCCTTGATCGGGTTCCAAACCCGCGTAGCGCGAGGCGACAGTCACCTGGCTGCGCGCCATCACACGCAACTGGTTGTGGGCGAAATGCAGCGCGAAGTAGGCGCGGCTGTTGCCATGGTTGTCACGGCGGGTGCTGTGCTGCGAGGGCGTGGGGCTGACCGACATGTCGAACACCTCCAGCCGCTGGCCCTCATCGCTCAAAGGCCTCAGGCAGGCAATGTGCTGCGCCTGCTCCACCGGGTTGCTGTAATCGTAAACCGTCTCGTGCTCGACGGACAGACGCGCGACATCGCTCATGCGCTCACCATCGAATCCGTCGTCTCTGCATGGGCAAAGTAGCGGCGCCCCACCTCGTCGGAGAGGCGCCACCCCACATCGATCAGGCGATTGAGCAGGTTGAGCACGGCTTCGCTGCCCGTTTCGGGGTCGCACAGCTCGGTGAGCGTGGCACCGACGCCTTCGTGTGGCAGCAGGGCCAGCAAGTCGTCATGAGAACTCCCGCGCACGGGCAGCTTGACCAGCTCGTTGCGCAGCCGGCGAAGCACGCAGGCCAGGGCACGCGGGTTGGTTTCGTCCATCACCAGCAAGGCGATCAAGGCGGGCACTTCCAGGCGGCGCTGGAAACGGGCGCGGAAGGTGATGGTGCTGTCGAACAGATCAAGCACCAGATCGAAGCCCTGTGGATGTTGCAAGGCATCGTTTTCCCAGAAGGCCTTGAGCAGACCCGCATAACCTGTGAGGCGCTCGATGAGCCGGCCCACGGTCAGCAGGCGCCAGCCTGGGTCACGGGTCATGCGGTCGGTCTGCGCGCCGGTAACGGCGGCCAGTTGCATGCCCAGGTGCTCGAACGCATCGTGGGCCAGCGTGAGGCTGTGTGGCTTGCTGGCCAGATGTGCCTTTGAAGGCAGCTCATCTTCGCTGCCCTCTTCTTCGTCAGCCTCGACAGCGGCCGGCTGGATGGCCTTGGAGATGCGCTGCTGGAAGTCACTGCCCAAGGCCCGCAGCAAACGGGCGTGTTCGGGCGACAGGCGTTCGCGCAAGCTCTGCGCGGAATGGGCCAGGCAGCTCAGGTTGTAGCCCAGGCTGTAGGCGCCGTGCTTGGCCGAGGTGTCGACCAGGGCATCCATGGCAGCGCGCTCGAACACGCGCGGTGACTGGCTCAGGCTGGGTGTGCCCGGCGGCACGAGGCCGTTGGCCAGCGCCAGGTCGGACAGCAAACGCGAGACCGCATCGTGCAGGTCGTCGTCGCTGGACTGCAGGCTCACCAGGGTCTGCATCAGGCGCAACTGCTGCTCGGTGCGCTCGGTGTAGCGGCCCATCCAGAAGAGGTTCTCGCCAGTGCGGCTGGCCACGGGGCGCTGGCGCTGCATGAGCTCTTCAGGCTTGATGGACGACGGCAGCATCGAGAAGGTGTCCACCGACTCGTCGGTCAGGACCCAGGTGTCCAGGCTGCTGCCACCCAGCTGCATGGACACCGGCCCGGCATCGCGTGTGGCGATGCGCGTCATGCCACCGGGCAGGACCTGCCATCCACCACGGCCATCGGCCAGGGCGTAGACGCGCAAGGAGGCACCCCGCATGCTCAGCGAGCCGCCGGACCACACCGGTGCCTGCGGATAGGGCACGAAGCGCTGCACGGTGTAGGCAGCAGGGTCATGGTCGATGCGCTCACGCCAGCTCTTGAGCGCCGACGGCGTGAGTGAACGCCCGATCACGGCGTCGAAGTTCTGCCGCAAGGCGGGCGAACCGAAACCGGGCGTGCCGATGTGCGGATAGCTGGGCCGGATGACGCGGCCATTGAGGTCGTCGCGCACGTCTTGCCAGGCAGCCTGCTCGCCACACCACCAGGTCGGCAGAGACGGCAAATCCAGCTCCTCTCCCAGCAGCTTTCTCGACAGGGCCGGCAGGAAGCCGTGCACTGCAGGCGACTCCAGGAAGCCCGTACCCAGCGCGTTGGACAGCACCACCTTGCCCGCGCGCACGGCCTGCATCAGGCCAGGCACGCCCAGGTGCGAGTCCGAGCGCAACTCCAGCGGGTCGCAGAAGTCGTCGTCCAGACGGCGCAGCAAGCCGTGGATGGGCTCCAGACCCTGCACGGTCTTGAGGAACAGGCCTTCATCGCGCACGACCAGGTCACCGCCTTCCACCAGCGGCAGGCCCAGGTAACGCGCCAGGTAGGCGTGCTCGAAATAGGTCTCGTTGTAGGGCCCAGGCGTCAGCAGCGCCAGGCGAGGCGCCTGGCCGCCGGCACAGGTCGTGGCCAGCTCGGTCATGGTGTCGAGCAATCGCCGATAGCCCTTGGCCAGATGCTGCACACTCATCGCCCGGTAGGCCTCGGGGAACAGGCGCGAGACGATCAGCCGGTTCTGCATCACATAGCCCAGCCCAGACGGGGCCTGCGTGCGCTGCGACACGACCCACCAGGCACCATCCGGCCCCCGAACCAGATCGAAAGCCACCATGTGCAGGTAGATGCCGCCGATGGGCTCGACGCCCTGCAGGCCGCGCAGATAGCTCGGATGCCCCAGCACCAGCGCGGAAGGCAGCAAGGCGTCCTTGAGCACGCTTTGCTCTCCATAGACGTCTTGCAGCACGCGGTTGAGCAGGCAGGCACGCTGGGCCACGCCCTGCTCCAGCGCCTGCCAGTCTTCAGTGGAAATGATGAGGGGCAGCGGCTCCAGCGACCAGGGCCGGCTCGGGCCGCCCTGCGCGTTGTAGACGTTGTAGGTGATGCCGTCTTCCTGAATCTGGTGCGCCAGCAGACCCTGACGGCGCGTGAGGTCGTCCAGGGGTGCGCCCAGATGGTCGGCAAAGGCCTGCCAGACCGGCCTCAGGCTGCCATCGTCGGCCCGCAGCTCATCGTAATGCCCAGCCTCTGCGGGGCGGGCCAGACGCAGCATGTCCTGTGCAACCGAGGGCGGTGAGGCGGGGTCGTCGAATAGTTGCAGCGTGGATGACATGAGGGCGTGGCCGAACAAGGCGGCTGGGGACAGCTAGCCTGATTGTCGGCCATGTAAGCAAGACACTGGCCAGAGACTCTCCCTGAGACTGCCACGGATTTGGCCATGCCGTGCCAGACGCACCAACTTGGTTCACCAAGGCGGCAGGCTATGTCGTGCCGAGATGCTCGTCCAGGCAACGCAGCAAGGCCGCCACATCCAGCGGCTTGGTCAGGTAGGCGCTGAAGCCGTGCACGCGTGCAGCGTGGATGCGGTCGGGCATGGCATCGGCAGACAAGGCCACCTTGACCACGCCCTTGAGTGAATCTTTGAGCGAGGCCTCGCCATCGAGCAACTCGGCCAGCTCGAAGCCGGACATGTCGCCCAGGTGCATGTCGAGCAGCAGCAGATCGGGCTTGATCTGCTTGACCAGCTCCAGCGCCTCGGCCCCGCTGCGCGCCACCTCCAGCTTCCACATCGGACGAAGCTCCAGGATCTGGCGCACCAGCAGCACGTTGATCTCGTTGTCCTCGGCATAGAGGATGGTGGCCGGGCGCAGTTGAGGCAGCACCTCGTCGAGCGCGCCATGGTCGGAGGCCGGGTCCACTTCGGCTGTGGGGAAGCGCAGAGAGAAGCTGGTGCCCTGCCCCGCCTGGCTCTCCACCCCGATGGTGCCGCCCATCAACTCCACCAGGCGATGCACGATCACCAGGCCGATGCCGGTGCCTTCAATGCCCGAGTGCTCGGCCCCCAGGCGATTAAATGGTTCGAACAGGTGGGCCAGCTGGCTCTGGCTGAGGCCCACGCCCGTATCCGCGACTTCCAGCACGATGTCATCCCCTTCAACACGTACATTGATTCGAATTTCGCCCTGCGGCCGGTTGTACTTCACCGCATTGCTCAACAGGTTGACCAGCACCTGGCGCAGGCGCACGCGGTCTGCCGTGACGTGCACACCCCAGATCGGCCCCGACTCGACGAGCGACACCGTGGCGCGCTCGGCGGCCTCCGCCACCATGGCCTTGGCATCCTCGATGACCTTGCCCAGCAAGACAGGCTCGATCGACAGCGGCATGTCGCCCGCCTCGATGCGCGAGAGGTCCAGCACGTCGCTGATCACATCGAGCAGGTGCGCACCGGAGCGCTCGATCAGCTCGACCTTCTGGCGTTGCCCGTCAGACAAGGCGGGCTGCGTGTCCATGTGCAGCAGTTGCGCAAAACCGATGACCGCATTGAGCGGCGTGCGCAACTCGTGGCTCATGCGCGAGAGGAACTGCGACTTGGCGCGGCTGGCGCGCTCCGCCGTCTCAGCGGCCATGCGCGCCTCCTGATACAGCTTGTGCTCGGTGATGTCGGCGATGTAGCCGCAGCGCACTTCGTTGCCATCCTTGTCGACACCGGCAATCGAATCTGCCGCGCACCAGCGCAACTCGCCTTGGGCATTACGCACACGGAACTCGCTGTGCAGGCGGCTGGACTCCGACACGGCCTTGTCCCGCTGCTGAAAGAACTGGCTGAGGTCCTCCGGCGGCACACGGTTGTAGAGCACCCAGGGGCTGGCCAGCGCTTCTTCCGGCGTGGTGCCAAACAACTGTCGCACCCCCTCGCTGACAAAATCCAGCCGCCCACCCTTGTCGGGGCCTGGCCTGAACACGTAGATCATGCCCGGCAGGTTGTTCGACAAGGCCGTGAGCAGCACATTGCGGTGCGTGAGCCAGGCCTCCTGCATCTTGCGCTCGGTGATGTCGGCCAGCAGCGTGTACCAGAGGGTGCCGTGTGGCGCCAGCTCTACAGGCCGCGACTGCACCACGAACCAGCGCATGTCTTGACCCGGCTGCTGTGACCGACATTCGATCTCGAAGGGCTCGTTGCGGCGCATGCTGAGGCTGATGGCCGCATACATGGCCGCCTGGTCATCGGCGTGAACCAGATCGGTCAGGCGTTTGCCCAGCAAGTCCGCCCGCTCGAAACCCAGCACAGCGCAGGCCTGGGCATTGCTTTCAAGCAGCTCACCCTTGTTCCCCAGAATGACCTGGGCGGCGGGAGACGAGTCGAAACAGGCCTTGTAGACAGCTTCGCTCAGGCTCGGCACATCGGTCGAGACGGTCTGGAAAGGGGTGCCACCCTGGGTGGACGGAACCGGCATGGATACAAACAGGTTTGACTACAGGCGGGTTATTAGAACCCATGAAAACAGTGTGTCAAACCATCGTCAGACCGGTACCTAGGGTTGCCCCTTTCTCCCGCCCATTTGATGGGCCGCTTTTGACGCCAAGTGGGTCCCTTTCGACGACCTGCCTCCTTCAAATGCCCATTTCATGACAAATGGCTCACGCGCAAATCGAGCGTCAAGGGATGCTCGATGCCCGGCATCAAGGGCTTGAGCGACATCACACCTGGCGTGTGGCCCATGCGGAAGAAACGCGCCAGGCGGCGACTTTCGGCCTCATAGGCATTGACCGGGAAGCTGTCGTAACTGCGGCCTCCCGGGTGGGCCACGTTGTACTGGCAGCCACCCACAGAGCGCTTGAGCCAGCTGTCGACCACATCGAAGGTCAGCGGGGCGTCCGTACCGATGGTCGGGTGCAGACAGGAAGGCGGCTGCCATGCTCTATAGCGCACCCCCGCCACGAACTCGCCAACCCGGCCTGTGGGGTGCAGCGGCAAGATGCGCCCATTGACCGTCACCACATGGCGATTGCCATTGAGCCCGGTGGCCCGCACCTCCAGGCGCTCCAGAGAGGAATCGACATAGCGCACCGTGGTGCCTGCCGCGCCCTCCTCCCCCATCACATGCCAGGGCTCCAGGGCGCCACGCAAGGTCAGGCGCACGCCCGCCGACGCGATCTCGCCGATGTAGGGGAAGCGGAACTCGAAGTGTGGCGCGAACCACTCGGGCCGGAACTCGTAGCCAGCCATGCCCAATTCAGCCAGCACATCGGCGAAATCCTGCTCCACGAAGCTGGGCAGCAGGAAGCGGTCATGCAAGCCCGTGCCCCAACGCGTGAGGCGCTGCGCCCCATGGCCCTTATAGGGCTCCTTCCAGAACCAGGCCACCAGCGCGCGCAGCAGCAGTTGCTGCACCAGGCTCATCTTGGCGTGCGGCGGCATCTCGAAGGCACGCAACTCCAGCAGGCCGAGGCGACCGGTCGGCCCATCGGGCGAGTAGAGCTTGTCGATGCAGAACTCGCTGCGGTGCGTGTTGCCCGTCGCGTCGATCAGCAGGTTGCGCAGCGTGCGGTCGATCAGCCAGGGAGGGCATTGCCCCCAGATGTCCATCTGCCGCTCGATCTCCTTCAGGCCAATCTCGGTCTCATAGACCTGATCCTGGCGGGCCTCGTCGATGCGCGGCGCCTGGCTTGTCGGCCCGATGAACAGGCCCGAGAACAGGTAGGACAGCGAAGGGTGGTTGTGCCAGAAGGTCAGCAGGCTGGCCAGCAGATCGGGCCGGCGCAGGAAGGGGCTGTCTGGTGGCGTGGCACCACCCAGCACGAAGTGGTTGCCGCCGCCCGTGCCTGTGTGCCGACCATCGACCATGAACTTCTCGGTGGACAGGCGCGTTTCGTGTGCGGCCTGGTAGAGGAACTCCGTGTGATCGACCAGTTGCGCCCAGTTCGAAGCCGGGTGGATGTTGACCTCGATGACACCCGGGTCCGGCGTGACCTGCAGCATCTTCAGGCGCGCATCGCGCGGCGGCGGATAGCCCTCCAGCACGATGTGCATGCCCAGATCGGTCGCCGTGGCCTCTACGGCCGACAGCAGATCCAGGTAGTCGTCCAGGCTGGTCAAAGGCGGCATGAACACATACATCACACCACCGCCCTGGCCCTCCACTTCGACCTTGGGGCCGCTGGCACGATCGGGGTTGCGAACCTCGACACAAACGGCCGAGCGGGTGATCCAGTGCGCCGACTCGAAACGGCTGGGCTGCTTGTTCGGATCCACGGGGTTGGGCGAGGAAGGCCCTGCGGCGCCGGCCGTCGGATTGGCGGCCAGATCACCCCACTCTCCATTGACACCCACGCCGCCCAGGCCCGTGACCCGCTGGCCTTGAATGGACACCGCCCCACCTTGCGCGAACCCTCCGCCCACCTGATGCTGACCATACTGCGAACGCAGCAGCGCAGCATCGGCCAGCGGCGCCTTGGGCGCAAAGGGGTCATGCTCCAGCGCATAGGGATACTCGCCGCGCGTGACCCAGGGCAGAGAGTCCAGCGGCAGGCGGTAGCCCATGGGCGAATCACCCGGGATCAGGTACATGCGCTCATCGCGGAAGAACCAGGGCCCCGTCACCCACTTCGCACCGCTCAGGCCCACGGTCCATTCGCGCTTGAGCGGCAGGGCATAGCCCACCGTGTAGTCCAGGCCTTGATCGAAGATGCGGCGCAGGCGAACACGTTCCAGCTCATCGTCCAGGCGTGAATCGAAGGGGTCCACGTTCACCGGCAGGCGACGCTCGCGCCACAGGTAGTACCAGGTGTCTTCATAGCCGGGCTCGATGTGGCTCGTGCCCACGCCCAGCTTGGTCGCCAGCGTGTCGATGAAAAGCTTGGCATCGGCACTGGTGTAGCGCACGGAGTTGCGTTCGTCGGCAAACAGGCTGGGGTCATGCCAGCAGGGTTGGCCATCGGCCCGCCAGAAGATCGACAAGGCCCAGCGCGGCAACTGCTCGCCCGGGTACCACTTGCCCTGACCAAAGTGCAGGAAGCCGCCTTGGCCATAGCGCTGGCGCAGCTTGTGGACCAGTTCGGTGGCCAGGCCACGCTTGGTGGGGCCCAAGGCATCGGTGTTCCACTCGGCGCCGTCACGGTCGTCCACCGACACGAAGGTGGGCTCACCGCCCATGGTCAGGCGCACATCGCCACGCTGGAGGTCTGCATCGACCTGCGAGCCCAGGGCATCGATGGCCTGCCACTGCGCATCGGTATAGGGCTTGGTGACGCGCGGGCTTTCATAGATGCGCGTGATGCCCATCCGGTGCTCGAAGGACACCTCGCACTCGTCTATCGCCCCCGTCACCGGCGCCGCACCTGTGGGCTCGGGCGTGCAGGCCACAGGGATGTGGCCCTCGCCCGCCAGCAAGCCCGAGGTCGGGTCCAGCCCGATCCAGCCCGCGCCAGGCAGGAAGACTTCGCACCAGGCGTGCAGGTCGGTGAAATCCACCTCGGTACCCGATGGGCCGTCAAGCGCGGCCACATCGGCCTTCAACTGGATCAGGTAGCCCGATACGAAGCGCGCCGCCAGCCCCATGTGGCGCAAAGCCTGCACCAGCAGCCAGCCGGTGTCGCGGCAGGAGCCCGACTTCAGCGTCAAGGTTTCTTCAGGCGTCTGCACGCCCGGCTCCATGCGGATCGTGTAGCTGATTTCGCTTTGCAGGCGCTGGTTGAGCCCCACCAGGAAATCGATGGTGCGCACCTTCGAGCGGTCGATGCTCTCCACAAAGGCCTTGAATGCCGGTGTCAACTCGGACTTGGCCAGATACGGCGTCAGGTCATGCAGGCTGGAGTCGTCGTAACTGAAGGGATAGTTCTCGGCCTCGGGCTCCAGGAAGAAGTCGAAGGGGTTGTAGACCGCCATCTCGGCGACCAGGTCCACCGTGATCTTGAATTCCTTGGTCTGCTCGGGAAACACCAGCCGGGCCAGGTGATTGGAAAACGGATCCTGCTGCCAGTTGATGAAGTGGACGGCCGGCTCGACCCTCAATGAATACGACAGGATGCGCGTGCGGCAATGCGGTGCAGGCCGCAGGCGGATCACTTGAGGAGACAGGCTGACCAGCCGGTCGTAGCTGTAGTGCGTGACGTGGTTGAGGGCAACGTGAATGGACACACGGATCTCCGAAAGGACTGGCCGCACCAGTGTGCAGGCCTGCGTGTGACAGCAGCAAGTTATGGACCACCTTGGTGCGTGGTTTCAGCTGCACTTGCAAGGACTCAAGGACTGCTAGCCTCTTGCCTGCATTAACCGCGCCACCAGCGACGAGGCAGCACGAGCAGCACCAGATCGATGTCTTCGACGTCCTGCCTGTCGATGGTTTCTGGCTGGCCGCCATGCACGGGCAAGACCAGCAGGCTGTCCTGGCGGTCCACCATCAACTCCCTGATGAGCCTGCGGCCATCCTTGAGCGTGATCAAGACCGTGTCTTGCGCCTCCAGCAGATCCTGCCGCTTTCTCAACAGCAGGCATTGGCCATCCTTGACGAACGGGGACAGGCCATCGCCCTTGACCCGCACAGCTTGGGCACCGTCGATTACCACGGGCACGGTCAACTGACCCAGCTTGGTCTCATCATTTGCAGCCAGCCATTCCACCTCGCCTGGCTTGGAGGCGACCCGCAGCGTGGCGCACACCGGCATGGCCTGCTCAGCGGCTGCGGCATAGCCGGGCGCGGCCGTGTCTTGCGCCATCAACATGACATCGGCCAGCGGCTTGCCCTGGCCCGTGGCCAGCCAGTCCGCCTGTACACCCAGCACACGCGCCAGCGAGGGCGTGTGCGAGCTGCCTTGCGCACCAGCTTGGGGATCACACAGGTACTGGATGGACTGCGGCTTGACGCCCACCGTCCGCGCCAGCTCGCTCTGGTTGGTCTTGCCTGCCCGACGCATGGCCCACAACAGCCGGCCGGCGTAGCTGTGCCACGCCTTGCTGTCCCGCTCATTGGCTTTTTTAGTCATGCACGGATGCTACAAAAGTCTTTGTTGAGCGTATTGCAGAAATTTCAGTAAAGCGCTACAAATACATCTGCAGGAGGAAAAAATGACACCCCAGGAAGCCTTACAGAAGGCCGTCGGCATCGTCGGCTCCCAAAGCCGGCTGGCCAGAGAAATCGGCGGCGGCATCACACAGGCGCACGTGCACTACTGGCTCACACAGGCGCCGGTCGTCCCGGCGGAGCACTGCCCAACCATCGAGTACATCGTCAGGCGCGAGGTGCTGTGCGAACAGCTCAACCCGCGGGTCAATTGGTGGGTGTTGAGGAACTGAGTCCACGTTCTGAGTGAACCGTCCTCAACTTTTTGTTCAGTCCCCCGCCAGGACCCAACCCATCCGGGCCCGCTCAGGTTTCACCCTCTCCCCTGGGCCGCATCGCTCCCACTGCATGGGTACGTGCAGCACATGCGCTTCCCCGGCTGGGTGGGGGACTGAATTTTTTTGCAACGAGCTGTTTCGACAGCACCAGAATCTCAGCGCTTGGGGTTCAAGGTCTCCATGCCGCCGGATGAAGCCATCGTCTGCGTGCCCGTGATGATCATGCGCACCATCAACACCACCTGCTCTGTGAGCTCGGCATATTTGTCTTGAGGCCAGTCCATGGCGCTTGCACCCATGGCAAACACCAGCCGCGTGATCGCCTTGGCCGTCAGGGCCGGCTCGTACA
The DNA here is from genome assembly GCA_003963115.1 of Burkholderiales bacterium. Classification (GTDB taxonomy): domain Bacteria; phylum Pseudomonadota; class Gammaproteobacteria; order Burkholderiales; family Burkholderiaceae_C; genus Aquabacterium. The sequence continues at coordinate 71,395 of RXJQ01000020.1, forward strand.
AGCCCGTCTTGTTGGCCTCTGCCAGCCGGATCAAGTCCAGGCGCAGCTCTTCTTCGAAGAAGTTCAGTTGTCGGTCCACGGCCTTCTTGAAGGCGTCCGACCCCACCATGCCCTCGCGCAGCAGGATCTGAAGCAGCCGGTCGTCCGAGCGCAACTGCTCCATGAACGCCTCGACCGAGCCCCGCACCACGCTGCGTTCCGAGGTCGCGCGCTGACGCGCCTCGCCGATGATCTGCCGCAAGGATTCGCCCGCCCGCTCGATCAGGGCCACGGCCAGCTCATCCATGTCCCGGAACTGCCGGTAGAAGCTGTTGGGCGCAATGCCTGCCTCCCGGGCGACTTCACGCAGGCTCAGCGAAGACACGCTGCGATGCGGGCCCGCCAGCTTCAGGGCCGCCTCCATGATGTCCTCGCGGGAAATCACAGGTTTTCGGCCAGGTGCGGCCACCTGAACAGGGGACAGGTTAGTGCTCATTGATGCCAGTCAAAAGGTCAGACATCATAACGTTATCAATTAATGCACAAGTGTATAGACATTTGTGCTGCGCTGCGTATACTGCGCGAAAAGTGAAATCTGTTGCTTCGGCAACGTGTTGTGAAAGTAGCCCTGTCGTGTCCGTCTCTGCTCCCGCTTCTTCGGTCGGCCCCGGTGCCGGCGCCCTGGAAAAGCTGATCGCGCCGCTGGTCGAGCCCTCGGTGTTCGACTTCTGGGCCGGCCTGATCAACCCGGCCTGGTCCTGGTCGCGCTCGCTGGCCCGCGTGGTCGAGCGCCGCGTTGAAGCGCAAGACGCCGTGACCCTGGTTCTGCAACCCAACAAGCACTGCGGCAAGGTGCGCCCCGGGCAGCACCTCAACGTCAGCGCCTGGGTCAATGGCAGGCGGACCACGCGCAGCTACAGCATCACCAATGTGCCCGGTCGCGACAAACGCCTGGAGATCACCGTCAAGCGCACGGAAGGCGGCAAGCTCAGCACCCACATCTGCCGTGAACTGCGCGTGGGCGATTTGCTCGAGTTGGGCCCCGCCTTCGGTGAGATGACGCTGCCAGCCCACCCGCAGGGCAAGTGGCTCTACCTGGCCGCCGGCAGCGGCATCACGCCTTTGATGAGCCTGACGCGTCAACTGGCCGCGCAGAAAATGCCCGTCGATCTCCAGCTCATCTACTGGGCCAAGACACGCGCCGAGCTGTGCTTCCAGCGCGAGTTGCGCGAATTGAGCCAACGCCACGCGGGCTTTCGCCTTCAGGTCGTGTTGACGCACGAAGCCCAGACCCTGGACGACGAGGCCAGCGGCTTCATCAGCCAGGCCCAACTGGCCGAGCTGGTGACAGACCTGCCCGAGCGCCAGATCTATGCCTGCGGCCCCGGTGGCTTCATCGACACGGCCCGTGAGCTGACCGCCGGCGTGGCACGCAGCTTCCTGGCCGAAGGCTTCACACCTTCTGCGCCCTCAGCGCCCGCCATGGCCTCCGAAGTCACCACGGTCCGTGTGCAACTGCGCCAAAGCGGCCGCGCCCTGGACGTCTCATCCGGCCAATCGCTGCTGGTCGCCCTGGAGGAAGCCGGACTCAACCCCGCTTCGGGTTGCCGCATGGGCATCTGCCACACCTGTGTGTGCACCAAACACGAAGGCACCGTCCAGGACATCAACACGGGCGACCAGGACACCGAGCCTGACACCCATGTGCGCCTGTGCGTAAGCCGCGCCGTCACCGATCTTTCGCTGGACCTCTAACCTTCTCTTTGCAACATGAGCACCGTCACCGCCCGACACCTGAGCCCTGAAGACCTGCAGCGCTTCGGAGCCGAAATCGATGCCCTGCGCGCCCGCACCACGGCCGACCTGGGCGAGCGCGATGCGCGCTACATCCGCAAGGTTTTCAAGGCCGTGCGCTTCACGGAGTTCGCCGGCCGCGCCTTGCTGATGGCTGGCGCCTTCATGCCCGCGCCCTGGTTGACCGTGGCCTGGATCGCCGGCATCGCCCTGCTGTCCATCTCCAAGATCCTGGACAACATGGAACTGGGCCACAACGTGATGCACGGCCAGTTCGACTGGATGAACGACCCCAAGTTCGATGGCAAAACCTTCGAGTGGGACATCGTCGGCACAAGTGAGAGCTGGCGCAAGACCCACAACTTCCGCCACCACACCTACACCAATGTGCATGGCATGGACGATGACCTCGGCTACGACGTGCTGCGCCTCTTCCCCGAGCAGCGCTGGTCACCCGCACGCCTGGGCCAGCCGCTGTACGCCCTCATCTTCGCCCTGCTCTTCCAATGGGGCGTGGCTGTGCAGGATCTGCGCATTGGCCGCCTGTTCATCGGCCGCATCACGCTCAAGGACTTCCTCAAGGAGGCTCGCCCCACCGGCCGCAAGATGCGCCGCCAGCTGATCAAGGACTACCTGATCTTCCCGCTGCTCGCAGGCCCGGGCTTCTGGAGCGTGTTCTGGGGCAACTTCATCGCCAACGGCATCCGCAATGTCTGGACCTACAGCGTGATCTTCTGCGGTCACTTCACCACCGACGTGGTCACCTACCCCAAGGCCGTGGTCAAGACCGAAACGCGCCCGCAGTGGTACCTGCGCCAGATCCAGGGCTCGTCCAACTTGCGGGGCGGCTTCGTGCTCAACCTGATGACGGGCAACCTGAGCCACCAGATCGAACACCACCTCTTCCCCGATGTGCCCGCCAACCGCTATGCCGAGATGGCCCCGACGGTGCGCGACATCTGCCAGCGTTATGGCGTTCACTACAACACGGGCTCGATGACCAAGCAGTTCGGCCAGGTGATCTGGCGCATCCTGCGGCACACCTTCCCCAGCCGGCCTGCCGTGCTGGAGCCCAGCTTGCAGACCAAGTAAAGGCGCACCAAGCCGGCAAGGAAGGGCTCGCATGGCGGGCCCTTTTTCATTGATACTTCATGAACACGGTGTTGAACGCGGAGGACGTCCATGTACGGTGAGCTGATCTTTCGGCAACTCTTCGATGCCGCCTCGTCCACCTACACCTACTTGCTCGCGTGCCCGGCAACGCGGCAGGCCGTGATCATCGACCCCGTGTTCGAGCAGCATCTGCGTGACCGCGCCTTGATCGACGAGCTGGGTCTCAAGCTGCTGACCACGCTCGACACCCACTGCCATGCCGACCACGTGACCGGCGCCTGGCTGATGCAACAAGCCACGGCTTGCCGCATCGGTATCTCCAGGCGCTATGGCCAAGCCATGCAGGGTGCCGACCTCCTGCTCGACCATGGCGACAAGATAAGCTTCGGGCGGCGCCATCTTGAGGTGCGCGCCACGCCCGGCCATACCGACGGCTGCATCTCCTACGTGCTGGACGACCACCACATGGCCTTCACGGGCGACTGCCTGCTGATACGCGGGGCCGGCCGCTGCGACTTTCAGCAGGGCCACGCGGGCACGCTCTATCACTCGATCACCGAGCAGCTGTTCAGCCTGCCCGACGACTGCCTCGTGTTTCCCGGCCACGACTACAACGGGCGCACCATGTCCGGCATTGGTGAAGAGCGTGCGCACAACCCGCGCATCGGCGGCCATGCGGACGAGCGCGACTTCGTTGGCTTCATGGAGAACCTGCACCTGCCCCACCCCAAGCAACTGGCGGTGGCGCTGCCAGCCAATCTGCGCTCAGGCCGCCCCGAGGACGGCAAGATGCCGCAACTGGCGGACTGGGGCCCCGTGCGGCAGACCTACGCCGGGCTGTTCGAGATCGAAGCCGATTGGGTGACCGAGCACATGAACGAGGTGCTGCTGCTGGACGTGCGCCTGGACGAGGAAATGGACGAACGCCTGGGCCGCATCAAGGAGGCCACGCACCTGCCGCTCAACGAGTTGAAGCAGCGCATGAATGAGATCCCGCAGGACCGCCCGGTGATCACCGTCTGCCACGCCGGCATGCGCTCGGGCCAGGCCACGGTACTCCTGCGCCAGGGCGGCTTCACGCGCGTGGCCAATATGCGCGGCGGCATGTTGATGTGGCAGCAACTCGGGCTGCCCGTCATACGCCGCTTGCCATCATCCAGCTAGGGTTTGCAACGCGCTCCCGCCGGAGTCTGGCACACTCGATGGCCGTTTCATCTAGGAGGCCCATCATGGCATTGCGCATCAATGATCTCGTTCCGGACTTCTCGGCCGACACCGACCAAGGCCCCATCAAATTCCATGACTGGATCGGCTCCGGCTGGGCCATCCTGTTCTCTCACCCCAAGGACTTCACCCCCGTCTGCACCACCGAGTTTGGCGCCGTCGCCCAACTGGCCAGGGAATGGTCCGCGCGCAACACCAAGGTGATCGGCGTGTCCGTCGATGGCGTGGAAGCGCACAAGAAGTGGAAAGGCGACATCGAGCGCTTCGCCGGTGCCTCGGCAGGCTTTCCCATCATCGCGGACGAAGGCCTGGCCGTCTCCAAGGCTTTCGACATGCTACCCGCCGAAGCCTATCTGCCCGATGGCCGCACCGCCAATGACACTGCCACCGTGCGCTCGGTGTTCATCATCGGCCCTGACAAAAAGCTCAAGCTCTCGATGACTTACCCGATGTCGGTGGGCCGCAACTTCGCCGAGGTGCTGCGCGCGCTCGACGCCCTGCAACTGACCTACAACGTGCCCCTGGCCACCCCCGCCAACTGGACGACCGGCCAGGACGTGATCGTGGCCCTGTCGCTCAATGACGACCAGGCCCGCGAGAAGTTCGGCAACATCGACGTGAAGCTGCCTTATCTGCGCACAACCAAGGCGCCCAAGTAAGCGCGGTCTATTGGCTTCAACCTTGAGCGAGACCAGCCAGCATCAAGCCTGGCTGGCCCCGATCAACCCGGGATAAGGCGTGTGGATCACGAAGACCGGGATGCGCTGCAAGTAAGCCGCATAGCGCCCCTTGGCATCAAAGCGCTCACGAAAACCCGAGCGCACAAAAAAATCGCCCAGACGCGGCACGATGCCGCCGCCAATGAACAGGCCCCCATGGGCTCCCAATGACACCGCCAGATTCGAGGCCACCGTGCCCATGAACAGGCAGAAGCTGTTCAGGGCCGCCACGCTCAAGGGGCATTGCCCGCTGAGCCCACGCTCGGTCACATCGGCCGGGCTCAGGTTCTCGTTGGGCTGCTTGCCAGCCAGCTCAGCATGCGCTTTGTACAACACAAGCAGCCCAGAGCCCGACAGCACGCGCTCGGCCGACACATGGCCGTAACGCCCTCGCAGCAGGGCGATCAGGCGCTCTTCATCTTCGTTGGAGGCGGGCAAGCTCACATGCCCCCCTTCCCCGGCAATAGGCGCCCAATGCCCTTCCAGCGTGGGAATGAGCCCAGAGACACCCAGCCCCGTGCCCGCCCCCAGCAGCCCCATGGTCATGCCTTTGACAGGCTCGCCCCCACCCACCTGACGCAACTCGGAAGCCGGCAGATGCGGCAGCGACAAAGCCAGCGCGGTGAAGTCGTTGAGCACACGCAAACGCTGCAAGCCCAGCGCCTGGCGCAAGCCCACGATTGAAAAGCCCCAAGGCGCATTGAAGAGCTGGAGGTGGTCGCCGATCACGGGCCCAGCGGCGCCCAGACAGCCGGTACGCGGCCGCATGGGCCCGCTGGCCGCCCCCACCTGCTGCAGGTAGTGCTCGATGGCGGAAGCGGCATCGGGATGGTCACGCAAAGTCAGGTTCAGGATGTGGCCGATCTCGCCCTCAGGGGTGAGCTTGAGCGCCAGGCGCACATTCGTGCCGCCGATGTCGCCCAGCAGCTTGGGAAAGTCATGCGGCATGGAACACCTCGCACGCCACCTGGTCTTGCAGCAAAGCCAGACGGATCGGCCATTGCTGCACGGGGCCGTCCTGCATCGCCAGCTTCAGCAAGGCCAGCTTGCTGTTGCCGGTGATGTGGATGATCAACTGACGCGCATCGAGCAGGGCATGCCGAGTCAATGTCAAGCGGGGCACGGGCACATTGGGTAGAGCTGGTGCAGCCACGGGCAGGCATCGGCGGTGCGCGTCGTCTTGCATGGCAAGGGCCAACGCCGGATCGTGTGGAAACAAAGAGGCCGTGTGCCCGTCGCCGCCCATGCCCAGCACCACCACGTCGGCCGGCCAAGGCAGTGCAGACAAGGCCCGCTCCACCTCAGCGCCAGCATCCTGAGGCGATGGCGCGCCGTTGTAGAGCGGCGTGAACATGGCCAGGGCGGCGGGCCCTTGCAGCAGATGCCGTTTGACCAGGCCCTCGTTGCTGTCAGGATGATCGGGCGGCAGCCAGCGTTCATCGGCCAGCAGCACATGCACCTTGGCCCAATCCAGCGCCATGGCCGAGAGCGCGTTAAAAAAGGGCACAGGGGTCGAGCCACCCGACACGATCAGCAAGGCCCGGCCCCGCTGCGCCAGCCCATTACGCAGCCGCTGCGCCACCGATGCGGCCAGTTCCTGCGCCAGCGCCTGCGCCGAGTCCGCGTGATGAAATGAGATCAAAGGGGTCATCTCCAAGCAACAGTGGGCCTGCACATGCAGTCAGGCCATGATAATGACCTGATCGACCCACTTGGTCTGGATCCTTGCGATGCCCACGCCTCAACTGCATCCCGAATTGCTGACTGTCACCGAACGCATCCGGCGGCGCAGCCTGGTCACGCGCCAGGCCTATCTGGCCCGCATCGATGCGGCAGGCCGCGCCGGCCCCGTGGCCCGATCGCAACTGGGTTGTACGAATCTGGCGCATGGCTACGCGGCCGCCCCCGACAAGGACAAACTCTGGCTGCGTGCCCAACGTGCGCCCAACATCGCCATCGTGTCGGCCTACAACGACATGCTCTCGGCCCACCAGCCCTTGCAGGCCTACCCGGAATGGATCAAGCAGGCCGCACGTGAGGCGGGCGCCACGGCGCAGTTCGCCGGTGGCGTGCCCGCCATGTGCGACGGCATCACGCAAGGCCGGCCGGGCATGGAGCTGTCACTTTTCTCGCGTGACGTGATCGCCATGGCCACCGCCGTGGCGCTGTCCCACAATATGTTCGACGCCACCTTGTGTCTGGGCGTATGCGACAAGATCGTGCCCGGCCTGCTCATTGGCGCGCTCAGTTTCGGCCACCTGCCCACCATCTTCGTGCCGGCCGGCCCCATGCCATCGGGCTTGAGCAACGAGGACAAGGCCAAGGTTCGCCAGCGTTTCGCGGCAGGCGAGATCGGCCAGGACGCCTTGCTGGAGGCCGAGGAAAAGGCCTATCACGGCGCCGGCACCTGCACCTTCTACGGCACGGCCAACAGCAACCAGATGCTCATGGAGATCATGGGCCTTCACCTGCCGGGCTCGGCCTTCGTGACACCCGGCACACCCTTGCGTGAAGCACTCACCCGCGAGGCCGCGCGGCGCGTCTCGGCGCTCAGCCATCAAGGCCCCAGCTACACGCCCATTGGCCATGTGATCGACGAACGTGCCATCGTCAACGGCCTGGTCGGCCTGCTGGCCACCGGCGGCTCCACCAACCACACGCTGCACCTGGTGGCCATCGCGCGGGCGGCCGGCATCATCATCAACTGGGACGACTTCGACACCCTCTCGGCCACCGTGCCGCTGCTGGCACGCGTCTACCCCAATGGCAGTGCCGATGTGAACCAGTTCCACGCGGCCGGCGGCATGGCCTTCCTCATCCGCGAGCTCTTGCAAGCCGGCTTGCTGCATGCCGATGTACAGACCATCGCCGGCCCCGAAGGCCTGTGGCATTACACCCGCCAGCCCGTCCTGCAAGATGGCCGGCTCGTCTGGCAAGACGCACCCGCGAGCAGCGGCGACAGCACCATCCTGAGTACGACCGCTGCGCCCTTCTCGCCAGATGGCGGGCTGAAAGTACTGCAAGGCAATCTGGGCCGCTCGGTGATCAAGGTCTCGGCCGTCAAGCCCGCCAACCGCGTCGTGCAGGCCCCGGCCGTGGTCTTCGATGAGCAGGAAGACCTGATCGCCGCCTACAAGCGTGGCGAGCTGAACAAGGACTTCGTGGCTGTGGTGCGCTTTCAGGGGCCCCGTGCCAACGGCATGCCCGAGCTGCACTCCCTGACCCCCACGCTGACCAATCTGCAGGACCAGGGCTTCAAGGTGGCCCTCGTGACCGACGGCCGCATGTCCGGCGCGTCAGGCAAGGTCCCAGCGGCCATCCATGTCACGCCAGAGGTCGCGGCCAATGGCCCGCTGGGCCTCGTGCATGACGGCGATGTCATCCTGCTGGACGCCGAGCGGGGCATTCTGCAAGCACTGGTGCCCGAATCGACGTGGCAGGCCCGCCAGGTTGCGCAAATCACTCCGGGCGATCTGACAGGCCACGTCAGCGGTTCAGGGCGCGAGCTGTTCGCCGGCATGCGCCGCCTGGTCACCGGTGCGGAAGAAGGCGCCACCACCTTTGGCTTTGACGACTGAAAGCGAACGCCACATGCCCAACCAGAACCAGACGATCAAGCCGCTTCTGCAACTCTCCCCGGTGATCCCGGTGCTGGTCATCGACAACACCGAGCAAGCCATCCCGCTGGCTCAGGCCCTGGTGGCCGGCGGCATCAAGGTGCTGGAGATCACGCTGCGCACGCCCAATGCGCTGGAGGTCATCAACCTGATTGCCCGCCATGTGCCCGATGCCGTGCTGGCCGCAGGCACGGTGACCACGCCAGAACAGTGGGATGCCGCAGCACGCGCTGGCGCCCGCTTCGTGGTGTCCCCTGGCTTGACCCCAGGTCTGCTGGACGCCGCAGCATCCGCGCCTGTCCCACTGCTGCCTGGCGTGGCCACGGCCAGCGAACTGATGACGGCCCTGGATGCCGGCTTTGTCTGCTTCAAGTTCTTCCCCGCCCAACAAGCCGGCGGGGTGGGCATGCTCAAGGCTCTGGGCGGCCCCTTTGCGCAAGCCCTGTTCTGTCCCACGGGCGGCATCACCATCGACACCGCGCCAGACTACCTGGCGCTGCCCAACGTCGCCTGCGTGGGCGGCTCGTGGCTGGCCCCTGCCGCCCTGCTGAAGGCGGGTGACTGGGCCGCCATCACCGCCTTGGCTCAGGCCGCGTCGAGCTTGCGTCGCTCGGCTTGAGGCGCACGCCGCGTGAAACGGTCGTCGAGCCAGGCCCTCAGCGCGTGCAGCACTCGGATCTGATCCGGCTCGTTGAGCAGTTCGTGCGCCATGTGGTGAAAGCAGCGCGCATGGACCAAGGGCGGGGCGGCCTCGGCAAACTGCGCGGAACCCGCCGGGCTCACAATCTCGTCGGCACCGGCATACATCAGCAACGTGGGCTTGGCCCATTGCCCTGCCAGCGCCCGCACGTAGCCACCACCTTCCACGATGAAGCGGGCCAGGCGGGGGCTGATGCGGTCGTGCACCAGCTCATCGGCCTTGTAGTCCCTCACCACCTCGGGGTCGCGGCAGATGGCGCGCGCATCAAAGCCGGTGCGCACGCACAGGTCCGGCAACAGCCGCCCCAGGCAGGCCATCAGCATCTGCTGCCCCCATGACACGTCGATGGCCAGCGCCGGCGAGATCATCACCACCGCATCCACATCGGTGTGCCCGGCGGGCGAGCGCGGCTCCAGCAGATCGGCTGTGTAGCAGCCCACCACCAGCCCCCCCATGCTGTGGCCCAGGAGCACCAGGGGGCCCTCGGGCCGCTCGGCGCGCACGCAGGCCACGACACGGGCGAGGTCATGCACCAGATCATCGTCCTGGTTCAGTCGGCCGCGGTCGCCAGGCGACAGGCCATGGCCGCGCTGGTCATAGCTTTCCACCGACCAGCCCCAATCATTGAGGTGCCTGGCCACATGCTCATAGCGGCCACTGTGCTCGGCGATCCCGTGCACCAGCACCACGGTGCCGCGTGGCTCGGCCAGGGGCCAGCGCCTGCGCACCAAATGGAGTCCATCTCGGGTCGGGATCGTTTCGCCTGCTGTGCTCATTGTTTCTTGTCCATCCACTCGCGCTGTCATACCAACAGTTACGCGGATCTTGCCGAACCCGCGCTAAGCTGTCTTACCAGCGCATGCAGCGCTTTTGCGCCTGGACGCAAGCGCCTTGCAAAAGCACAGGCCAGACCGATGAAGTTGTCGTCGACTCGGGAAAACACGACATGACACCGGCCTGACAAGGCCGCACAGTCGCGCCGCAAGAGAGGACAAATCACATGAGCGTCTCATCCACGTCAAGCGATCTACCCTGGTCCGTGAAGTACCAGCGGCATGGTCGGATCTTGGCGTTGAGTCTGGCAGCCGGGGCGTTGCTGGCCTTCATCGGCGCCAGCTGGGTCAGTTACGATCATGATCGTTTGCGAGACCCTGTCCCCGCAGTTCAACCGGGGAAGACAGAGCCGGCAGAGAGTGCTCAACCACTGTTTGCTGGCTGGATCCAGCCTGGACAGGCTGACTTCGGCCAAAAGCGCGCAGCTGGCACCGCAGACCTCCCACGCTGGGTACTCGCCACCGAACCCAGCGAGCAGGAAACTCAAGCATTGCAAGCCGTACTCGCAGACCGCCCCGACAAAGACAGCGAGCTGGCCCGCCTCATCGACTACACCCGCTTCCAGAAGCAGGTGGCCCTTTGGAGCGAGTTGCAGAACGGCCCCATGAACAGCGAGCGCGCCACACTGATCCAGCATCTGCTCGATGTGTTGCCCGCCCACTACAACCGTGGCGAGTTGCTGGGGCCGCAGGCCTTGTTGATGGCCAAGGCCTTGATCAAGGAACTGGAGCCCAATCCCCAGTTGCAAAGTGAGCGTCTGGCCGATGCCAAATCGAGGCTAGAGGAACGCGCGCCCACCATCAACGAAAGCCAGCTTGCCTCGCAAGAAGCCTTCGAATCCTTCCAGCAGCAGCAAAAGCAGATCGTCAGCGAGTACGAGGCCCAGCCTGCGGACCAGCACAACCCGCTGCAACTCGAAGCCCGACTGGATGCCGCCGCCCGCCGCAATCTGCTGGATGGCCCCCTGACCACTGTCCGTTGACGCCTTGATGCAAGCGGTACAAGCCAGCCTGTGCACCGTGCACCTGGGCTACCTGCTGATGCTCGTTGACTGCCTCAGGCAGGACGGCCTGGATGTCGACACCATCTTCGGTTCGGCTTACCTGCAGGAACTGGCCGCGCTCGACCCCAACACCCGCCGCCCCATCGAAGAGTGGGAAGCCCTGGTGGACAAGGCGCAGCCCCACGCCGAGCGCGATGTGGCACTGCGCATGGCCGAGTTCGTCAAGCCCTGGGACACCGGCCCCATCGGCTTCATCACCATGGCCAGCCGCAATTTGCGCGAAGCGGCCGAATCGCTGGCCCAGTTCTACAACCTGCTCAACGACGTCTACACCTTGCTGGCCGAGCTGGTCGACGAGCGCTTCGAAATCGCCATGCTGCCCTTGAGCGCGCACCACTCGCCCGCGCTGGAACGCCTCACCCTGGCCACCATTTGCTGGCATGGCCGTTGGCTGTCGCGCCGGGCCGATCTGCAGTTCGATGTCGATTTCGCCTTCCCCGAGCCGCCGCCATCCCAGTTGGCCGTGCTCAAGAAGATCTTCGGCGGGCAGATCCGCTTCGACGCCGCCCGCTCCGCCCTGCTGGGCCCGGCCGAGTACGAAATCCTGCAGGTCTCGCGCGGCGACCATGGCGTGCAGGAAACGCTGCGCGCCCAGCTCATGGCCGAGATGAGCTCGCTGCAGGACGCCTCGACCAGTTTCGTGCACAAGGTCGAGCGCATCATCAAGACCCGGCTCGAAACCGGGCACGTGAGCCTGGAAGACATCGCCGAGGACGCGGGCGTGTCCGTGCGCACCTTGCAAACCAGGCTGGAAGAAAGCGGACTGAATTTCCGCGCCCTGCTCGACCGCATGCGCCACGCCCAGGTGCTGCTTTACATGGGCGATCTCGATCTGTCGTTGATTGACATGGCCCACATGCTGGGCTTTGCCACCCAGTCGAGCTTCCACCATGCCTTCAAGCGCTGGACGGGCATGACGCCCGGCGCCTACCGCAAGCAGCGGCTCAAGGCGGGCATCAGCAACAAGGGCCTGGTTCTCTAGCCCGAATGCATGGGCCTCATCCCATCTGACTTCATGCCCCTCCAGATGAAGGGTGGCCCATGCAATCCCTTAGCTGGCACCAAATGCACCTGACTTAGGCTCTGTGCATTCCCTGATGACGCAGGCAGCAAATGCCCGCCACCAAGATGCCACTCGCCACGCCACATTGCACATGCACGACATGTCTCATTTCACAAGGCGGTAGACAGGACCCGACCATACGGTAACAATTTTGTCCACCCGGATAACCCGATATGCCATCCGTTCAAGGGTCGGCACAACGATTATCGTTAGGGGTCACAGGACAGTGCAAAATCTCCATCTTTAGCCTTGTAACGCCATGACAGATGTACCCGCCGCCGCGCCATCGGCCCTCTCCAAGCTCAAGATTGACAGAGGCGTTCAGGCTTCCGCAGGCAAAAAGAAGAGCATCCTGCCCTGGGCCGCACTGGCCATCGTGGCAATTGGCGTCGCTGCCTACTACTTTGTCCCCCGCTCCGTGGACGTGGCCTCCACCTCGGTGGTGATGAGCACGCCCTCGCAGCAGTATGTGCAGCTGACCGCATCGGGTTATGTCGTGGCCCAGCGCCGCGCCGCCGTCGCGTCCAAGGCCTCTGGCCGCCTGATCGAGCTCAAGGTGCGTGAAGGCTCCCAGCTCAAGAAGGACGACCTGATCGCCAGACTTGACGCCAGCGACATCAAGGCCGCCATCCTCGGCGCCGAAGCCGCCGTGCACCAAGCCGAAGCCAATGTGCGCCAGAACACGGTGCAGTTGATCCAGGCCAGAGCGGATCTGGCTCGCGCCCGCAGCCTGGAGGCGCAAGGCTTCGTGTCTCCGCAAACCGTTGAGAATGCCCTGGCCAAGAACAAGGCCGCCTTTGCCGCTACGGCTGCTGCCCAAGCTGCGCTGGAACAGGCCCAGGCCCAGTTGAAGGCCCAAAGGGTGGCGCAGGACTACACCGAGATCCGCGCACCGTTTGACGGTGTCGTGCTGGTCAAGAACGCCAACGTGGGCGACATCATCACCCCCATGTCCAGCGCCGCTGGTGCACAGGGTGCCGTGGTCACCATGGCCGACATGAGCACACTCGAAGTCGAGGCAGACGTGTCGGAAGGCAATCTGTCGAAGACCAAGGTTGGCCAGCCCGTCGAGGTCACGCTCGACGCCCTGCCCTCGGTGCGCTTTCGCGCCCATGTGTCCGGCATCGTGCCCACGGTGGACCGCGCCAAGGCCACGGTGATGACCAAGATCCGCTTCGATCAGCTCGATCCGCGCATCCTGCCCGAGATGAGCGCCAAGGTGAGTTTCCTGTCGCAGGAAATCAGCGCCTCGGACCAGGAGCCCGTGATGGCCGTAGCCAACACCGCACTGGTCAACCGCGATGGCAGCGATGTGGTCTACAAGATCAAGAGTGCGGACGGTAGCAGCAACACCGTCGAGGAAGTGCCCGTGAAGGCCTTGCGCAAGCTGGGTGACCTGCGTGAAGTCAGCGGCAACATCAAGGCTGGCGACAAGCTGGTGGCCACGCCGCCCACTTCACTGCGCAATGGCTCCCGCGTGAACCTCGGCGCTTCCTGAATCAGCCCTTCGCACTGACCATGACCGATCAAGCCGCCGCGCGCGAGCCCGTCATCCGCATCGAGCACCTGAGCAAGACCTACACACGGGGCGGCCAGCCCATCCCGGTGCTCATGGACATCAACCTGAATGTGGACCGCGCCGAGTTCGTCTCGCTGATGGGCCCTTCCGGCTCGGGCAAGAGCACGCTGCTCAACCTGATCGCCGGCATCGATCACCCCACCTCGGGCCGCATCCTGATCAACGGTGTGGACATCGCCACGCTGGGCGAAAGCTCGCTGGCCGACTGGCGCGCCGCCAACGTGGGCTTCATCTTTCAGTTCTACAACCTCATGCCGGTGCTCACGGCCTATGAGAACGTCGAGCTGCCCTTGCTGCTCACCAACCTGAGCCGCAAACAGCGCAAGGCCCACGTGGAAGCCTGCCTGGCCATGGTGGGCCTGACCGAGCGCATGGACCACTATCCCAACGAGCTTTCGGGTGGCCAGCAGCAGCGCGTGGCCATCGCCCGCGCCCTGGTGACCGACCCCACCCTGATCGTGGCCGACGAACCCACCGGCGACCTGGACCGCGCCACCGGCGAGGAAGTGCTCAAGCTCATGGACGAGCTGCACCGTGATCTGGGCAAGACCATCGTGATGGTGACCCACGACCCCAAGGCCGCCTCGCGCGCCAGCCGCATGATCCACCTGGAAAAGGGTGTGCTGGTCGATGACCCCGGCCCCGGCGCCCACTGACGAATGTTCCTTTTCAAGCTCCTCTTGAAGAACGCGTTCAGGCACAAGCTGCGCACACTGCTGACCATGGTCGGCCTGATCGTGGCCATCAGCGCCTTCGGCCTGCTGCGGACCATCGTGGACGCCTGGTATGCCGGCGTGGAAGGCACGTCGAGCACGCGCCTGATCACCCGCAGCGCGATCTCGCTGGGTTACCCGCTGCCCGTCTACTACGCCGACCGCATCAAGAAGATCGACGGCGTCACCGGCGTGACCTGGCTGAACTGGTTCGGCGGGGTCTACATCGACAACCGCAACTTCTTCGCCCGCATGGCGGTGGACGCCAACAGCTACTTCCCCCTCTTTCCCGAGTTCCAGATCAGCAAAGAAGAGCAGGCCGCCTTCATGGCCGACCGCCAGGGGGTCATCCTCGGGCGCAAGACCGCACAGCGCTTTGGCTGGAAGGTGGGCGACACCATTCCCCTGAGCGGCACCATCTACCCCGGCAACTGGACCTTCAACATCCGTGGCATCTACACCGTCAAGGACGCGCGCTTCGATGAGACCCTGATGCTGCTGCACTGGAGCCTGATCGACGAGAGCGTGAAGAAGCGCCTGGGCTCCTTGGCCGCCAACCAGGTGGGTCTGTTCATGGTGGGCATCAAGGACCCCAGCAAGGCCTCGGTCATCTCGCAGGAGATCGACACGCTGTTCAGGAACTCCGTGGCCGAGACCCGCACTGAGACCGAGAAGGCCTTCCAACTGGGCGTGGTCTCCATGAGCAAGGCCATCCTGATGGCGATCCGCGCGGTGAGCTTCGTGGTGATCCTCATCATCATGGCCGTCATGGCCAATACCATGACCATGACCGCGCGCGAGCGGCTGGCCGAGTACGCGACGCTCAAGGCTCTGGGGTTTTCGCCGGGCTTCGTCGTCAAACTGCTGTTTGGCGAAAGCATGCTGATCGCGCTCATTGGCGGCGTGGTGGGCATCGGCATGACCTTCCCGCTGGCCAAGGGCTTTTTGCTGCAGACCAACAATGTGTTCAAGGTCTTCGAGATCTCGCAGGAGACCATGGCCTTTCAGGCCGTCGCGGCCTTGATCGTGGGCCTGATCGCCGCCATGTGGCCCGCCTGGAAGATGTCGCGCATCGACATCGTGCAGGGCCTGCGCCATGTGGCCTGATGTAAGGGAGACCGCAGCGTGAGAGCCATCCCCCTGTCCTACGTCATGCGCAACCTGTGGGTGCGCCGCGTCACCACCGTGCTCACGGCCGGCGGCATGTCGCTGGTGGTCTTCGTGTTCGCCACCGTGCTGATGATGAGCGAGGGCATCAAGGAGACCATGGTCGCCACCGGCCAGCCCGACAACGTGATCGTGCTGCGCAAAGGCTCGGGCACCGAGATCAACTCGGCCATCCTGCGCACGCAGGCCAGCAGCCTGGAGGCCCTTCCGGGCATTGCCACTGACAGTGAAGGCCACCGCCTGCTCGCCCGCGAGACTGTGGTGCTCAACAACCTGCCCAAGCGCGACTCCGAAGACACGGCCAACGTGACCATGCGCGGTACCACGCAGATCGGCCTGGGCATCCGCCCGCAAGTCAAGCTGGTGCAAGGCCGCATGTTCCGGCCCGGCACCTCCGAGATCATCGTCGGGCAGGCCGTGGCCAAGGGCTTTGCCAACATCAGCCTGGGCAGCACCTTGATGATGGCCGGTCGCGAATGGACGATCGTCGGCATCTTCGACGCCGAGCGCAGCGGCTTCGACTCCGAGATCTGGGCCGACAGCGACACGGTGACCCAGGCCTTCAGGCGCTCGGTCTACTCCGACATCATCTTCAAGCTCAACACCATCGAGGCCTTCCCTGCCGTGGCCAAGGCCATCGCCGACGACCCGCAATTGCAGCTCGACGTGAAGCTGGAACGACGCTTCTATGCCGACCAGTCCGAGGGCATGACCCGTTTTATTACCTTGCTTGGCCTGTCGCTGTCGGTGATCTTCTCCATCGGGGCTATAGTGGGCGCCATGATCACCATGTTCGCAGCCGTGGCCTCCCGCATCGGCGAGATTGGCACCTTGCGCGCACTGGGCTTCCGCAAGGAGGCGGTGCTGCTGGCCTTCCTGGGCGAAGCCCTGGGTCTGGCCCTGGTAGGGGGGCTGGTGGGACTGGCCGGGGCTTCGGCCATGCAGTCGGTCAACATCTCTACGCTGAACATGGCGACCTTCTCCGAGCTCGCCTTCCGCTTCAAGCTGACCTGGGTGGTGTCGATCGAGACCATGGCCTTTGCCCTGTTGATGGGCTTCCTGGGCGGTTTTGTGCCGGCGTGGCGTGCCGGCCAGCTCAGCATCATCGAGTGCCTGCGACAGGCTTGACGGATACGGAAGTGGGCTGGAACGCCTCCAGGTTCAGGTACAGCGCCAAGCCAGCCGCTCGTGGTTGGCCGACCTTCGCGCACCGCGTGGTCGCCATGGGCGTACTGATGGCCCTGTACCTGCTGATCTGCCCACGCGCCGCCCAGGCGGCCAGTCTGCTGCCCTTCACCCAGGGACAGGCCAGTTCCAGCCGACAAGGCCAGATGCCAGCCTTGGGCTATGTCGAAGAAGAGTGGCGCCTGCGCGGCCGGGCCAGCAGCTACGCGGCCGATGGCAAGTGGCAGGACGACGGCCTGTGGTCGGTCAAAGCCGACAAGGCACCGCACGACTATGAAACCCGTGTCCTGATCCGCCGCCCCCGGGACCCGTCGCGCTTCAACGGCACGGTGCTGGTCGAGTGGATGAACACAGGCCTGGGCTTCGATCTCGATGGCGCCTGGATGCTCACGCGCGACGAGATCGTGCGCGAGGGCTATATCTGGGTGGGCGTCAGCGCCGAAGCCGCCAGTGTCAGTAAGCTAAAGGGCATGAACCCGGTGCGCTATGCCACCTCACAGGTGCAGGCCGACAATGGTCAGGCCTACGACATTTACACCCAGGCCGCTACCCTGTTGCGCCCCATGGCCGCCCAATGGGCCGCGCAAGCCAAGGGCTCTCCCGGGCCGCATCTGCTGGCCCTGGGCTACTCGCAATCAGGCTCCTACCTCATCACCTACATCAACGCTTTCCAGCCCATCACACACGCCTTCGACGGTTTCTACCTGGCCAGCACCGCCGCCGTGGGCATGCCGCTCACCACCTCAGGCGCACGCTACTTCAACCCGCAATACCGCGCCGAACCCAGCGCGCCCGTGATGCAGGTGTCCACCGAGATGGAGGTGATGGTGGGCTGGCAGCTGTCCAAAACGCCCGACACCCAGGCACTGCGCCACTGGGAGATCCCCGGGGCCGTGCACCTGGACAAGTACCTGCAGCAAGAGGTCATCAATGCGGACCTCAGCGGCCAGCACATGAGCCTGCCCGACTGCATCAAGCCCACCAACACCCTGCCCACACGCGTCTTCAACAAGGCCGCTTTGCATGCCCTGCATGATTGGGTCACGCAGGGCAAGGCCCCCCCCGTGGCACCACGCATGCAACGCAACAGCTGGGGCTTCATTCGCTACGACGAAGTGGGCAACGCGATGGGTGGCCTGCGCATGCCCGACCTGGACCTGCCCGTGGCCGAGTACGGCATGTACAGCAACGTCCCACGTCGTGGCTGGAGTGCGACCACGTTCTACGCCTGCATGGCTGGCGGCAGCCGCAACCCGCTCGATGCCGACAAGCTGCGTGCACGTTATCCCAGTGGCGAACAGGCCTACTTCGAGGCCTACAAGCGCGCGGCGGATCAATTGCTGGCCAAGGGCTTCTTGCTGGCCCCCGATCACGCCGTGCTGCTGGAGCAAGCCAAGGCCATCAAGCTGCCGCACTGAGCTGGCAGGCGATCAGGCTGCGGCGGGTGGCTTCAAACGGGTGTCGATGCCATCGGCCGCGAAGCGGGCACGCAGGGCTTCGATCTCGGCCTTGGGCGCACACAGCATCAAGTCCACGCCGCCATCCTGCCTCGGCGTGGGCACGATCAACAGCAGGCGTATGGTGGCCGGCGGCATTTCGTACCAGTCTGGCACACCCGTGCCCATGTCGACGTCGTACATCGGGAACTGCACGCAGTTGTTGAGGATCATGCCGCCCTTGAGCGTCTCGACCGTGGGCTTGAACAGCAGCCGCCAGTTGGCATGCTTTTGCCGGTACTGCTCCATGGTGGACAGCATCTTGTTCAGTGCCCCCGTGCTGACCTGATCGGAAGGCGCACGACACTGCTCGGCCAAGGATGTCAGGCTCTCTTGCGCGAGCTGCTGCTGCGTGTAGCGCGCCTCGGCATAGCACAGCGCATTGCCGAAGTACTCACGCGGGATGCCCAGGCTGCGCTTGTAGCGCAGGTCCAGCACCAGGCCCACGCTGCGCACCACATCGCGTGGCATGGCCGGCGAGATCCCCCGCATCACATAGGCCGTGGCCAATGACCCCACGCTCACGCCGGCCGCATCCGGTTGCTCGGCCTTGGCCTGCTCTTTCCACAGTGCCATGGTCTCTGCCGGGATGCGGAACAAGCCGCTGGACATGCTCAGCGTGCGCCAGCCCAGGCGTGCAAAGGTGCGAACCAACCTCCACATCGACGGCTTGGCCAACAGGTCGTAGGCAGACGGGTCAGCGGCATCACGCCCAGCTTCGATCATCAGCTTGCGGTTCAGCTCTGGCGGTTTGATCTCCACGCCACGGCAAGCCTTGGACCACGCCATCATGAAAGCCCAGAAGCTCGCGCCATCAAACAGCGAATGCGTGGCATAACAGCACAGCACCGCACCACCATCTTCATACTGGTGGACATTGACCTGCAGGCAAGGCACGTCGCGCCCCACCATGCGCCAAGGCAGCACCACCTTGACGAACTTCATGGTCTCCTTGCCGATGGGGTTGGTCTCGTCATAAGGCATGGGCCCCTGGTGGCGGTGCACGCGGAAATCAACGCCCGCGTCATTGCAGTCCATGTAGACATGGCCTTGCGCGTCCTTCTTGTAGCGACCGGCCACCAGGGGATAGAGCTTGAGCGCATCCGACAAGCCCCGCTCCATCTGCGCCAAGTCCAAGCCCTTCTTGTAGACCAGTACCAGCGGGAAATTGGCATGCGAGTGGAAGATGTCCAGCCCTGACAGATATTGGGGTGGTGCCGTGATCCCGGCGCGCACGCGCTTTTCCAGAACCAGGGTAGACCGCGCTTTGGCCATGAAACGTCCGAAGGTAGTGTGTGATTCTCAGGTCGGCGCATTTTTCCAAAAATGCCAAAGCGACCGAGGGGGACTTTCCCGCCCCCTTATACGCGTGACGTTCTGGCGGGCACAGCCTGACCTCATGATCATCAAAGGTAGACTCGAATGGATGGTGCACATTGCATGCGTATGATCATTTCCTTTTTCCCGAAGGACGCGGGTTGTGTTTGAAAAACTACTGATGAGCCGCTGGAGCATCTGGATTGCCGCGCTGTTGGGAATGCTGCTCACCCTGCCCGCCATGAACATGGGCCTGATGGGTGACGACTACCTTCATTGGTCCTTGCTGACCGGCCTTGCGCACAACCCGCAGCCCGGCTCGCCCTTCGGCCTGTTCACCTTCGCCGATGGCAACCCTGTCCACAACCAGTTATTGATGGATTCCGGCAAACTTGTCTGGTGGGCCAGCGATACCCTGCGCATTGCATTTTGGCGCCCCCTGGCCGAATGGAGCCAATGGCTGGATTACCAGATTTGGCCTCATTCACCCCTATTCATGCATCTGCATAATCTGGCCTTATATGGCGTGATGATTGTGCTGGTCGGCAAACTATTCCTTGCGCTCGATAGCGATCGGCGCCAGGCCAGTTTCGCCACCCTGCTGTTCGCCGGCAATATGCTGCACGTGTTTGCCGTGGCCTGGCTGGCCAGCCGCAACCAGATGCTGTGCGGTATCTGGCTGACACTGACCCTGCTGGCCTACCATCGGTGGCGCAGCGGCGCCTCGATGGTGTATGGCGTCCTGGCAGCCTTGTGCCTCGCACTGGGCCTGTTCAGCGCTGAAGCTGCCGTGCAGACCACAGGCTATCTGTTTGCCTACGCGCTGTTCATGGAGCCCGGCCAGCCACTGTGGCGCCGGCTGGCCGCCCTCTTACCGTTTGCCGTGATCGTGCTGACCTGGAAAGCCACGCACGGCCATCTGGGCTATGGCAGCCTGGGCTCACCGGGCTATGTGGACCCGACCTCCAATATCGGTGGCTTCCTCACCAGCCTCATGCTGCGCCTGCCCGCGCTGATGCTGGCGCAGTGGTATGGCGTGTCCTCGCTGATGTTCGAGCAACTCAGCCGCAGCACGCAGATCATCTATGCCGCGTCAGGCGCCGTGGCCCTGCTGCTGCTGGCCCTGGCCATGCAAGGCCTGGGCGTGTTCCGCTCCCGCCTTGCGCGCTTCTATGGCCTGGGCTCGATCCTGGCCCTGGCGCCAGCCTGCGCGGGCTACCCCTTCGACCGCCTCACCATCAATGCCGACATCGGTGCCAGCGGCCTGCTGTCCATGGCCTTGCTGACCTTGTGGCCGCAACGCAAGCAACTGCGCGGCTGGGCCATGGGCTCGGTCAAGTACCTGCTGCTGTTCATTGGCGTGGTGCATGTGCTGCTGTTCCCGCTGGGCAAGGTCGGCTCGTCCATCGCGATGAAGCCCATCAACACCTCTGGCGAAGCAGCTGGCCCACTGGCGTTGCCTCAGGCCCAGGGTGACGAGCACTTCATGCTGCTCAATCCACCGTCAGGCGAAGCCATCTACTACTTCCCCGTGACGCGCCAGTTCCATGGCATGCGCAACCCCGCCACCATCGACGCGCTGGGGCCCAACAACCAGGCCATGACCTTGAGCCGGCCAGATACTCAGTCTCTAAGAGTGAACGTGCCCGAAGGCTTCAAGGGCACCATCACCCGTGATGTGCGCCGCCAGCCTTTCAAGGTTGGCGACACCGCACGCATGGGCAACATCGAAGTCACGGTCGAAGCCATCACGCCTGAGCGCTTGCCGCAAACCGTGCGCTACCGCTTCCCCGACGACATCCAAAGCGCGCACTGGCGCTTCTTCGCCTGGCGTGATGATGGCGTGCATGCGGTGGATATGCCCCCCGTGGGTCAAAGCTTGGAGATCCCCGCCTACGATATTGGCAAAGTGGTGATGTACTACGCCAGCAAAAAGTCCTGATGCGCCAGATTCACCGCTGGATCACCCTTCCCGTCGCAGGCATGCTCCAGTTGCATGCCGCTCAAGCAGCCGATGCCGTCAGCCAAAACTGGACGCGATTGTTCCTGGCCACCTGCCAGGCCTTGACCACGCCAAGCAGAGACTTCACACCGGCTTGCAGCACGGGCCCCATGCAGGTCAAGCTGAACTTCGTCACACCCCATCAGAACGCCTTTTTGACCCTGGACACCCCGGTACCCAGCCTGCCCCAGTTGCGCATGCAGATCAGGGATAGCCGTCTGTTCAATGCCCAAAGTACTGTGCGCCTCCATGTCACGGCTGTGAATGGGCGCGACATGACCGGCTCCTGTTCCCTGCGCAAGATGCCGGACAGCCGCCTGGTCCTGGCTTGCGTGATTGGCGACATCAAAGCTGCAACCTACACAATCCAGGCCGTATCACAAGACACCAGCCCGGCATTGGCCAAATCCATCTTCGATGACTACAGCACGGCCGCCACTGCCTTGAGCAGCGGCTCGGTCAGCGACAGCACGCATTGAGCAGCGCCAGGTCCTATTTCCCTTTCAAGCGCCCCGCCACCATCTTGCCCAAGTCTACCGCATCCAGGTGAACCGACTGTCCCACTGCGGGCAGTTCGAACGGTGCATAGCCCGTATCCTTCCAGGCATAGAACTGCCATTGCGGATCGTTCATCGATGCTGGGAAGTGAAAGCGCACCTTGCTGGGCAACTGGCCTGGCGTGGTCACGGCCAGCACCTCGACGTGGATAGCGCCCATGGTCGCGGTGTCACCCACCTTGAAGGGCTGCGTCACCTCATCTCGGGCCATGGTGGACTTGATGCCCTCGGGCAATGCCAGATCCAGCGTGGCCTCATCCACCCGTGTGAGCGTCATGGCCTTGTTGCCCGTGGCCAGTGCCTGCATGGACTGAGGGTTGGCCATGCCCGCAAAGGTGCGCGCCAGTGGGTAGTAGTACACCAGTTCAGCAGCAGGCGGGTTCACGAGAATCAGATGGGCGGCCTTGAGTTGACGCGCATCGGGCAAGGAGGTGGGCTCACCCACCGTGGTCGGCCACAACAAGCCTTTGAGCAAGACCGACGAGGCCAGCGAGGCCACCGGGAACAGCACCAGATGGATGGCCGCCATGGCATACAGCACCCATTTGGCGCCACCCAGCAGCCAGCCCTTGAACTGATCACGCCGAGCCCAGACGTGGCACAAGACAATGGCCAGGAAGCCACTCATGCCGATGTTGGAGTTGAGCACCAGGCGGTCCATGGTCAGGGTGGCGCAGGCCGGCACCAGCACGAACAACGAGCCCAGCAGGTAAAAGCGCACCAGCGGCGAAACAAGCGCGCCCAGGCGATGGATGAGCAGCCCCAAGCCAGACAGCACCACAATGGCCGTCACGGCATAGGCCACTTGGGTTGGGTGGGGCAACTGCTCGAACACGCCCGTCGAGGCGCCGAACCACTGCGCCATCATCAGGGCTGGCAGCCGCAGCACCAGGCTCTGCGCGAAACGAGGCAGGTGCGAAGCCGGGTCGATATAGGCCGGCGAGGCAAAGCTGCCATAGCCCATGTGACTGTGAACGGCCTTCCACACCAGCACGATGAGGACGAAAGGCAGCAGGGCCAAGGCGCGTGACCACAGCGACCGCCCGCGCTCCATCGTGACCACATAGGCCACCATATAGCCCACCGTGGCGATGGCCGCCTCGGCCGTGAGCAAGCCCACGGCCAGCGTGACCGCAGCCCACCAGGCGTGCTTCACGCCACGGCCTTGGCGCCAGGCGTGGAAGGCGCAAAGCGACAAGGCCAGCAGCACTCCCGAGATCATCTGGTTGCGTGCCGACAGCCAGGCCACCGCGAACACATGCATCACATTGCCGGCAAACAGCCAGGTCGCCAGGCGGCTGACCGCAGGGTCGGCATCAGGATCCAGCTGCCGGTACAAGCGGCTCAGCATGTAGACCAAGAGGCCGTACCACAGCAAGTTGTGGACATGCATCAGCAAGGGCGAGTCTGGCCAGAACCGGTAGTCCAGCCACAGCGACATCTCGGACAGCGGCCGCCAGAATGACAGGCGCAGATCGTTGGAGCCCCACCAGATCAGGCGCCCCGAGTCTTTGAGCGCCTGGTTGTGCGCCGGGTCGCCATCAAAAAAAGTGAAGAGCCCCCAATGCGAGCCGGGCTGGGCGTTGTGCATCTGCCCGGTCATGATGGACCAGTGGATGTAGTCGTCGGCCACGAGCCCGATGTTCATGGCCGGGGCCATCAACAGCATGCCCAGCAGTACCAGTGCAGGCACGCACCAGCGGCTGGCCCAGAAACGGTGCCACATGGCGCGGCTCACCGTGCCTGATCAGTAGACAAAGGGGATGAGGCGCTTGCGCGACTTCTTGAACTGCGTGTAGGACTCGCCCAGTGCGGATTCGAGCGCCACCTCTTCCACCTCGATGCGGTAGATGTAGATGGCCCAGGAGCCCACGATCATCACGATCAGGCTGGCCCAGTTGCTCAGGGCCAGGCCCAGGCCCGCCAATGTCATCAAGGCCCCCAGGTAGGAGGGATGGCGCAGCCACTTGTAGGCGCCCTGGTCGATCACGCGGTGGTCGTTGGCGATGGTCACGGTGGGCGTGAAGAAGGCGCCCAGCACACGCCAGCAATGCATGCGCAGCAGCATGCCACCCACAATCAAGGCCACGCCGGTGTAGAACATGGGCACGCCCTGCGCTTCAGGCACGCCCCATTGCTGGTAAGCCGCCAGCAGGAAGGCCGCGACTTGCAGCACGCCCGAGCCAACCGAAATCACCAGGCCCGAGTAGCGGTCAGCACCATCGTGCCCCGCCATCCGCTTCATCTTGCTGCGGTGCTGGATGCTTTCCATGGTGTAGGCCCAGATCAGAACGCCCCAGAACACGATGGCATACGGAAACTTGAAAACGAGCAGGGAGGCGAAATCCATGGCGACTACGGCATGTTTGATGTCGGGCGTATTCTCCCAGAGCCCTGTCTTGCAACCGAGAGGAGTTTCCCGCCCCACGAAAGCGGGGGCATCGCCCGACACAGGCAGCCATCCGTGCTTCAGTTGGCATCCTGGCGCGGCGCCATCCGCAATTCGATGTCCTGACCAGACAGGAACTCACCGTCTCCAGGGATATCCAGAGGCTTGGCCAGGTTGCCAGACAGGTGCAGCTTGCGTGCTTGCTCAGGCGCGATCCGCAAGGTGGCATGGCCAGGCGTCACCTGGTGCAGCAGGTAGTAACCATCGGCTGAACTTCTGGTGCTGGCCAGGACCTCGCCTTGCTCGTTGACCAGCTCCAGCCGGGCATCGCCAATGCCGCGCCGGTGTCCTTGCTCGTCCACCAGGTAGACCGTGCCTTCGACCTCGGCCGTGTAGATCACCGGGAAATCGATCGCCTGCACCAGCCCTGGCCTGGGCAACACGCGCACGCCCTTGCGTTCGGGCTTCCATTGCGGATCCTCCAGGGTGCTAGGGTCCAGGGCGATGTCGGTGTACTGGCCTGGCGTCAGGCGGTTGATGAAGGCCGTGCCATTGTGGTCGGTGCGCGCCGGATAGCGGCCACCGTTGCCGACGAAGAAGCCCGCATTGGGCA
Organism: Burkholderiales bacterium; assembly: GCA_003963115.1. Lineage (GTDB taxonomy): Bacteria > Pseudomonadota > Gammaproteobacteria > Burkholderiales > Burkholderiaceae_C > Aquabacterium. The sequence continues at coordinate 96,519 of RXJQ01000020.1, forward strand.
CGGCCTCTTCACCCGGATCGCGCACACCGTTCATGTTTTTGTCGACAAAGGCCTGCACCGAGGCCGCGCCGCTGCCGGCCAAAGGTTGGGCGTCGGCAAACCACTTGCCCGTGCGTGGATCACGGCCCAGCGCCATGAAGAGCTGGATGCCGATGGTCAACTCATGCCGGGTCGAATAGCCCGCGCTCAGCGCCGCTGCGAAACCACCGAAGCTCTTGCTCAAGCCCGCCGAGAACTGCGTGCTGCCCGACACCGTGCTGTGCAACACGCCACCGTTGACACGGTAGCCCGCCGCCAGACTGTGGTCGGCCGTGATGGCCAAGGTGCGCAGTGACGCAGCCGGACGCAGGCCGTAGTCCATCTGGGCATTGAGACCCACATCAACCACGCGGCGGCTGAGCTGCAAAGTGCCATCCAGTGCCACCTGCTGCAAGGCGCGCTGCCATCTCAGGCTGTTGGACATGGCCGTGTCCCACAGCTGGGTTGACAGGCGGCCGGCCATCACGATGCTGTCCGAGCCGGATTGGCGCACGTCGCGCGTGGCTTCCAATGCCATGGCGATGGGTGCATGGTCTTCCATGGGCATCGAGCCATTGAGCATGAGCTTGTCGCGGCGGTGCAGGCTGTCGGTGCTGGCGTCGTACCACTCGCTGACGAAACGCTGGTTGCGCTGCACATGCTCGGCCGCCACGGCGCAACGCCCGATACGGGTGCGAACACTGGCATCGGCCAGCAAGCCGCCTTGTGGCCCATGGATCAGCTGGGTATCGACGATGAGGCCATCCCAATAAGCCCGCAAGCCCGACTGGGCATAGAACGCCGCGTCACCCAGCTCGCTCGCGGGCTTGTTCACCAGCCCCAAGTTGGCCGACAGCACGCGTGTCAGGCCCAGATCGAACTGGGCCACGTTCAAGGCGCCATTGCCTGTTTGCTGGTGCGCCAGGGCATAGAAGAACTCACCAGGCCTGACCACGGACTGGTCCAGCAGGAAGCTTTGCTTTTCGACCTTGACCTGCCCCAGCGGCCCATTGAAGACCAGGCGAAACTCGTTGGGCCCGAATGACAAGGGCAGATCGTCGAAGGCATAGCGGCCATCGGCACTGGCCGGCTGGTAACCAACCAGGGCATCGTTGTAGTAGAGGGTGACGTCCCAGCCCGGCGGCAGATCGCCGCGGATGCTGTGGCGATCGAAGTTGCTAGGCTGGCTCAAGGGCCGGTTGCTGGCCACGACACCCATACCGCCCTGCCCGCTGAGCAGCACATTGGGCACACTGGGCACCACCACATGGCCCAGCTCCACGGCGCGCGCCTGCATCGGGCCCAGCATCGCACCATCGGGGTCATTCCGGGCCAGGGTCATGCGCACATCGGGCAGAGGCTTGTCGCGCGAGGCGCTGACATAGGCCGAGGCCTCCATGCCAAGCAGGTCTGTGGTCACGTAGGCCGCATAGGCCGTCTTGTATTGCGAGGACGCGCGGCCCAAGCGTGCGTCGCTGCCCAAGGCCTGGTCAATGAACGGTGCGCTGGCCAGGGCATAGGGCGCCGTCAAGCTCTCATAGGCGGGGTCTCGCACCGTGGACGTGCCCAAGCCGCCACGAGGTGCTCCAAACTGCTCGCGTTGCAAACGCTCCTGCATGGGCAACTTGATCTTGGGCTTGATGCGCAACTGCAGGGTTGGCAGATCGACCACGAAGTCGATGGACAGCCATTGGCTGAGCACTTTCCCATCGACGTAGATGTCCTCATCCAGCACCTGCACGGTACCAGGCGCCACGGCCTGTTCACGACCTTGGACATTGACCAGGGCGTGTGCCACGCTGAGCCCGAACAGCTTGTCCTCGCGAACAACGAAGCCGCTGGCCTGACCAGCTTGTGCGTCCACCGTGATGGCCAGCGTCAGTAGCCGAGCCAGCTCCCCAAGCGGCAACAGAACGTGTGCACCATCCTCATCCTGATAGGCAGTAAGGCTGTCAGACAGCACCCGTCCATCCAGCACGGCTTCGAGCACGATGGCATTGCGCTCCACCTTGCTGGCGTTGTAGAGCTTGGTCTGATCGCGCAGATCAGCACGTGCAGGCTGCACCCATGCCATCAGGCAAAGGGCAGCCAGTACGGCAAGCAACAGGCGCAAGCAGCCAAACAAATACAACGGGCGCATGTGAGCCTGGCCAGACGGCCATTCCATTCATGGGTGTTGAAGGACGGCGAGCAGCAAGCGGGGCGGAATGCGCGCCCACCCCTCAGGTGCATCAGCGCGTCATGGCATGGCCAGCGTGGACTCGGCCAGCAGCTTGCCGCCTGACTCAGCACGTTCGCGGTAGCTCACTCGCACAACGCCGCCGGCGAGCACGGTGCCATCGGGCAGGCTCAGTGGGATGCGGGCATGTCGCAGCGCATTGGGCGTATAGACAGCCACGCCCGACGCCTTCGCCAGCTCGATGGGGATCCCTACCTTGGGTGTGAAGCTCACCGACAGATCGCCATACACGGACCGGTTGCCATCGCGGTGGATGTCAAAGGCAATGGCTGGCGGGCTGTTGTCCCCACGGCTGGCGGCAGGCTGCCAGGCCAGCTTGTCCAGCGACACCTTGGACTCTGTGTCGCCATGGCGCACGATCACCGGGATCGAGGCCCCCACCAGCGCGCTGAGCACCACGCCCACGCCACCGGCCTTGTCCTGCCCCAATTGCTCGACGCTGTTGCTGCCGCTGGCATCGGCCACACGGTCGAACTGCAGATGCGAGCGGTACTCGCCGGGCGCAAGGTCAGCCGGCTTGCGCAGCAAGATGCGCACCGTCTGCGAGCTGCCGGCGGGAATGGTCACCTGGCGCGGCGAATAACGCAGCATGGCCTCGGCGAACTGCTCGCCAGGCCCCGGCTCGGTGATGACGAGAAACTCGCCCGACTCACCCATGCGCCGGTTGACGACACTGATGCGATAGGTCTCGGGCGTCTTGCCCTGGTTGACCAGTTCGACCTGGGCCGAGCGTTGATCGCCCTCGAAGACCACACGGGTCGGGAACAACATGAGATCGGCCTTGGCGGGAAGAGAGTGCAAGCACAGAAAGCCTGCAATCAGCCACTGGACCCACAGCCAAGGCGAGCGTGATGTAGACATGGCGTACTCCGGTTGAAAGACAAAAGCGAAAAATGAAACGTCACTGGTAGTTCACGATCACGGCAAACGTGCCCGTGTAACTGCCCCTTGCTTGCGATGCGGCCACGTTCAAGGTGGCACCGATGTTGAACTGCCCGTTCCCGTTCTTCGACAGGATGTTCAAGCCGCTCAGGTTACTGGTGAAGGCTTTGACTGTCATCGAATGTCCTTTGCCATCGCTCATCGCGACGGTGTTGTCCGCCGGCAGCGTGATGGCATAGGTGGCATTGGCCTTGCCATGCACAGAGAACTGCGCGGCAGCGGCCAGCCCACCTTGGTCGAGCACGAAAGCCCCACCCGTCTGCGCACGGCTGCCATCAGGGGCAACGGCAACCGTTCCCGCGCTGGTGGCCACGAAAGTGCCAAAGGACAGATTGCCGGTTGCGTTCAGGTTCTGTGCGGCTGTGGGCAGGCAGCAGGATGCAAGCCGCAGCACGCACAGAATCCGAAGGCAAAGGCTCACCCATCCTCTGCACTGAACATGCAGAGTGAGGTTCTTCATCGTCGATCACGTGTCAGTTGAATTCGACCAGCACGCGCACTGTGTCTGTCCCGGCTGCCTTTGCTGGGCCGATGCGTGAAGGCACGGCCGTGACCGCCGCCGTCATGCCACTGCCTTTCAAGGTGCCATCCCCTGCCTTGCTGCCGAGCATGGTCGCCGCGTTCACGGCGGGCTCGGCTGCACTCACAGGTTCAGCCATCCTGACCTCTGGCGCGGCCGTCAACGCTGATTCCATGTGAACCAGCACGGTCCCTGTGGCGCTCACCTCGGGAGGCAAGCTGTTGACCACACTGACCGCAGGACTTGGCGCCAGGATCGTGGCGGAAACGCGGGCTGTCGCGGCACGCGCCTGGAGCAGCGTCAGCCCCTCCAGCGCAGCCAGACACAGTCCCAGCACGAAGCTGGTGAGGCGGACGGCAATGCGCCCGCCCTGCGTCATGCGAGACAACTCAGTTGTAGGACACGGTCACGTTGAAGGTGCCGGTGTAGGTACCTGGCACCTGGTTGTTGCCCACAACCAGGGTCGCGCCCACCTTCAGCGAGTCCGTGCCAGCGCCGGACAAGGTGCCCGTCGTGCCAGGGTTGCTGACGAAGCCGTTGACGGCCATGGTGTGCGATGCACCGTCGCTGATGGTCACGGCACCATCGCTGGGCAGTGTGATCGCGTAGGTGAAGCCCGCTTCACCGGTCACGCCGAAGACGGCGGCGGCGGGGTTGCCGGCATTGCCGACGGGTTGGGACACGGTGGTCCCGGCGCCACTGATGGCAACGACGTTGGCCGTGCTGATAGCCACGTTTCCGCCAACTGCACCCACGGCGAGCTTGCCGAAGACCAGATCGGAGGTCTTGGTGATCGCGATGGGGTTCACGATGGTGGCAGAGGCGTTTGCGGTCGCCGAGCTGCCTTGGGCTGCGTAAGCGCCCACGCCGATCATCGCGACGCCGGATGCAACGGCAGCGCGAAAGGCCATTTTCTTGAAGGTTGTAGACATGTTGAGCTTCTTTCTCTAAAGGGTTGAACACATGAAACGCCTCGGGTCACCCTGCATCCGCCGTTGCTGGTTTGGCTATCAGAACCCAGCTCGGTCGGAGTGACCCTTGACTTGGCACCCTGTCGCTTTCGGTACAGCTTGATGAAAGCGGCCAGGTGTCAGCGTGATTTCGGACACGCTGTGCACAAGTTAACGTCTGCTGTGCAAATCAATGCGAGAAAGTAATGTCCGCAAACCCTCCAATTGCTCATTTATTCCAACTGAACTCAGAACTCACGTCGCCGGTTGAATCCAATTCAGGTCGGCATCCTCCTGGGGCAGGCGCCACTTGATGGAGCAACCCATGCTCGGTTGCTGCTCGCCAGGCCCATAGCCATAGTGCGCAACCAGGCGCATCGCGTCGTACAGCTCACGTGGGGTGTCATCGGGCACCGGGTCCTTGCGGCCGGCATCCAGGCGGCCACGGTATTGCAGGCGCAGGTCGGCATCAAAACCGAAGAAGTCTGGCGTGCAGACCGCGTCATAGGCCTTCGCGATTTCCTGCGTGTCGTCGTACAGGTAGTGGAAAGGCAGGTCCCACTCCTTGGCGAAGACCTTCATGTTCGAGAAGCTGTCTTCGGGGTAGGCACGGTCATCGTTGGCATTGATCGCAATGGTGTGCACGCCCAGATCGTGAAGTGCCTTGGCATCGCGTATCAGGCGCGGCATCACGGCCTTCACATACGGGCAATGGTTGCAGATGAAGACCACCACCGTGCCCCGCATGCCGGAGAGTTGCGAGAGCGTGTGGTAGTGGCTGTCCACGCCTTTGAGGCGGAACATCGGGGCTTTCCAGCCGATATCGGCGATAGGGGTGCTGACGGCCATGGTGCGCTCCTTTCAGGCAAGGTCGGACAGGACGAAAACCGGTACAGGTGAGAGGCGAACGGGTATACGGCTCGGCGGCAGCGGCCGAAAGCAGCATCCATGGGCCAGAGGAGGCAGATGGGTTGGATGCGTTTTCCGTGATGGAAGCACACCCCGCGCCAGCTGGCAAGAGGCAATCACCCCTTGTTACTGCATCTGCGCTCGGCGAATTTCCATCAAGCGCAGGATCATCGGGGTCAGGATCAGTTGCATTGCCAAATCCATTTTGCCCCCAGGCACGACGATGGTATTGGCGCGCGACATGAACGAATCACCAATCATCGACAGCAGATAGGGAAAGTCGATGCCGCGCGGGTTCTTGAAGCGGATCACCGTCATGCTCTCGCCCGCGGTGGGGATGTCACGCGCGATGAAGGGGTTGGAGGTGTCCACCACGGGTACACGCTGGAAGTTGATGTCCGTCTCGGCGAATTGCGGGCAGATGTAGTGCACGTAATCGTGCATGCGCCTCAAGATGGTGTCCGCCACGGCCTCCTTCGAGTACCCGCGCGACTTGGTGTCGCGATGGATCTTCTGGATCCACTCCAGATTGATGATGGGCACCACGCCGATCTTGAGATCAACATGCGGCGTCAAATCGACCTTGTCGGTTTTCACGCAGCCATGCAGTCCCTCATAGAACAGCAGGTCGGTATCGACGGGCGTGTCCACCCAGGCCGTGAACGTACCAGGCTCCTGGCCATAGGGCATGGCCTCCGCCTCGTTGTGCAGGTAGTAGCGCGTGCGGCAGCGGCCTGTTTCACCATAGGCACGGAACTGCTGCTCCAGCTCGCTCCACTCATTGGCATCAGGGCTGAAATGGCTGAAGTTGCGGCTCTCGGCCTCAGCCTGGGCCATGGCCAGTTTCATCTCGGAGCGGCTGTAGCGGTGAAAGGCATCGCCTTCGATCACGGCCGCTTTCACGCCCTCTCGGCGGAAGATGTTGTCGAAGGTGGTCTTGACCGTGGTCGTGCCCGAGCCGCTGGAGCCAGTGACCACGATGATGGGATGGCGCTTGGACATGGGGGGCTGCGCCTTCTCAAGCCTGAGGTTGAACGAACAGCGAACGCGTCTTGAACAGTTGCCAGGACACGTTCTCATGCGGGTCGGCGTGGTAGCTGACGATGCGGTCGATCTCGTCACGCGAGCCCAGGATCACAGGCACACGCTGGTGCAAGGTATCTGGCACCTGCTCCAGCAGGTCGTGGGTGCCGTTGACGGCGCGCCCGCCCGCCTGCTCGACCAGCATGGCCATGGGCGCGGCCTCATACATCAAGCGCAAACGGCCGGGCTTGCGCGGCTCACGTGTGTCCCGCGGGTACATGAAGACGCCACCGCGCGTCATGATGCGGTGCACCTCGGCCACCATGGAGGCCACCCAGCGCATATTGAAGTCCTTCATGCGCGGGCCGCTTTCGCCGGCCACGCACTCGGCAATGTAGCGCTGCACGGGCTTTTCCCAGAAGCGCTGGTTCGAGGCGTTGATCGCAAACTCTTTGGTATGCGGGGCGATGCGCACGTCTTCCTGCGTGAGCAGCCAGCGTGCGGGCTCGCCACCTTGTCCGCCCTGCCCCGTGCGTTTGTCCAGCGTGAACATCAGCACGCCGCGCTTACAGCTCAGCACCATGATGGTGGCCGGGCCATAGAGCACATAGCCTGCGGCGATCTGCTCGCTGCCCGGTTGCAGGTAGCTGGAATCGGTGGGCAGCATGCCTTGATAAACGTGCGGCAGGACGGAGAAGATGGTGCCGATCGAGATGTTGGCCTCGATGTTGGACGAACCATCGAGCGGGTCATACACCACCAGATAGCCACCCTTGCGCGCATGGCGGCGCGACAGCAGATGGCACTCGTGTTCCTCGCTGGCCCAGCCGGCCACATGCCCACAGTCTTCGAGGTGCTGGCTCATCAACTCGTCGGCCAGCACGTCCAGCTTCTTCTGGGCTTCGCCTTGCGAGTTCTCGCTGTCGGCCAGGCCATGCGCCCCGGCCAGCACACCCAGGCCCGCCACTTCGCTGATGCGGGCACAGGCATAGGCAATACAGCTGATGGTGTCGATCAGCGCCTGGGCTTCCTGGGGCTCTGCATCGCGCAGGTTGTGCGCCAGCGCCTCCTGCAATGTGGGCTTGTCACGCATGGCTTGCTTCCTGGTTGCTGGTTGTTTGTTGGCCTGGCACCGCGAACAGCCGGCTGGCACGGATGTCAGAGGCTTCAATGGTGGTGAGCTCGTCGGCACCCAGCACCTTGTCGCGGTCGGCAAAGAGGCGGCTGGCCTGACGCAGGCGAGCACGGTCCAGGGCATTGCGCACGCTGCGCGCATTGGCGAAATGCGGTTGCTGCAGGCGGCGTTGCAGGTAGTCTTCGAAGGCCTCTCGCGCACCCGGGCCGAAGCGGTAGTGCTGTTGCTCCAGCATGGCCGTGCCGATGTGCAGCAACTCGTCCACCGAATAGTCCGGGAAAGACAGATGGTGCGCAATGCGCGATGACATGCCCGGGTTGCTCTGGAAGAAGGTGTCCATGCGGTCGGCATACCCCGCCAGGATCACCACCAGGTCGTCACGCTGGTTCTCCATCACCTGCAGCAGGATCTCGATGGCTTCCTGCCCATAGTCGCGCTCGTTCTCAGGCCTGTAGAGGTAGTAAGCCTCGTCGATGAAGAGCACACCGCCCATCGCCTTCTTGAGCACCTCGCGGGTCTTGGGCGCCGTGTGGCCGATGTACTGCCCGACCAGGTCATCGCGCGTCACGGCCACCAGGTGGCCTTTGCGGATGTAGCCCAGCCGGTGCAGGATCTGCGCCATGCGCATCGCCACCGTGGTCTTGCCCGTGCCCGGGTTGCCGGTGAAGCACATGTGCAGGCTGGGCGACATGGCACCCCCAGGCGCGCCTGACGGTGCGCCGCCCCCCGAGGGGGGCAGGCCCTCTTGGGAGCGGCCCTGCGATGGCCTGAGCGCCGCCAGCCCATGCGCCGCACGCAGCTTGTCGATCACCAGCAAGGCCGCGATGTCGCGGATGCGGGACTTGACCGGCACCAGCCCGACCAGGTCACGGTCCAGCTCATCGAGCACCGACTCCACCTGGCTTTGCGCCAGCACGTCGGCCACCGAGCGCGGCACACGCACCTCCTCGGCCACGGCACTGACCTCAGCCTGGGCGGCAGGCTCCGCAGGATTGCTGCTGCCGGGGATGCGATAGAGTGGGTTCATGGGGGCCTCAGTCCTTGTAACGCTCGCCCTCGGGCCGCTCGGCCGCGTAGGAGCGCGTGTTGTAGCGCATGTTGCGGCCGGCGCCCTCGGTGCGGTCGAGGTAGAAACCTGGCTCGTTGGCCGGGCGGTTGACGATGAAGCTCATCACCACGCTCTCCACGCCGCGCGTGGAATCAAAGGCCAGCAGGCGGATGTAGTGGTTGGGGAAGGCCTGGCGGCAGTCCTTGAGCTCCATCATCACGCCCGCAGGGTCTTGCAGGTCGAACATGGGATGGCCATGCATGTCCCAGTAGGTGTTGCGCGGGTGTGGGTCATCGGTGTACTCCACGCTCCAGGCATAGCCCTTCTTGAGGCCATATTCGACCTGCATGAGGATCTCGGCATCGGTCAGGTCAGGCAGGAAGCTGAATTGGCCTTGCGTGAGGCGGCCGGTGGGGTTCGTCATCATGATGAAATCTCCTTGCCCCCAAGACGCCTTCGGCGTCGCCCCCCCGAGGGGGAACGTTCGCCTTGGGGCGGCCCGGCGGCGAACAATGTCGCGTTAAAGAGCCGTGGGCGTGGACACGTAATCGCTGCTGTCCGTCGGTGCGTAGTTGAAGGTGATGTCGCCCCAGGTGTCGAGCGCCTGCTTGAGCGGCGCACAGAAGCGCGCGGCCGAGGCCAGGATGTCGCGGCCTTCGTTGAGCAGATCGCGGCCCTCGTTGCGGGCCTTGACCATGGCTTCCAGCGCCACGCGGTTGGCCACGGCACCGGCCTGGATGCCTTGCGGGTGGCCGATGGTGCCGCCACCGAACTGCAGGATCACGTCATCGCCGAAGAGGTCCAGCAGCTGGTGCATCTGGCCGGCGTGGATGCCGCCCGAGGCCACGGGCATCACCTTCTTCATATCGGCCCAGTCCTGATCGAAGTGCAGGCCGCGCTGCAGATCGCGCTTGGTGTAGCTATCGCGGCAGACGTTGTAGTAGCCCTGCACGGTCATCGGGTCGCCTTCGAGCTTGCCCACGGCGGTGCCCGCATGCAGGTGGTCGCAGCCAGCCAGGCGCAGCCACTTGGCCATGACGCGGAAGCTCACACCGTGGTTCTTCTGTCGTGTGTAGGTGCCATGACCGGCGCGGTGCATGTGCATGACCATGTCGTTCTTGCGGCACCAGTTGGCCATGGACTGGATCGCCGTCCAGCCTATCACCAGGTCCACCATGACCACGACCGAGCCCAGCTCCTTGGCGAACTCGGCGCGCTCGTACATGTCTTCCATGGTGGCGGCCGTCACGTTCAGGTAGCTGCCCTTGACCTCACCGGTCACGGCCTGCGCCTTGTTGACCGCGTCCATCACGAAGAGGAAGCGGTCGCGCCAGTGCATGAAGGGTTGCGAGTTGATGTTCTCATCGTCCTTCATGAAGTCCAGGCCGCCCTTGAGGCCTTCATAAATCACGCGGCCATAGTTGCGGCCCGACAGGCCCAGCTTGGGCTTGGTGGTGGCGCCCAGCAGGGGGCGGCCGAATTTATCGAGGCGCTCGCGCTCCACGATCATGCCGGTGGGCGGTCCCTTGAAGGTCTTCACATAAGCCACGGGGATCTGGATGTCCTCCAGGCGGCAGGCCTTGAGCGGCTTGAAGCTGAACACATTGCCGATCAGCGAGGCCGTCATGTTGGCAATCGAGCCTTCCTCGAACAGGATCAGGTCGTAGGCCACCCACGCGAAGACCTGGCCAGGCGTGCCGGGCACGGGCTCGACCTTGAAAGCCTTGGCGCGGTAGCTGTCACAGGCAGTGAGGCGGTCGGTCCAGACCACGGTCCAGGTGGCGGTGGAGGACTCGCCCGCCACGGCCGCAGCGGCCTCGATGGGGTCAACGCCATCTTGCGGCGTGATGCGGAACAGGCAGACCACGTCCGTGGACTTGGGCACGTAGTCCGCATCCCAGTAGCCCATCTGGCGGTACTTCAGGACCCCGGCGCTGTAGCGCTTTTTCGCGTCGGTGATGACGCCCTCTTCGACCGGCTTGTTCATGTTCGAACCCCTTTTGCTCAAAGCGTTGATCGCGGAACTGGATTCAATGTAGAAAAGCGGTCAGATCAGGTAAATTCAATAATAGTTATTCTTCGATTAAGGAAAACCTGAATGAAGAGCGTGACTTTTCGACAGTTAAGGGTGTTCACGGAGGTGGCCAAGCACCTGAGCTTCAGCCGCGCGGCCGAGTCCCTGCACCTGACACCGCCTGCCGTGACCATGCAGGTCAAGGAGCTTGAAGGCCAGATCGGGCTGCCCTTGTTTGAACGCCAGGGGCGCCAAGTCCAGCTCACCATGGTCGGTGAGTACTTTCTCGTCTACGCCAAGCGCCTGCTGTCCACGCTCAAAGACGCAGAAAACACCATCAGCCGTTTCAAACAGGTGGAAACGGGCGTACTGACCATCGGCATCATCAGCACGGCAGGCTACTTTCTGCCTCAGTTGCTGGCGCGCTTCAAGGCTGAGCACGAAGGGGTGGATGTGCGTCTGGATGTAACCAGGGACCTCACCAAACTGATCGACAAGCTGCACAGCAACGAGATCGACATGGCCGTGATGGGGCGCCCACCCAAGGAATACGCCTTGCGCTCGGAGCCCTTCGCCACCCACCCGATGGTGTTCATCTGCCCGCCTGGGCACCCTTTGCTGAGGGTGGGGCACCCGCCAGTGGATGCGCTGGTGCACTACCCCATCGTGGCGCGCGAACTGGGCTCGGAGGTGCGCCAAGTGCTGGACAATTACCTGCGCGAACAGCGTCTCGCGCCGCGCATCGCCATGGACATCCCCAGCAACGAGACCGTCAAGGCGGCCGTCATGGCCGGGCTGGGCATTGGCTTTGTGTCACTGCATGCGGTGGCATCCGAGCTGCGCAGCGGCCAGCTGCATCTCGTCGAGTTCGAAGGCACGCCCATCCTGCGCAGCTGGAACCTTGTGCACCAGGCGTCCAAGGTGCTGTCGCCAGCGGCCGAGGCTTTTCGCTATCTGCTACTGGAGCATGGGGATGACCTGATCGCCATGCAAAGCCAGCCCCCAGGTCAAACCCCAACTCAAGCCTTGGGTTGAGCACCCAGGCCTTGAAGCAGCTGCTGCCGCAACTGATCGCGGTCGACACCATCGGCACATTGCTGTACCAATTGGTCGATGAACTGCTGGGTGTCGACAGACTGCGTTGACGCCTTCTTGATCACGACCTTGGCCAAGGGTCCCATGTGTGATGCCAGCACACGCGTCGCGTGCGCGATGAACTCGGGCGTGGGCATCTGCTGCGCGGCCGAGCCAAAGCCCGCTTGCGCATGGCCGGTCAAGGCGGAAGAATCTGACGAGCCCTGTGTGCCGCCCCGCCCCATCAAGCCTGTCAGCCCCGTGAAACCAGTGCGCAAGGAACCTTGACCAGATCCACCCGTGCCACTGGTACCCGTCTTCATGACCTTGGCCTTGAAGCGCACGCGCTCATCGTCGTTTTGCAGATGCTGGGCCACGGCACCGATCAGCGTATCCAGGTCGGCGCTCTTGGCCGCAGCCTGCTTGACCAGCATCTTGGCCAGCGGCCCCACAAAGCTGGCCAGCGCACGCTCGACGCTGCTGAGCATGTCGGCATCCCAGTTGCTCGGGCTGGTGCTGCCACTGGTAGAAGCCCCGGCCGGTGTCCCCACGGGCGACATGGGTGGACGTTGCAGCAACTGCGCGGCCTTGGGATCCACCACGGTCTCATCGCCGCTGAGCACCGAAGCAATCACCGGATTGGCCTGCGAAGACTTGCCTGCATGCAGGCGCAACGCCTCTCTGAATGCCGCTGCAGTCGGATAGCGGTCCTTCACATCCTTGGCCAGGGCCTTGACCACCACTGAGTCGAGCTGCAAGGTGCGCTTCACTTCGGATGCCGCACTCGGCACGACCGGGGTGATGTGCATCACCTTGTACATGATGGCCTCGGGCGCACCGGCAAAAGGCGGCACGCCGGCCAGCAAGCGATACAGCAAGACGCCGGCTGCGAAGATGTCCACGCGGTGGTCGATGTCCTGCCCGCGGTACTGCTCGGGCGCCATGTAGCCGTGCGTGCCGATGGTCGAGGTGACCTGGGTGATGCCGGCGTCACGGATGCGGGCGATACCGAAGTCGGTGATCTTCAGCTGGCCCGATTGTGTCAGGATGAGGTTGGCGGGCTTGATGTCGCGGTGCCAGACGCCGTGCTCATGGGCATAGTGCAGCGCGGCCAGCAACTGGTCCATCACCTGCAGGAGCATGGGCTCGGACATGATGGGGTTGACGCTCAGCACCTTGGACAGGTCTCGCCCCTCCACGAACTCCATGGCGATGAAGGCCGTGTCACCGTCTTCGCCATAGTCGTAGATCGAGACGATGCCGGGATGGGTCAAGCGCCCGGCAGCCTGCGCCTCGTTGCGAAAGCGTGCGGCCACCGACAGGCCCGACATGTCGCCATCGATCAGGGAACGCTGGATGGTCTTGAGGGCCACGCGGCGCTGGATCACGGGGTCGGTGGCCTGGTAGACCACCCCCATGGCGCCAGAGCCCAGCACGCCATCGATCATGTATTTGCCCAGCCGCGTAGGATGCGTCACGGCCTCAACCCTCCAGCAGCTTCATCGCATGCTGCAGGCTCTTGCGCATGCGCGAGAACGAGTCGGACAGCACCCCGATCTCGTCCTTGGCTGGTGCCGTGAATTCAGGCGCTTCCATCTCGCCCATGCTGACGCGGTCGGCCAGCGCGGACAGGCGCGTCACGGGCTGGATCACCAGCTTCCACAGCATCAGATTGAGCGTCAGGCCGATCACCAGGAACACGCCCGTGAGCATGCCCATCACGGTCCACCAGGCCTTGTCGGCACGAGCCAGAGGCAAAGCCAAAGGCACGGACACCACCTGCACACCGAGCGTGTCGTTCATGGCCCAGCCAAAGCCGTTGGCAGGGCCGTATTTCTCGACCACGGTGGCCGGTGCAGCAGAAGGCGTGCTGTGGCATTGCAGGCAGGCCGCGCTGGGCAGGCGGATGGGGCGCGCAATGTACAGCGAGCGGCCGGAAGGCGTGTCACGTTGGCCGATGACCTGCTTGGCATCGGGGTTCTGCTTGAAATGATTGACCAGATCGGCCTCCCAGTCCAGGGCCCGGTCGCGTGGGTTGGTCGGGTTGAGCATGGCTGTCTTGAAGGTGAACTCGGGGTGCTTCTCGCTGAAGCCCTTGAGCACCTCGATGGCCGCAAACGACGGCACCGACTGCGGCAGGAAGGTGTACTTCATCTGCGTTTGCAGCAAGGGCGCCACCTGCTTGGAGGTGTAGCTGCGCACGGCATCGGCCTTCTCGATCATGAGCCCTGCCGTGTCCAGTACTTCCTGCTGCGCGTTGTATTGCAGGAGGTCACGCGCCACGTAGCCGGAGACGGCCAGACCGATCAGGAAGACGATGAGGAAGGCCAGGTTGAATTTGAGAATGAGCTTCATGGCTTGACGGCCTCATTGACGTGAGGCTTTGGGGGATAGAGGACGGGTTGCCACTCGGGGTGCAGCGACAACTGCGCGGTCAAGGCACGGCGAAAGGCCTCGTCTTGGAGCAAGGGCTTCCAGCGTGTCAGGAAGCGGGTGCGGATGCGGGGCTCGGCATTGAGCCAGGCCTGGGTGTCTTCATAGTTCAGCCGACCGGCCGGCTCGAGCCGAAGGTCCTTGCCCGCGAACAAGGCCAGACGAGACGGCAGCGTGTCCATGAAGGCGCGTGGCACGGACTGAACAAAGGCCTGGCCTGGTCGGGGTAAGACGTCCACGGTGCCATCCTGGTGTCGCGCCATGAAGTTGCCGCGGTCGACCTTGGTAGATGAGTTCGTGGGTGACGCTTTGCCATGCTTGCCCAGCAACTGGACTTGCACACCGCCGGACTCCGCGAACAACTCGCTTTCACCGCCTTTGACATGCAGGACCAGATCGCGGTCCACGGCCGTCACGTCCAGCGCCGGTGATGTCAGCACGGCCTTGCCCGCCAGAGATTGGCTCACGCTGAGCTTGGCCCAGCCATCCAGCAGATAGGCCACCGGTGCCTCCCCAGCGGCAGGGCCTGGCTTGACCATGACGCGGCTTGACGGGCCCAGGTCCAGCGTCAGACCGCCATTGAACTCCAACCGCAACACAGACGTGGTGGACGAGGTCTCGATGATGTCTTCGTTGCTGATCGACGCCCCTTCCAGCGACGACAGTTTGGACGCCGCATGGATGACCGTTGCCGGCCCGCCGTCCACAATCGTGATGGTGGCGACGACAAGGTCGCGGCCCGATGCTGCGGCCCCCGAGCAAACGGACAGGCTCAAGGCAGCGGCCCAGATCCAGGCTGTAAGACGTTTCATGCTTGTTGGAATGAGAGGGCCAGGCCCGGGCATCCCAGTTGACCGGCCGCGCTACCCTCGTTCATGACATTGCGGCCAATGGTAAGGCAAGGCCCGTGCGCCAGGTCGTGCTGTCGCGCCCTTGCTCCACATCGTGGCCAGCATCCCCTGGGAGCCAGGGGATGACCAAAGACATGTCCGCTTGACAAAAGTATCCAGATGGATACATTGCAGCCAGCCGTATACACAGGACACCCATCCCATGAAGCTGCGCCGTCAACCGCCCCCTCAGGCGACTCGATCGCTTTCTGCCGAGCCTGGCTGGCAGCGTGAAGAAAATGGGCAATGGGTGGATTGCGGCCCGAACGAACTCCAGCAGGCTGGCGTGGGCTGGCTCACTACCCTGCCCTCCCTGCGCCCAACGACCGCGCCGGTCGACCTGCCCGTCCAGCCTCTGTCGTTTCGCGATTGCATGCTGTTCGAGCAGCACTGGGTGCAGTCCTCGCGCGGGTATGCGCGGCGCTTTCTGCCTCGCAGCCACCAGGTCACGCGCATCTTCGAGCGGCTCACGCACCAGCCCTTCCCGGCGTTCCGGCCGCATCGCCTGTGGCACCGGCAACCCATCTACTACTTCGGCAACCACATGACCATGGTGGCGGGAGGCGGTCCCGTCACGCCACCGGACTACACCGAAGCACTGGACTACGAACTGGAGCTGGGCTGGGTGCTGTCCAAGCCGCTGTTCAATGCCACGCCGCAAGAAGCCGAAGCGGCCATCGGTGCCTTCGTGGTCGTCAATGACTTTTCGGCCCGCGACGTGCAGCGCGAAGAGATGAGCAGTGGCCTGGGCCCGCAGAAGTCCAAGCACTTCCTGAGCAGCATGTCGCCCACCATGGTCACGGCCGACGAGATCCTGCCCATGGTCGACCGACTGCAGGCCCACGTCGAGATCAACGGCCAGGTCGTGAGCCGCACGAGCACACAGGGCATGCGCTACAGCCCCGGTGAGGTGCTGGCCCATCTGTCGCGCAGCGAGCAGCTCTACCCGGGCGAGCTGATTGCATCGGGCACCCTGCCCAGCGGCTGCGGCATGGAGACGGGGCACTGGCTTAAGAGCGGCGACACCCTGAGGCTGCTCATCGAGCCCATCGGCGAGATCGTCCACACCATCGCCTGACACGGCCTGAGGTCCACATGAATAAGCTGCCCATGGCGCACACGAACACGCCACGCCACATGCCTGAGTCGACCTGGCTGGCCGGGCCAAACTGGTCTCGCACACGCTTTGGCGAAATCCCCAAATACCAAGGTGGACTGCACCATATCGCCCCCGACACCTATGCCTGGCTCGTGCCCAATGGGTCTTGGGGGGAGACCAATCTGGGCTTGATCGACTGCGGTGGCGCCAGCGTGATGATCGACACCGGCTGGGACCTGCAATGCACACGCGAGATGCTCGACACCTGCGCCGAGCTCACGCGGCGTTCGCCCATCGACACCGTCATCAACACCCATGCCGATGGCGACCACTGCTGGGGCAACCAGCTCTTCAAAGACCGCCCCATCATCGCCACGCATGCCTGCATCCACCAGATGCACCACATGCAGCCGCGCTCGCTGCACGCGCTGTGCCAGGGCGGCGCCTTGCTGCGTCACATCCCCGTGGGTGGCATCGGCAAGTTCGGGCACTACATGCGCGAGATGTTCAGGCCTTACGACTTCCGACCCGTCGTCATCACGGATCCGAACCAGGGCTTCTCCGTTCAGAAGAACTTGACCGTGAACGGTGTGGACATCGTGATCACCGAGGTAGGGCCCGGCCACACGGATGGCGATGCCGTGGTGCACGTGCCCTCGCGGCGTGTGGCCTATGCAGGCGACATCATGTTCGTGGGGGTGACGCCGGTGATGTGGTCTGGCCCGATCGAAAAGCTCATCGCCGGCCTGGAGTTCCTGCTGAAATTGGATGTAGATGTGATCGTGCCGGGACACGGCCCCTTGGCCACGCACAGCGACGTCCAGGATGTACTCGACTATTGGCACTTCGTGCATGAGGCGATCCAGGCGCGCTTTCGCGCGGGCCTGCACCCGACGGAGGCTGCGCGCGAGGTGGTCTTCAGCCCGAGCTTCCAGCAGGCACCATGGGCCAAGTGGGATTCGCCCGAGCGGCTTGTCACCAGTGCCCACACGCTCTACCGGCATTGGGGCGAGCCGGCCTCGAACCTGCCGGGCAAACTGGGCACCATGAACCTGATGCGCCAGCAGGCCATGCTGGCCTTCGAGCTGCCACAGGCCACACCGCTGGTGATGCGAGGCAGGCGCGCATGAGCCCGCCCCGCATGGCGCAGGGCAAGCGCCTGTTGATGGAAGCCGCTGCCCGGCTGGCCGCCCGGCAAAGCGGTGCACGCACCCTGCCTTTGCGCGAACTGGCGCGTGAAGCCGGGCTCAACCACAACACCTTCTATCGCCACTTCGCCACGCAGGACGAGCTGATCCACGCCATCGTGGACGACTTCGGCCAGCAGTTGCGTGAAGGCTTGGCCAAGGCCCGGCTTGAGGCGCCTTCGCTCCACACATTGAGCACTGCGGTGGTGGGCTGGACCCTGGACTTCGCCTTGGTCCATCAGGACGTGTTCGTTGTGGCCATGCGTGAGCGCTATGGCCCGCCTGGGCCTGTGCGCGATGCCGTGCAGGCCACGCTGATGGTGCTGCAGGATGACATGCTGAGCGAGCTGCAGGCGCGTGCTGCCTTGCCAGCATTGCCTGAAACCGTGCTGCGTCCTCTGCTCGGCATCATCATCGACCACACGTTCAAGCTGTGCTTCGAGCACATCGAGGCACCTCAGGATCGGGCCCAACGCCTGGTCGATGCCCAGCGGCTTTTTGAGACCTTGATGCTGGGCGCGGTGGCGCGTCAAAGTCGCCCCTCTTGAGCACCATCTGGCCCCACAGTGGCGCCACAATAGTCAAGCTCGTCAGAACGTGAAGCGGCAAAGCCTCATAATCTGACAATTAAATCATTCAGATTTGTTTCACCTCTCCCTGGAAGGACACAACCATGACTCGTGAAGTCGTCTTCGTGGGCGCTGCCCGCACCGCCATCGGCAGCTTCGGTGGCTCGCTCAAGGACATCCCCCCGGCGGATTTGGGCGCCCTGGTCATCAAGACCGCGCTGGAACGTGCAGGCGTGCAGCCGAAGGATGTCGGCCACGTGGTGCTGGGCAATGTGATCCCCACCGTGCCGCAAGACGCCTACATCAGCCGCGTATCCGCCCTCAATGCCGGCGTGCCTCAAGAGACACCCGCCTTCAATGTCAACCGCCTGTGCGGTTCGGGCCTGCAGGCCATCGTGTCGGCCGCCCAGGCCATCTTGCTGGGTGACTGCGATGTGGCCGTGGGCGCCGGCGCCGAGTCGATGAGCCGTGGCGCCTACCTGGTGACCTCCAACCGCTGGGGCGCGCGCATGGGCGACGTCAAGATGCTGGACTTCATGCTGGGTGCCCTGCACGACCCGCGCCTGAACATCCACATGGGCATCACCGCCGAGAACGTGGCCGCCCGCTACGACATCACCCGCGCACAGCAAGATGCCTATGCCGCGCAATCGCAAGAGCGTGCCGCAAAGGCTCAGGCCGCCGGCCTCTTCAAGGACCAGATCGTGCCGGTGGAGCTCAAGACCCGCAAGGGCGTGGCGCTGTTCGACACGGACGAAGGCATCAAGGGTGACACCAATGTGGACGCCCTGAGCAAGATGAAGCCGGCCTTCAAGAAGGAAGAAGGCACGGTGACCGCCGGCAACGCTTCGTCGCTGAACGATGGCGCGGGTGCCGTGGTGATGGCCTCGGCCGAGAAGGCCAAGGCCCTGGGCCTCAAGCCGCTGGCTCGCCTGGTGTCGTATGCCCACGCTGGCGTGGACCCCGAGTACATGGGCATTGGCCCTGTGCCTGCTTCGAAGCTGGCGCTGGAGAAGGCCGGCTTGAAGGTGTCGGACCTGGACCTGATCGAGGCCAACGAAGCTTTCGCGGCCCAGGCTTGTGCCGTGTCCAAGGAAATGGGCTTCCCCAATGACAAGACCAACCCCAATGGCTCGGGCATCTCGCTGGGCCACCCTGTGGGCGCAACCGGCGCCATCCTGGTGACCAAGGCCTTGTATGAACTGCAACGCACCAACGGCCGCTATGCACTGATCACGATGTGTATCGGTGGTGGTCAGGGCATTGCGATGATCATTGAGCGCGTGTGATCTACTGCTGACTCGTCATTCTGAAAAAGGGCTCCGTTTTGACGGGGCCCTTTTTCTTTGCTGGACGCGAGAATGGGCGTTCGCCTTGTCGCTACAGCGCGGGGTGAGGTCAGAGAGGACAGCCCAACCGGGACACCGCTATGTTCGGTCCCAGCTCGGTCCATCGATACTATGACGATGACCCAGAAGTAAAAACGTCAGGAATCTTCAACTTGCCAAGGCCGAAATCGAGGCATCGCGGTAAATGTTAATCCGTAGGTCCCTGGTTTGAGCCCACGTCGGGGAGCCAAATTCGAGAAACGCCTCAAGCAGTGATGTTTGGGGCGTTTTGCTTTGTGACGCGAACGCCCACCTGAGGGCTGTTCATGGCGGCATCCTCCGTGAGAAACTACGTCGCGCTTTGATTCAATAGTTTTCCAGGGGGTTTCCATGAAAGCTCGGATTTTTTTCCTAAGCGCCAGCTTAGTGTGGTTGCTGACTGCGTGCGGTGGAGGTGGTGGCGGCAGCGCCAATCCGCAAGATTCCGCTATCCCGAGCTCCGCGCAAACGGCGAACAACATCAGTAACGCCGCAGGAGAAAGCCTGTCAGTCGGTGACTTGATTCTTGGATTGGCCAAAGTCGAGGTAGGAGCTGCTCAGACTGCGCTGGCCTCGACCGGCGCCTCGACTGCGGGCGCATGCAGCAATTCCGACGGCTCCGCTCAAATCACCTGGACCGACTTAAACGGCGACGCACTCCGAGGAGTAGGCGACCTCATTACCGTTCAGTATGCAAATTGTGCGGTCCCACAAACCGGTTCGGTTTTGACGGGCACGATTGTGCTCAAGATCGAATCCGCATCTGATGGGGCCCTGCGCTTGACGGCAGACCATGGTGCGGGACTGCTGCTGGTGGATCAAAAAGATCAGACGCCCTCTCATGTCCTCGGCTCGATAACCATATCTTGGTCGGATGATGGGATGACGCGTCAAATATCAGTGAACTCGTCTTCAAACGACGACTTGCGCCTGACCTCCAAGAATTCCGAAGAAAGCGCAGGTCCAACGTACGCCGAGCACCTCCATGCCATTGACATACACAACGCGCTGAGCCGTGAACACGCGCGATCAAACACGCGGCTCGCTTTCAAGCTTGTCAGCGAGTTCCTGAAAGATACCTTTGTTGTATCCACACCCGTGGAGATGTCCAGCTACTTCGACACCTTCCCAGATAGCGGTGAAGTCGATATTCGCTCCAGCAGCAATGCGCTCGCTCGCATAAAGACCAGTTATTTGTCTGACACCAGCAAGTTGTCCTATGAGGCCGACACCAACGGGGATGGGACATCTGATGATTCAGGGTACGCATCGTGGAGCGACATCACAACCGGGGTCATGTGGTGGGCAGACGAACTCGGATCGCAAAGCACATTCACCCAGGGGAGTACCCAGCCAGCCTCGTCATCCAGCTTTGCCATCTTGAAGTCGACCGTTCAACCGGTTCCCCGCCGCGTCAGAATAGTTGTCGCCTCAATAGAACTCAACAATGAGCGGGCGGCGATGAAGGATTTCAGTGGCTCGATACGGACAAGCATT
>RXJQ01000080.1 GCA_003963115.1 Burkholderiales bacterium
CATGGAACTTTTATGTGCAGTTCACCTTCTGGCTGGCCGTTGGCAATGTGCTTACAGGGGATGCCTTGCTGCGCATAACAGCGGACTGACCTAAATAAACCATATGTGTAGCTGCACATATGGCCTATTTAGGTTCGGCAGTTGCCATGCGCAGCAGAGCTGTAGCAATGCATATTTGATGAAACGGCCACTACGCTTGGAACGGGCCTTCGATTTGTGTGAAGTAGGACGTCTAAAAGCATCTGATAGGTGGCGTCGCTACCTCGTGTTTGACACGATGACTATGCCCGCACCGGCCACCCTCACCCGCTTCGTCGTTCAGATCCCCAGCCAAAGGAGGCGGGACAAGCGACCTCAAAGGTTGGGGGCTTTTTTCTTGCAGCGCGTCAAGCTGGATCGACGAGCGCTTCACTTAAAGATAGAATGATTCTTATTTGCGATAAAGTTTTATGGCTCATCCCTCATGGCTCCGGGTCTGCGCTTCGTTGCTCTGCGCGCTGACAGTGTCTTTTGCCACGACTGCTCAAGCAGCTGAGGCCGATGTCCGCCGCATCTGGCAATTATTGGACTACCTTGCCGTGGACTACGGTGGCGCGATCAAGAATGGGTCCGTTGCCAGTGCCTCCGAGTACGAGGAGATGCGCGAGTTTGCCAAGACGAGCCAAAGCAAGATGGCGGCACTCGAACCGCATCCCGAACGTGCAGCCCTTGTCGCTGAGGCGCAGTCGCTGTCTGTTGCCATTGAAGCGAAGAAGAGTTCCGAGGAGGTTGCTGCTTTGGCAAAGGCCCTAGCCAACCATCTGCTTTCTGCCTACCCGGTGCCGTCCGCCCCCCCAACCCCGCCGCTGGTGGCGAAGGCTGCGGCGATGTATCAGGCGCAGTGTGCGGCATGCCACGGCGCAACCGGCAACGGTGACGGGCCAATAGGCCTCAAGCTGAACCCACGCCCGGTTGCATTCACCCACAAGGACCGGGCACGAGAACGCAGCGCATTTGCGCTCTACCAAGCCATCAGCCAAGGCATCGAGGGTACGGCCATGCCCGGCTTCGCTACGATTCCTGAGTCCGACCGATGGGCGTTGGCGTTCTTCATCGGCCGGTTCGCGCACGGCAATGATGAGGCAGCTGCGGGGCAGAAAGTCTGGGCCGAGAACGCCGCCGTGCGGGCCCAACTGATCAATCTGGACGCACTGTCGCGCATGACCCAGGCAGACCTGGCCAAGCAAGTGGGTGACGAACCCGCTTCGTTGGCCATGGCCTATCTGCACGCGCATCCGGAAGCTGTAGTTCAGACGCGTGCTTTGAGCTTCGATGTAGCCCGCCAGAAGCTGGAGCAAAGTCTAGCGGCAGTCGAAAAAGGGCTGGCCGGCCAAGCTACGGATCTGGCGCTATCAGCCTATCTGGACGGTGTCGAGCCTATCGAGCCAACGCTGGCCACGCGAGACCCTGCACTGAAGGGTCGCATAGAAACGGCAATGGGCAGGTACCGTTCATTGCTCGCCAGCAAGGCGTCCCTGCCCGAACTGCACGCCCAGGTGAACGTCATCGACGGTCTGTTCAAGAAAGGCGACGAGTTGCTCGGCTCCAGCGCGGACGCGACTGCAGCCTATCTGGGCAGCTTGACCATCCTCGTTCGGGAAGGGTTGGAAGCACTGCTGGTAGTGGTTGCCATGATTGCCTTCCTGCGCAAGGCCGAACGCGTTGACATGCTGAGCTTTGTGCATGCAGGCTGGGTCGGTGCGTTGGCGCTGGGCGTCGTGACCTGGGGCATCGCCACCTATTATGTCAGTGTCAGCGGCGCCAGCCGTGAGGTCACCGAGGGCTTGTCCTCACTCTTTGCAGCTGTCGTGCTGCTAAGCGTCGGGATGTGGATGCACCAGAAGAGCATGGCCGGCGTATGGCAGAAATACATTCACGACAAACTGTCTGCGGCGCTGAGTCGAAAGTCTGCATGGTTCATGTTCGGCTTGTCGTTCATTGCCGTCTATCGCGAGGTCTTCGAGACCATCCTGTTCTACGCCGCACTGTGGGAGCAAGGAAACCACCAATCCGTGCTGGGCGGACTGGCCAGCGGTATCGCAATCCTGGTCATCGTCGCGGTAGCCCTGCTGCGCTTCAGCGCGAGCTTGCCGATCAGCAAGTTCTTCACTTGGAGCTCCTCGCTGGTCGCCGTGCTGGCGGTGATCCTCACCGGGAAGGGCATTGCCGGCCTCCAGGAAGCGGGGTGGCTAGACGCGTCCTCGTTCAACGGGCCGCGCATCGACCTGCTTGGCATCCATCCTTCATTGCAAGGAGTCAGCGCCCAATTGTTGATGGCGGTGCTGGTAGTTGCCGGCTTTCTGTGGAATGCCCGTGCGGCTCGACGGGCTGGTACAGAACCGACGTAAGTCGCTCAGGAAACATGTCTTTTGCACTGCCCTGCATGCAGTTGTGCTACTTCAATCACTGCTCGGCAGACACAGCTTTGTTCGCCTTGAGCAAGGTTATCCAAGGATGGAATCTCGCGGTGTGCAATGGCGAAGCGGATGAGCATCTCGGTTCAAAGTGGTGGTTGTAAGGGTTGGCCTCGTGCTCGAACTGGGCGAAGGACAGCAGCACGTCCAGCGGCAACCTCCCCATTGAGGTCGGACACGAAGGACACCTCGTGGCGCTCGAATACCTCGACCATCTTCGAAAAGTCGGCCAGGCTGCACATCAGACGGCCGATCGTGTAGGCCACTACAATGTCGATTTGGCCGCGCGCGTCGACGCGCCTCTGGCGGCGACCGACAGTCCGATCCCGATGCAGTTCGGCACCCGGACGACAACGCAGCCTAACTGCGTCTGGTTCGGCGACGCGCGCACGATGCCGATCAAGTGCAGTGGTGGCAGCAAGAAATGATCGCCACCCCTCTCGACGCCAAGGCACAAGGTGACTGCGATTCCCGATTACGCTGCTGGTTTCCGCGTGACAGGGGGACCTTCAACGACTTCCGCCAGCAAGGCGTGACCACCGACTGGCTGCGCGTCACCGGCGATGCGATGGCGATCCGCCGATTGTGAAACGCTCTTTCTGGACGAAATTGGCGAGCGTTCACCGTCGTCTCAGTCCGATTGCTTACTGTGCTTCAAGAGCACGAAGTTATTCTCTTGCCCTTAAAGCTGTGTGCCACATGCCGTTGACCTGTTCGGGTGTCCGATTCGTGATCTTGGCGTGATGTCGAGGACAACTCGCTCAAGATGCCGCATTGACTGGCCTGTTGGGATTCACGGCAGTTTTCCCGCAATGTCTTGAGTTGTCGCTCCAGTACTTTCAGATCTTTGATGCGGGCTGCCACATGACTGATGTGCTCGTCGAGCAAGTCGTTCACCTCCGCACAGTTCTCTAGAGGCGAGTCCTTGAAGCGCAGCAGTACTCGGATTTCGGCTAGTGTCATGTCCAACCCTCGGCAGTGCCGTATGAAGGACAGTCGATCAACATGCTCGCTGCCGTATACGCGGTAGTTACCTTCTGTACGAACCGTTTCAGGCAGCAATCCTTCGCGTTCGTAATATCGAATCGTTTCTACCTGACAGTGGGTAGCTTTGGCCAGTTCGCCGATTTTCATACTTACCCCTTAAGTGCCTGCAGCCCGCTTCAGGTTATTTACTGTGGGCGTTTGACGTTGTAGTGGCCATAGGGTTAAAAAATCACGCGACAGAGTGCAGATCATGAGTTGTGCGTCGTCAACGCCAAAAATTTCACTCCGTCCGCGATCGTTAGCGCCCCTCCAAATTCACCCCGCGAGGGAAGATTTGCCAGTAATTCGACAGCATGAGGCAACAAAAATCGACCAGAGGCAAATGCCCAATTTCATTCGCATGCCGGACATTTTGAATCAAGATGAACGCAGGGCTGTGTTCAATTGATCAATAATCTCCGCCCAATCTGCGTCCTTCAAAAGCTCCTCCCTTAATAGGGTCGATTGCGATTCTGTCCAGCAAGGGGCATCTTCTAATTTTATGGAGGAATCTAAAGGTCGATGACTTTCCAAGAAAGCTGTAATGCTGTGGATATCAGCAGGTAACCCCAATTGAAGAAAGAGTTCTGAAAATCGGTGGTGGGTTGAGTTCATGGTTTATTTCACTTTTTAAAAAATTCATCTGAATCACTATTTTAAGGCTTCGGTGGCATTTAAAATACAGTTGCGTTATTTCCATTTCGTGCGCCGGCTATTCAGCTGCGGAATCAGTTGCACTCTGTGCGAGCTGTTTCGGCCAACCATCCTTCGCGTTCGAAATGCCGAATTGTTTAGCCTTGACTGTGGGTGGCATTGGCCAGCTCTCCGATTTCCGTACTTGCACCTTGAGTATCAGCAATTAGCCTCGGAATGTTCACTATAGGCACTTGACATTGTAGCGGCTACAGGGAACAACGCGCGAAAGCGCAGGCACGGCTACCGCAGGCCCACGAAGCCGTCAGCGGCACGGAGGCGCAGGTGACCTTGTACCAGAGTGAGCACGAAGCCGCACTGGCCCTAGCTGAGGTCTGCTTAAACCGCACGAACACGTGCTTGGCGCAGACCTGATTGCCTGAGACCATTGTGCCCATGAAGCTGACAAACCTGGGATTGGGAGCCTCGACCACACGCATGCGCAGGAGAGAGCTCCTTGATGAAATGGAACGGGTGGTGCCGTGGCGCAACTTGGTGGCACTGATTGCGCCGTTCATGCCCGAAGGCAAACGCGGCCGCCCGCTGTTTCCGGTGGAGTCGCTGCTGCGCCTCCACTTCATGCAGCAGTGGTTCACGCTCAGCGATCGGGCGATGGAAGAAGCGCTGCACGACATGCCGCTGTCTCGTGAGTTATCAGGCCTGCGCGGCTGGGGTGACCGCCCGCCCGATGAGCGCACTATGCTGAGAATCCATCACGTGCTGGAGAAGCACGCGTTGGCGCCGCAGATCCTGGTGGTCGTCAACGATCTGCTGCGGGCCAGGTGCCTGATGCTGCGCAGCTGCGCACGCTGTTTGCGCCGACCAACCGGTGGATTGTTCGCCGGCGTTTGAGCAGGAGCTTGGCATGAGTGTGTCCAGACAAGGGGAAATGGGCTCGATACGCGCCCAAAACATCTGCACGGAGACCGTCCTGACCCATAATTGCGTCATGTCAGTGCAACCAAGCATGGTCGGCGCTCATTTGTGCAGACCTTCCTTAGCACTGCGGAAATTATGGGGCTCATTGCGATCATGGATCACTTGAGGCACGATGCCACCCAAGTCATAGAAGAATTTAAGCGAGCCGGCATCAAGCGCGCGGTCATGCTGACGGGGGACAACCTGTTGGCCGCCCAGGCCATCGCCCGGCGATTGGGGGTGGACGAAGTCCATGCCGTGCTGTCTCCGAAAGACAAGACGCGCAAGGTGGTCGAATTGAAAGCCAACCAAGGTGGTGGTGGGCGACGGCATCAAGGACGCGCTGGCGCTCGCTGCCGCCCACACAGGCGTCGCCGTGGGCACGGCCGGGACGGATGTTGCCCTGGAGATGGCGGACGTGGCGCTCATGAGCGACCATCTGGCGCGCCTACCCTACCTCATCCGATTCAGTCAGCGCACGTGGCGCATCATCCAACAAAACCTCGTGCTTTCCGCTATCGTTATCGCCCCCCTGATCGTGGGTGCAATAGGTGGATCTTTCACGCGACCCATCGCGGCGCTAGCCCACGAGAGCGGCGAGTTTGTGGTGATCGCGAGCAGGTTGCGCATATTGCGTTCCTGATGCGTTTTATGTTCATTAACGAGAGGAATCAAAAATGAGCAAGTATGGCTTCGGAAAAACCGTCGACATGTCGTTCGAAGATGCGATTGCACACGTGACCCAAGCGCTCCAGGTGGAGGGTTTCGGAATTCTTGCCGATATCGACGTCGCGGGCGCAATGAAGAAGAAACTCAACCAGGATATGCCGCCCTATCGAATACTGGGCGCGTGCAACCCACCTTTGGCGCACCGCGCCCTGGAAAACGAACCGTCCATCGGTTTGCTTTTGCCCTGCAACGTGGTGGTGAGGCAAGACGAAGCCGCTACGGTTCATGTGGAATTCATGGACCCGAACGCGGTACTGGAACTGGTGAACAAGCCGGAAATCAGTCAGTTGGCTAGTGAGGTGCGGCAAAAGCTGGAGAGGGTATTGCAGTCTCTGTAGACTTCTCCGCAAGGGAAGTATTTATTGCGATCTGTGTGGCACGGAGGCAAATCATTGAAACAAGCAAAACATTTTTCAAATGTGACTGTCTGTCCAGCGGTTGCAATCTGGCTGTCCACAGTTCATCGGAAGAGTCGGAACTCCGCCGTTCTCCGGCCAAGCAGCGAGCGGTCATAAAGTTAGACAGCGGATCGAGAACAAAGGGATAAAGTTGAACATAAGCAAGTACATCCCGACGCAGCCTTACCGTCTGCTTGCAATTGCCTTGACGGCCTTAGGTACTGGATATGGCGTGTACCAATACGCCGCCAGCCAAGCTGCGCTCCCCGAAGGGCTGATACAAGCCAATGGGCGCATCGAGGGCGATGCCATCACGGTCGCGGGCAAGATCGCGGGCAAGATCGCCAGCATCGAGGTGCGCGAGGGAGATACCGTCAAGGCGGAGCAAGTACTGGTGCGGCTGGACGATGCACAGTTGCGGGCACGGGTGAACCAGGCAGTTGCGGCCAAGGAGACGCTTGAATCTCAAGTCGCCGGCGCCAGACTGGGCATCGATTTATTGCGGAAAGAGGTCCCGCTCTCAGTAGACACAGCAAGGGCAGGGGCCAGCCGGACACAGGCGACGGTCGCCAAAGCCGAGGCGAACGAGTCGCAGGCGCGTCGGGACGCTGACCGTCAGCGCGATCTGGTCGCCAAGGGCTTCGTGAGTAGCCAGCAGAGCGAGCGGACGCAGCTCGCCTTGGACGCTGCCGAAAGCGAGTTGACGTCGGCCCGCGAAGCATTGGTGCAAAGCCGCAAACAACTCGCGCAGGCCAAACTGGGGGTAGACCGCATACTGGCCAAGGAGGCGGAATTCCTGGCACGCCAAGCGCAACTGCGCCAAGCGCAGGCAGCGCTGGTCGAAGCTGAAAGCGTGCTCGCCGACCTTACGATCCGGGCGCCTGCTGCAGGCGTGGTAACGACGCGCGCACGGGAGCCCGGCGAAGTGGTTTCAGCCGGAGCGCCGTTGCTGGAACTGGTGGACCTGGACCAGCTTTACCTCAAGGTGTACGTGGCGGAGGCGCAAATCGGGAAGTTGCGTCTGGGGTTGCCGGCGCAGATATACACCGACGCGTTTCCCGGCCAGCCGTTCGAGGCCACCGTTCGCACCATTTCCTCGCGCGCCGAATTCACGCCCAAAGAGATACAGACCCCCGACGAGCGCGTGAAGCTGGTATACGCGGTCAAGCTCTACCTGAAGTCCAATCCCGACCACCGGCTAACGCCCGGGCTTCCAGCGGACGCAGTTATCCGGTGGAAGGAGGGAGTGCCATGGGCAAAGCCACGCTGGTAGCGCCCGAACCGGCGGGTCCTGTCGTGCGGGTAAGCGGTTTTTCCAAGCGCTACCGGAGACGGGTTGCTGCGGAGGGCATCGACCTGGAGTTGCGCCGTGGGGAAGTTTTCGGCTTGGTCGGTCCCGACGGCGCCGGCAAAAGCTCGCTCATGAAGGCGGTCGCCGGTGTGCTTGCCTTCGATGCTGGCCAGATAGATGTTTTCGGCGTCTCACTGGATTCGGAAGCCGCCTGCGAGCAGGTCAAGGGGCGGATCGGCTTCATGCCCCAGGGCCTCGGGCTGAATCTTTATCCTGAGCTGTCCGTTGAGGAAAACATCGACTTTTTTGCCCGCCTGCGGCTGGTGTCCGAAGCGGAACTCGCCGCGCGCAAGCGTAGGCTGCTTGGCATGACCCGTCTCGACAGATTTCGCGAGCGCCCGATGAAGCAGCTATCTGGCGGCATGAAGCAGAAGCTCGGGCTCGTCTGCACGCTCATCCACGAGCCCGCGCTCCTGATTCTGGATGAACCTACGACCGGCGTCGACCCGGTTTCGCGGCGCGATTTCTGGACGATTCTGAGCGAACTGGTGGCGGAGAAAGGCATCACGGCATTTGTCTCGACAGCCTACATGGACGAGGTAAATCGCTTTCACCGCATGGCTCTACTGCACGCCGGCAAGGTCCTGGCGGCCGGCGCACCTGATGACATCCGCGCCTTGGCTCCGGGTACGCAGGTGCTCGTGCAGGCCACACCTCCGCTCGCGGCGCTTGCACGGCTGCGCGCTGCGTTCCCCCAGGTGGAGACAATTGGGCCACGCTTTTGCGTCTACGTTGACGATGTCGCGCCCGAGGAGGCCGCGCGCCAGGTGCGCAAGGCGCTGGAGGGGCACTCGCTGGGCACGCTCGATGCCATCGAGCCCGACCTGGAAGACGCGTTCATCGCCTTGCTGCGCAGGCGGGGACTCGCCCCCCCCGAGCGCGAACCGGCGGCCGCGGCGCCCGCGCCGGTGGCGCCGCGCGGCGAGGCCGCCATCGAGGCGCTTGAACTTACCAAAGAATTCGGCGCCTTCCGCGCGGTTGAGCGCGTGAGCTTTCGCGTGGCGCCGGGAGAGATCTTCGGCTTGCTCGGTGCGAACGGCGCAGGCAAGACCACTGTGATCAAGATGCTCACCGGCATTCTCCAGCCGAGCAGCGGCACGGGACGTGTAGCGGGTGCGGATATGCGCACCGGCGGCGCAGCCATCAAGGAGTGCATCGGCTACGTATCGCAGGCGTTCTCGCTCTACCTTGATTTGAGTGTGATCGAAAACATCCGGCTCTATGCCGGCATCTACGGACTGACCGCCGCCGAGACCCGGCGCCGCGCGCAGTGGGTGGTCGAGATGGCGGGGCTCGCCGGGCGCGAGGCCGACCGACCGGCGAGCTTGCCGATGGGATTGCGTCAGCGGCTCGCCCTCGGCTGCGCATTGGTGCACCGGCCGCAGGTGCTGTTCCTCGACGAACCGACTTCAGGCGTCGACCCGGTGGGGCGGCGCCAGTTCTGGGACATTCTCTTCCGGCTCGCGCGCGAGGACGGCGTCGGGATCCTGGTTACGACCCACTACATGAGCGAGGCCGAGCACTGCGACCGCCTCGCCCTGATGTACGCCGGACGCATCGTCGCCGACGCCGCGCCCGAGGCGCTCAAAGCCGCGCTCGAGGCGGAGGCGGGGCGACTGCTCGAGCTCGATGTCGCCGACACCTCGCATACGCTTGCGCTGGTGCGCGAAGCCGGATTCGCCGAGGCCTACGTGCACGGCGCGCATGTGCGTCTGTTCTCGCGCGCCCCTGAGGCCGACGGCGCGCGCATCCGGCTGCTCCTCACCGGCGCGGGTGTCGCGTTGCGGGCCATCACGCCCCAGTCGCTTTCGATGGAGGACGTCTTCGTGTACCGCGTGACGGAACTAGAGCGCGCGAGTACTGGGGCCCCGAAATGAAATGGCGCCGCGCGACCGCGGTCGCCCACAAGGAGTGGCGCGAAGTCCTGCGCGACCGCCTGTTCTTCACCCTCGCCTTTGTGGTACCGGCCGCACTCATGTTGATTTTCGGGTACGGCCTGTCCCTTGACGTGGAAAACGTGCCTTTCGCCGTCGTGGATTACGACCGAACCTCACTCAGCCGCGACTACGCGTACCGCTTTATCGGTTCGCGCTATTTCGACTTCAAGGGCTACGCAGCGAGCGAGCGCGAACTCGATCCATTGCTGAAGGACAACAGGATCCGCGCTGCCATCATCATCCCGCCGCACTTCCAGCGCAACCTGCTGGCCGGCCGCGCCGCCCACGTGCAGACGCTCATCGACGGCACTATCCCTTCTCGCACCCAGACCACCAAGGGCTATGTCGCTGCCATCAACAGCAATTTCAGCATGGAGATGCTGGCGCATCACGTTTCGCGGCTACGCGGGCTGCCGCTTGATCAGGCGCGTGAGCGGGTGCAGCCGGTGCGGCTGGAGGTGCGCTACCTTTATAACCAGAGCGTCAAGAGCATCTGGTCGCTCGCCCCCAAGTTGATTATGCTGGTGATGATATTCGTACCGCCATTGTTGACGGCGGTGGGTATCGTTCGCGAGAAGGAAACCGGATCGATCTATAACATCTACGCTTCGACCGTCAGCCGCGGGGAGTTTCTGCTGGGAAAGCTCGCGCCCTACGTCGCCATCTCTGTCGTCAACGTGCTTGTGCTCTGGTTTCTGGCGACCCAGGTCTTCGGCGCCCCGTTCAAGGGTCATCCTTTGTTCTTCTTCCTCGCCTCCGTACTGTTTGTGACCTGCACCACCGGCATCGGCCTGCTGGTCTCCCTTCTGGTCAGGACCCAACTGGCGGCGACACTGATTACCGTGATCCTGACGATGGTCCCCGCCATGGAGTATTCCGGTTTTCTGATGCCAGTAGAGTCGCTTTCAGGAGAAGGCGGCATCGAGGCGCGTTTGCTGCCCGCCATGTATTACACCAATATTGTCGTGGGCAGCTTCCTCAAGGGCGTCGGTCTGGAAGTCCTCTGGGTGGATCTGCTGGTCTTGGCCGGCTACACCTTGGCCCTATATGTCGCAGGTTATCTTTTATTCCACAAGAGACCTAAGACATGAAAGCACACGTGAACAGGGCTCAGGCTGCTGTGTGGTGGCGCAGGCTGTGGGTCATGACCGCCAAGGAAGTGCAGCAGTTGCTGCGTGACCCTATCCTGCTTTCGTTCATGGTCTTCGTTTTTACGGTGAACATCTACCTGCAGGGTTCCAGCGTCAGCCTGCAACTGAACCGCGCCGCTATGGTGGTGCAGGATGGCGACCACAGCGCCGCCTCGCGAGAACTGATTCACCGCTTCCGCCCGCCCTATTTTCGTCTGGATGGTGAAGTCGACAGTTCGCGGGAGGCGATCGGCCTGCTTGACCGTGGTGAGGTGATGGTAGCGCTCGACATTCCCACTGGCTTTCAAGAAAGGCTGCTCAAAGGCGAGTCCGCCTCCGTGCTGATGCAGGTTGACGCCACGCAGTCGGCCCAAGCCTTTCTCGCCACCAGCTATGCGGCAAGGATTGTTGGTCAGTTCGGGCTGGAAAAGATCCTCGTAAGAGAAGGATTGTCCAGCGGCAGCCTGGAAGAGGTGCCCGTCGTCATTGACGATCAACGCGTCTGGTTCAACCCCAATGAAAAAGACACGTGGTTCATGCCCATCTCGGAAATGCTGGAGGCGATCACGCTTTTTTCCATCCTGTTGCCGGCAGCCGCGATGGTGAGGGAGAAGGAGCGGGGAACAATTGAACAGCTAATGGTGTCGCCGCTTTCGCCCTTCCAGATCATGTTTCCCAAGGTACTCGCGATGACGGCGGTGATATTGTTCTGCATGAGTTTGGCACTGTTCGGGGTCTTGGGTCTGGTGTTTCAGGTGCCGATGCGGGGCAGTTTGCCGCTCTTCTACGTCGTCACCACCCTTTACATTTTTGCCAACGCCGGATTGGGCCTGTTCGCCGCCACCATCGCGCGCAACCTTGCCCAGGTTGGCCTCCTAAGCCTGCTCATTCTGGCGCCAATCATCCTACTCTCCGGCACATGGACGCCACCCGAGGCGATGCCGACCTGGCTCCGTCTGGCGACCCTGGCCTCTCCGTTGCGCCATTACATTGACGCCAGTTACGGCATCCTACTGAAGGGCGCCGGCCTCGACTCGCTGTGGGACTCGGTATTGGCCATAGGTATACTGGGAATACTAATCTTCTCATTCGGAATCCGCCGTTTCCGCAGGCAATTTGTATGAAGGGATCGCTTCGCGTTGGTCAACTCGATAAATCTGGAAGGCTACGCCTAGTATGAATATCTCAGATATTGAACCGACAGGCCGACTTCTCTTGGCATCGGTGCTGGGCTACCTGATCGGCCTGGAACGGGAATTTGCGGGTCAGCCGGCGGGAGAGCGCACCCATGCGCTGGTGGCTTTGGGTGCGGCAGCCTTTTCGGTGATTTCGGTCACCGCCTTTCCGGGTGCGGACCCCTTCCGTCTGGCGTCCGGGGTCGTGACCGGGCTAGGTTTTCTGGGAGCAGGGATGATTCTTAAGGATACGCATGGCCAGATTCATGGTCTCACGACCGCCGCAGGCGTCTGGGCCGTGGGCTCAGTTGGCGTCGCCATAGGAACAGGAATGTACGTGATTGGCATCGCATGCGCCGCCATAACCGTGCTGGTACTGGCGAGCGAGCGGGTGTTCAAGTTGCAGGAGAAATTGTCCAGCGCCGAGTCGAGCGGCAAGGACGATAACAAACCAACATCCTAGTCAATCTGGCGTCCGAACTGATCCCTTCTTGCCAGAACAAGAGATCAAGTACGGAACTCGGCAAGGCCAGTGGCACTATGTCGATTCGTCGCGGGGAGTTGACGCAGCGCCATCGGGCGGTACGTCTGGGCTCGTTGCGCGCGATGAATCCCTGTCGTCGGTTTGGACAGCGCCCCCTTGTCTTTGCAGCAGGTGACGCTTGTGCTTCACGGTTGCCCAATAAGCGGCCTGCGGCAACTCGAGCTTCTCCCGTGTGATGGCAGGCCACGTAGCCGACAGTTCCGCATTGACGCTCAAGAAGTCGAGTTGGTCTGCCGGCAGGTTCGCCTCCGCGCAGATAGCCTCCACCGGACACTCCGAAACGCATAAGGCGCAGTCGATGCAGTCGTCCGGGTCGATGGCCAGAAAGTTCGTGCCCTCGCGAAACGCATCTACCGGGCACACACCGACACAGGCCGTGTACTTGCAATTGATACAGGCTTCAGTGACGATGTGTGTCATATGTGTGTCATTCCTGGGCGCGTCAGGCCGTCTAGCAGCCCCATTTACGCTTAGGTGAGGTAACCCTGTCTCGGCCTCTTGCCCCTCAAGCTGAAAGTGGGTCAACTGCGACGGGATCGCCAGCTTGATGGCCGACTACGTGTAGGCTACCCAAGCGGATATGTTGGTTCTCAGGATTGTACCGAGCTGCGTCGTTATCTAGTTGCGGGCGCTAGCGGCTGGGTCATCCAGCGCTGGCGCAAGTTGCTTGTCGAATTCAGCCGGGCTCGATACTGCGGGCTGCGTCTGAGAGGTCTTGTCTGCAGCCTTCGGCGACTGGGCCAGAGCTGGCTGGCCCGTCACGGCAGCAGCAACCAGCACGGCATTGAAGGTTGATAGCTTCATATCCAGTACTTCCTTGGGAAGTCTGCCCGTTGCGTCGTCGCGCATGCGCAGTTCGTTCCTGCGGGCACGGCCATGCGTGGATCACATTAGCCCAGTCTCCATCCTGCACTTTCAGCCATGGGTTGCGTTGAATCAGTTTGCCCTGATTGCGCATGACGGCCTCAGTTCGAACTGACATTTCCGACAGTCCTCTCGCTAATTTCCCCTGTGCGGACGATGCCGCATCGAGCTTCGCCTACGAAGCTATCAACGACTTCCTAGAGGGGGAATCCAGTCCTGCGGTGCCAACACGCCGATTTGTGCTTGACACTGTAGCGACTTCAAGGTGCACATTTGGAATAATTCAGGAAAACGGAGTGAAAGCAATGACCCCAAACAATGTCTCGTGTGGCACAGCCGCGTGCGAAACCCTGTCCAATGACCCACTGTTTGGCAGCGCCCAGCCGGTAACGAACACCATCTTTTACATAGAACAGATGGACTGTCCGAGTGAGGAGCGGCAGATTCGCCAGCGCCTGGGGGAGATCGCCGGTGTGGAATCCCTGGCGTTCGACCTGGCACAGCACAACCTCACCGTCTCGCACCGGCTGCAGGATCTGGAGCCGGTGATGGCGGCGCTGGTCGAATTGGGTATGCCTCCGGCACTGCAAGGGCGCGCGACACGCACCGATCAGTTCCATGTGCCCAAGATGGATTGCCACAACGAGGTGGCGCTGATCCGAGAACGCTTCGCGCAGATGCAGGGTATCGACGAGCTGGAGTTCGACCTCAAGCAACGCATCCTGACCGTCCACCATGGCTTGCCCGATGTCGCAACCGTCACCGATGCACTTGCGTCCATTGGCATGCCGGCGGTCGCGCCTCCAACCGACCTGCCTGTGACCCGCTCACACTTCCACATTCCGAAGATGGACTGCGTGAATGAGGAGCGGCAGGTACGCGAGCGACTGGGAACCATCGCGGGCGTGGAGAGCCTGGAGTTCGAGCTGCCGCAGCGCAGCCTCACGGTATCGCACCGACTGGCGGACACGAGCTCGATCCTGCAGGCCCTCACAGAACTGGGCATGCCGCCCAGCGACGACACGCCGGTAATAGCCCCTGAGCCAGTCACCCAGAAGATGACGGGCATTGCATCAGCCACCCGCACGGACACCTTCCGAATCGAGAAAATGGATTGCCCTACGGAAGAGGGGCTGATTCGCAAGCGGCTGGGCAACCTGCCTGGCGTTGCCGCGATGGATTTCAACCTGATGCAGCGCAAGCTGACGGTGAACCACACGCTGCCGTCCACCGAGTCCATCGTGCGTGCGCTCAAGGACATCGGCCTGCCGCCGTCGGAGTCGGCGACGTCTGCACCGGGAAGCGCGCAGCAAAGCGTCTACCACATCGAAAACATGGACTGCCCGACCGAGGAAGGGTTGATCCGCGAAAAACTGCAGCACATGGCAGGTGTACAGGGTCTCGAATTCAATCTCATGCAGCGCAAGCTGACGGTGGCCCATTCCCTGCCCGCGTCAGAGGTGGAGGCGGCACTGCATTCGATCGGCATGAAGGCTGTGCCCGACATGAACCATGCGCTGCCGATCGAGGAGGCCCCCAAGCCTTCGGTGAGCCGGCGCCAGTGGGCATTGATGGCAGTGGCGGGTGTCAGTGCGTCGGTGGCCGAAGCCATCGTTTTCAGCTCTGGCCAGGACCACGCCTGGCCCGTCATCGTACTGGTTCTGCTGTCAATCGCCACGGGTGGCTGGCCCACTTATAAGAAGGGCTGGATCGCCCTCAAGAGCGGCACCCTGAACATGAATGCGCTCATGTCCATCGCCGTGACGGGAGCGATCCTGATCGGGCAATGGCCCGAGGCTGCCATGGTGATGTTCCTGTTCGCGTTGGCCGAGGTCATCGAAGTGCTGTCCCTAGACCGCGCGCGCAACGCGATTCGCGGATTGCTCGCGATGGCGCCGGAGAAGGCGACGGTACAGCAGCCGGATGGTAGCTGGCAGGAAGTCCCAGCCAAGACAGTGGCGCTTGGGGAGAGCGTGCGGATTCGACCCGGGGAGCGCATC
This sequence comes from Burkholderiales bacterium, assembly GCA_003963115.1. Classification (GTDB taxonomy): domain Bacteria; phylum Pseudomonadota; class Gammaproteobacteria; order Burkholderiales; family Burkholderiaceae_C; genus Aquabacterium. The sequence goes on from RXJQ01000080.1 coordinate 15,219, forward strand.
CCCCTGGACGGCGTGCTGGAAAGCGGTCAGTCTTCCGTCAACCAGGCACCAATCACCGGCGAAAGCATTCCCGTGGCGAAAACCGTCGGCGACACGGTTTTTGCCGGGACCATCAACGAAACCGGCTCATTTGTTTACAAGGTCACGGCGGAGGCCACGCGTTCCACATTGGCCCGCATCATCAAAGCCGTTGAGGAAGCACAAGGCAGCCGCGCACCGACACAGCGCTTCGTCGACCAGTTCGCCCGCATCTATACGCCGGCCGTCTTTGCCGTGGCGTTGGCCGTTATGTTGGTGCCACCGCTGTTCTCCGGTGCGGCGTGGATGGATTGGATTTACAAGGCACTGGTCTTGCTGGTGATAGCCTGTCCCTGCGCCTTGGTCATCTCCACGCCGGTGACCGTGGTCAGCGGCTTGGCCGCAGCCGCACGTCGCGGCATCCTGATCAAGGGAGGTGCTTATCTTGAACAGGGCCGACAGCTCAAGGCGCTTGCTTTGGACAAGACTGGAACAATCACCCAGGGCAAGCCCGTCGTGACCGACGTAGTGAGCCTCGGCACGCAAGAGCGTGATGCATTGCAACTGGCTGCGAGCCTGGCGACCCGCTCTGACCATCCGGTCTCCGGTGCTGTGGTCGCTCACTGGAAAGTGAAACTCGGCCACGACCTGAGCGAGGTCGTTGACTTTGAGGCGATCGCAGGTCGGGGCGTCAAGGGCCGCATCGCTGATCAGTGGTATTACCTGGGTAACCCAAGGTTGATGCAGGAACTAAGGATACGTGACGAGACAGCCGAGGCTGCACTGAAAAAGCTTGAGTCCGAAGGCAAGACCGCGATCACCATCGCCAGTCCGTCGGCGGTCCTGGCCGTGATCGGTGTGGCGGACACGGTGCGCGAGACCAGCAGGCAGGCCATCGGCGAGTTGCATGACATGGGTGTACGCACCGTAATGCTTACCGGCGACAACCAGCAAACCGCGAACGTGATTGCCAAGAATGTTGGCATCGACGATGCCCGTGGCAGCCTGTTGCCGGAGGACAAACTCGCGGCTATAGATGCTGAGTTGTCCGCGCACGGCACAGTCGGCATGGTTGGTGACGGCATTAACGACGCGCCCGCATTGGCCAAGTCCAGCATTGGCTTTGCCATGGGTGCGGCTGGCACCGACACCGCGATCGAAACAGCCGATGTTGCTCTGATGGATGACGATCTACGCAAGATTCCGGAGTTCATCCGTCTAAGCCGAAAAACCGGTGCGATCCTAAAACAGAACATTGTGGTCGCGCTGGGGATCAAGGCCGTGTTTATGGCTCTTGCTTTGATGGGGATGGCCACACTGTGGATGGCTGTGTTCGCCGACATGGGGGCGAGTCTGCTGGTGGTTTTCAACGGCCTGAGGCTGCTCAAGGCAAAAACGGCCTGAGCCGCATGGAGACAACAGCCTCCTCTATGGGCATGCTCAGGCACTGGCTGTACGATTGGGGCGATGCCAACGTGGACCTCTTCCTGTCCATCAACGGCGCCGTGCCAGATGCTTGGCTCTGGTTGCCTGAGTCGCTGACTTGGCTGGGCAGCTATTGGGGTGCACCTGCTGTCGCAGCGATGCTGCTGCTGTGGATTCGCCGCCAGTCAGGCGACGAATCATTGCGGGTCAAGAGGGCTTTGATCAGGTTTTTGCTTGTTCTCGGAACAGCCCTGTCGGTCGGCGCCGCAGCCAAAGAGGCCTTCGCCTTCCCCCGACCATGGACCGCCCTGGGTGAGGCGGTCTTTCGGGTCGTGGGTACGCCCGTCAGCCGCTACACGCTGCCGAGCGGGCATGCGACCTATGTTGCTGTACTGGCGGCAGCGATGTGGCCACTCTTGGGGTGGCCTGCAAGGCTCACTCTACTCGTATTCGCGGTGGCGGTGGGTTGGTCGCGTGTTGCTTTTGGGAGCCCATTTTCCGGCGGATGTGTTGGCGGGTTTCGCCTTGGGCTGGGCGTGCGTGGTGACCGCCGGTCCGTTGGCGCGGTTGTTTGACGGCAAGTTCTTCGTCTCGGGGTACAGGCGATGAGCGCTGGCTTGGCCTTCGGGCGACGTGTCATCCGCCCAAGCCGACTGGACCAACATGCTAGTTGCCATGTGGGTGTGCTGGAGATCTGGTTACGCGCTTTTGACACCTGGCTATTCGCGCAGCCGTATGCCCCTTCAAGCTGCAATGCACGCCGCCACATGTGGTGCTAGGCATCGATATCTTCAAAATTGAAAAGTAGTAATGACGTATCCGAATCGCAAAACCTATTGGTATTCCGTGGCGTTCATCGTGCTTGCAATCGACCAAGCCACTAAGAGTCTCATCGATCTGACCACGCCGCTGGGCTGGTCACTTGAAGTGACACCGTTTTTCAATCTGGTCCATGTTCTGAACCCGGGCGCCGCTTTTAGCTTTCTGGCAGGCGCCGGAGGATGGCAGCGCTGGTTCTTCCTTGCGATCGCACTGGGGGCGTCAATATGGTTGGCCTGGATGCTGACCAAGCCGGTGCGCCGTCTTGAGGCCCTGGCGTACAGCCTGATCTTAGGCGGTGCCATCGGGAATGGCTTTGACCGCGTCGCACGCGGCCAGGTCGTCGACTACCTGGACTTTCACTTGCGTGGCATGCACTGGCCAGCGTTCAACATCGCCGACGTCGCGATCACGAGCGGCGCTGTTGCACTGATCGTGGCTTCATTTTGGCGGCACGGAAGCTAGACACCGACTGACTAGACCACAGATCATTCGGCTGCCCGCAGTGCCTGCGGCGCCAAGGGAAGACTGGCCATCCTCGCCTCAACTTGCTGCATTGGGCCTTTGGTGCCTATCACGCGTGAAGTCTCCGGGACATGGATTGGCAATCTAACTCGGCTCGAACCCGATCGGCCCATCTTCTTCGGTGCCGCGCTTGCTGCACTGTTTTTGGCGTCTTGGTAAGATCAAAGATTGTCATGTAGAAGCTCGGTATGCGTCTGGCGAACCCATCTTGACGAGCAGGGGGGCGTCAGCTGCCGTTGACCTCGTCGATGATCTCATCGTGTTCATAGAACCTGCCGATGGCCTTGTCGAGTCGCTTGAGCAAGGCATTCAGCGTTTCGCCGTCGCGGCGAACGAGCATGGCTACAGCATTGCTGGCATCTGCTGCGGTTGCCACACACTCGATGGGATGGATCGCGCCAATGGTGATGTCACCGCCATCGGCGATCAGTGCTTCGATGTTCTTCATGCGCTGATATTTTGCCGAAGTTGCCCAGGCGCCCACCGATGCGGCAAGAGATCACCAATCTGACTGGCCTTGTGCGTCGACAGCCGCCGCAGCACGTCACGCAAATAGGCATGCGGATCGTGCCCATTGAGCTTTGCCGACTGGATCAGGCTCATGATCGCGGCCGCGCGCTGGCCTGCCAGCAACGAGCCCGCAAACAGCCAGTTCTTACGTCCAATGGCAATGGGCCGCATCTGGTTCTCGATCCAGTTGTTGTCGATGGGCAGCCTGCCGTCGTCGATGAAGCGCTTGAGCGCCTGCCAGCGCTTGAGGCTGTAGTCCAGCGCTTTGGCCGTGGCGCCTCCATTGGCCACCTGACTGCGCTGCGCCAGCATCCAGCCGTGCAGCGCATCGGCGATGCGCCGTGACTTGTCCTGGCGGATGGCCTGGCGATCCTCGGCGCTGAGCTCTTGAGTTTCTCGCTCGATGTCATACAGCAGAGCGATGGTCTGCAGGGCCTGACCCGCGATCTGACTGGTTCCATTGGCATTCAGCTCGAAGAACTTGCGCCGCGCGTGCGCCATGCAGCCCACCTCGGTGATGCCCTTGGCGAAGCTGGCCTTGTAGCCGCCGTAGTCGTCGCAGATCAGGCTGCCACGCCAGTCGCCCAGGAAGGCCCGCGCATGTTCGCCGCTGCGGCTTTCTGCAAAGTCGTAGACCACGGCCTTCATGGTCTCGAACGCGCCTGGGCTGTAGGCCCACAGGTAGGCGCGGTGTGTCTTGCCGGTGCCTGGCTTGAGCATCTCCACCGGCGTCTCGTCGGCGTGCAGCACCGTGTGGGTCAGCATCTCTGCCTTGAGCGCATCGACCAAGGGCTGCAGTTGTGCGCCGCACTGGCCCACCCGCTGCGCCAGTGTCGAGCGTGGCAACGGCACGCCCTCTCGGGCATAGATCTCTTCGAGTCGGTACAGCGGCAGGTGGTCGCCGTACTTGGCCACCAACACGTTGGCCAGCAGGTTCGAAGTGGGGATGCCCTTGTCGATGATCTGTGCAGGCACCGGGGCCTGAACCAGCTTCTGGCAGGCCACGCAGGCCCACTTGCCGCGCACATGGCGCTCCACTGTGAAGGTGCCGGGCGTGTAGTCCAGCTTCTCGCTGACGTCTTCGCCAATGCGCTTCATCTGCCAGCCGCAGCCACAGGCGGTGCTCTGGGGCTCGTGAGCGATCTCCACGCGTGGCAGGTGTGCGGGCAGCGCCGTGCGACGGGGCTTGGCCTTGGGTGTGTCGGCGGTGTCGTCGCTGCCTGCTGGCCCGGCGGGTGCGGGGCTCAGCGCCTGGAGTTCGGCCTCCAATGCGGCCAGGTCGGCATCCAAGGTCTCGTCGAGCAGGCTGCGCTGGTCGGCGTGCAGCTTCTCGCTCTTGGCTGCGAACTGCAGGCGCTTGTAGCGGGCGATCTCGTGCGTGAGCAGGTCGATCTTGGTCTGCTTGAAGTGGATCTCCTGATCCTTGTCCATCAGCTTGACCATCAAGCCCTCGGCCAGGGCGCACAGCTGCTGCGCGTCCATGTGCTGTAGTTGCTGAGGATCGATGACCATGGCCGTCATCATCACTGCCATCGGGCTTGTTGGCCATCGCAGGCTTGAGGGATTGCGCCACAGTGGGCAATGGCATCCAGCCGCCCGATGAACAGGTGAGCCAGTGCGCCATCACACCACCCGGATGGCCCCATCGGCCTGCAGCCTCTGCCAGGGCAGGCCCATGATCAAGGCATGCCACTGCGCCGGGTTGAGTTCGATGTGTGCAGCCAGGCCGTCCTGCGGCCAAACGAACCTGCCTTGGTGCAGGCGCCGCGCCAGCAGCCACAGACCCTGGCCGTCATGCACCAGCACCTTCATGCGCGTACCGCGCTGGTTGGCGAACAGGTAGGCGTGGTGCAGGCGTGCGGCACCAAAGACCTCGACCACTCGCCCCAGGGCCTTGTCTGGCCCGGCGCGCATGTCCAGAGGTGACGTGGCCAGCCACAGTGCATCGATGCGGATCATGTCGGCGGCCTCGTCTCATCGCAGCCACTCGCGCAGCCAGGCGCCGCACTCGGCGGCAGCTGTGGCAGGCCACTGCAGGCTCACGCTGCTGGCGCCCCGACGAAGCTCCAGGCGGATGGGCTCGCAGGCGGGCGTACTGGCGCGAGCCATCGGCACCTCAATGAAGGCGCTTGATGGTTGGCAACCAACGGCAACCACACCCGTTGTTCCTTGGCCGTCTCGAAGCCAGCGACGTACAAGGTTGGCATTGAGGCCATGCGCCAGCGCCACGCCGGCCACCGAGGCGCCAGGTTGTTGGCAGGCCAGGATCACCTCACGCTTGAGATCTGGCGCGTGGTTGCGCCGGGTGCGCTTCGTTGGAGTGCTTTGCATAGTGTCCACTTGTCCTCTTGGTGGACACTATCTTTACGGTTCAGGCTTGGGTGCTCAAGATGCCTTCACCGGACGCATACGAAGCTCGTAGCATTGGCCACATTTGCCGTCTTCGCCTCGTCGCTTTTGGCAGCGACCCAAATCGTCACCCTGTCCGCACCAAGCATGATCTGCGCAATCTGCCCGATCACGGTCAAGAAGGTGCTGACCAAGGTATCGGGCGTCAGCAAGACCGACGTGAATCTGGACAGCCACGAAGCCAAGGAAGCTGTTTACCCATCAACCGCTGCTGGGAGTGCAAAGTGAATACGGTGACGCTGGAATCGACGCTGACCTGCCCCAAGTGCGGCCACACCAAGACCGAGACTATGCCAACGGACGCTTGCCAGTGGTACTACGAGTGCGAACAGTGCCACGCGGTGCTCAAGCCTAAAGCTGGCGACTGCTGCGTCTACTGCTCCTACGGCACGGTGCCATGCCCACCAATTCAGGAGCGCGGCAGAGGCAGTTGCGGCGGAGAGTAATCACGCGGTTGCCCGTCTCAGCGCTGAGGAATGGGGCGGCCGAGGCTGTGGCCTCCTGCTTGGTGGGCTCACGCCGGGTTTTGCGCAACTCGGTGTGGCCGGTGTACTCGTTACGGCCATAGCGCGCCCGCACATCCACCCACTTCCAGCCCTCGGCACGCACCTGCTTGGCCTACTTGCTGAGCTTCTCCACGGCCAGCACAGGCCCATCCAACAGGTAAGCCTTCTTGTCATCGTCGCTGAACAGGTCACGCCGTGTGGCCCCCTGACTTCTCACAGGCCTTGAGCGTCACGTACTTCGCCATCAGGTCACGTTTGGACTCGATGTCGCCCTGCACTAGTGTCCCGTCCCGCTGATACGTGAGCAAAGTCGGTGTAGCTTCTCCAGGATCGAATCAGCGGTAGCAGTCCATTTGAACGGTTGGCAG
>RXJQ01000088.1 GCA_003963115.1 Burkholderiales bacterium
AGGGTCGAAGTGTGCATGTGTCCGCTAAGAAATGAAGCGGACACTAGGCTCCTATCTCAGCGGCCATCAGGCAAGATGACTTTGCTGGACGCTTACGCACATCGCGTGAGTAGTGAAAACTGAAAAAAACTCTACGTGCCATTTCGGACTCCCCTTTGTGTACGAACTTTGACGCCCTTACCACCACGTTTGCCAAGGCAATCCGTGGACGCAGTTTGGCGGCTTTTTCTCGTGAACCTGACCCTGCGCCGGCTCATCTATTTGGTGTTTTGATGATGGTGACGACACGCTTGACCAGGTCGGCATCGCTCGGATCCCGAGATTCGAGGCCTCTGATGTGAGGCACGATCCAGTCCATTCCGGGATAGAACTTAGCTGGATCGGCCATCACCTCGTCCCAAAGCTGCTTGGCCATGTAGCCGGTCGCGGCCACCGGAATCGGTACGAGCCCTCTTTCGATTGCGATCTCGAATTCCCGCCTGACTCCTTGCGCATCGACGATCGCGCCTGACGCATCCTGCTTGTTGCCAAAAACAAAGATAGCAATCCCTGCCAACGAGATCATCCGTTGCCGATATTCCTCCCACAGTGCTGGCAAGTTCGCCCCATGCTGCGGGAATGGCCGAACGACCAGTTGGTCTTCCGAGTAGCGCATTGGGTTGCGATAGATTGCCTCTAGCGCCCCATTGATGACGGAGCTACCAATGCCCCAACCAAAGCCGTTGACCACTCGCAAATCCGCTTTGACGCTTTCCTCAGCTAGGGCGTGGGCGAAATTCAATGCGTCCTGACGTGGCCAAGAACCGTACTCCTCAGCGCTGCCAGACACGAACACGGTCTTCTTTCGGAACCGCATCTCGATGCGTTCTAGCAGCCTCGGGATGTCGGCGTATTCATCAACCAGTAGCGTCTGGATGCCGAAGCGTTTGAGATCATCGATGCGGAACGCTTGCTTCCTCTGCCTGTACGCGAACAATTCATCGTCGTCTGAGGCCTCTCTTTGCACCTCACGCATGATGCAGTAGTGATTTCTCTTCTTGTTGTTGAAGACGTGCAACCGGCTAAGAACGTAGTCAAGGTTCGGGTCAGTGAAGCTGAAACCGATGAAGAGGAACGTCTTTGCGACCAAGTCACCGCCCAATGCAGAGACAAACGGCGCGTGGGTCGCGTAGTAGGTTTCGTACTGCTCTTTGTATAGGACCGCATCCTTCGGAGCGCTGACGTCGCCATGCATCTTGTAGACGACGGCATCTCGCTTAGGCCTGGTGATCGTTAGATCGTCGTTCCTGTGCTTGACGTCCGGAACACGGTAAGCCTTCCGCAGCGCGTCTTCGATCAGCGTATCGTAGTTGGTCGTCCAATAGGTGTGAATGGGCAACCTTGCCAAGATCTCATGTGCCGGCGAGGGCTCCGCTTGCTCGGAAAACTCTTGAAGAATCCTCTTTGCGAGACCGTCACTGTTCTTGCGATGGTTGACATGGAACTGGGCTAGCGAGATGAGATCGTGCTCAAGTTCGATCTTCAGCCCGAGTTCCGCGGCGACGTCACGGAGCAGTTCCGGCCAGTCGACGTATCCTGAGCCTTTAGACATTCCCGCGCCCGCAAAGACTGCGACGGCGTCCTGCTCCAAGTCCTTGACGAACTCCTTAATGAACGCTTCGATCTGATGTTCAGGTGTCATGTTCTTCCAACCTTCTGCCTTAATGTATGGCTACCTGCCGGAGTCGGGTCTCTCACGCCGAGTACTTGTGCCAACTGAAGGTCGGCTGCCTGAAGTCGTCAAGAGTCACCCAGCCCGCCGCCTTTTCGACGAACACATCTTTTTTCGTCGTGCCCTTGTAGCTTTTGAGTGTAATTCAGGAGGTCGGTCGCGATGGCCTGCCCCGGCCAATATGTCTTGGCGAGATCTGTGGCGATCGATAGGACCAAGAAGTCGTTGTCCTGGGACTGCAGCTTTCCCAGAGCAAATAATTGCAGGCGACGTTGCGGCGCGAGATCGTGAGCACTCAGCTCAAGTCCATGACAGAGGGGCGGCCGGTGTTGGACTGTTGTACGCTGCTATGTATCAAGGAATAACTTTAAGCATATAAGCGAGCAGAAGGATTGTGTATGCCGGAATCGAGCGATAGACCTTCACCGGTCGCATTCAACGTGGATTTCGAAGCTTTCGAGTCAAGATTTGCGGAATTGAGTCAGCGACCTAGATTGGATGGCTATCCGCCGCGGGTCTTTATCTCGTATCGACGTGCTTCACAGGGACACATTGACGACGCTAAGCGGATTGCCGATCAACTGCGTGGTCTGAACTACAACGTGCTCTTTGATGAAGACGAAGTTCAACAGTCTGAGTCTCCCGACGTTTCCGTCGCCCACTACATCGCCCGCACGGCGGAAGCCCATGTCTTCGCCATGCTTGTCCACGATGAATACCTTTCGGAAGATCTACAGGTCACGCGCAGATGGCTGTTTGAAGAGCAGCAGAAGATGAGACTCCTATACGCTGCGGGACGAGCTAAGGCGACAGTTATCTGGATGTGCTCGGCGGATCCGCCTCAGCCGGGCCAATCGGATTGGGCATTCAAGGGCGTGGATGTAATCGACCTGAGAGATCGAGACTGGAATCGGCTCGCGCAGTTCTTTCCCAAATACGAGGGTTTTGAGCTCAACGAGCACGAGGAAACGAAACTCATCGAACTACTCGAGACAATTGATTCCGCTGCCCTGGATGACTTGCCAATGCTGAAAGGCACGCTGCTCAATGACCATCCTCAAAGCTGGCTAGCGATCCCTGAATTCCTGCTGGCACTGCTGCGGTTCGCACTCGCAGAAGGCAAACTGGACATGGTCCGCGACGGTATAAAGACAGAAATTCTCCCGCGCTTAGACGTGCGTCTGTCCCCGCCTATCCGCTATCGAGCGGTTTGTCTTCTCTTTGAAATCGATCACTCTGATGACTATCACCGCGTGATCGAATACGGTTCGCCATTGCTGCGCTTCAATCGGGCGTCATGGCTGCCCCGTATTCACCATATCGTCGGGCACGCGTTCGACGGACTATCCTCACCACTATCAGCAGTTAACCATTTGCGGTTCTCATCTCTAGTGGGGCGCTCGAGGGCGGGCGCTGATTGGTCAGCGCGTCAGCTCGAAAGCGCGGCCTGTATCCTCATCAATCATTGGTTCGTAGAGGCGGCACTAGTGTTACTGAAGGCTGCTCAAACCGAACATCCGAATAATGCGCATCTCGCCTACTCAACGGCCCGAGCTCTCTCGTTGCTTGGCCATCTCCGAGATGCGGTTGAACTGCAAAATGCATGGATTGAAAAGAGCAAAGAATTCTTGAACTTGATCATCAATCGAGGCAGTGCCGTGCAGACGCCCGCAGACCATAAACGCCTCAAGAAATTGCCTCCTACGGATCGCGTGTGCATGCATTGTCAATCTGAGTTCCGACTGGGAGCCGTTGGCGCAGCGGTCATTTGCGCCGGTTGTGGCAGCGTTCGGGACAGGAGCCAGTCGCTATGCGTTTATTGTTGCTCCGATAAGATTGACATCGCGACCCTTCGCAAGGGGGTTTCGCACCCGCTTTGCCCAATCTGTTTCAACGGGGATCTTGCCACTGCGCCGGCACCGTCTTCGGCTTTGTGCACCTTGCTGACGCACGCAACGACTTGGTGTGCGGCTGCAATGGGTCGACACCGTTAGTTCGCACGGCGGGTAAGCAGTCGTTCAAGCAGCGGATCCGCCCAATCGCAACTCTTGGTCAGCTGTGTCTCGCATAGCGGCCGTTCAAGCCCGTAACGGCGGCCGGGACCGAGTGTCAGCTTGCCAATGCTTACCGTGAGCAGGCTTGTCGGCAACGACCGGCTCCTGACGCTGCGAAGCCGTCTCTCGGGGTGTCAGCAGTTGCCTTGGATGTCCGCTTCCGACTGAACCTGCCGTTCGTCTGTTTGTCTGATCCATCGGACGCCTCGAAACGGCGGGCGGGTCTGCGCTTCATGTGAAGGGATGCCGCTTCATATCGGCAGAGGACCGAGCATGATGAGACAGGAATGGCCAGTACTCTGCGACTAACTGTTACCCTCTTCTTTCCTGTGTTCTCTCACCCTTGATCGAAGTTCGCTCAAGTGTTCATCCACATGTCGGCCTCGTTCTGACGCCGCTCCAGCCAGAAGCGCTGCTTTAAGTTCTTCTAGCCCTCGTCCGCGTACAGCACTTTGTTTGAGGCAGTTAACCACATGGGTCAGAATTTGTACCTTACCTCCTCTCACTTCCTGATTGCCTTGTTCCAAGGTCTTGAGTAGCGCTTCAGTCTTCTGTGGATCGGCGGTGTAACCGTTACACCGCTTCGGTGCATTCGTCATAGGAATTCTCCGAAGATGTTTTCAGAAGCTATTAGTGGCACATGAGCGACTATGCCAGGATCGTTCTCAATGGCGGAGGCGGATTGCACGCAGTTAGCCATGATGCAAGTTGAAAGCGCTATTCCGACGAGGTGTTTGCTGCACTAGGGATACGCTGAAGAAGCCGCCGCATTTTTGCGTTGGCGGACATCGGTGTGGTCGAGGTCAGTGAAGTTCATCACTTGGCGCATTTGCCGCTG
>RXJQ01000073.1 GCA_003963115.1 Burkholderiales bacterium
CAGTGGTCAGAGCCGCAGCCTGGGCGGTGTTGAACGCGGCGACCTGGGCCGAGTTCAGAGCCTGGGCGTCCACGGTGGACAGCACAGCCACCTGAGCGGTGTTAAGCGCGGAGGTTTGCGCAGTGCTCAGCGCAGCCAATTGGGTCGATGTCAAAGCACTGATTTGACTCGTATCCAGCGCGTTGACGTCCGCAGTACTCAAGGCACGCAGAGCCGTGGTCGACAGCTGTCCAATGCCTGTGGTGCTGATGGCCGCAGCCTGAGCTGTGTTCAATGCTCCGATCTGAGTCGAGTTCAGCGCAGCAAAATCGTTGCTTTGCAGCGCAGCGATTTCGGCAGTATTGAGCGCTCCAAACTGGCTGGAGCTCAGTGCTGCGACTTGAGTAGACGACAGTGCCTGGATTTGGTCTGTACCCAGCGCAGCGATACCCGCAGTGGTAATGGCACGTACATTGACTGTTGTGATGGCCGAAATGTCAGTGGTTTCGATGGCGGCAATCTGCGCGGTGTTCAGTGCGCCGAACTGGGCCGACGTCATCGCGCCGATCTGACTGGAGGTCAGCGCAGCGATCTGGTCGGTGGTGAGCGCGGCTGATGCGGCGGTGCTCAAAGCGCGAACGGCCGTCGTGCTGACGGCCGCGAGATCCGAGGTTTCCAGGGCATTGGCCTGCGCCGTATTGAGCGCGCCTACCTGGGCAGAACTCAGCACGGATGCATGCAGACTGCTGAGTGCCACGATCTGATTCGTGTTCAGCGCGGCTATCTGGTCAGTGCCCAGCACGGCCACGTCGGCGGTGCTGAGTGCGCCAATGTCGTTGGTGCCTAGCGCGGCGATGTTGGCTGTGTTGAAGGCCTTGATCTGGGCCGTGCTCAGTGCGGCTGCCTGGTTGGAGTCCAGTGCGGCAACGTGAGCCGTGTTGAATGCGGCGATCTGAGCCGTTGACATGGCGCGCAGATCGGTCGTGTCAATGGCGCCAACCTGGCTGGTTCCCAGCGCGGCCACCTGTGTGGTCAAGAGGGACGCAACCTGACTGGAGTTCAGCGCAGAAATCTGATTGGTGTCGAAGGCAGCTGTTGCAGCGGTGCTCAGTGCACGCACGGCTGCGGTCGACAGGCTACCGATGTCACTTGTTACGAGCGCAGCGGCTTGCAGCGTGGTCATCACACCTGCTTGCGTCGTCGTCAACACGCCTATCTGCAGAGATGTGAGTGCTGCGAACTGGTTGGAGTCCAAAGCCGCAAAGGCCGCCGTCGTGAGCGCCCTGAAATCCGAGGTTTGGATGGCCGGAACCTGGACCGTTGTCAGCGCGGCGATTTGAGCCGTGTTGAATGACGCCCAATCATCGGTTGTCAGCGTCGCAATGGACTGCGTAGAAAGTGCAGCGATCTGGGTGGTCGTGAACTTAGGAATGAGTGAGGACATGGTCGATTCCTTTGAATCCAATGCGATCAGCTTGTGTCGTGGGCGAAAAAAAAGCGCCCCGCGGAGGTCCGGCTTTATGGACCGCAACTGCGGAGCGCTTCATCGCTGGTCCTTCGTGCCTTTATCGGCTACCCACGATGGTTACTGAAGGGCTGTCTTTACAAAACTTAGATAAGCGGGTTGTTTTGCTTGTCATCCAAGAGTTGGGTGTGATCGACCGTGACCAGGTGCACATCGGTCGTGTGAACAACGGCGGCGGAAGCCTGCACATCCGGCGTTGACGACGTCGTTGCGGATGCATGGCCTGCCAGCAAGTTGTCACCCGGATGAGCCAGCAGGTCACCTGCGCTCACACCCAAACTCGACGTGGCACCCGTGGCGGCGTGCTCGGCAGAGGCTGTTGTCGTCACGTTCGCGGACGTTGCAGCGGCATGGTCTGTCGCCGAAGCCGTGGTGGTGCCCGCTGCGTTGACCGCATCCGTGGCCGCAGGGGCATGCTGGGTGACGTCCGTCGTGGCAGCGGCCGTTGTGGTGGCCGTATGGGTCGCTGCGTCGGTGCTGCTGGTCGTGGTCTGATCCTTGGCGAACCAGACGTCGGCCATCTCGTGGGTCTTGCCGTCAGCCGTCTTGTAGCCGGAGATGAGGCCCAGCAGGTTGCCGTTGTTCATCTGCGTGGAGGCGTGGGCGTTGAGATCCAGCTCGATGATGCCCAGGCTGGACAGGTCCTTGAGCTCGCCGCCATCGGAGACCCCGTTGCCGTTGGCGTCGACCCAGACCCTGAGGTCCTTGAAGTGGGCGTCGGCGGCGGTGATCTTGCCGTCGTGGTTGCTGTCCAGTGCCAGCAGGGCGTTGTAGCCGTTGCCGGCCCTGTGGCCGTCGATCATGGTGGCCGAGCCGAACAGCTCGGTGCCATCGTTGATCTTGCCGTCATGGTTGAGGTCGATGGCCAGCAGGCCTGTGCCGGCGCCAACCCAGCCGTGCTGCGCTGAACTTCCCGTGGCGTTCAGGTCGAAGTTGTTGCCTTGCGCGGCAGAGACCGTGTGGATGCCAGTGTCATTGAGGTCCAGGACGATTGGCGTCGATGCCACCAAGGCATTGACTTGATCCGTGCTCATGGCGGCCACTTGCGTGGTTGTCAAGGCGGCGGCCTGCGTGATGTTCCATGCCGCGAAGTCCGCTGTCTCGATAGCCGCAATCTGATTGGTGGTCATCGCCTGGATCTGGGCTGTCGAGAACTCGTGGAACTGCGCCGTGGTCATTGCCGCGATGCTGTCGGTGGCGATCGCCGCGAACTGAGCCGTGTTCAGTGCGTGGATGTCCGTCGTCGTCAGGGCGACGATGTGGGCTGTATCCAGGGCGGCGATCACGTCGGTATGCAGCGCGGCGATCTGGGCCGTGGTGAAGGCGTGCAGATCGGCCGTTTCGATCGCGACGATGTGCGCCGTGGTCAGCGCGGCGATGTCCGCGGTGCCCATGGCCACGAAGTGGGCGCTGGTCAAGGCGACGATGTGGTCGGTGGTCAGCGCAGCCACATCGGCGGTGTTGAAGGCCTGGACCTCAGCCGTCGTAAAGGCCTTGAGGTCCGTGGTCTCGAATGCGGCGATCTGGGCCGTGTTGAACGCGGCAATCTGTGTGGTCGTGAACGAGGCGGCATGGGCCGTGTTGAGTGCCACGATCTGGTCGGTGGTCAGCGCCGCAACGGCTGCGGTGCTGAATGCGCGGATGTCTGCCGTGTTGAGGCCCGCCAGATCGGATGTCTCGATCGCGGCGACCTGGTTGGTGTTCAGCGCACCTATCTGGGTCGTGGTCAGGTAGCCGATCTGGGCCGATGTCAAGGCAGCGATCTGGTCCGTGGTCAGCGCGGCGGTGTCGGCCGTGTTGAGCGCGCGGATCGCGGTGGAGCCCAGTGCACCCAGCTGGCTGGTGCTGATGGCCACGACCTGCGCCGTGTTCAGGACAGCGATCTGCGCGGTGTTCATCGCGGCCAGATCGGTGGTCTCGATGGCGCCGATCTGAGTAGTGGTCAATGCAGCGACTTGTGCCGTACCCAGGGCATTGACCTGCTGCGTGTTGAGCGCGGCGATCTGGTTGGTGTCCAGCACCGCCACGGCAGCTGTGCTCAGAGCGCGGATGTCGGCCGTGTTGAAGCCGGCCAGGTCACCCGTCTCGATCGCAGCCACCTGGGCGGTGTTCAGCGCGCCGACCTGGGCAGTGGTCAGGGCAGCGAAGGCGGCCGAGTTAAGTGCCACGATCTGGTCGGTCGTCAGCGCAGCCACATTGACCGTGTTGAGGGCACGTACATCGCCGGTGTTGAGCGCTACGATCTGGGTGGTGCTCAGTGCCACGACCTGGGCCGTGTTGAAGGCGGCGACCTGGGCGGTGCTCATGGCGGCCAGATCGGTGGTACCGATCGCACCGACCTGGGTGGTGCTCAGCGCGCCGACCTGGGTGGTCGACAGGGCGTTGGCCTGCTGGGTGTTGAGCGCAGCAATCTGGTCGGTGGTCAGCGCGTTGATGGCGGCCGTGGTGAAGGCGCGGATCGCGGCGGTGTTCAGGCCAGCCAGGTCACCGGTCTCGATGGACGAGGCTTGCGCTGTGTTGAGTGCGCCGATCTGCGTGGTGCTCAGGGCACCGACCTGGGCCGAGTTCAAGGCCACGATCTGGTCGGTGGTCAGCGCGGCCACATCGTTGGTGTTGAGCGCACGGACCGCGGTGGTGCCCAGCACCCCGATCTGCGCGGTGCTCAGCGCATTGATCTGAGCGGTGTTGAACACGGCGATCTGGGCAGTGTTCATCGCGGCCAGGTCGGCCGTCTCGATGGCGGCGATCTGGTTGGTGCCCAGTGCAGTCACCTGAGCGGTCGACAAGGCGTTGACCTGCTGGGTGTTGAGGTTGGCAATCTGGTCGGTGGTCAGCGCGTTGATGGCGGCCGTGGTGAAGGCGCGGATCGCAGCGGTGTTCAGGCCAGCCAGGTCACCCGTCTCGATGGCGGCGGCCTGGGCGGTGTTGAGCGCACCGATCTGAGCGGTGGTCAGCGCACCGGCCTGGGCGGAGTTCATCGCCACGATCTGGTCGCTGGTGAGCGCGGCGACGTTGGCGGTGCTGATCGCACGCACATCGTTGGTGTTGAGCACAGC
>RXJQ01000108.1 GCA_003963115.1 Burkholderiales bacterium
GGTCTTTGGTCGGCCTGTTCTCATCGCGGTATCTCCGTTCCCAAGATACCGCATGGCATTCAAGATTAATGCCAGTTATTTGCAGGACACAACACTAGTCTGCCAGTCTTCGGCCAGGGTGCGGCCGCCGCGGCCCACGAGCTCGAAGTGCTTCATGTAGATGCGTGGGTCGACCACGAAGCCCGTGCCCAGGATGATGCAGTCGGCCTGGCGCTCCTGCCCATCCTTGGTGACGATACCTGTGGGCGTGATCTCCTTGATCGCATCGGTCACCAGCTCCACATTGGGCCGGTTGAACATGCGGTACCACTTGTTGGAGATGAGGATGCGCTTGCAGCCCAGGCGGTAGTCGGGCGTGAGCTTGGCGCGCACGGCCGGGTCCTGCACCACGCGGCCGATGAACCTGGTGCTCAGCAGGTGTTCGACGCGCGAACCCAGCCTGGGGTGGAAGATGGGCCACACGCGCATCTCGTTGGTCCAGTAGTGCTGCCAGCGGTGCAGGGTGCGCACGAGCGGGAACATGCTGAAGATGGCCTTGGCGCACCCGGAGTAGGCACGGTCATCGCGCGGCACCACCCAGGCCGGCGAGCGCTGGTAGATGTAGAGCTGCTTGACCTGCTTGGCGATCTCGGGCGCGTACTGGATGGCACTGCCACCTGTGCCGATCGACACCACGGTCTTGCCCTTGAGGTCGTAGCCATGGTCCCACTGGGCCGAGTGCATGACCTTGCCCGTGAAGTCGGCCAGGCCCTTGATGTCGGGGATGGCGGGCACATGCAGCGGGCCCGAGGCCAGCACCCAGTAACGGGCCCGGTAGGTTTCGCCTGCAGCCGTCTTGATGATCCAGCGGCCGCTGCTTTCGTCGAAGTGCGCGCCCACCACCTCCTGCTGGCAGCGGATCATGGGCATCAGCCTGAAGCGGTCGATCACATCGAAGATGTACTGCTTGATCTCGTGCCAGGGCGCATAACGGCGCGACCAGTCCGGCTTGGTGGCAAACGAGTACGAATACATGTGCGACTGCACGTCGCAGGCCGCGCCGGGGTAGTGGTTGTCACGCCAGGCGCCACCGGGCTCGGCGGCCTTCTCCAAGATCACGATGTCGTCGATGCCCGCCTTGCGCAACTGCACGGCCATGCAGATACCACCGAAGCCGGCGCCCGTGATGAGCACCTCCACCTGGCGGACGAAGGGGTTCCTGGACGCTGATGCGGTGGCTTGGGAGTGGGACATGCTGGGGCCTTTTTGTCTCTGGTTCATGTGATGTCTGACGCGATCCGGCTTATCCGGTGTGCGCGGTGGCCATGGTGTGCACCCACTCGTGGACAGACCATGCTAAATTCGGCTTCCAATTGATTTTTTCGGCCAGACCCCTGCCATTGAAGGGGCGCCGCGCCGACGCTTGACCCCTAAGGCAATGCCTAACGCAGCATGACCACGCGTTCCATCCTGGGTTTGATCTACATGGTCCAGGGCCTCAAGCAACTGGGCGAGGACCCCGAACCCGTCTTGCAGCGCCACGGCTTGTCGATGGACAAGCTCGACCCCACCACGCGCATCGAGCGCGCCCGCGAGCTGCGCATCTACGCCGACTGGGCCGAGACCCTGTCCAACCCGCTCATCGGCCTGAAGATGGGCAGCTTCTTCGGCCTGGCTGGCTATGGCCCGCTCGTGATGCTGCTGATGACCTGCGCGACCGCCTACGAGGCCATGCAGACGGGCATCCGCTACCAGCGCCTGACCTACCTCTATGGCACGCTGCGCCTGGAGCCCGGCGAACGCCTGAGCGCACTGATCCTGGACCCAATGATGATGCCGCACAAGGCCTTTCGCCTCCGGGTGGACGGCGAGGTCTCGGGTACCTACAAGATGCTCAAGGACATGCAGGCCACCATGGGCCTGAGCCTGCGCCCCGAGCGCCTGGACATGCCCTATCCCAAGCCACCCGAGGCCGCCGCCTACGAGGAGCATTTCGGCTGCCCCGTGCGCTGGGGCGAGCACGAGGCGCGCTTCTGGATGCGCAATGAGTACCTGCAGACCAAGCTGCCCACGGCCGACCCGAATGCGCACGCGATGTACCGCACCATGTGCGACCAGCAGCTCAAACTGCAGGAAGCCACCACCGACACGCTGGCCGACCGCGTGCTCAACCACCTGGGCATGTTCAACGGCCACTTCCCCTCGGCCGAAGAAGTGGCCAAGTCCTTCGACATGTCCGAGCGCAGCCTGCGCCGCCAGCTCAGTGAAGACGGCCGCAGCTTCCGCGACCTGCTGGCCGAGGCCCGCTACGCCAAGGCCCGCTATTTGCTCAAGAACACCACCCTGCCCATCGAGGACATCGCCACGCAGATCGGCTATGCCGAGTCGGCCGCCTTCATCCATGCCTTCCGGCGCTGGGCCGGCGCGACGCCCGGCGAGTTCCGCGAGCAGTAGTCGACCCGCATCACGCCTACAATCGCGCCCCTTTTCCTTGTTCCCACTGTGCTTGCAGTACGTTTGTCTCCTCCACTGATCGCCCTCCGCCCATGAGCTATTGCGCCATCGACTTCGGCACCTCCAATTCGGCGATCGCCATCATGCAGGCCACCCAAGCCGCCGGCCCCAGCATGCGCCTCGTTCCGCTGGAAGGCGAGCACCTGACCATGCCCACGGCCGTCTTCTACTGCACGGACGCCGACGACCTGCCGCCCGGCACCTGGCGCGGCACCAGCTTCGACGACAACTTGCCGCGCACCTTCGGCCGCGCCGCCGTGCAGGCCTACATCGACGGCTACGAAGGCCGGCTGATGCGCTCCATGAAGAGCATCCTGGGCACCGCGCTGGTGGACCAGACCACCGAGGTCGGCCACGGCTTCGGCGTGAAGTACCTCGATGTGATCACCGGCTACCTGCGCCACTTGCGCAGCCTGGCCGAGCAGGCTGGCGGCCGCGCGCTGGACCAGGTCGTGATGGGCCGCCCCGTGTTCTTTGTGGACGGCGAGCCCGAGCGCGATGCCGCCGCACAAGCCTCCCTTGAGGCCGCTGCCCGCGCGGTGGGCTTCAAGGACGTGTCCTTTCAGTTCGAGCCGATCGCCGCGGCCTTCGACTACGAGCAGCACATCAGCCAGGAAGAGCTGGTGCTGGTGGCCGACATCGGCGGCGGTACGTCTGACTTCTCGGTGGTGCGCGTGGGCCCGCAACGCGCCAAACGGCTGGACCGCCGCGACGACATCCTCGCCAACCACGGCGTGCACATTGCCGGTACTGACTTCGACCGCCACATCTCGCTGGCCAGCATCATGCCGCCGCTGGGCTATGGCGGCTTCGGGCCGAGCATCAAGGGTGCCGAGCCGCGCCCCGTGCCCAGCCGCGTCTACTTCGACCTGGCCACCTGGCATCTCATCAACACGGTCTACCAGCCCCAACGCACGGCCGAGCTGCGCAACATGACGGACTTCTATGGCGACCCCGCCCAGCACCAGCGCCTGATGAAGGTGGTGCAGCAGCGCCTGGGCCATGCGCTCGTCGGGCGCGCCGAGCAGGCCAAGATCACGGTCTCGCAAGGCGGCGACACGGACATCGACCTCACGCTGATCGAAGCGGGCCTGCACAGCCCCTTGGGTCATGCGCAGGTGGACAAGGCCCTGGGCGCCGACCTGGGCCGCATCGTGGCCTGCGCACGCGACACGGTGGCGCAAGCCGGCATCCAGCCCAGCGACATCAGGGCCCTGTACTTCACCGGCGGCTCCACCGGCCTGCAGCGCCTGACCGATCAGCTGGAAGCCGCCTTCCCCGATGCCAAGGCCGTGCGTGGTGACCGCCTGGCCTCGGTGGCCACCGGCCTGGGCCTGCACGCAGCGCGCCTGTACGGCCGCACCTGAAGACGATCTCAGGCCGCGCGCCGACCGCTGCCGCCACGCCCGAACACCAGCCACACCATGCCGTGTGCGGCCAGGCCAATGCCCCAGCCCCAGGCCACGATGCCGGCCCAGTCGAACTGGCTGCTCGTGCTGGTATTGATGCGCCACAGGCCCACCATCACCAGCGCGTACACCATCGCGTGGATCATGAAACTCAATTGCAGCCCCTTGCTGCCACCTTTGCCGCGTGCGGCCATAGCTTGTCTCCGGAAGTCAAACACAACGTCGAATCTCGACGAGCCCTGATCGTGCCGACCAGGCCGCCACCTGACTTGTCCGCCCCCGCCAGCCACTTGACCCCGGCTTCCGCCTGACGCCTTTTGGCCCCACCTGTGTGCCACGGGTCACATGTGCCCGGGTCTTGCTCGCATCTGGTTACAGCCTCATGCCCCAGATCAGGGCAAGTCCGAAGAGGCGATCCGGACATGACTGGCCAGAATGGCCTTGGCCATATTTGTGATGTTTGTCACGATCTTGTCGGCTCTCCTTGATGTCGCTGGAGGGCGGGCCTTGCGCATGGCACGCCTCACCGACGCATCGGTGACACCACTGGTCCACAGACACATACCGAGGAGACAAGACATGGCATCACGTCGTTTGACATCGCGCGCCTCATCCAGCCTGCTGACTTTGCTGGCCACCGGCGTTTTGCTGACTGCTTGCATGGACGACACGACCAATGGTCCGGCAAGCGGTGCATCGCCCAGCAGCGTTGGCAACCCCAGCAGCGAGAACAACAGCGCCGCCAACTACCTCTATGCGTCGACCAATGTCATGGACGGCAGCGGCAACTTCACCGGTCAGCAAATCAACCTGGTCGACCCGAGCACGGGCACCTTGCTCAAAAGCGTGGCAGTCGATACCAGCTCAACCCAGATGGCGGCGCAGGCCTTCACGGTGTCTAGCGACGGCCTGAGCACACAAGCTGGCAACGATGTCGTCCTCTACTACACCAACGGCGGCAAGGTCTACGCACTGGGCCTGAGCAAACCGGCCAGCCCAGGCAACGGCCAGCAGGTGTCGTCCGAGAGTCAGGCCTGCGGCCTGATCAAGGTGATCCCCAAGGACGCCAGCGCTACCAAAAGCTGGCTGCTGATCAACACGGCGGGCACCGATGGGCAATGCGATACGGCCTCAGACAACGAGGTCAAGCTCGCGTCGTCCGATGCCAGTGACGCCACGGCCGCCACCGTCGTGGGAAACAGCTCGCAAGAGATTCGCCTGATCGATACGCAACGCGACAGCAGCGGCAAGCTGGTCAACGTCATCGCCAGCGTGCGAACCAATGACGGCAACGGCAACACGATATCGACCAAGCTGGTGGCCATCTCGGCCAGCACAGGCGGCCAGACCGACGTGGTCAATGGCACCATCGCTGCGGTTCACGACATCAACGACACGAGCAAGCTCGTCGTGCCCACGGTGTCTTTCTTTGGGCGAGTGGCCGGCAGCAGCAACCAGATCTACGTCCGCGTCGGCCAGGACGTGCAGGTACTGAGCTGGGCCAGCGGGACACCCACCCTGCAGACCAGCGTGGTGACCGCCTTGGCCAACGCCGACGTGCCCTTTGTTCACACCGATGGGCAAGCCACTTATGTGGTGGATGGCAGCTCGGTCAAAGTGCTCAAGCCCAATGTGGCCGCATCCGTCTTGACCAGTGCCTTGCCGGCCAGCGCCATCGTGCAAGCCAGCAGCGCCATGAGCACGTCGGCCTTGGTGCTGATCACCCGCAACAGCGACGACAGCTTTGGTTTGAGTGTGGTCGACAAGAATCCCCTGAGCGCCAATGCCGTCACCAGCGTGACTTGGGCTGGCAACACGCTGCCCAAGATCGAGGCTGTTAATGGCGACGTGGTTGTGCTCAGCGCTGCGTCTGCCGGCGCCAATGACGTCAAGCTGATGCGCTTCAACGCCTCCAAGCCGGAGACCGCACCGACCAGTGTCAGCGGCGCCGATCATGCGCGCGTGATCACGACCGTGCACAGCGCCACCACCACCCTGTCTGGCGAAACCGCCGGCACCCATCTGGTCTGGTGCGATGCCACCACAGCCTGCAACGCCAGCAACGTCAATAGCTATCAAGTGGTTGCTGGCGCCAACCTGAGCCTGTCGGGTACGGGCAGCACCAGCCCGACCTGGCAGCTCACGAACACCCTCTCGCGCAGCACCACCTTGGGCTTGCTGAGTTCGTCATCGCAGACTGGCGGCGCCGACGCCCCGATCTGGTCGTCTGACAGCCTGTGGCTGTTCGACGCAGCCAAAGCCAACTCGCTGAGCCAAGTCAGCCTGTCATCGGGCAGTTGAGTACCGCACGTGGTGTGGCCTGACCCACTCGCTCAGCGCCACTCCTCCTCGGCCTTGGTCGTGCACTCCTGATCCACCGGGTTGACATGGCAGCGGATGCGCTTGAGCACTTTCAGGCCCCGCTTGTCATACAGCCCTTGCTGCGCGATGGCGATGCGGGCCTCGCGCAGCATCAGCGTGTACTTGAACGCGTCTTCGGGGCTGATCTCGATCCACTGCGCAGGCGGGATGGACGCATCACCCGTCTTGATGAGCTGCAGGGCGCGGTCGAACTGGCTGAGCCAATAGGCGCGTGAAGCATCGCCAAATCCTTCAGGGAACTTGCTGCGCCGAAAGATCGACTGGTAGGTCACCACCATGAGTGGAAAGCGCCCCACGCCACCCTTGGTGCCCAGCCCCTTTTGCAGCTCCAGAGGCTTGTAGGCCAGCGTGGGCACGGCAATCATGTCCACCAGCCCGTTGTTGAACTTGGTGTGCAGGTTGGACACGTCGGCCGACACAGGCTGCGCACCAATGCGCTGGATCATCACGGCCTGCGCCTTGTCGTAATCAAACGCCGCGATCCGCTTGCCAGCCAGGGCCTCCACGGAGCCCAGCTTGCGGTCGTTCAGGAAGGGATAAGCCGGCCCGATGGGGATGATGCCGCCGACTTCGTAGTCGCCCTGCACCATGAGCTTGGCCACCAGCGGCGAGGGCGTGGCATAGGTCTGGATCAGCTTGCGCAGGACCTCGTAGGTGCCCTGCATGTCGATGGTGCCGTTGCGCAGGATGGTCGTGGCGCCCAGAGAGTCGATGGACGCCGCCACCGGGTTGAACTGCCGCGTGCGAAAGGCCGTGGCGATGAAGGCATCGCACACGCCGGTGCGGAAGTCCTCGGTGGCCACAGCCTCGTTGGTATAGGCCTTGAGCTCGACATCCACGCCGTAGCGCTGCATGGCCAGGGCGTAATCCTTGGACATGCCGAAGGCATCGCCCGAGGTGCCAAGGAAATCGAACACGCAAAGCTTCTGGCCCGCCGATGCCGTGCCGGCCAGAAGCGCCAAGACAGACCCCACCAGCCAGTGTCCGAGTCTGCCGTGCTTTGCCCCCGCTTTGTTTCTTTGAGACATACGCCACCTTGACGACATGGATCGTTGATTATCAGCAGCCCCTACCATGCACAGGGAAGCGCAGGGCCCCGATTCAAGGGAAGTCGTCGTGCATGCACCCCTGCGACCCCAAACAGGGAAACATAAAACGACGGGCCGCATTGTCCCGCCAGATCGGGCGGGATCGGCCCCCGGGTTTCACTGAGCAGGACGGCATCACCTGATCAGGTGGTTGTGCGCCTCTGCACGCGCAGACCATACTGCGCGCTCCTGCGGCACACCGCGCCCAACTTGACTCGCCATGCGCCATACAAACAATCCATTCAGGGGATCCACCACACCGAGCACTGCCAAACTGGCTGCGACCGTGCTGTTGCTGGGCCTGTGCGGCACTGGTGCGCATGCCACTGTCGCCAATGGCACGGCAGGCACGCTGACGCTGGCCAACACCAATCTGTGCATTCAAGCTGGCGCGGCCAACGGCAACATCACGGTGCAGACCTGCACGTCGGGGCGCACCGCTCAAAATTGGCAGATGCGTCCAGGCGGCGACTGGCTGGAGTTCGTCTCCGCGTCGAGCTCGCAGTGCATGGACATCTCAGGCGCCAGCAAAACCAGCGGCACGCCCGTGCTGGGCTGGAACTGCCATGGCGGCAGCAACCAGCGCTATGTGCTGCGGGCGCAAAATGGAGGCCATGCGATCGTGGCCTCTTACAGCGGCATGTGCCTGGCCCCTGCGAGTGCGGCATCAGGAGCCAATGTGGTCGAGCGCGATTGCGATGGCAGCGCGGCCCAGACCTGGTCGCTGGCAGCGGGCATGTGGATGAATGCCCCCGAATATTCGGCCTTCGACGGCCAATGCATGGACGTGTATGGCGCCTCCACGGCCGACGGCAGCGCCATCATCCAGTGGGCCTGCCATGGCGGCACCAACCAGGCCTGGCAATTGCGCCCTCAGGTTGATGGCAGCTATGAATGGCGTGTGCAGCACAGCGGCAAATGCCTCACTGCCAGCAGCAACGGCAATGGCAGTGCGCTTACACAGGCCACCTGCAACAGCAGCACAGGTCAGCGTTTTGCGCCTCGCGCCCAGGGCCAAGGCTATGCCTGGGTCGGGCAAGCCAGTGGCCTGTGCCTGAGCGTCGAAGGTAGCAGCACGCAAAACGGCGCCCGTATCGTTCAACAGACCTGCGACGGCAGCCTGGCTCAGACCTGGCAACGCGATGGGGCGGCGGTGACGGCCTCGCGCTGGTCACCCTTGCAGACCATCACCATCATCCCGGCCGCCGCAGCCAACCTGCCCAACGGCAAGGTGCTGCTGTGGTCCGCCTATGACCGCCTGAGCTTTGGCGGCGACAACGGCAAGACCTACACCTCGACGCTCGACCCCATCACGGGCAACGCCACCGAGGTGCTGGTGTCCAACACCGGTCACGACATGTTCTGCCCCGGCATCGCCAACCTGCCTGACGGCCGCATTCATGTGACCGGCGGCTCCAGCAGCAGCAAGACCAGCCTGTACGACCCGCGCACGGCCACATGGTCGGCCGCCGCGCCCATGAACGTGCCTCGCGGCTACCAGGGGGCGGTCACCCTGTCCACGGGTGAGGTGTTCACCATCGGTGGCTCTTGGAGTGGTGGCACGGGCGGCAAGATCGGCGAGGTCTGGTCGGCCTCCGGTTGGCGCGCACTGGGTATCGGCACCGACCCCATCGTCACCAACGACGCCCAGGGCCTTTACCGCGCCGACAACCACGCGTGGCTGCTGGCAGACAGCGGCGGTCGTGTCTTCCATGCCGGCCCCAGCAAGCAGATGCACTGGATCGACACGGCTGGTGCGGGCACCTTCACCAACGTCGGCAACCGCGGTGACGACGACCACGCCATGAACGGCAATGCCGTGCTGTTCGATGTGCGCAAGGTGCTGGCGGTGGGCGGGGCGGTCAACTACTCCAACGATGCCGCAGCCACCATGGCCCGCAATGGTGCCTACCTCATCGACTACAACAACGGGACGGTCAGCACCCGCAAGCTCGCGTCCATGGCCTATGCCCGGGCATACCACAACAGCGTGGCGCTGCCCAATGGCGAAGTCGTGGTGGTGGGCGGCCAGGCCAAGCCCCAGCCTTTCACGGACGACCAGGCCCCGCTGGTGGCCGAGTTGTGGAGCCCGCGCACCGAAACCTTCCTGCCGCTGACGGCCATCGCCAAACCGCGCACCTATCACAGCATCGGCCTGCTGCTCAACGATGGGCGCGTGCTCTCGGGTGGAGGCGGCCTGTGCGGCAGCTGTTCGACCAACCACCCCGATGTACAGATGCTGACGCCGCCTTATCTGCTCAACCCGGATGGCACCGAAGCCCTGCGCCCTCGCATCACGGCGGTCAGCGGCAACGCCGTGGCCGGCGGCACGCTCAACGTGACGTCGACCCAGGCCGTGAGCCGCTTTGCACTGATGCGCCTGTCCTCGGTCACGCACTCGGTCAACAACGAGCAGCGCCGTGTGCCGGTGAGCTTCAGCACGACGGGCACGAACAGCTATGCCCTGAGCTTGCCTGCCGACAAGGGCGTGCTCGTGCCGGGCTACTACATGCTGTTCGCGCTCAATGCCAATGGCGTGCCCAGCACGGCTTACACGGTGCAGGTGCAGTAAGCGATGCGGCGATTCGGGCTGGCCGCTTGTGTGGCGCTGGTGGGCTTACTTGGCCAGGCGGGCCTGGCCCAACAGCCAGCCCCAGGCCATCCCGACGCACCAGATGGGCAGGCCTTGTTCACCGGCCAGCAGCCCTTGCCTGCGCACCTTCGCAACCAGGACATCGCACTGCCCCCTGTGGCCACCCGCTGCGTGAACTGTCACCTTGTCAGAGCGCCAGACAAGCAGGACGGCCGGCTGGCTGCGCAGAGCCTGGGCCCCGTACTGGACGCGGCATTCCTGCTCACCAGCCAGCCCCGTCATGGTGGCCCGGCCACCGCTTACGCTGAGGGCAGCTTCTGCCGTGTGCTGCGCACCAGCGTGGCGCCAAGCGACATCGTCATCGCCCAGGCCATGCCCCAGTTCGACATCGCCGACGCGCAATGCCAGGCCTTGTGGCACTACCTCACGGCGCCCCGGGCCCATGCCAAGCCGCAACCATGAAGCGCCGAAATGTCATCCAGCACATGGCCCTGGCCGCAGCATGCGGGCCGTGGCTGGGTGAGGCACACGCGCACGGCAACGCAGGTGTGATCGACCCGCCCGTGTCGCTGCCGGACTGGCAGGTAAGCACGCACTGGGGGCAGACCACCAAGCTGTCGGGCCTGCTCAAAGGCCGCACCGTGGCCATGCAGCTCATGTTCACGGGGTGCAGCGCCCTGTGCCCCTTGCAAGGGGCCTTGTTCGCGGCCATTCAAGAAGCCCTGCCCAGGCAACTCGGTGAGCGTGCCAGCCGCGTGAGCCTGCTGTCGATGAGCATCGACCCGCTGGCCGACACGCCGGCCGCCTTGTCCAAGTGGCTTGGGCAGTTTGGCGCCGGGCCCACCTGGCTGGCGGCACGGCCGTCCACCACCGATCTCGATGCACTGCTTGGCATCTTCAATGGCCAGTCACCGCGGCCACCCGCCGATCGTCACAGCACCCAGATCCTGGTGCTCGACACCAACCTGAAGCTGCGCTGGCGCAGCGTGGAGCTACCGAGCGCCGCCTCCGTGCTGCAAGCCTTGAACGCCCTGAGTACCTGACCGTCTGGACACCGAAACCGTCAGGCCTACTTCCAGTCTTCCTCGGACTTGGTCGCGCATTCCGGGTCAGCCGCGTTCACGTGGCAGCGTACGCGCTTGATGACCTTCAAGCCGCGCTTGTCATACAGCCCTTGCTGCGCCAGCTGCACACGCGACTCGCGCAGCATCAGGGTGTACTTGACGGCGTCTTCGGGCTCGATGTCGATCCAGGCCAGCGGTGGGATGGTCGAGTCGGCCGTGCGGATGATCTGCAGCACGCGGTCGAACTGGCTCATCCAGAACTCGCGCGACTTCTCGCCGAAGCCCTCGGGGAACTTCGTGCGATTGAAGATCATCTGGTAGGACACGATCAGGATGGGAAAGCGTGCCACGCCACCCTTGCTGCCCATGCCCTTTTGCAGCTCCAGCGGCTTGTAGGCCATGGTGGGCGCAGCCATCATGTCGAGTTGCCCGCTGTTGAACTTGAGGTGGAAGTTCGAGATGTCGGCCGACACTGGGATGGCGTGGATGCGCTGGATCATCGCGGCCTGTGCCTTGTCATAGTCAAAGGCTGCTATGCGTTTGCCGGCCAGCGCGTCCACCGAGCTCAGACGCCGGTCATTGAGAAAGGGGTAGGCCGCCCCGGCCGGCGCGATGCCACCGACCTCGTAGTCGCCCTGCGTCATCAGCTTGGTGACCTGGGGCGAGGGCGCGGCATAAGTCTGGATCAGCTTGCGCAGGACCTCGTAGGTGCCGGCCATGTCGACTTTGCCCTCGCGCAGGATGGTGGTCGAGCCCAGCGAGTCGATAGAGGCGGCCACCGAGTTGAACTGCCGCGTGCGAAAGGCCGTGGCCACCAGGGCGTCGCAGTTGCCCTTGCGGAACTCCTCGGCCGCCAGCCCTTCGTTGGTGAAGCCCTTGAGCTCGAAGTCGACGCCATGGCGCTGCATGGCCACGGCATAGTCCTTGGCCAGGTTGAACATGTCGCCCGAGGCACCGAGGAAGTCGAACACGCAAAACTTCTGCGCAGCAGCCTGGGCGGTACCGCTGAAGGCGACGGCCACCCCAACACAGGCGGCAGCGAGATGGCAGGCAGATCTCATGTTCTTGACGACGTCCCTGACGTGGCTTTGATGGCTTGCTAGGTGTGCTGTCCATTGTGAAGGGCCCGTTCGCCCACACGCCTCGGCGCCCCGGCAATCGATGTAACGGATTGCGTCGCCATGACGTGTCTTGTGCCTGGATCAAGCCCCGGCGTGGCCGCGAGGCCACAAGCGCCCTCACAAATTGATTAAGCGCGCCAAGGCCTTCTCCAGCGTGGCCGCCGACTTGGCAAAGCAAAAGCGGATCACGCCATGGTCGTCGCCATTGGGGTAGAAGGCCGACACGGGGATGGCCGCCACGCCATGTTCGCGCGTGAGGCGTTCGACAAAGGCACGGTCCCCCTCCTCGCTGATGGCACCGTACTTCACACACTGGAAGTAGGTGCCCTCGCAAGGCAGCAGCTCGAAGCGCGAACCACCGAGCGCCTGCCGGAAGATGTCGCGCTTGCCCTGGTAGAGCGCCTTGAGCTGCTCGTACCAGCCCGGCCGCTTCAGGAACTCGGCCAGAGCATATTGCGATGGCGTGTGCACCGTGAACACATTGAATTGGTGCACCTTGCGGAACTCGGCCATCAGCTCGCGGGGGGCCAGGCAGTAGGCCACCTTCCAGCCGGTGATGTGGTAGGTCTTGCCGAAGCTGGAGACCACGAAGCTGCGTTCGGCCAGGCCCGGGTAGCGCAGCACGCTTTCGTGGCGAGCCTGGTCGAACACCATGTGCTCGTAGACCTCGTCGCTGAGGATGACGATGTCGGTGTCACGCACCAGGGCTTCGAGCTGGGCCATGTCATCAGCCGTCCACACCGTGCCCGTCGGGTTGTGCGGCGAGTTGATGATGATCATGCGCGTGCGTCGCGTGATCAGCTTCTTGACCTTGGCCCACTCGGGCCGGTAGTCGGGCAGCGTCAGATCGGCGTAGACCACCTTGCCGCCTTGCAGCTCGACGGCAGGGCCGTAGCTGTCGTACACCGGCGTGAAGACGATGACCTCGTCACCCTTGTACACCATGGCCGCCACCGCCGTGAAGATGGCTTGCGTGGCCCCGGCGGTGACGGTGATCTCGTCGGCCACGTCATAGCTGGCGCCGTAGAGCGCCTGCACCTTGGCCGCGATGGCCTCGCGCAGCACCGGCACGCCCGCCATGGGTGCGTACTGGTTGTGCCCTGAGCGCGTGGCTTGCTCCAGCAGGCTCAGCAGGTCGACAGGCGCGTCGAAATCGGGGAAACCTTGCGACAGGTTGATCGCGCCGTGCTGCTGCGCCAGCGCCGACATCACTGTGAAGATGGTGGTGCCCACCTGGGGCAATCTCGAAGAAATGGGACGGGGATAGCTCGGCATGGATGCAGGATAACCCGGTGCGATAAACCGTTTGAAACCGGTCCAATTCCACAGACCGTTTTTGCTCAGGACGAGAAAAATCAGGCCTCTGTGGCGCGGTGCGACAGGAGCGACGGTGGCCTATCAGGAAAACGGGTTGGATCCCAGCGATTGGCAAGGTTTTCGGCAGCAGGCGCATGCGATGCTGGACGACATGCTCGACTTCACCGAGCAGACCCGCGCCCGCCCAGTCTGGCGCGAGGCGCCTCCCGCGTCGCGTGCCGCCATCCAAGGCGAGCCGCTGCCCACCGAGCCCATGGCCTTGTCGGCCATCCACCAGACCTTCAAAGACCACATCCTGCCGTTTTCGGCGGGCAACACGCACCCCGGCTTCATGGGCTGGGTGCAAGGTGGTGGCACGGCCGTGGGCATGCTGGCCGAGATGCTGGCTGCCGGCCTGAACGCCAACCTGGGCGGACGCAACCAGATGCCCATCCTGGTGGAACGCCAGATCACCGAATGGATGAAGACGCTGTTCGGCTTCCCGGGCAGCGCCAGCGGCCTGTTCGTCACCGGCACCTCCATGGCCAACCTGATGGCCGTGCTGATCGCCCGCAACGCCGCACTGGGCCACGGCGTGCGCCAGGACGGCCTGGGTGGCGATCAACCCCGGCTGACGGCCTACACCTCGCGCGCCAGCCACGGCTGCGTGGCCCAGGCCATGGACCTCAGCGGCCAGGGCCAGACCTGGCTTCGCCGCATCGGCACCAATGCACGCCACGAGATCCAGCTCGACGAGCTGCGCCAGGCCATCGAACAGGACCGCCGCGCTGGCCTGCACCCTTTCCTGATCGTCGGCACGGCAGGTTCGGTGGACACCGGCTCGATCGACGACCTGGCCGCACTCGCGCAACTGGCTCGTGAACAAGGCATGTGGTTCCACGTGGACGGTGCCTTCGGTGCGCTGGGCATGCTCTCGCCTCAGATCGCACCGCGCCTGCGCGGGCTGGACCGGGCTGACTCCATCGCCTTCGACTTCCACAAATGGGGCCAGGTGCCTTATGACGCCGGCTTCCTGCTGGTGCGCGACGGCACCCTGCACCACGACACCTTCGCCGCGCCCGCCGCCTACCTGCGCCGCGAGACCCAAGGCATCAGCGCCGGCGACTTCTGGCCTTGCGACTACGGCCCGGACCTGTCACGGGGCTTTCGGGCCCTCAAGACCTGGTTCACGCTCAAGGCCTTCGGCACGCAGGGCCTGGGGCAGGCGATTCACCACACCTGCGAGTTGGCCCAGTACCTGCGCGAGCGCGTTGAACAGACACCGGAGCTGGAGCTGCTCGCGCCTGTGGCGCTGAACATCGTGTGCTTGCGTCATCGGGGCCACAGCGCGATGAGCGAGGCCCAGCGCGACGCCTTCAATGCCGACATCGTCACCGCGGTGCAACTCAGTGGCCTGGCCGCGCCCTCGTCCACCACCGTTGACGGCCGCTTCGCGATACGCGCCGCCATCGTCAACCACCGCACCCGTCGCCAGGACATCGACACGCTGGTTCAGGCCGTGCTGGCACAAGGTGCCCGCCTGTTGAGCGCAACGGCGACTCAGGAGGTCGCCCGATGAGCTGGCGCGAGCAACTGCCCAGCACGGCCGCCCTCCTGTGCGAAGGAGGCGACGAGCGCCTGGCCCTTTGCGCCGTCAAGGGCAGCAACAAATACGGCTGCCGCCCCCAACCCGACCCCCTGTGCGCCGAGTTCGGCTCATCCACCGCCACGTCGATCTCCAGCCATGCGTTCGATGCCGCCGAGGCCATGCGCCGGCAATTGCTGGCCAGCCCCTCACGCACGTCAGCCGCCAAGGCCTATGCCCAGGCCATGGACGATGTACGCAACAAGTTGCTCAACTGGTGCGGCTTGCAAGACATCAAAGGCCTGGCTACGCTGTTTGCAGCATCCGGCACCGATCTGCACCTGATCGCCAGCCAGCTGATGAGTCAGGGCACATCCCAGCCACCCTTGGTGATCATGATGGACGGCTGCGAAACCGGCAGCGGGGTGGCGAACGCCGTGGCGGGACACCATTTCGCAGAGCAAAGCGCAGGAGGCCGCCGCCACCAGATCGGCGCACCGCTGAACAGCGGCCATGTCGGCGCGCATGCCGTGCAGGTCGTGCAATTGCCCATCCGACAGGCCGATGGCCAGCCCCGTCCGCAAGATGAAGTCGAACGCCACATTACCCACCTGGTGGACGGTGCCGCACTCAATCAACGCAAGGTGCTGCTCATCGGCCTGGACATCTCCAAGACAGGCTTGCAAGTCCCCTCCCAGTCCTTCATGCAGGCGCTGCGGCAGCAGTGGCCCCAGCACCTGAGCGTCCTGGTCGATGCCTGCCAGTTCAGGTTGTCCAATGCCTCGCTGCGCAGCTACCTGGACAGCGGCTTCATGGTCGCGATGACTGGCTCCAAGTTCCTCACCGGCCCGTCCTTTTGCGGCGCCTTGCTGATCCCCGCGGACCATGCGATCAGGCTGAGCAAGCAGCCCCTGCCAGAAGGGCTGCGGCAGTATTGCGCACAGGCCGAATGGCCGGTCGGCTGGCGCGCGTCGTCACAGCTGCCCGCCCGTGCCAACTTTGGCCTGCTGCTGCGCTGGACTGCCTGCCTGAGCGAGCTGCACGCCTTTCGCCAGCTGCCGGATGCCCACATCCGCCATTTCCTCAAGGTCTTTGCCACTTGCATCCAGCGGCACCTGGCACACTCAGACGCTTTCGAGTTGCTGCCCACTCCCGAGCTGGTGCGCCCCATCCCGGGCGAGTGGGACAGCTGGCAAACCATCTACCCCTTCGTGCTGTGGCGAACGACACCCGATGGGCAACGTCTGCCGCTGAGCCCTGCTCAAACCCATGAGGTCTACCAGCTGCTGCAAGGCGGCGTCTCTTCGGAGCCTCAGGTGACCGACCTCGCTCTGCCGCCCCTGCGTGGCCAGTTGGGGCAGCCCGTGTCTTGCGGGCACCGGCAAGGCGTCCCCGTCACGGCGCTGCGCCTGTGCGTGAGCGCGCGCCTGATCGTCGAAGCCGTGTCCCATCGCGGCGATCACGCTGAGGCCGTGATCCAGCGCGCCCTGGCTTTGCTGGATCGAACCGAAGCCCTGATTCAAACCCTGTACCCGAGCACCAACAAGGAACCTCACCATGCGCCCAGTCTTCCATAAAGGCAAGCCTGCTTCCGGCAACAAGGGTGTCATGCCGCCCGCAGTGGTCAACGAGCTGGTGGCGCTCTACACCAGCGAGGAGTGGAGCCAGCTCGAAACCACCACGCGCACCTTGACGAAACACTACCCGCACAACCCGCTCGGCTGGCGCGTGCGGGGCAAGGCCTTGCTGCGCATGGGCAAGACCACCGAAGCACTTCAGGCCTTGAGCACCCTGACCCGCCTCGCGCCGCAAGAGGCCGATGCTTTCAGCGACCTGGGCCTGGCCTACCAATCCGATGGCCAGACCGCACTGGCCGAGAAGACCTTCCGCAAGGCCCTGGCCGTCAAGCCCGATTGCCTGGAGGCCATGGGCAACCTGGGCATCCTGCTGGCTGGACAGGGTCGCTTTGAAGAGGCTGTGGCCCTGCATCGCCAATGCGTGGCACTCGCCCCGCAGACCGCGCTGATGCACAACAACCTGGGCTCGGCCTTGCGCGAGTCCGGGCAGGGCGTGGAAGCCCTGGCCTGCTTCAGCCAGGCCCTGGCGCTGGCACCCAACTACCTTGAAGCCTGGATGAACCTGGGCGCGACGCTGTATGAGCTGCAAAAGTTCGACGAAGCCCTGCACGCCTACAGGCAGGCCCTGGTGATCCAGCCCGACTCCGATCTGGCCCTGACCCAGCTGGGACGCGCCATGGGTCAGTTGGGCCGCGATCTGCCCGAAGCCGTGTCCCTGCTGGAAAAGGCCGTGACCATCAACCCGGTCAACCCGGACGCCTTCGTGGCCCTGGGTAATGTGCTGCTGGTCACCGGTCCGGCCGAACGCAGCCGTGAGATGTTCCAGCGCGCCATGGCCCTGCGCCCACTCATTTCGTGGCCGGCCAAGAAGAAGCCCGCGGACTTCAGCGTGCTGGTGCTCGACACACCGGGCGCAGGCAGCACCCCCATCGATTACCTGATGAGCGGCGCCGACTACGACGCGCATTTCTACTGCGTGATGCCCGGCCAGCCGCACGACATCGCCCTGCTGCGCAGCAAGGCCGACCTGGTGATCAACATCATCTCGGATGCCGACAGTGGCGCGGGCGTCCTGCCCGAGACCCAGGCCATCATCGAACAACTGGGCCGCCCCACGCTCAACCCGCCCGGCCTCATCACGCAGACCGACCGGGCCACCACGGCCACGCGCCTGGCCCATCTGCCGGGCTGCCGCATGCCCGCCACCACCCGCATCAGCGGCCAGGACCTCGTCACCGCCGCAGAGCAAGGCCATCTGGAGGCTTTCCGCCTGCCCTTGCTGGTGCGCCTGGCCGGCAACCATGGGGGCGATGACCTGGAGAAGATGGACAACTGGGAGGCCGTGCTGGCCTATGCGCAACAGCATGTCAGCGACAGCCTGTACGTGACGGAATACGCCGACTACCGCGCCGCCGACGGCCAGTTCCGCAAGTACCGCCTCATCAGCATCGACGGACAGCTGTGGCCCTACCACTTGGCCATCCACGACGACTGGCTGGTTCACCACTTCCGCACCGACATGGCCCAACAGGCCTGGAAACGCGACGAAGAGCTGGCCTTCCTGGCCCACCCGGAGCAGGTCTTCAACGCCACGCAGATGGCCACGCTCAAGGCCATCGCCGACAGCACCGGCCTGGACTACTGCGGCATCGACTGCGCCCTCGACCAGCAAGGTCAGGTCCTCGTCTTCGAGGTCAACGCGACCATGCTGGTTCACGACGAAAAGACCGAGCCCTTCGCCTACAAGAACCCTTATGTCACTGCGATCAAACAGGCCTTCACTGCCATGTTGACGCGGCGCGCGAAGCCTCCTGAGGCCTGACCCCGTGGCATCCGGACACAAATTGTTTTAGAGTCCCCCCACCCAGATTTGGGGTCCTGATCACATGCCCACACCAGCGGCCACGCATTTCGCTACCCAGTTGAACGGTATCGACATGGCCGCCTTTGTCCTGGCCGTTCTGGGCCTGCTGTTCCTGATGGTGTGGTGGCGTGACCGCAGCACGCGCCTGGCCTGGCTGGCTCTCAGCTTCCTGATGATGGCGAGCTTCTTCGTCACAGACCGCTGGCACCAGGCACACAGCCCCTACGTTGACCGCAGCGCCTGGACCCTCTTCATCGAAACCTCACTGGTGTTCATGGTGCTGGGCGTGGTCGACAGCCTGCATATTCCCAACCCCTGGCACAAACGCGCATTCTGGATCCTGTCCTTGCCCTATCTGGCCTGGATCGCACTGATCTTGTCGGGGGTGCCGCTGCTGCGCCAATGGCACAACATGGTCATCATGTTCACGCACTTCGGCATGGCCACCTTGGCCTTTTATGCAGCCAGACGCGAGCCAGGCGCAGGACACGGCGTGATCGCGGCGGCCCTGCTGTCGCTGCCGCTGATGGCCCTGGTGCTCATGCTGGCGCAGGTCGACCCCGTGGCCCTGCGCTACTTCGCCCCCATGCCCATGATCTTGCTGGGCATGACGCTGCTGGTGGTGACGCTGGAGCGCCGGCGCCGCAAACTGGCCGACGAGGTACTGCGCCGGAAGCAGGCTGAATCAGATCTGCGGAGCCTCAACGCCTCGCTGGAGCGCCAGGTGCACGAGCGCACCGCCGACCTGCAAAACATCGTGGCCGGGCTGGAGAGTTTCAACCGCACCGTGTCGCACGATCTGCGCGGCCCCCTGGGCGGCATGGCCGAGCTGGCGCAACTGGCCCATGAAGCCCTGAACCGACATGACGACAGCCTGGCTCGCGCGGCCTTGCCCGTGATTGCTCAACAGGCCCGGGACTCCGCCAGCCTCGTGCAGGCATTGCTCTCGCTGGCCCAGGTCGGCGAAGCCCCATTCAACGCCGCCCCCACGGACCTCCAGCGTGTGGTGCAAGACACCATCCAGCAACTGTCGCTCAACCACCCCGACTGGCCGGTGGGCGCCATCCAGGTCCATACCCTGCCCACCGCCCAGGCCGATGCCGCCTTGCTGCGCCCCGTCTTCAGCAACCTGATCGGCAACGCCTTGAAGTTCACGCGGCACCAGCACGCGCCCACCATCGACATCAGCGCCCAGCACGATGGCGAGCAAATCGTGGTGCAGATCAAGGACAACGGCATGGGCTTCGATCAGCATGCCGCCCACAAATTGTTCGAGCCCTTCGTGCGCCTGCATGACCGCAGCGTCGAAGGCCATGGCGTGGGGCTGAGCATCGTGCGGCGCGCGGTGGAGCGCCACGGCGGGCGCGTGTGGGCCGAGGCCAGGCCCGATGAAGGCGCCAGCTTCTACTTCACGCTGCCGCTGCGTCACACGGGCATCATGGCCGCCTGACGAAGCGCCTCAGCGCGCCAGCTCTTCACGCATCGCGTCGATCACATCCTTGTAGCTGGGCTGGCCGAAGATGGCGCTGCCGGCCACGAAGGTGTCCACGCCGGCATCGGCCACGCGGCGGATGTTGTCGACCTTGACGCCACCGTCGATCTCCAGGCGGATGTCGCGACCTGTTTCCCGATGGTGTGCGTCGATGAGCTTGCGCACCTTCTCGGCCTTGCGCAGCGCGCTGTCGATGAAGCTCTGGCCACCGAAACCCGGGTTCACGCTCATCAGCAGGACCACGTCGACCTTGTCGATCACCCACTCCAGCACATCGATGGGCATGGCGGGGTTGAACACCAGGCCGGCCTGGCAACCCTCGGCCTTGATCAGCTGCAAGGTGCGATCGGTGTGCGGGCTGGCGTCAGGGTGGAAGGTGATGATGTCGGCACCGGCCTTGGCAAAGGCCTGCGCGAGCGCATCGACCGGCTGGACCATCAGGTGCACATCGATGGGCACCTTCGTGCCATCGGCTTTGACCGCATGCTTGCGCAGTGCCTGGCACACCATGGGCCCGAAGGTGAGGTTGGGCACATAGTGGTTGTCCATCACGTCGAAGTGGATCCAGTCTGCGCCAGCGTCGATCACGTGGCGGACTTCCTCACCCAGTCGGGCAAAGTCGGCGGACAGGATGCTGGGCGCAATGCGGTAGGTACGCGACATGAGGGCAGGCCTTGGTTGTGGGGTCGAGGGCGGATCGGACAGCGGCATTCTATTGAACACTGCCCCGTGTCGCCCAGCCAGGGTCACTCCCAGTACCTGCGCTCACTCCTTACAGCAGCACATGCCGCGCGGTGCCATTGAGCTTCGAGACCGTATAGTGGTCCAGTTGACCATGGTTGAAGACCGGCACCACCGAGAGCCGGTGCACGGTCAAAACCGCTTCCGTGCTGACGTGGCCGATCTCGCCGCTTTGCAGGTTGACCCGCGGAATCAGCAGGCTGAAGGAGGTGGAGCCGGCATCGACGGTCTGCTGCAGGCTCACGCTCACCAGCACGCCCAGATCGCATGTCACGTTGCGGATCTGGTCGCCCGAGAAGTTCTGGTTGTGCTGGCTGTCGTGGAAATGCAGGTGCGGCCGGCCGTCGACACCGGTGCTGCTGTAGGTCACATGCATGCCGGAACCGGCCAGCTGGTACAGGGTGGGGGAGACATAGGACTGAGCGCTCATGGCAAGCCTCCGATCAGGCAAGGTCTCCCTGTGAGTGGCACTGAAGATCGCACTGTGAACCCATTTGAGGCCTGGTAAAACCCCTAGGGATGCACTGAAAAAGGTCCGCTCACTGGCGTATGACTTGCATGCCTGTGCTTCAGCACAGGAGGCCATATGAAGCAGCAAACCCTCGCAAT
>RXJQ01000021.1 GCA_003963115.1 Burkholderiales bacterium
ACCGTGTACCGGGCTCGAATTTGCTTGTCTGTCATTTCCATGCTCCTACGTCTATTTGAACAGGAGCTAAGAACTACGTTTTACAGGGGCAACCTCAGTCTTCGCTGACATTAAACTCGACTCCATCGCCGGTGTTGCACTTCAAGCTTGAATCCGCCTTGTCAGCGGTACTGCGACGTCAGGAAACGCTTTCAATAGCTTCTTATCCATCGTCACCAACTTGGTCTCAAGTTTGTGGGCTAGCGCAATGAACTCGCAGTCATATGCGGAGCAATCGCTGTCTCGCACAAGCTCCATCACGTCCCTTGAGCTGACTTCATGCTCAAGCCCGTCGAGCAAGCTTTCCGCTTCTGCTTGCAAACTACATGCTTGCTCAAACGAAACCGTCTTGCGCCTCATGTAGCCGGCCAAAATATTTCGAAATTCGCTTCGCCAAAGCACTGGCGCAGCCCATTCCGGGTCTTTCTCCAACAAGGCTTCTGCGGCAGCAGTGAACTCACACGGCAGGTACAAATAGGCCAGCACGTTTGAATCAACAACAATCATGCTCTGCCTTGCTGTTTCGCCACATCAATGTCCTTCGCTTTGAACTTGCTCTGCTGTAGCGAGGCGCGAAGTTCTCGAGCTCTAGCCAACCGCTCACTCACGGGCATTTTCCCGGGCAGCAACACGGACTCCAAGCACACAATGGCTTCGCTATTGAGGCTGCGTCGGTGCATCTCTGCTGCCGCCTTCAATCGCTCGTACACTGCATCAGGCACATTTTTTAACGTCAGGGTGGTAGGCATGGCAATCCAATTGCAACCAAAACGGTTGCATTTTGGCACAATTTTGGTGCCAAGCGCAAGCGCAGCGCCTAACTGGGCGGTCAAGCGGACGCCAACACAGGCCATGGCTTCGCCATTTTCATGGCCTGTGTCGGTGCCCTGCGCCTTCGGCTCCGGCGCCGCTTACCTTGGGCGTTATGCTTCCCGTTTATCTATCTTCGCGTGTATGCCAAACGCGCAGAATCCATATTTTCGAGTCTGGCGTTATTTCATAACGCATCTCATAGTCGCCTACCAAAATGTAGCGAACTTCACGAGGCTCGAATTCCATCAGCGGCGTGCCAATGCGTGGCTGCGTCTCAAGAATGTCTGGCCCCGCAGTCAGCCGCTCGAACACCACTGCAGCAGCCTTGGGGTTCACTGGCTCCAAGAACTCGTAGAGCCTGGCCAAATCACCGAGCGAGTTGCTTGTCCAAATTATTTCCATTTCGGCAGCGGCTTCGGTTTAGCAGTGCTCAAGCTGGCAGCCCAAGCCTTCACTTCCGCGTGCGAAACGCCTCGCCCTTCGTCAACGTCCGCCATGGCCTCCAAGGTCAGCTTGCGGTGGCGCTCCTCGCGCTCAACGTAGGCTGCCAACGCCTGCTTGACAATCCAACCACGCGAACGCTCCATGCGTTGCGCCAGGTCATCAACCTGGTCAGCCAAGGAAAGCGGCAAATGGGCGGTCACAACTCGGGTGTCTGGCGAAGGCATGATTCACTCCTAATCACTTTCAATCATTGTAGCCGCCCGAGCGTCCAAATCAACCCCCGTTGACCACCTCCGCCCCTTCGGGTAGCCTCACCTGTAACAACCGACACATAACCAGGGAATTTTCGTTACATGTCTACTTTTTCTCAATCAAGTCAAGCGCCTGACGGTGAGGTCTCTGCCAGGTTACCCCAATCTCGCGCCAAGCATCGAAACGATGAAGCTCGGGCAAGCCGCAACAACGGACGCCCAGTGGCGTTTTTTTGAAAAGGCGTATCGCAGAGAGATGAAGATGACGGACGCCAGTCGATCCATTGACCTCCCTCGCCGCGCTCTCTAGGTACGCCAACTTCTCAGTCGGTTGCTATTGCGACAATGAAGCGCGTTGCCATCGCTCGATTCTCAGGCGCCTGCTGCAGGAGGCGGGTGCAACTTTTTTTGAAGACTGATGCGTCGGCCACGACCTAGCAAGAAGCAGCCATGTCGCTCCCCAAAATTGCTTCTGACTTGAAACCAACGCGATCCGCCGCGCCTTGACCCAATATGCCCATCCCTGCCTTCCTTGCCGCCATTCGCCAAAAAATCGGGCACGAACTTGTCCTCGTGCCAACGGTGGTGGTGCTTGTGCGCGCCCCTGATGGTCGCATCCTGATCGTGCATGACCTGGACGCGGACACCTGGACCCTGCCAGGAGGCATCATTGAGCCCGGCGAAACACCCGCTGATGCGGCGGTCCGTGAGGTATGGGAAGAAGCAGGCATCCTCGTCAAACTGAACCGTATCGCAGGCATTGTTGGAGGACCGGGTTGTGAGACAAGCTACCGCAATGGCGACAAAATCGCATGGGTGGCCACCGTCTTCGATGCCACGGCAGAAGATGTGCGGACCACAGCTGACGGACACGAGATCAAGGACGCCAAGTTCGTATCGACGGGAGAGTTGGCCTCAATCCCCATGCGAGCAGACGCCAAACGCTTTCTGTCCATGGCACAAGAACCAGCCGTCGGTGCCCGATTTGAGCCGGCAAGCTGGCGCCCTCCTCACCAGCCCACCTGATCCAATGCCCGCGCTGACAAGCTCCCATGCGGCTGAGTAACATTGACCAAAATCTGCTAAGCAAACGGGCCAGTAGCGGCTTGACCACCCTCCCACGCCTGGCAATCGAGTTTCTCTTCTTTGGCATCAAGGAAGCCAGGGCCTGCTTGTTTGCTGGCCTGTTCTTCGCTGCGGTCTTTGCAGTCCCCAGAGCGGGCTTGCTCGGTATCCCGCGCTACGACCTGCTGCTGATCATCGCGCTCGCCATACAGGGGTGGATGGTCTGGACAGGCCTGGAATTGCTCGACGAACTGAAAGCGATTTCGCTCTTTCATGTCGTCGGCTTTGCCCTTGAGGTCTTCAAGACATCCGCACACATCCAGTCCTGGACTTATCCTGACTTGGCCTACACCAAGGTTCTGGGCGTCCCATTGTTTTCCGGCTTCATGTACGCGTCGGTTGGGAGTTACATCATTCAGGCTTGGCGCCTGCTAGATTTGAAGATCACGCATCACCCGCCGTACTGGATGGCCACCTTGGTCGCCGCACTGATCTACGCAAACTTCTTCACGCACCACTACCTTGGCGACTACCGCTGGTACATCGCCGCCTGCGTGCTTGGGCTCTATGCAAGGTCAACCGTCATCTTCCGGCCCCTTGAGACCGAACGCAAAATGCCTCTGGTTCTGGCTTTTGTGCTGGTCGGCTTCTTCATCTGGCTGGCCGAGAACATCAGCACTTTCTTTGGTATCTGGCGCTATCCCAGCCAGATCGGCGCATGGTCGCTCGTGCATGTGGAAAAGTGGAGCTCTTGGTCTTTGCTGACCATCATGACCTTCACCATCGTTGCGCATCTCAAACATATCAAGACACGCATCCATATCCCGCCTCCAGCATGATCGGCCATCACCCCTGCCAAAAACATGCCTTGCAAGAAGCACCTCATGCACGTCCGCCCCTTTTTTGCCGGTGATGAGCATGG
Source organism: Burkholderiales bacterium (assembly GCA_003963115.1). Lineage (GTDB taxonomy): Bacteria > Pseudomonadota > Gammaproteobacteria > Burkholderiales > Burkholderiaceae_C > Aquabacterium. The sequence goes on from RXJQ01000021.1 coordinate 3,535, forward strand.
CATCGCCGAGATCTACAACCACTACATCATGCACACGGCCGTCACTTTCGAGGAGACGCCGCTGACGGCAGCGCAAATGCGCGAGCGCATTGACAGCTATGTGCAGCACCATCCCTGGCTCGTGTGCGAACGCGATGGGCTCATCGTGGGTTACAGCTACGCACACCACTTTCATCATCGCGCGGCCTATCGCCACACGACGGAGGTCACGGTGTATGTTCGGCAAGGGTATGAGCGTCGCGGCATTGGCAAGACGTTGTATGCGCCTTTGCTCGACCGCCTGACCAGGCAGGGATGCCACGTCGCGCTGGCTGCCATCGCCTTGCCCAACGAAGGCAGCGTCGGCTTGCACGAAGCCTTTGGCTTCCAGAAGGTGGCGCACCTGACAGAAGTCGGGCGCAAATTCGAACGCTGGATCGACATCGGCTACTGGCAGAAGTTGCTCAGCTGAGGCATGCTGCATGGCCTGGGCCGTCAACCCACACACCACCCACAAGGATGAACCATGCATCTGGCCGCCAACATCGTCGTCGCCATCGTCGCATTGCTGCACATCTACTTCCTGGTCCTGGAGATGTTTCTGTGGGATAAGCCTGCAGGACGCAAGGCGTTCGGCCTCAGCCTGGAGCAGGCTCAGTCCACCAAGGTGCTGGCAGCCAACCAGGGGCTCTACAACGGATTCCTGGCCGCCGGGCTGATCTGGGGCTTGATCTTGGGTCACGGTGGCGTGCAGATCCAGCTCTTTTTTCTGGCTTGCGTGTTTGTGGCCGGCGTCTTCGTAGCGGTCACGGCCAGCAAGAAGATTCTCTATGTGCAGGCGCTGCCCGCAGCCATTGGCGCACTGCTTGTGTGGCTGTCCAGCACAACCAACTTGCCGTGATGCGCGCATGAAGTCCGTGCACCTAAGTCCATTCATCGGGGTGAACGACATCCTCTTCTCGTTCTCGATGGACGACACGGTGCAGCGTCTTGGCGCACCCAGGCATCGAGGCCGCAATGCGGTTGACCTCGATGAACTCGACTATGGCAACCTGGTGCTGCGCTTCCAGGACAATGGCCGACTGGAAGAGATCACGATCGAGGCACCAGTGCTGGCGCTGGGATCGGTATCCATCCCCTTTGCCGCGCTGAAGGCTTTCATCCAGGCACAAGACGGTGAGGCATTTGAACGCGCCGGCTTCATGGTGAGCCCAAGCTTCGGTCTGGCTTTCGTTCCCGATGAACCCTTTTGGATAACAGCATTGGCCCAGCACTGTCTTCCTGAATGGACTGCCTTGCCGAGTTGAGCATCCAGCTTGCCCCAACAGGAGTGCGACATGCCTTTGCTTGCTGTTTTCACCACCGTCTCCAATGAAGCCCAAGCCGAAGAGCTGGCCACGGGCGCAGTCGAACACAGACTGGCCGCGTGCGTACAGATCGAGCCCGTCAAAAGCACCTACCGCTGGAAGGGCCACATAGAACAGGACGACGAAATCCGCTTGATGTTCAAGACCACCACAGATCGCCATGAGGCCCTGGTGCAGTGGCTCGCCGGCATTCACCCTTATGAAGTGCCAGCCATCTTTGCTCTGCCTGTTCAATCGGCCTGCGAGGCCTATGTCGACTGGGTCCGTGCATCCTTGTGAGCCGGGGTCAGCCTTTGCCATGAAGTATCGACAAGGCATAATGGTGTCCTGATAACAGGGGGAACAGTGTTGAACAACAAACAACTTGCCTCCCATGAAATTTCGCACCGTCACGCTTGCAAGCGGCTCTACTTTCCAGGTCCCGCAAGGTATCCAACGTATTGATGCCAAGTCGACACATGGATGGCAAGTACGCCACCTTGGAACCAAGTTCTTCTCTGATGGACCAAGTGGTGATCCACAGTTGTCTCTGGTCAACGCTGTTGGTGAACTGTTAAAGCGCCTGCATACGGGCCCGATATCGGTGCTGCTGCGTCAGGACGTCAGCCCCAGAAAGCAAACAGATCTGCCGGTAGGCATCTTTGGACCCATCGTGCGCAACAGGCCTGGACGTGCGGCCGTCGCCGAGCTGTCGGTCTTGCTGCCCCGCTTCGGTCGCCAAGCCCAGACGAAAAACATTTACATCGGCAGCGAGAGCACCTACTCGGTCGAGAAGTACCTGGCCGCACTGGAGAAAGGCCAGACGATGCGAGCCGAGGCCACCGAACAATACGAACGCGACGCGGCCCGTGCCAAGCGTCAGGCCGTGCAGGCACTGCGCTCACATCTGCGCCTGCTGACCAGTTAAGCTGAACACGATTGAATGAAGCGTGAGCCGCCCTCCTTCAAACTTCGAGCCTGCAAGCACCCTCTCGGATACCGAGGCCCGGCTGTTTTTTGAGGCCTTTGTCGAGGCGTTCCGAACCTTCAACGGCAAGGTCATTGCCCAGCGCTACATGGCACCGTATGTGTCTCTGGGCCAAGACGGGCTGCTTCAATGCTTCACATCCCACGAACACATTGAGACCTATTTCGATGAGATCGTGCAGCAATACCATCAGCAGGGATGCCGTGTGTGCGCCTTCAAGGACATGACCCTCGTGTGTACAGGCAGCGCCAGCGCGCTGGCCTCCGTCACGTGGGAACTCATGGACGAGCAAGGTCAGATGCTCAGCACGTGGCGGGAGTCATACAACCTTGTGCACACAGGTCAAGGCCTGCGGATCTTTGCATCCATCGATCACGCCTGATATGACTGGCAAGCAAGCCAATCTGAGCGAGGATGCACTGCCCCCACCAAATGGCGAGCGCTTCGATACGCTGCTGACTCATCGCCACGTTGTGATCGAGCGCATCGTCAGTTCAAGCCACATCACACCCACCCAGTGCGCTCAGGATCAAGATGAGTGGGTTGTCCTGCTCAAAGGAGAAGCGACCTTGAGCGTTGCCGGACAAGCCGTCACCTTGAAGGCTGGCGATCATCTGTTTTTGCCAGCGCGCACACCTCATACCGTGGAAAAGGTGTCACAAGGCGCGATGTGGCTGGCCGTGCACATTCACCCGGAGCCACAAAAGAAAATCCCCTACGAGACTCACGTCTGCCAGGGGATTGGGCAATCTCTGGGGTGGCTGATGGGACTCGAACCCACGACAACCAGAATCACAATCTGGGACTCTACCAACTGAGCTACAGCCACCGTCGAAAGACTTAAATTATAGCGTCCTTTTCAGTGTTTTCACGAAGATGACGCTGATTTTTGCGGCTCAGCGGCCTTGTCCATGACCTTTTTGCCCTCGTTGACGAACTCGACCTTGTACTGGCGCTTGAGTGCACGGTAGTAGGCATCGGCTTCGGCCTTACCCCAGTAGGAACCGAACTGGGCTTCGGTTTCGTTGATCTCCTGATTGGTGATCTGGATCGGCAGGACCTTGTTGACCCGCAGCACGGCCACGCCATCTGCACCCAGGTCGACCATGGTCCAGGCTGGCAACTGCTTTTCAGGGATACGCAGTGCCGCATCCATGACCTGAGGCGGCTGAGCAAACACCAGCTTGCGCGACATTTGCACCGAAGGCGGCAACTGGGCCTTGTCAGGCGATTGCTTCCACAACGCCAGCTTCTGCTCGGCATCCTTGCGGGCGGCCTTCAAGGCTTCAGCCTTGACCCAGTGCTCACGCACCGTGGTTTGCACCGCCTCGAAAGGCTGCAGCGCAGCGGGGCTGTACTTCACGATGCGGGCGGACACCAGCTTGTTGGGGCCCACTTCGATGGCTTCCGTATTGCGGCCCTTGGCCCGGTTGGTGGCATCGAACAGCGCATCCAGCAGGCGGCGGTTATTGAGCACGCCCTGATCCTTGGCGCCAGGCTCATGCAGCACGTCAGTGGCGGTCATCACCTGGAGCTTGAGCTCATCGGCCACGGGCTTGAGGCTGTCAGACTGCTCGTACACACCGTTGGTGAACTTCTCGGCCGCCGAGGCGTACTCGCGCTGAGCGAGTTGCTTGCGTGCATCGTCTTCAAGTTGCGCGCGCACGGCTTCGAAAGGCTGAGGCTGGCCACCACGCACCGCTGTCAGCTGGATGATGTGGAAGCCGAAATCGCTTTCCACCACGCCACTGAGCTGCCCTGGCTTGAGCGCCCAGACCGCCTCTTCGAACGGCTTGACCATGGAGCCTTTGCCGAAGAAGTCCAGGTCGCCGCCGTTGGCCGCCGAGCCCGGGTCATCGGAGTTCTTCTTTGCCAGCTCAGCAAAGAGAGACGGATTCTTCTGAAGTTGCGCCAGCAGTTGCTCGGCCTTGGCCTTGGCCGCTTTCTTCTGGTCAGGCGTGGCGCTCTTTTCCGCCTTGATCAGGATGTGGCTGGCACGGCGCTCTTCGGCCGTGGTGAAGCGCGCGATGTTCTCCTGATACGAGCGACGCAGATCGTCTTCATTGACCGTCACACGCTTCTTGAGCGTGTCGATGTCCAGCACAACGTACTGCACCTCAGCCCTTTCGGGCGCGGTCAGCCAGCTGGCATTGGCCGGGTCCTTGTAGTAAGCCTGCAATTGTTCCGTGGTGGGATTGAGCTGGGCTGCGTACTGCTTGGGCTCGAACTTCTGCCACTGCACGTCACGCACCTGGAACAGGGCGTCCACGGCCTGGCGATTGGCCAGCTTGGAGGTCTGGCCCGTCATCTGCACACCTGCCAGCACCTGGCCCACCGTCAGCTCCTGGCGCAACAGGGCTTCGAACTGTGCCGGGCTCATGCCACGAGCTTCGAGCAATTGCTTGTTGAGCGTGCCATCGGGGTTGCGCAGATTGGCGAATTGCGGATCGGTGGAGAACACGCGAACCAGGCGCGCTGTAGGCGCATTGAGGTTCTGGTCGTGCGCGGCAGCGGCCAGCACGTATTGACGCACCAGGGACTCAAGAGATTGCTTCTTGAATTCGGGCGAATCGAAAACCTTGCTGTCGATATTGGGCTGCTGCGCACGGAAGCGCTCGGCAGCATTGCGGTTGGCGTTGTCCCACTCGTTTTGCGTGATCTTCTGAGAGGCCACCTTGGCGACCGAACCCTCGTCACTGGCGAAACGCGAATAGCCCTGGATGCCGAACACCACGAAGGAAGGCAGGATCAGCAGAACCAGCAGGAACTGGAGGATTCGGTTGTGTTTGCGAACGAAATCAAACATGGTGTTGGACCAATTGGCTATCGACCTTCTAAGGGGACCCACTGACGGGCCACTTGTGACAGGCCCTTGACTGGCCTTGCGCCGCTTCAAAACACGGCTTCAAACAACACAAAGGCGAACCAGAGTTCGCCTTGTTTCGCTATCGGTGGTGGGTGCTGAGGGGCTCGAACCCCCGACCTACGCCTTGTAAGGGCGCCGCTCTACCAACTGAGCTAAGCACCCGACAGACGACTAAGTCGCGTATTCTAGTCTCAGTTCACCGCATCTTTCAGTGCCTTGCCCGGACGGAATTTGGGCACCTTGGCTTTTTTGATCTTGATGGCATCGCCGGTACGGGGGTTGCGCCCAGTGCGTGCAGCGCGGGTGCTGACGGCAAAGGTGCCAAACCCAACGAGCGACACGGTGCCGCCCTTCTTCAGTGTGGTGCGCACACCACCAATCACGGCTTCCAGGGCACGACCGGCTGCGGCCTTGGAGATGTCTGCCTGCTGGGCGATGTGGTCAATCAAATCGGACTTGTTCACGAAAAATCCCCTCTAACTCTAAAGGTGCCACGAAACGAGTTCCAAAGTTCTGGGGTGCTTGCAGCGCTGGTTCGGTCGGGGACAGCACCGTAAGGACAGCTCCAACCGGCTGAGGACCGGAAAAATCATTCTATGCCGATTCACCACGCGGCCGCATCCGCTCAAGACGCGGATATGCACGCTTGACAGCGCACGTGCAATTGGCGTCGGCAAAAAGCGATCAGCCCTATTTGGCGCGCATTCAACGCACCGCCCGCAATGGGGCGCCGAGGGGATCAGCGGGCCTTGGCGCGGATGTCCGGCAGGGACTTCTGGAGGTAGTAGGCCATTGACCAGATGGTCAGGCCGCAGGCGATATAGATCAGCCAGGTGCCCCACAGGTGCGTGTGAATGGGGCCGACGTCGCCGTCGTAGAGCAGCAACACGATGGCCACCATCTGCGCTGCGGTCTTGAGCTTGCCCAGCATGTGCACGGCCACGCTGCGAGAAGCCCCGATCTGTGCCATCCATTCGCGCAAGGCGGAGATGGCGATCTCGCGCCCGATGATGATCAGCGCCACAGGTGTCGACACGCGTTCGTATTGCAGGAGGATCAGCAGGGAGGCACAGACGAGGAACTTGTCAGCCACCGGATCGAGGAAGGCACCAAATGAGGAGGTCTGATTGAGACGCCTGGCCAGCCAGCCATCGGCCCAGTCGGTCAAGGCCACGAGCACGAAGAGGATGCTCGCCACCAGGTTGATCTTGGTGATGGGCCAAGGCAGGTAAAACACGCCCACGATCAGCGGAATCGAGAGGATCCGCGCCCAGGTGAGCAAGGTGGGCAATGTCAAAAACATGGTGGCATTGTGCCCCGAACGCTGAGGCTCATCGCTGATCCAGGGTCATCGGCTTGAACTTCTTGTCATCTTTGAACAAAAAGGTCTCATTGAACTTCCAGGGTTTGGGCAGTTTGCTGACATCGCCGAAGGGTGCCGCACGCCTGACCGCCGCCATCGCCATCTCGACGGTTTCACGGGCCTGGCTGGGGTAGCGCATCACCGACATCTGGCGGATGCTGCCGTCGCCATTGAGTTCGATGCTCAGCACGGGAATGGCCAGCAGGATGTCGGGCGGTATGCTCATGTAGGTCATGTCCGGGTTGGCTGCAACCAGTCGGCGTGCCGCCTGCTGCCGCGCATCGGCCCAACTGCGGGGGGTGTTGGGCGGCGGCAGTTTGACACTGCCTTTGGCGCCTCCAACGTTGGCGGTAGGTGCCGTGGTCGTGGTGGGTGGCGTGGCACCCGGCTTGGCCTCCGAGCTGGGCTGCTTCTGGAACATGCTGCACCCAACAATGCCAAAGGCGATCGCGAACCACAGGCCCTGCGAGGCCATGCGCTTGATGCCCACTTGAGATGAACGGTCACGGTCAACGCAACGCACGGTAGATCTCCTCTGCCAGTTCGCGGGAAATGCCTTCCACGCTGGCCAACTCTTCCACACTGGCAGACGCAACACCACGCACTCCGCCGAAACGCTGCAACAGCTTCGCCCGCCGCTTGGGGCCCACGCCGGCGATGTCTTCCAGCCGGCTGCCACCGGTGCGGACACTGGCGCGCTTGGCCCGCATACCGGTGATGGCGAAGCGGTGCGCCTCATCGCGGATCTGCGCTACGAGCATCAGCGCGGCCGAGCTCGGCGAGAGTTGCAGCTTGGGGCGGCCATCGGCGAAGACCAGCTCTTCCAGCCCGACCTTGCGCCCTTCGCCCTTCTCCACGCCGACAATGATGGACAAAGGCAAGCCCAGCGCCTGGAACACGTCTCGGGCCATGGCCACCTGCCCCTTGCCGCCGTCGATCAGGACCAGGTCGGGCAGGCGCGCAGCCTTGAGGCCGGCGGCACTGTAGCGGCGCTCCAGCACCTGCTTCATGGCGGCGTAGTCGTCACCAGGCGTGATGTCGGCGATGTTGTAGCGGCGGTACTGCGAGGGCTGCATCTTGTGCTGCTCGTAGACCACGCACGATGCCTGGGTGGCTTCGCCCGCCGTGTGGCTGATGTCGAAGCACTCGATGCGCAGGCTGGCCAGCGGGTCTCTTGGCGTTTGGACGGCGGCACCGCCATCGGCCTCGGCTACTTCTTCTTCCCTGGGGACAGCGGTCGACTCCGAAGCCGTCTTGCCGTCTGTTGTGGATGCGCCCGCATCCGTCGCCATGCTGTCAGCCGCATCAGAAGACAGCCCAGCCTCACGGCCTTCGAAGTCCAGGTCCAGATTGAGCGCTTCGACCAAGGCCCGCGTGCGCGACTGTTGCGAGCCCTCCTCGCTGAGCAAGCGCGCCAACGAGAGTTCGGCACCCTTGATCGCCATGTCCAGCCAGGCTCGACGTTGCTCGCGAGGCTGCAACACCACGGTGATCTTGCGCCCGCCCTGCTCACCCAGCGCCTCGATCAGCGCCGGGTCGACAGGATGACTCAGGATCAGCATGGACGGCATCGCACCGCCGATGTAGTGCTGCGCGAGGAAAGCCTCCAGCACCCGGATCTCGGTAGCCTGAACCAACTCGTCTGCCGGCATGGCATCCGTGGAGGCCGATGGCGTGTCGTCTTCGTCGTCCGGCGAGAGAACGTGGTCCTGCACATGCACGGGGAAATGCGCCCGGTCCCCCAGGTGACGCCCACCTCGCACCATGGCCAGGTTGACGCAGGCACGGCCACCTTGCACCTTCACGGCCAGCACGTCCACATCCTTGTCCATCACGGTCTCGACAGACTGCTGATGCAGCACCGCTGAGAGGGACTTGATCTGGTTGCGGATCTCGGCGGCCTTCTCGTATTCAAGGCGGTCCGCATGCGCCATCATGCGGTCCTGCAGGTCTTGCAACACCACCTCGGGCTCGCCCAGCAGGAAGCGCTCGGCCTGGGCCACGCCGGCCGCATAGTCTTCCTGGCTGATGAAGTCGACACACGGGCCGCTGCAGCGCTTGATCTGGTAGAGGAGGCAGGGCCGGCTGCGGTTCTTGAAGACGGCGTCCTCGCAGGTGCGGATCAGGAAGACCTTCTGCATCAGCTGGATGGTTTCCTTGACCGCCCAGGCGTTGGGGTAAGGGCCGAAGTAGCGGTGCTTGCGGTCGACCGCGCCCCGGTAGTAGGACATCCGCGGGAAGGTCTGAGTCGACAGCTTCAGGTACGGGTAGCTCTTGTCGTCGCGAAACAGAATGTTGTAGCGCGGGTTGAGCGTCTTGATCAGGTTGTTTTCGAGCAGCAGGGCCTCGGCCTCGCTGCGCACCACCGTGGTCTCCATGCGCGTGATGCGGGAGACCATGTAGCCGATGCGGCTGCCCCCGTGGTTCTTGTGGAAGTAGCTGGAGACACGCTTCTTGAGGTCGCGTGCCTTGCCGACGTACAGTACCTCACCTCGGGCGTCAAAGTAGCGGTAGACGCCGGGCAGCGCCGGCAGCGAAGCCACCTCGGCCAGCAGGCGCTCCCAGACCTGGGCGCGCTCTTGCTCCTGCGCTGCTTCATCATCGCGTGGTGCCGGTTTGTCCTGGCTTTGGGAATCTGAGGTCTCACTCATATGAGGCGAGATTGTCACTGACAAGCCCGGCACCACCACAAGCAGTTGCCATAATCCCGCGATGCTTTGGGATGTGTTCTGTCGTGTCATCGACAACTTTGGCGACATCGGCGTGTGCTGGCGCCTGGCAGCCGATCTGGCCGGGCGTGGCCAAGCCGTGCGGCTGTGGGTGGATGACGCCAGTACCCTGCGCTGGATGGCGCCGCACTTGCATTGGACACGAGACGACGAGCTGGGACTGGTGTGCGGCCAGGGGCACGACGGCATCAGGGTCTGCCGTTGGGACGACGCTGTGCACCTCGATGCACGCTGCCCGGGCCTTCGCGCCGGCGACGTGGTGATCGAGGCATTCGGCTGCGACCCGCCCGACGCCTTCGTGGCGCGCATGCAGACACGCGCCACCGAAGGGCAGGCCAGCCAGTGGGTGAACCTGGAATACCTCAGCGCCGAAGACTACGTGGAGCGCAGCCACGGCCTGGCCTCGCCGGTTTTTTCTGGTGTGGGCGCCGGGCTGCGAAAGCGCTTTTTCTACCCCGGCTTCACGCGCGCCACGGGTGGTTTGCTGCGCGAACCCGGCTTGCTGGCTGCACGGACTGCCGAACTGGGCACGCTGCAGCAGCGCCTTGGCTACTTGAGAGCCCTGGGCATCCCCGTGCAGGAGGGCGACACGACTTTGCTGGTGTTTTGCTATGAATCTGCCCCTTTTGCCGGTTTGGCCGATTTGCTCAGCCGCCAGCAAGCGACACAGCCCGCCACCCATGTCCTGCTGACCGCAGGCCCCGCCGCGCGCCTGGGATCGCTTTGGGCACAGGCTCACCCGAGGTCAGGGCTCAGGCTGCACACCCTGCCCTATCTGGCTCAGGATGCATTCGATCGCCTCCTGTGGTGCTGCGATCTGAATTTGGTGCGCGGCGAAGACTCCGCCGTGCAGGCGCTTTGGGCGGGCCGCCCCCACATCTGGCAGATCTACGAGCAGGACGACGGTGTGCACGCCGGCAAGCTGGAAGCCTTCATGGCACGCTGGATGCGCGCTTGGCCGGGCGAACTGCGCAGCGGAGTCGAAGCCTGGTGGCGCGCCTGGAACGGCCTGGGTCCCATGCCTGACGCCCTGACCTCGCCCCTGCCTGATTGGCAGACGGCCTCGTCGGCCTGGCGCGCCTGGAGCGAAAAGTCACGCGCCGAGCTGCTCGACCAGACGGATCTCGCCAGCCAGCTGATCACATTTGTCTCAAGCTCGGGTTAAAATAAGAGGCTTTGCTTTCTGGCACCGACACTTCGCCAACACTTGAAGTGGCCAGCGAGGCCCCCATTTTCCGCACATCGTTTTAGACCCGACCCGGGAATCAACCATGAAACTCGCACAAGAAATCCGCGCTGGCAACGTGATCATGCAGGGCAAGGACCCGATGGTCGTTCTCAAGACCGAATACAGCCGTGGCGGTCGCGGTGCAGCCACCGTGCGCATGAAGATGAAGAACCTGCTCAACGGTGCCGGCGCCGAAGTGGTCTTCAAGGCCGACGACAAGATGGACCAGATCGTGCTGGAAAAGAAGGAGTGCACCTACTCCTACTTCGCCGACCCGATGTACGCCTTCATGGACGCCGAGTACAACCAGTTCGAGGTGGAAGCCGAGAACATGGGCGACGCCATCAACTACCTGCAGGACGCCATGCCCGTTGAAGTGGTGTTCTACGAAGGCCGTGCCATCTCCGTCGAACTGCCCACCAGCGTGGTCCGCGAAATCGAGACCGAGCCCGCCGTCAAGGGTGACACCTCCGGCAAGGTCATGAAGCCCGCCCGCATCGTCGGCACAGGCTTCGAGATCCCCGTGCCCCTGTTCGTCGAATCTGGCGACAAGATCGAAATCGACACCCGCACGCACGAATACCGCAAGCGCGTCTGATCGAAGACCGACCTGCACCAAGCAAAAGGACACCCTGGCGGTGTCCTTTTCTTTTTCGATCAGATCAGGCGGCCAGTTCAGGCTTGTCCCGGTGATGGGCCCGTGCCATGACCTCTTGCGGATCCAGCCCTTTGAGCGTGTGGTCCGACCACACTTGACGCCAGCGACGCGCGCCAGGGAGGCCGTTGTAGAGCCCCAGGATGTGGCGAATGACAGCGGACCAACGCACCTCGCCGTGCGGCAAGCCGGCCGTACGGGCCATTTCCCGCTGCGCATAACGCACCATCTCGACCTCGACCGCCTCGCGCGTGCGCACGGCTTCCGGGTTGGCGGGCTCACCGAAGAAGAGCTGATCCCAGTCGGCCATGATCCAGGGCGTGTGATAGGCCGCACGCCCAACCATGATGCCGTCCAGCGCCACGCCTTCGTGCACCGCGCCGGTTTCCAGATGGGACTGGCAGGATGCGTTGTCAGCCAGACCGCCGTTGAGCACGATGGTCAGGTGCGGGAAGTCGCGCTTGAGCCGGTGCACGAACTCGTAGCGCAGCGGCGGAATCTCGCGGTTCTCCTTGGGGCTCAGGCCCTTGAGCCAGGCATTGCGGGCATGAACGATGAAGACCTCGCAGCCCACGGCCGACACGGCGCCAACAAAGTCGCGCACGAAGTCATAGCTCTCGATTTGATCGATGCCGATGCGGTGCTTGACCGTGATGGGCATGCGCTTGTCGCCACCGGTGGCGTCCATCATGGCCTTGACGCAATCGGCCACCAGCGAGGCCTCTGACATCAGGCAGGCACCAAAGGCCCCGCGCTGCACCCGCTCGCTGGGACAGCCGCAGTTGAGGTTGACCTCGTCGTAGCGCCACTGCAAGGCCAGGCGTGCGCAGGCGGCCAGATCGGCAGGCTCGCTGCCGCCCAACTGAAGCGCCAAGGGGTGCTCCTCCTCGTTGAAACGCAGATGCCGGTCGACGTCGCCGTGCAGCAAGGCGCCCGTGGTCACCATCTCGGTGTAAAGGCGCGCACGCCGGCTCAGCAGGCGGTGGAAATAGCGGCAGTGGCGGTCCGTCCAGTCCAGCATGGGGGCGACGCACATGCGCCACGGGCTGACCGCCACGGCTTTAGGAGAATCAACAGACAAATCAACAGACGACAGCGCCGACATCACTCACTCACACTCAACTCGACAAGGTGCTCAAGGGCCGGGCAGGCACGGCCTTTTCACGTCGGCAGGCAGAGGTGAGGTCGTTCACGAGATGATCCAGGTGGGACAGCATGTCGCGGCGCAAGCCGATGTCGGTGAACACGTGGTCCGCCTGATCGAACACGCGCACGCTCAGCAGGCCCTTGCGCTGGAGGGTGCCCAGCATATTGCCCGCGCCTTCGCGCAGCATGATCAGCCCCGGGTCACCTTGCGCGAACACGAACTGCACATGCATGCCATGCGTGTTCAGGCGCCTCAACTCGGTACCCAGATCATCCTTGAGGGGCCAGTGCAGCACCCGGGCCAGATCACGGACCTTGACGCCTGCCGCCATCCCCAAGCGCTTCATGAACACCTTGATCAAGACATCGACCTTCACCTGGCCCTTGAACAGCTTGAGCCACTTGTCCAGGGAACCAGCCGCCGCCTTGTAACTGGCGGCCGCAGAGTGTACCTTTTGTGGCGTCAGGATCTGTGCATCGTCGAGCGAAAGCCCTTCGGCATTGAAGTACACCAGGGGGTTGATCAGGGTGATCGAGGTGAACGGCAAGCCATCACGGGCTGCCTTGAGCGCATGGTAAGCGCCCGAACACAGCCCGCATGCATGCACATGCTTGGCGCCCACAACCTCGCTGAGGTAGTCGAAGGCGGCCCGCACGTCGAGCATGGCCTCGTGGGGATAGCTCATGTTCAAGGGTCGCCCCTCGCGCACGTCGCTATCGCCCACACCGGCCAGGTCCATCCTCAGGACCACATGGCCTTGCGCGGCCCAGCGGCGTGCTTTCCATACCGCGATGCGGCTGGGACCGATGCGGCGGGTGGATCCGGCATTGAGCAACAGCACGGCATGCCCGCTGCGCACAGCGTCCGAGACGTTCGTGGTCAGGATCCCGAAGGCCGGTACACCTGGCACCACGAAGGCCTGCTCGCGCACAACCGAGCCTGGCATCCCTTCGACCGTGATTTTCGCCTGATGCAATCCGGCCTGGGCCACGGCGTCGGCCAGTTGCCTGGAGGGGATCACAGCCTTGCTCACGGGGCGGATGACCTCATCCAGCCAGGTCAAGCTCGCCTCGATCATGGCTTGCGGGGCCACGGCGTGGTGCGGGTCGGCCATCATGCCGACGTAACCACCCAGTGACTGCTGGCGCACGTCCGCACCCGCTTCCTGCAAGCTCTTCACCCAGGCCTGGTTGGCGGGCATGTCATCGCGGTCCAGCACCAACACATGAGCTGCCGGCATCAAGGGCAACTGTGAAATGTCCATGGCCGACAGTTGGTCACGGGCCGGCATGCTCATCGCATAGCCGCCGGACTGGAACACGTCGGCAGGTGCCTTGTGTTCTGGGCGCCGATTGCTCGCCGCATGCAAGGCCGTCAGTTCGCGCACAAAACCACGCCCCTTGACGACGGGTGCCACGGCGATCAACCCCAGCACATCCGACCGCCCTTGAGACGCCAGCGCCGCGGCGGCCGCGCCCACGCGTATCCCCATCAGGCAGACCTGGCTGACACCTGCTCGCTGCTTGAGCTCGTCGACAGCCAGGGTCACGGACTGCACCCAGGCATCCAGGCCGCCATGACTCAGGCTGTCTCCAGACGAGTCGCCCTCGCCAGCATAGTCAAAGCGGATGCAAGGCCATCCGGCCTGCGCCAGGCGCAACGCCCATTGCCTGAGGCTGTGGTGGGCAGAGACCTCCTCGCGCCCCCAGGGGCTGCACAGCACGATGCCCACGTCGTGCTGCATATTGTCAAGGCCATGGAGCCAACCGAAAAGCGGCTCGCTCTCTGGGCCGAAGAAGATGGCCTGGCCGCTCACGGACCGATACCTTCCATCTGTATGGCGACCTGGCCCTCCAGATTGAGCGCACGCACGCCACCCGATACAGCGGCAGGCACGGACTTGCCCCCCTGACCCGCCGGCACGCGCATCCTCACCGTGTGTTGCTGCCCTGGCGCCAAATGGAAATAGGCGTCATCCGGCACGAGGTCATCGACGTCGAAGTGCACCGCTTGCGCGAACCTGGCCGCCTTCACAGTGACATCGAAGACACCCGGCTCGACCACGACAGCCGATGCACTGAGGCCCAGGTCGCGCTCTTGCGGAAAGGCCATGCCAGTGGGGAAAGCAAAGGCACGCGCCAGTTCGCGACCGTCCGTGGCTTTCAGCACCGCCGTCAACACGTGCGCACTTGCCGGGCCGAAACGATAGGCCCAGGACCAGTCTGCAAACCAGTCGAACCAGGCCATCAAAGGCCACGATTGCGCCGCGCGCGCCGGCACGGCGATCGGCTGGCGCCCTTGCCCGACCTGCGTGTGCCCATGCCGGTATGCGGTGACCTCGATCTCAGCCTGCAACACGTCGCCTCCCTCGTTGCTGACATGAATGTACAGGCCATTGCCACCCTCATCGCTGAAGGCAAGTGACAAAGGCTGGAGCGTGCGTTTCAGATAGTAGTAGGCCGACTTGGGTTGGCCGCTGCTGTCCACCACGCCCCAGCCCGCGCCGGGCCACATGTCGCGCAGGAACCAGATCAACGCACCGGAACAGGACGATGCGCCCCGGCGCCACTCGGCGAAGGTCGCGGCCATCACCTCCCCTACGGCGACGCGGCCCAGAGTCAGGTAGCGGTCGTGGTCGCTGTAGCGAAGACGGGTGGGATCGAGGTCGAACAGTTGCGCAACGTAGTGATCACGCACGTCCTCGAAGTCCCAGCCGGCGCCCAGGTCGCGCGGCGTGCGCGCCTTCCAGGCCGCGTGGTGCACGCGCAGGGACAAGCCACAGGGCATCTGGGCCATGCCAGCCGGCTCAGGCAGGTTGGCAAAGGCCAGGCATTCGGTGGCGAACTTGAGATTCGAGCGGCGCGCATCATCAAGGGCGCGCATATAGGCCCCGACGCCGTAATACGAGGTCGTGCCCGCATCACCCTGATGCGGAAACGCGCCGCCATGCGCGCTGGACGGCCAGTAAGGCACATCCGGGCAGTCTTGCGCACTGAGCTTGGCCAGCGTCTCATGAAAAAGTGCGGGAGCCCAGCGATCCCGCGTGGCGCCGAACATCGCCGCCTGCTGCTCGACCTCGCTGTTGCCGCACAGCACGGTGAGCGAAGGCCGCCCCTGCCAGCGTTGCGCCTGCTGCCGCACCTCACGCTCGACCTGCTCCACGAACGCCGGGTCTTCCGGATAGTCCATGTTGGCGAACATCCATTCCTGCCAGACCATGACCCCTTGCCGATCGCACTCATCGTAAAAGGCATCAGCCTCGTAGGTCATGGTGCCGCCCAGGCGGACCATGTTCATGCCGCATGCGCGAACGGTGGCAATCGCCTCGGCATAGGCAGCAGCATCGGCGCCGTCCAGGGTCACGATGTCCAGCGGTGTCCAGCAGGCACCCCGGCAGAAAACGGGGACGCCGTTGATGTGAATGGCAAAGCCGTCTCCTGTGCGGTCCACCGTCACGGTGCGAAAGCCAACTGCGCCGATGTCCATCACGACAGGCTCGGATTGGTCTTTCAAGGACACATGCAGCCTGGCCTGGTACAGCGCCGACTCGCCATGCGTATGTGGCCACCACAGGGCAACATGGTCTACAGCCAGTTCCGCCGTCCAGGTGGCACCGGCCTGCAAGGGCGTGGCGTAGATGCGTTCACCGCGCTGAAGTCTGAGTTGGACCGACTCGATGGCGGCATCACCCAGTGCACCCTGCGTGTCAAAGCGCGCCTCGATACCCAGCTGCCCCTGATCACCTTCGACTCGAGGGCGCAAGTTCATCAAAGCCAACTCGACATCAGGTTGCCAAGCCAGCCAGACGCCTCGCCACGGCCCCACGGCTGCAGCAGGCGGGGTCCAACCCGGCGCACGCCCCAGCACCGTGGTGCGGAACCAGCGGATCTGCTGGTTCTCGATCATCGGTGCGCGCCAGCGCGGCCTGGGCCGGCGCTTGGTCAAGGCCTGGTCGAGCGAGCGAAACACCATCACCAGCTCATTGCCCTGCGCCTTCAGCAAAGAGCCCACCGAACAGCGGTGTGCCAGGAACATGTTCTCGCTGCTCAAGACGAGCTGTCCGTTGAGCCACACCTGGGCCACCGTGGCCAGACCGTCCAGGCCCAAGGTGTAGGCAGCCCCGGCCTTGAAGCCTTCTACATCGAAGCTCAGCTGGTACCACCAGTCATCCGCGTCGAAACGGCGGGGGGGGCCATCAAGGGACCACTGCCCAGCCTGGCGCAGCATGTTGGCGGCGGTTCCCAAATGCGGTGCGTGTATCCAGGCCGCGTCTTCGGACGGCAAGTCGGCAGGCGAAGGGTATTGCCCTGGCGCGCTGGGCAGCAGTCGCCAGCCCTCGTTCAGGGCTTGAACAGGGCCAGCTGTGTGTGCAATGAAACGTCCCTTGTTGAGCATCGACACCTGTCGTTCACCCGCCGATCAACTCCACCACGGCCGTGCGGATCGAGGCCACGGAATTGAACACATTGCGCTTGAGCATGTGGTCAGGGAACTCGACATCGAACGTGCCTTCCAGACCCAGCATCACATTGACGCTGGCGTGAGAGGTCATGCCCGCTTGGTAAAGGTCTTCATTCACGTCCAGGCTCATGGCGTCCTTGCTCAATCGGGCATGGTCCTTGAGCACGTTACGGATCTGGGCGTCGATGGCATTGATGTCAGTCATGGTCTTCAAGTATCAAGCAGGTCAAAAACAAAAACGAATTCAGATCGAAGCAGTCGCCTTCTCGGCAAGTGGCATGGACACCACAGCAGCCACGATGGCTGCGGCGTAGTCGCCGTCATGGCTCAGGGTCAAAGCCGTCTGCGCCACGCCACAATCCTGCGCATGGGCCGCCGCCACGCCGTGCAGGCGCAACTCGCAGCGGCCATCGGGCATGCGAAACACCTCCATGTCGCGCCAGGCCACACCCTTGTCCGTTAAACCCAGAGCCTTCATGGTCGCCTCCTTGGCGGCAAAGCGGGCGGCCAATCGTTCTGCGCGCAATACCGGCGAGGAAACCGCATAAGCCAATTCATGCTCCGTGAAAATTCGCTGCGTAAAACGATCCCCGAATTTGGTCAGAGAGGCCTGAATGCGACTGATCTGCACCAGATCCATTCCCACCTTGAGTTGACTCGCAGGTGAATTCAGATGAGTGCCAATCCATGCGGGAAATTCTGGTAACACGGGTAATTCAGCCATGGTCGCATTGTCGTGCAGCCACGCACGCGCGGCTTCGCATTATCAGCACAGTCAGATGACAGCATGCCGCAACCCACCCAAAGTGGCTCGTGAACTAGTGTTGTGTCCTGCAAATAACTGGCATTAATCTTGAATGCCATGCGGTATCTTGGGAACGGAGATACCGCGATGAGAACAGGCCGACCAA
>RXJQ01000094.1 GCA_003963115.1 Burkholderiales bacterium
CCGTGTACCGGGCTCGAATTTGCTTGTCTGTCATTTCCATGCTCCTACGTCTATTTGAACAGGAGCTAAGAACTACGTTTTACAGGGGCAACCTCAGATCATTCCCAGCGCCGCCAGGCCGCGTCAACACGTCGAGATGCACCCGGCCAACGAGTCCGAGGTCAAGAAGCTAGAAGGCTTGCTCGATGAGCTGCCGCCCGAGGCTGACGCCGTCCTGGCCGACAAGGGCTATGCCAGTGCCGACAACCGAGCCGCACTTGCCAAGCGTGGCCTGGGCGACCTCATCCAATACAAGGGCCACAAGAACAAGGCGCTGGCCGATTGGCAGACTCAGATGAACAAGGCCATCGGAGGCTTGCGCTTCAAGGTCGAGCAAGCCTTCGGGACCATGAAGCGGCGCTTCCACCTGGCGCGGGCACGCTACTTTGGCGTGGCTAAGACCCAGGCGCAAATGTGCTGGGCCGCCTTGGGCATGAACCTGCTCAAGGCCCATCGCAAGCTGGAGAAGATGCAGTTTGCAGGCAGCAGTGTCTCTTGATCACGGCAAGGTGCTGCAATAAGCGGCACCACAAGCCGGGATGAGAGGGAATTCATCCCTCCAACGAGACAGAAGTGACCAAGTTGGCTCCATCCCCCGCTATTCACGCCGCTGCAGGCCGTTGTGCAGCAGTCTTCTACATGTCTCTGGGGTATGAGGTCGAAGCACACACGTGCCGCCGAGGAGCATCTTTTAGGCGCTCACTCTTGGGCTCTTTGTATTGACCCAGTGAATTCATGCTCATGTGTTATCCACACCAGGCGCTGGGCATGAAGACCCCCACTGAGGCTTATGCTTTAGCGGCCTGACCTGTGCAGAAACCGCTGGTTCAATACATCTTCAAGTACGAGCCCGTTGATCTGGTGGGCTCAAAGCATGTTTGGCTTGATACCTTTGACCTGAGCGGCTGAGGCACGGTGCCGATCACACGCTTCCATCACGTGCAGGGTGATGGCATCGGTCGTCACTTGGTCTACACCACTTTGGTGAGCTGCATCACGCGCCCCATTCAAAGCATCCGTGACCTTATCGATCAGGCCAATCATTTGTCGTGCCATGGCTGATGGTCGAAGACCTGCTTGTTGACCCAGTTGGGCCCAGTCGAACGGCGTGATCTCGGCCCCAGTGAAGGCATCGCCCACCGCCATGGCCTGCGTGCCCGACAACTGCGCATCCTTGAGTGCAGGGATGCACACCATGTCGTAGGCAGGAGCCAGGCGCACGCCCGAAGGATGAACGAAGAACGACAGGTTCTTGCCGTGGGCGTCGGTGTTGCCGATCAGCACCTGGAAGATGGCCCAGCGCAGCACAGCCAGGCGGTCCACGGCGGGCTGCAGGCTGTGCTGGTTGATGGCTTGAAAGAGTGCGCGCAGGCTGGCGCCATCGCGGATGTTGCGCACATCTGGGCCATCACCATAGGGGCGCTCGTACTTCATCCCAACCGACAGGCCCAGCAACTGGCAACCGTCGATCAGGTGCAGGCGCTCGACGCCCGGAGGCGCTTCCCTGCGGTCAAAGCGTTTCACGAACAGGACCGGCTCAGGCACGTGCTCCAGCCAGGTGTCTGCCACGGGCAATCCAGCTGCGCGGGCCAGTTGCATGCACATGAATTCGTTACCCGGTAACGAGGCCAGGGCAGGGCGTGTCGGCACAGGCTTGACGATGACGGTGGAGGCCTTAGGGCCGCCATTCACCAGGAACAGCTTGCCACCGTGCTCGTAAACAGCGATCTTGTCCTGATAGCCAGCGATCGACAGTCGCACCTTCTGGTCCCAGACCGAGAAGGGTATTTGAGCTCGCTCGCGAATGCGTTGCGAGAGTTCTTCCCGCGTGACCTCGCGCAACTGCTCGGGTTGTTCCGCCAGTGTGGCCTCGTCGTCGCCGGCAGTCAGGCGGATCGCGCCAGCTGTCTCTCGGCCCAACGCATGGATCAGGCCCAGCAGGTTCGACCTGGACACGCCATGCGCCTGCGCGGCATGATCGAGCGCGTCCCCCTCGGGCAGCAGGTTCTCGAAGAACTGGCGCACGATGGCACTGTGTTGGTCTGCTGACTGATCTCCAGGTGCCTTCAGGGGTAGTTGTGGGCCCAAGGCAAATGCGCCCCGAGCCTCACGCCAGGCGTCTGCATAGGCAAATGCAAATCGGTTGGTGGTGGGGTGGTGGTGAAGGTGGCCCGCCACCTGATCCCCGATCCAGACCGTGAGCGCGTGGCTGGGCTCGCTCATGTTTCGTCCTTGGGTGACGGCGCTTGGGTCAGCAAGGCCTGGCGCGCAGCTTCACGCTGGGTGGGTTGCACGGCAAAGACGCCGACGCCCAACTCACGCGCCACGCGCAGGGCGATGGTCAGGCCCACCGAGCCCGTTGCCTTCTCCAGGTAGCTGAGCGTTTGCTTGGACACACTCATCATCGCTGCGGCATCGACCAGGGTCATGCCTGCCGCCGTGCGAGCAGCCCGGATCGCTTGGCCGAAGGATTGAGGGTCCAGGGTCAAGGGGTCGGAGGGGGCGGGTGAGGGGACAACGCGCTTCATAAGATCCACGATAGCAGGATTTATGGATTTTGGCGCGTTGTTGATCGTATAAAGAATGGAAAAGCAGGATTAAATGTACGCCCCAGGATGCGATTGGTAAAAAGGCTGTTTTACTAGGAAATTACATCAGCAGCACAAGGTGGGGTATCGCCTTTGCATCACACCAGAGCACAGCGTTTTGATGAAAACGCATGCCCAGGCGCTTGCTGGCATCCAGTGGCAGGTTGAGTGCCAAGTCACTGGGCTCGCCCGGCCAGTTGCTTGATGGGAGGCGCCCCTCGCCGGACAAGTAAACCACCTTGTGTTGATCCAGCGTTTGAAGAAGCGAAGGATGATGTTCGCCATGACGCTACGCACGCAGCCCACCGCATTGGGCGCGAGTGACGCGCTCTTCACTCAATGACGATTTGGCCACCACCAGGCAGATCTGCCAGCATGCCGTGTCCCATCAATCGGGATGGTGTGGTGAAACCTGCGGGCGCATCGTTACCGAGCAGAAAGCTCGTCACGGCGAGTGCGCCAGGAATGGTGAGGGTGTAGCCATTGGCGGTTTTCACACGCGCCGTGCGCCGTTCTCCTCGTTGGTTGATCGCCTCGCCCCAAACGTAGGCTGGCATGCGGGCTCTGGCAGCCTCATCCGGCCCCTTGACAGTCAAGGAAACCAACGCTGTCAAAGCACGCTGAAACAATGACACCAACAGGAGGGGGCCGAATACGTTGCCAAGCTTCATGCCAAGAACAGCCAGGCGACTGGCGGGGACATAGACCGTGACATTCGGAATGCCCGTGGTGTGGAAGGCCGTTGAGACATCCCCCCAAGGGACTGCCACGGCCAAACGCTCGCCACGTCCAAAGTCGATTCGCCTGACTTCATGAGCGAGGGGAACGCGCAACAAATGGCCATTTCGCCGGACCCGGCCACCTTGAGGCGTACTCTCCAAGGTGGTCTTCATGGTGCCTGGTGAAAGACTGACCGTGGTGTCAAAGCCAAGACTCAGGTGCACGGCATTGGGCAATGCTTCCTTCAATGCAGCAGCCACACAGTCAGTCGGAATCACATCGAAGCCCACGCCAGGACAAAGCACCACACCCGCCTTCAGCGCATCGCTGTGAGCGCGATGAACTTGCTCGAACACGTCGATCTCACCCGTGATGTCCAAGTAGTGCACCTGCGCCTTGATGCAGGCACGGACCATTGGTTCACTCGTGGCAGAAAAAGGGCCCGCTGTGAGCAGCACAACACTGACACCTTGGAGCTGCTGGGCAATGCTGTCCGGACTGCTCAAATCAAAGGCGCGACACGCCAGATTCAATTCACTTGCAAGGCGCTCGATCTTGGCTCTGCTTCGCCCAGCAAGGATGGGCTTCATGCCTCGTGCAACGGCTTCGCGGGCAATGAGCTCCCCTGTGTAGCCATTCGCGCCATAAATCATGAACGACATGACATGCCTTACTTGAATGGATTGAATGTGCGGCCTGCCAGGTAGCCAAGCCAGAGCGGCATGGGCCGCATCAGTGCAGCCAGGATCTTGTTGAACAAGCCTGGCACGCACACCGGCTTACCGGCCATCACGGCAGCGATGCCTGCCCCGCCGCGTCAGAATAGTTGTCGCCTCAATAGAACTCAACAATGAGCGGGCGGCGATGAAGGATTTCAGTGGCTCGATACGGACAAGCATTCAA
>RXJQ01000056.1 GCA_003963115.1 Burkholderiales bacterium
ACCGTGTACCGGGCTCGAATTTGCTTGTCTGTCATTTCCATGCTCCTACGTCTATTTGAACAGGAGCTAAGAACTACGTTTTACAGGGGCAACCTCAGACGCTCAGCAACGACGCGTACATCATGGCTCAATGATCGATCTCGGCTATCCCAGTCGACACGATTGGCGTTTCTCGAGGACTCGGCGCTTTTGAGTCGCGGCTTGTGCTCATTGAGCCAGTCACGATCATGCCGGTAGAGCCAGACATAGGCCGCAGGCTCCATGGCCCGAAGAATCTTGACGCCCGCAGCGCCATAGTTGTGAACCAACTCCTGCCACACGGCTCTGTATCGATTCCGATGAGCCGAGTGCCTAGAGTCTCGCCACGCCTCATGGAGGCCAAGTTCAGTGAGGAGCAGACGAGTTACGGTTTGAATGGATACTCCCACCTGTCTGGCCACATCCGCCTTTGCCACACCAGACCTCAACATCCCAATAGCCTGGTTACGCACATCGTCTTTCAACGTCTTTGGTCGTCGCAAGACTGGAATATTCATCTTGGTCGCCCATGCCATTGCAGTAGCAACGTCGATACCAATCGTACGTGCGGCACCCGTCAACGTGCATTGACCAGCGATAAGCAGCTCTCTCAACTGCGCATGCCTCTTGTCACCAACGGCACTTTGCGATCGGTATGGTTTCTCGCTTTTCAGAGATCTGCTCTCTGACAGTGCCGTCGCTGAGAGCGCTTCAACCGAGGACGTGAATGTATTGAAGTCGGCAAAGAGCCAATGAATGATCAAATAGTGACGCAATGGATGGGTGCCACTACGCGAACCTCTGAGCATTCGACCAAGCTGAACAGCTACTCTCTCGCGATCATGCATATCGTCAGGTATGTCGGCGCACCCTACGAGAGTTCGCACATGCCTGCAATAACTCTCGCTAATGTCTGACCAGCGGAAGCGTCCACCTTCGCCAATCCAGCCGAACTCAGACAACCGACGTCTATACGCTCCTTCAAGCAAGCTGGCCGTATAGGTGCCCGCATCGATATTCGACGTGACGTCAACAACAAGGCGAGCGAAGCTCAAGGCCATCTCGATCGACTCATTCGCAACCAAACCCGCGCCATGCTCCTGTGGGCGCGGGCGACTTTGGCTTGGAAGCACCCAGTGAAACCGGCCAACGCCGGTAGATTTCAGTGATGACACCTGCAACCAGCGCTCATGCGCCGGGCACACCCATACGCCAGGAAACTGGTGAGGCGCATGCCAGTAAGCCCAACCATGCCGCTCTACATCCTCCCTGATGCATTGCGGACAGGATTTGAGTGGATGATTTGCCCTGAAGCGACTTGTCAAAATCCCCAACTTCAGCTTCAGATGAGCCACGCTGTCTGACGCCATCGACGCAACGGCGGCATCAATCACCTGAGTAGAAATGAAAGGCGCGTAGTAGGCCAACAGCGTCCTCGTTCGTGCCAATTCAACTGCAGTGCCCAATCGGCCGTTTGTTCGGCTCACCAGCGTGGCCAGGCGGCTTGGCAGATCATGTTGAGCACCCTGTTGTGGGTGACCAAATAGCGCCATACAAGTCTGCCCGGCCAAAGGAAATCCCCACAGGCGATGCAACCGGCTGACCAAGCTGAACAAGGTCTCTTCCGGGAGCCAATCCAGTAATGCCAACTGGTCGAGGAGATCCGCCATCCAATACCACCAGGAGATCAACACCATGACATGCCATCAACATGGACGCGGCAAATGGTGGCTTCTCTCCAAGCCCAGCGCAAACAAAATGTGCCTCTAAAGTCATCGCGATTTTGTTTGCCATCGGCATAACCCAACACTATGTTGTGGCGATGACCGCATCCTCAACGTTCAGCCCAACACGTCGCATCAAGTCGCCTCGCGCTGAGGATGACTTGCAATCGTCTGCGTTGGTAAGCGAGGTATTTGGCGGATGCCTGTATCGCCACAGACAAACCAGACGCCTATCGCAGGCTGCGCTGGCAAAGCATGCGGGCATTTCGGCGGGATATCTATCCGAACTGGAAAACGGTAAGCGCAGACCACCAACAAGCCGGGTTGTGAGTCAGCTAGCCAGCGCGCTTGGACTCACCGAGCGGGAGAAGCATCAACTGCATTGCTTGGCAGAGGTTGAGCGTAGATTGGGATCGTCAGAAGCACTCCCACCCAAACTTGCTTTGCTGATTCAAGCGCTCCATGCGGCAGCACCAAGGCTGCCTGAGCAAACCATTGACAAGCTGATCAATACGCTGGAGGAGGCCGCAATGTGAAGCCTTTCAGACAGACCCTCTTCAGAGGGCCTGTCGTCCAGGTGCCAAGGTGTGAGCTCAGCGTCGGCAAACAAAGAGTAGCACCTTGGCCAATCTGGTCAAGACGGTCCTCACTTTCCAGCGAAGGCGCAATCCGCCATCGCTGCACATTCCTTTTGCCCACTGCGCACCGTGACGGTAGCGCGGGGCATAGCTTCGTTCCGACAGGCAACGTCCACCCTTGCTGCAGGCCTCAAGGCGCCTGCGGTCAGGGCGGCGCGTGCTTTCGTCACACACACCCTCAACCACATTGCGGAGAGCACGACATGAACAGCAGCTAAGCACGAAAAAAGCGACGTCAGGGGTCGAGACCTGGCGTCGCTTCTTCGCTGGGGGATTGCCCAGACTTTTGCAGAACGCCTTGAGTCTACGACGCCAGATTTGGCGCCGTCAATCCCCCTTTCACTTTTGAAAATCTTCGCTGATCGAAATCGATCGGCGTGGGGGAACTCATGCGTACGACAAAGAGATTCACACCGACTGTTCTAGCCCGCTTCGCGCGCGAAGGCCGGGGCACAGGCACCTACACCGACTATCTGCCCTGGCATCGCGTCAGCCGTGGCGATCCATCGAGCATTGGTAGATCACACCTCATAAATTGGCACGACCGGCTGCGTGAAGTGCTGTCCGATATCGAGGCAGACGTCTTCAGATTCGCCACAGCGCTGGGTAGCCAGATCGTTGACATTCGAGAGCAATACAAACTGTCCCTTGATCCAGCTGCTCACGAACTTCGTGCCTATGACGTCCGCATTTCCGACGAGCTCTTCAAGGGGACATTAGCAATCGCCAAAGAGATGGGCATCAAACATCCCGCGACGAACGGAGGTGGCGCAACGTGTGACTGGATCATGACGACCGATTTGCTCATCACGCTCAGAAATCCTGATGGCTCATACCGGTTACTGGCGATCGCGGACAAGCCCAAGCAAAAGCTTAAACGTCGTTCGGCATCACTGCTGGCGGTAGAGCGAGCGTACTGGCAAGCAAGAGGGGTTCAGTGGCTGTTGATCACCCCCAATGACTATGAAGAGGCCGTAGCGCTGACCATGCGGAGGATCGCCCCATGGGCACTGGGAGAGCCTGTGACCCGCGCGGACCTGAAAGTAGCTATCGAGATCGGAAAGGCCAGCACTGGTTACAGCCAAACCCGTGTGCTGGAAGATATTGGCGCATTGATCGGCACGGACAACGACCGCCATATGCGATCGCTGTGGCAGGCCGTTTGGTATGGCCTTCTGCCAATTGATCTTCGAAGAGGATGGCGACCGCATGTGCCACTGAAGCACATCAGCTTGGCCGAGTTCGAGACACAGAACCCCGTTCTCTCGAGGAGATCGGCATGGATCTGATGCATAACCAAGTGATTCGCATCCTCGGCGATGCAAACGGCACAGATCACCTTGAAGGCATCTACCGAGTGATTCTGGATGAGCCAACAATCAACAAAACCATCGCAGTTCGCCTAGATGATCAAGGCCCGAACCGTCCCGACAAGGGCGGACGGAAGCGCGCGGCCGTCACCAAGCAGAAGCGAAAAAAGTGCCCATTGCCATTGATAGGCGATTTGCAATGGCTCGATCGAGATGTTTTAGCCGACCTACACCGCAAAAGCAGGCTACATCCCATTCACATTGATCGCGAAGCCATCTACCGGATGCCCATTCTCTCGGAGGATGACCAGGCGATTTACGCAAAGCGCTGCACCGCCATGGCACCGTTCCTGACGTTCTCTAATCTGAGGCAAAGCATTCTGATCCATGAAGCTTTGGGAGATCTGGTTCGGGAGGCCATGGCTGCCGGTGAAGTCAGCCGAAGCTATGTGTACAAGCAGTGGTCGCTCCTGTGTAGACACGGAATTGCCGAGGTCAGCCTGAGACCTCGCAGGGACCGATGCGGTGCACCAGGCGTCAGACGTCCTTGCTCGAAAGATGGGCGAAAGAAGGCCGGACGCAAAACGCACAAGCAGCGTGTAGCAAGGTACTACGGGGAGGATCTGGATCCAGATCAACCTGGCATGAGCGATGAATGGCGAGCCGTCATCCTGGCTGCTGATGCAAGCAACAAATCGACAGTCAAGCCAAAGATGCCGAAGCGCATCGATCACATTCTGAGATCGGGTTTTGTTTCGCGCTACACGCAGGTCAACGGCGTGCTGATCCCTGCCGAACTTGAGAAGGGCTCCTACCCCAACGATCAACAAATCAAACGCGTTCTGACTACTGAGTACTCACGACTTGAGCGCCTCATCGCCAGCACCACCAAAGGACATTTCAAACGTGCACTCAGGGCTCTGACGTCTAGAAACTGGAAAGGTGTTGCCGGGCCTGGCCACACGTGGGCCATTGACTCGACGGTTGGCGACATCTACCTTCGATCATCACTGAATCCTGCTTGGATCGTCGGACGCCCCATCGTCTATGTCATTGTCGATGTCTGGTCTACAGCCGTGGTTGGCTTCTATGTTTGTTTGACCGGGCCGAGCTGGGCCACGGCAAAAGTCAGCCTCTTCAACGCTGTCTGTGACCCTCATCTACTTGGCGATCTCTGGGGCTACCAGCCCATATTGTGTTTAGAGCCACACCCGACTCTACCCGGGAACTTGCTATGCGATCGTGGTGAGTTCCTTTCCAAAGGTGCCTACCAGACAGGAATGAAACTCAGGCTTGATCTGAGCTACACGCCGCCCTACCGCCCCGATCTGAAAGGACTGGTCGAAGTACTTCATCGGATTGAAAAGGATGCGCAATTTCTCTTCGTGCCTGGCGCCATGGATTACCGTCGAAAGGAATACGAACTCCGGCGAGGCCACGCAGCTGACTCGGCCTTGACGGTTCGGCAATACGTTCAGTACCTGCAGATCCTGTTTTCGATCTACAACCTGACCGCAGATCGTAGTAAGCGACTAGACGCGCACATGATCGCTGACGGCGCCATCGGGACGCCAGCAGGGCTGTGGCGTTGGGGGCATGCTGTTGGCATCGGTTCTAGGCGTGATGTGCTGCCCTCAGACCTCATATCTGAGCTATTGCCTAGTGCCACGGGTCGCGTAGGCCTGAGGTCTGTTCAGTTTGCACGCAGCGACTACTCCTGCGAGCAAATGATTGAAGAGCAATGGACAGCCGAAAGCAGGAACTTTGGTGGCTGGACTCTGCCGGTTCACTACTACCCTGGCTCGGCATCTCGTATCTGGACGCCCAACATGAGTGGCACAGGCCACCTGGAGCTCAGCCTTATGGATGAGTCGTTCAGTTCTCCAGAGCTGACTTTTGATGAAGTCGCAGAATCCATTGCCATGTTGTCCATGAGCAGGTCGGATCGCGAACATGAACGCACGCTCAAGCTGTTGGGCTTGATGGAACAGGCTTCTGAGCTAACACGCAGTGCAGCAATCATGGCAGATGAAGCCATGCGCAAAGCCAAAGGGGTCAAGCCGAGCATACGCGATGCAAGAGCGCTTGAAGTGCAATCTATGACCGGCTTCGCTTCTGCTACACCAGAAATGGCCCAGCAGGCACGCGATGAGGCCACCGATGCTCACACAGCAATGATGCTGTCCTTGCTGGAGAGTACCGATGACTAACCCCGCCAAGGCGCATATCAGCGTACCCAACTCATCCTCGCCATACGATGGCAACATCTTGACGCAAAAGCTCGGCCCCATCCGATCACGAGAAGAGATCCTGAGGGCCCTCATCGACCTCCCACCTACGCCCAAGCAGGTGCGTGACATTCCTCGTCATGAGCGTGTTCACCACTTGATGCTTATCCGTGATCTGCATCTACCTGCTGCCACGGAAGGCGACCTTGCAAGCACCATTGATCTTCTGATAAGGCCTTGCTATCGATACCGAGACCCCGCACGCCCGGACGTGTGGAGCCAGATCAGCGGCGAGCACCAATACTTTCCCAAGCGTAGTGGACAACCAGCCGCTGGAGCGGCAGTAGAAGGGCCACCCGGCGCCGGAAAAACGGAGGCCATCATCCGCATACTTTGCACGTATCCGCAGATCGTCCATCACGAGAGCTTCCCGAAGATGGCGGGACCACACACGCAGGTGGTATGGCTGTCCGTCGATGTCCCGGCCAGTGGTCGTGCTCAAGACCTCGCAGCAACGCTGATGCGGTCCTGGGACAAGGCAACACGGCAAGACAGGTTTTCTGCAGCGCTGGTGAAGGAGCGCCGCGATGGCATGAAGATGCTCGAAGAATGGCGTCAGGTCGCAATTTCTCACTTCCTTGGAATACTGCACCTCGATGAGGTTCAAAACTTCTTCAAGCTTTCCACCCTGGAAGCTCGCAAGAAGCGGAAGTCCAAGACCACAGGCATCGAACTGAGCATCGTTGAAGACCAATGCCTGAAGTGGATCCTCAATCTGATGAACACATGGGCCATCCCTTTGCTCGTTTCAGGAACACCTGATGGCATCGCCGCACTCACCCAGCGACTGAGTAATCTGCAACGCTTCGCATCGGCTGGGTACCATCGGTTCGACCCATTTGAAAGCGCCACGTGTGATGCTTTCAGAAAAGTCCTTCTGCCTAGAATTGCGAAGTACCAATACTTGGCACACCCAATCGCCGTGACTGATGAACTGGCCAAATTGATCTTCAAAGAGACTGCGGGCGTGTACCGCCTGATCATCGCTCTATGGATTTCAGCTCAGCGTGTGGCATTGGACCGACCACGGAGCGACGAGCTAACGCTTGCGGACTTCGAAGTCGCGGCCAAGACATACATGGCGCCTCTCCGACCTGCTGTGCAAGCTTTACTAAGCAAGGACCCTGAACGAATGGCAAAGTATGAGGATCTTCTGCCGAGGGACGGCAACTTCTGGGCGTCTTTCTGGGACCGTGTGAGCAAATAGCGAAAAGCCAGCACGGACGCTGACTTGCTTGTCGGCTTCCGTGCTATCTGCTCGTCCTGCTTGACGGACCTGACACCCTGATGAATCTGGCCTCGATGGAGCACCCGATCCCGGAGTATCAATACCCATCATTCTTGGGAACACGTTGTCTCAGCCCCTCCCGGTACAGCGCTGCACCAATGCCAATTAGTACCGACTGATCATCGTCAGTGAGGCGAGTACTGGCGAGATCCATCCAACTTGCCAATCGGACAAGGAGGTCATCAATACCGGCCTTACTACCCTGCACGTCGAGCAATTCAGCGCCTGCTTCAAATGCCGCAATTGTGGGATGGATGGGATTCACATTGGCTCCTTGTAGCCACCAGTTTCTCTAGTTCAAACTACTGCGGCTGGCCTGTCAAGGTGTCGCCAGGATACGGGCAACTCAGTTGGCTGATCTCAGCCTACATCAAAGCGCTTGACTCAGAGCGCACATCTCTATGGCTACATGCAGCGATTGCTGCCGGTGGATTAACTCGACGGTAAGGTCAACTCTGGGCCACCGGCAGCAGCTTGCCGTCAAGCAACTCCAAGTAGCGCTCGCGCTGCTCGTCGATGCTGAAGCTGAAGGCCTCCTGGTGCAGGTCGACTTTGATGCGGTGGGGCAGATGGGCGTCCTTGACCGCGTGATACATCCGGGCCTTGGCCCCTGAATCGAACAGCGGCCGACCACGCCTTTCGGCGCCAGCGTCCTGCGCGTCAAGCCGACCACCCCACAGCTGCCCCTTACGTACCAGTTCGGCGATACTGCGCTGACGCGCCTGGGTGCGCCGTTGCGACCTCGGGGTCGTGGGCGACGAACAGGCGACGCGACCGCCACCTGGGCACCCAAGGGGCGCACACCAATCATCCAGTTGCACTTCAACTGGACACACATCTCTGTCATCGCTGGGCTGAGCCACACCAACTGCATGCTCCGTCTGCACGAGGGTTCGATCAAGAAGGAGCAGCACGTCGAGCTCCTCAAGGCGCTACGCGCTCACTTGAAACAACAGCTGCTGATCATCTGGAGCGCCTGAAAACCCATCGCAGCAGGCTCGTGCGGCAATACCTGGACTCCACCAACGGCGCCGGCAGATGGCGTTCCCGCCGCCGCACTCGCCCGACCTGAACCCGGCGGAATTTCTGTGGGCCAGGTGGGATTTGACTGTGCCGCAGGGTCCGACGATGCGCGCCCATATGCAAAGTTTTCGTGCCATGCCATAGCACGGTGCCCACGGCACATGAAAACCGGGGGGCCATGCGGCTCCCGGTTGCGCGGGCTCAGATCAGCCAGTGCTTGGCAAAGAACAGGATCATCAGACGCACCCTGGCACATCGGTCGACTACCAGGTTGTCGCCGCCACTGGCATCGACGCCACCCCAACTTCCCAGACTTGTGAGACAATGAGATTAGTCCGTAAATGTAAATTTATTTTTTTATATAAATCAATGACTTATTACTAAAGTGGGCGAAATGAACGAAGAGCAATCAGATTTAGCCCAGATGGTTCGCTTGGCTCTGGCCGAGCAGGCGGAGGACGTGCGCCTGTTCGCGGCAAGGTTGGTCCGCAAGTACCGTGGGACGGCGCCCGACTTGGCTGAGCAGCTCGAACTGTTCCTGAAGTCGAAGCCGGCGCGCAGTGTTTCCCCCATGCGCAAGCTGCCGCCACAGCCCTCGGCGACCCAAGTTTTGCCTGTGGATGATGAGTCCCGCCTCTCGCTTCTGAAGGTGTTCAAGGACGCGCCAACGAAAGACGCGCCACTACTATCCGGCGAGATCGAGGGTGCCCTGGGGCAACTCATCGCCGAGCGCCGGCAGAGCGACCGGCTTCAGGCCATGGGACTGACACCAACCCGCTCGGCCATCTTTGTGGGACCACCCGGGGTCGGCAAGACGCTCACGGCCCGCTGGCTTGCTGCGCAGTTGAAGGTGCCGCTATACGTGCTCGACCTAACCGCCGTAATGAGCAGCTTGCTGGGCAAGAGCGGCGCCAATCTGCGGGCCGCCATCGACTTCGCCAAACGCGAGCCCTGCGTGCTGCTGCTGGACGAGATCGACGCCATCGCCAAACGACGCAGCGACGACAGCGATGTGGGCGAACTCAAGCGCCTGGTCACGGTGATCCTTCAAGAGGTCGATGAATGGCCCGCTAGCAGCGTATTGCTGGCGGCCACCAACCACCCGGAGCTTATCGATCCGGCGCTGTGGCGTCGCTTCGATCTGGTGGTTCAGTTTAAGACGCCCGATGAACAGGCCGTCAAGGAAGCCATCAAGCGCTTCTTGGGGCCGGACTACGCCCTTTTTGGCCGGTGGATCGACATCCTTGTGTTTGCGTTCGCCGGGCACTCGTTCAGCGACATTGAGCGCGACGTGCAGCGCTTCCGGCGCGCCGTGGCCCTGGGCACGACCACCGACGCTGATCTGGTTGAAGACTTCATGAAGGCACGTGCCTTGGCGCTCGACAGGCAGGGACGCATCGACCTGGCAGTGATGCTGGCCAAGCAGACCCGCCTGTCCCAGCACTCCGTCTCTGACATCACGGGCGTGAGCCGGGACACGATTCGCAAATACACAAACGAGACCCCTGCGGCACGAAAGGCCGCACCACGGAGAAAGGCTGACGCATGAGCCAAACCAACTTCCTGATCGGTCGTGGCGAACTGCTGACACACGACATCGTCGGCCCGAAGCGCATGCCTGGCAAAGCCGAGGTCTACACGTTCGCGCAAGCTCGGGAACGATTGGTTCCTCAATTCCGGAGTGTTGCGAACGCGCTGGACGAACTGCCTACCGACGCTTGCCCGGGCGACTTTGCAGTGGCCCGCCTGATGATGAACCCCAGTTTCATCGCTCGTTCCTACTTCCCGACCGGTCTGTTGCGCAGCACTGGCTTGGAGTCCATCGGCAGTCGTACCGTCAAGGTCAAGCCACAGGCTTGGACCCGCAAAGGACCGCCGCAGGAAACCACGACGACCGAGCTGTTCGTCGCCGGCAAGCGCCAGGCCTTCCGCAACCTTTCGCAGTGGACGAAAACGATCGAGGCGGAGTCGGATGAGGGAGACGACTTGGTTCACATCGAACAGTTCGCCGCCTTTGCTCCGGCGCAACGGATCGTGAGTCTGGGTGGACCGAAGGATCGATTCTTCGAGGTCGGCCTGCACCTGTTGCCGGACGAAGATCCTGGCCTCATCCAGAAGGCTTTTGTGAAGTTCGCCCAGAGGGCGGGCGTGAAGGTCCACAGTGAAGTTGATTTCGTCGCAGGCAACCTGTGGTTCGTGCCGGTCGAAGGCAAGCCGCGTGAAGTCGAGAAGCTGGCCAGCTTCTCCTTCGTCCGGGTGATCCGGCCGGTGCCCAAGCTGCGCGGTATTCGCCCGCTGCAACGCAGCGGTGGGCCCTCGGTAGGGTGCAGTCTTCCCACCGAGCAGGCCCTGTCGTCTGAGCCTCGTGTCGCCATTCTGGATGGGGGGCTACCAAAGCAGCACCCTATCGGTCCCTGGCTGCGATCGTACCGCAAGCTCGACGAAGACGCTGAAGATGACCCGGACGGCCCTGAACACGGCCTGGGCGTGACATCGGCCGTGCTATTCGGTCCGATCCAGCCCAACGGCATGGCCGGACGGCCCTTCGCCCCCGTGGACCATTTGCGCGTGCTCGACCAAGAATCGAACGGCGAAGACCCGCTAGAGTTGTACCGCACGCTCGGCCTAATCGAACAGGTCCTGCTGTCGCGATCCTACGAGTTCATCAACCTGAGCCTGGGACCAGACCTCGAAGTGGAAGATCAGGAGGTTCACACTTGGACGTCCGTGATCGACGAATTACTCAGCGATGGCGATACCCTCATGACGGTGGCCGTGGGCAACAACGGAGAACGTGACGGCGAGCTCGGCTACAACCGCGTGCAGGTCCCGTCGGACTGCGTGAATGCCCTCGCAGTTGGCGCGGCCGATGACACCGGGGCGGGCTGGGCTCGTGCACCTTATAGCGCGATCGGGCCAGGCCGCAGCCCCGGTGTCGTCAAGCCAGATTTGATGGCCTTCGGCGGCAACCCGGCATCCAAATACTTCCACGTCCTCGCACCAAACGCGAAGCCGGTACTGACCCCGCAACTCGGAACGAGTTTCGCGGCACCATACCTTCTGCGCAGCGCGGTCGGCATCCGAGCGATCCTGGGTGGCAACCTGACGCCTCTCGCCATCAAGGCCTTGCTGGTCCATGCCGCCGACTCCGGCGAGCACGACCAGATCGACGTCGGGTGGGGCAAGATTCCCGAGGACACGCTCGACATCATCACCTGCCCGGACGGCGTGGCCCGGGTGGTCTACCAGGGGGAGCTCAAACCCAGCAAGTATCTGCGCGCAAGCCTTCCGCTGCCGAAGGAGGGGCTGACAGGCAACGTCCGCCTGAAGGCCACCTTCTGTTACGCATCACCCACTGATCCTCAAGATGCTGCGGCCTACACCAAAGCAGGACTTGAAGTCGTCTTCCGTCCCAACGACGAAAAGATCAAGGACGGCAAGAGCAACGCAGACACCAAAGGCTTCTTCGACTTGAAGAAGTACGCCACCGAACAGGAACGCCGCTCGGATCAGGGCAAGTGGGAAACCGTGCTGCACGGGGCCAAGACATTTCGTGGTTCCAGCCTCAAGAACCCTGTGTTCGACATCCACTACAACGCCCGTGACGGCGGCGGTCGCGCCACCGGTGCCGAGAAGATTCGCTACGCACTGATCCTCTCGGTCGAGGCGCCGAAGCACGCCGATCTCTACAACGACATCCTGCGTGCATATGCCAAGACGCTGGTTCCAATCCAGCCGCAGGTGACTTTGCCGATCCGCATTCGGTGACGGCAGGCGACGCGAAGGAGCAAGACATCGCGAACTGAAGGGCAAGGAGGAGATCAATGCCGGAACCGTTGAAAAGCAAGGACAAGCACGGGGCGCCGTTCACTCGGCCGCCTGAGATCGAGGCCTGCCTGGCAAGGCTGGAGTCGGTTGATGCCACGGCACGCCTACAGGCTTTCGCCATCGCATCGAGGAGGAGCAACGGCTATGTGCCGTCCGAAGCGTTGACGTATTTTCTCCGTCGCGCGCAAGCTGCGGGTGCACGGAACGAGTTCAAACAGATCTTCGGACTGCTCATGAAGCGTATCGGCCAGACCCTGTTCGCAACGGTCTCGGACTCCCACATGGCAGGTGCGCAAGGCATTCGAGAAGAGATCATGGGCCGATTTGCCGAGCGAATCGCCAAGGACTGCAACGGCCGATTCGCCATGCTGGACTTCTTTGAAGTGCGCTTCGATCTCGCGTTCGCCCGATTCCGGAAGTCCGTGCTGAGGCAGATCGGTCCCTCGTCGGTACTCACCGAGCCACTATCCACGGACGGAGGAGAGGGGCAGGACATTTCTCGGGAGGTCGAGGAAGCGGCGGCCGACGTCCTTGGAGGGGACCCGCAAAAAATTGACGACCCGGCTTTCCGCTCCGAGTTGGACGCTGCGATTGATGCATTACCAGACGATCAAAGACGGGTCGTGGGCTTGTTACGGCAAGGCTTCCAGATCGACTCGAAGGATTCAAATATTATGACTATCGCGAAGATTCTCCAGTGCGATGAGAAAACCGTGCGCAATCGCCGCGACCGTGCATACAAGACCCTCAAGTCTGTTCTACAGGAGAACGCATGAGTACGCCGAAGCCTTTCGCTGTGGACGAGGAGTCCGTGCTGATGGCGTTCTCCATGGAGCCCAGCCATGGCCGGGAAACGCTTGAACGCTACATCAAGGAGTACCCCCAGCATGCGACCGCGCTGATCGACTTTTCGATCGATCTGCTTCATGAGCCGACGGCAGGTGATGTCCCCGCGACCGAGGTACCGGACAGCGCGGTGGACAAAGCTTGGCAGCGGTTTGAGCGGGCTCTCCAGCAGCCCGACACGGAGGTCGTGAATCCATTCGCCAAGCTCAGTACGAGCAGCTTCAAGTCGCTCGCACGCAGCCTGGACGTCAGCAATCTGTTTCTGATGCGCGTGCGCGATCGGGCCATCCGCGCTGCCACCATTCCTGCCCGATTCGTCGAGAAGCTTGCATCGGAGTTGGGTGCCACCGTTCAAGCTTTGGACGCGTACCTGCAGGGTCCACCCGGCTTGGCCTCCGGACAGGCTTTTCGGTCAAGTTTGAAGCCCAGCGTGGGCGAACAGATCACGTTCGACCAGGCGGTCGCGACTTCTCAGCTCACGCCGGAACAGCAGGCGACGCTGAAGGCATTGTCGGACTGAGCGATGGACTCTACCGAGGCCGCTCGCCGGGAAGCAGAACGCCTGCACCGTGCGAACGTCGCCGCCGGTGGCGATCCGACCCGACCTCTAGCGTTTGCGCTTCGGGAGGCCACAAGTCGCGGTTTGGATGTGTACGCGCTGCAAGAAGGAGATTCACAACTCAAGGGAGGCAAAGCCACGTTCGACAGTCAGGCTGGAACCATCCTCTACGAGGATCTCGGATCGGACTTCGAGCGCGCCTTCTTGATCGCACACGAACTCGGTCATGTCGTCCTAGAAGGCGGCACGCTGGACGTGGTGACGGAGGACGTCGAACCCGATCGATCACTAGAGGACTCGCCAGTCGGCGTCGATCGCCTCCTTGACTACGGGGCGCGCGAGCGACGCGAGGTCAAGATGGACTTCTTCGCGCGCGAGTTCCTGCTGCCGCGTCCTGTGTTGCGCGAGTTACATGTCAACGAAGGTCTGACGTCCGACGCAATAACGAAGCGTTTCGGCGCGCCGCTCGCCGTGGTGCAGCAACAGTTGCTGGATGCATTGCTGCTGCCACCCGCCGAAGAGCCGTACTCAGTGGGCGCCGGTGCGGCGGCAGCCCCGCTCACCCCTGACCCCACGCAGGCTCAGGCGGCCGCACATCGTGGCTTGGCGTTCCAGCTGCAGGCAGGGCCCGGTACCGGCAAGACGCGGACGCTTGTTCGCCGCATCGAAGGGTTGCTTGCGGACGGCGTCGATCCCACTACGATCCTAGTCCTCACCTTCTCGAACAAGGCAGCCAATGAACTGTGCGAGAGGATTGCCGCCAGCAACCCGATCGCGGCGGCGGCGATGTGGATCGGCACATTCCACGCATTCGGCCTGGACATTGTTCGCCGGTTTCACGACCGACTGGCGCTGCCACCGGACCCACGATTGATTGACCGGACAGAGGCCATTGAACTCCTAGAGGACGAGTTTCCGCGGCTGGAGCTCAAGCACTATCGCAATCTCTGGGACCCGGCCCTGGATTTGAGCGACATGCTAAGCGCGATCTCACGCGCCAAGGATGAGGTTATCGATGCTGCGGGCTATCGCGCCCTCGCGCAGTCCATGGCGGTCCGAGCGGGAACCGACGAGGACGCGAAGGTCCGCGCGGAGAAGTGCTTAGAGGTTGCCACGCTCTTCGAGGCGTACGAACGGCTGCTGACTGAGCGCCAGTTGCTGGACTTCGGCGACCTGGTCGCGCTACCTGTCCGTCTTGTCGAGGGCAGCGCCGAGGTCAGGGACGCCCTGCGTGCTCGCCATGAGCATGTACTGGTAGATGAATACCAAGATGTCAACCGCGCCTCGGTCCGGCTCTTGAAGGCCATCGTAGGCGACGGCCGCAACCTGTGGGTTGTCGGCGATGCACGTCAGTCCATCTACCGCTTCCGCGGGGCCTCTGCGACGAACATCGCGCGCTTTGCGATCGACTTCCCCGGTGCGCAGGCCGCACAGTTAGGCGTCAACTATCGATCCGATGAGCGGATCATCGATGTATTCAGCGAGTTCGCGCGCGGGATGCAAGCATCCGCCGGTGCTTTGCCTCTGAACCTGCAGGCCAACCGCAGTTCCACAGGAGCACGGGTTGAGCTTCGCGTCACCGGATCGGCTGACGATGAAATCTCCGCGCTTGCCGCGTCGATCACGGCCCTGCACGAGCAGGGCATTGCCTATGGTGGACAGGCGGTGCTGTGCGCGTCCAATGCGCGCTTGAACGCCATTGCCGAAGGCCTTGAGGCCAGGGGCATTCCCGCGCTGCACCTGGGCAGCTTGTTCGAGAGGCCGGAAATCAAGGATCTGCTGGCCTTGCTCTCGCTGGTGATCGACCCGCGGGCGGCCGCGATGGTGCGCGTGGCAACCATGACTCAGCACCCAATGCCGTTGCAGCATGTCATGAAGGTCATCGAGCACCTGCGGGCGGCGAATCCCGCTTCGCTGGAGTGGGCGGCTATGCATACCGAGGTGGACGGCCTGGCAGACGACAGTCGAGAAGCTCTTGCTCGCCTGTCCACGCTCTTTGCAGGCGTGAGCGCATCGACGAATCCCTGGTCTTTGCTGACTAGATGGACGATCGATGGCCTCGGACTCGCGAAGACGCTTCATCAGACCGGCGATGCGCGAAGCCGCATGCAAGGTCTGGCGATCTGGCAATTTCTGAACTTCTGTCGCCGGCAGCCAAGAGGGAAGGGCTTACCCGTGCTGCGGCTGCTTGATCGCATCCGGCGCCTCGTGCTGCTCTCAGAGGATCGTGGACTGAGCCAACTGCCGCGCGGCGCCGAAAACATCGACGCAGTGCGCCTGATGACCATCCACGGGAGCAAGGGGCTAGAGTTCGATGTCGTTCATTTGCCCGGCATGGTGACGTCCGGCCTGCCGCGCAACAACGTGCCGCCGCGCTGCCTGCCGCCGGATGGTCTGATCCATGGTTCGGAGGGGCTGACCGGCATCGAGGCGGTGAAGGCAGGCCACGATGAGGAAGAAGAGTGCATGTTCTTCGTGGCACTTTCTCGAGCACGCGACAGGCTGCAGCTGTATGCCTACGCCAGACAAGCCGATGGACGTGCGCGCAGCCTCTCCAAGTTCATCGCCCCGATCGACCGACTACTTGTTCGTCCGGTCCCGGTGCCGTTGCAAGCCGGCTTTGCATCGACGGGCTTGCCGTTCGCCATCACATGGCAAGGGCGTCCGCAATGGACCGACATCCAGATCAACCTCTTCGAGCGTTGCCCACGCCGCTTCTTGTACACGCACGTGCTGAGGCTCGGCGGTCGGCGAACCGAAACCGCATTCATGAAAATGCACAACGTCGTAAGCGACGTGTTCGAGTGGTTGAAGCGAGAGCACAAGACGACAAGCCCCACGGTCGATGAGCTGGCAACGCGCTTCGAGGAGGCATGGCGCGCCAAAGGCGCGACAGAGCATGGATATGCGGAAGACTACCGCCGCATTGGCAAGCGGCTCGTCGACTTTCTCATCGAGAGCCGCAGCCGTGGCGTGGCCGCGCCGGCGCCTCCGATCTCGTTGGGGTGGGCCGAGGGCGAGATCCTTGTAAGCCCGGATGGGGTAGCTCACGGAGCCGGTGGCCGCGTCACGGTACGGCGCGTCAAGACGGGCAAGCAGCGCTCGAACGCCTTCGATGACATCGAGTACACGGTTCTCCAACTCGCCGCGATCCAGGCCTACGGGCCGCATGCGCAGGTCGAGGTGACCTACCTGACCAGCGAAACCAGCCAGCCGATGGAAATTTCGTCGCGCAAGCTGGAGTCCAGGCGCGAGAAGCTACAGACGTTCCTTCAGGCGATACAGGCCGGGCAATTCCCCGCCAAGCCCGAGGCGCGCAGCTGCCCGCGCTGCCCAAGCTTTTTCCTCTGCGGTGACTTGCCCGGAGGGGTGTGGGTGCAAGAAAAACTTTGACTGGCCTTTCCGGTCTGGCGTTGGGGTGCGATTGATTGAGTAAGGGAGCCAGAAAGTCTGCAATCCCGCAGGTGATGGCTCCCCAAGAAAGGCAATCAAATGCAAAACCAAACCCACAACGGCGATGACCGCTCCGATATCGAAGATGTCGCTGCGGCGATCCGCGAAGGTCGCAGCCTGCGTCCGGCGGCACTCTACCGAATCATCGTCCTGGACGACCAGCTCCACGAGCGTCACGTCGATCTCGCCGATCCGGTGCCGACCGCGCGCCAGATCCTCCAAGCCGCCGGCTCGCGCCCGGTCGATGAGCACAGCGTTTACGCGATCCTGACCTCTGGCGAGTTCGAGGACCTGCGTTTGGACGAAACCTACGATCTGCGCGTCCGCGGCGCGGAGCGCTTCGTCATCTTCCAGACCGACCGTGCGTTCAAGTTCACAATCGACGACCGCCAGCTGGAGTGGGGCAAGCCCAGCATCAGCGGCCGCGTGCTCAAGGCGCTGGCCGGAGTTCCGCCGGAGACCTACGACGTCTACCTCGAGGTGCGCGGCGGCGGCCAAGACATCCTGGTTCGCGACGGCGACCTGATCGATCTGAGCAAGCCGGGTATCGAGCGCTTCATTACGTTGATCCGCGACACCACGGAGGGATTGCTCGCGCTGCCTGACGCGGACGAGCGCTATTTGAGCAGCCACGGCGTGGTCTTCGAGACGGTGAGTGATGGCGCACACACGGGCGTCATCTTTAAGCAGTTACCGCTGCCCGTCGGAAAGTTCAACCACGCTGCTGCCGACGTGCTCGTGCTCCTGCCTCCAGGCTATCCCGATGTCGCGCCTGACATGTTCTATTGCGATCCCTGGCTGACGCTGCAAAGCGTGGGTCGCTACCCGACTTGCGCCGACCAGCCCCACTCGTTTCAGAGCCGCAACTGGCAGCGCTGGTCGCGCCACAACACGGCGTGGCGGCCTGGCATCGACGGCCTGCACACTATGCTCAAGCGCATCGAGCACGCGTTTGCGGAGGCAAAGTGATGTCGCCGGCCGCTCTGGACATCGTCCTGCTGGAGCCGCACGAGGCGGCCCTGCGCTCGCTGCTGCATAGAGATGACGGGGCCGAGGCGGCCGCCTATGTGCTGTTCGGCAGGGCCAACATCTCAGCAGATCCCTGGACAGGACTGCCTCGCACTAGGCTGATCTCACACGAGGTCGTTCCCGTCGCGGCCGACGAGATGGTCTCGGCGTCTCCTGTCCATGTCACATGGTCCACCCGCGGCTTCATGCGTGTTCTCGGCGTTGCAAAGGAACGCAGCTTGGTAGCGGGTCTGGTGCACACGCATCCGAACGCAGCAGCGTTCTTCTCCGACCAGGATGACCGAAACGAGGGGGAGCTCGCCCGAACGA
This sequence comes from Burkholderiales bacterium, assembly GCA_003963115.1. Taxonomy (GTDB): domain Bacteria; phylum Pseudomonadota; class Gammaproteobacteria; order Burkholderiales; family Burkholderiaceae_C; genus Aquabacterium. Next base: position 18,314 of record RXJQ01000056.1, read on the forward strand.
CATTCAATAAGGGCGTTTCCGGCCTGGCCAGCATGGTGTTCGGCCGCGATGACGGTATGGCGGGCAGGCTCTGGATCGCACCCGGCGAGACGGTCACGGCATCCTCGATCTCGCTGGTAGGCAGCCAGATCAAGATCGCGCGCGCGGTGGCTGCAGCCGACGAAGATCAATTCCTAGCGCGGCAGGCCGCACTCTTCGGCCGAGGGTTCAATCCAGTCGTGCGCGGGCTGCGGGTTGGCGTTGTAGGGGGTGGAGGAACGGGCAGTGCTGTCGCGATGCTGTTGGCCCGGTTGGGCGTCGGCTTTCTCGGGCTAATGGACAAGGACATCATTGATGTCACCAACCTCAACCGCGTGCATGGATCGCACGCCGCAGATGTGGCTGCCGGCCTGGCTAAGGTGGACATCCTCGCGCGCGAGATTCGCGCGGCGGGTCTCGGCACCCAGGTCGTCACCAAGAAGGAATGGGTCGGCCATCCTGATCTGCGCGATCTGCTGCGTTCCTGCGATGTGCTGTTCGGTTGTACCGACGACCATCAAGGGCGACTTACGCTCAACCGTCTAGCGCATTACTACGGTATTCCGCTGATCGATGTCGGCCTGCGCATGCGTGCTGCCCGTACCGGCGCGGATTACGACATGACGGGGCGCGTGTCGACGATTCACCCCGGAAATCCTTGTCTCATGTGTCTGGGTGTGGCTGATCCGCGCCGTGCTGCGGCGGAGGGGCTCCGGCGCAGCGACCCCGCCGAGTTCGAGCGGCGCAAGGCGGAAGCCTATGTGGATGGCGGCGGCGATCCCGCGCCCGCCGTGGTCACGTTCACCACGGCCATTGCCTGCGCAGCCGTAGATGAGCTCATTCAGGGCCTGACCAGTTTTCGCGGCTCTCAAGGCATGACGCACAACAGGATTCGTCGCTTCGACCGCGTGGAGGATCGCGCCATGACTTGCCGACCCGTAGCCTCTTGCCCGGTTTGTGCCAGCCAGGCGAACTGGGGGCGCGGCGATGTCAACCCATTCCTCGGAGTTATCGGATGACAATGAAGCAACTTATAGCGCGCGCGCTGTGCCGGTTCGGGTGGCTTCGCTATGACCTGATCGTTTTACCGATCGCGCAACATCCAGGCAAAACTCCCGTGCCACCGGGCGAGCTGTGGCTGGTCATTGACAGTGGCGTCAACAAGTGGGCATGCATGAGCTGCCCGGGCGGTTGTGGGGTGCAGATCTCGCTTTCGCTCAACCCGAATCGACGGCCCCGGTGGTCGGTCGACACGGACTTCTGGGGCAGGCCAACAATCTTTCCTTCAGTTCATCAGCACCGAGCATGCGCCTGCCATTTCTGGGTCAAAAACGGTTTGATCGAGTGGTGTCGATAGGAAGCGCCTTGTCGCTGGACGGCGATTGGATCAACTGCTCGCCTTAGCCCGTCACCCCGGCGTACTTCAGCCAGCCATTTCTGCGCCAGCGAGCGGGCCTGCTCGACAGTCAGTTCCCCTTACAAGCCGAGGGCGGACTTGCGACGCTCACCGGCGTTGGTGCAGTACTGGAGCATAAATACCTTGCTGTGGCGGTGTAGCCTTGCACAGCAAGCTAGGCGCCAGCGTATCCCGTAGTTAGACGGCCAGCGCCTGAGGTTGTGTCACATCGGTTGCGGACTTGGTGAGCTTGATCATGCTAGCCAAAATGATTGATAACGCTGCTGTATCGGGCTTTGGCTTAGTCGAACGAAGGTCGGTGCGGGAGTCATGGTGAAATGAAAAACGCCCAAGAGGGGGCGGACGATCTCTTGGACCACCTGGAGGTAGTTCATGTTTTCATATGAAGGTCGACTTCCCGCTGTGCAGCTGTACATCAAGCTGGGCAAGCCACCAAGCTTTTGTTCACAACTTTATTGAGTAGCCAACCTTCGAGTTCGCAACTTTATTCTGAGCGACCACTGATCGCTTGCGCCCATCAATCCAACGTCAAATGAAAGAAGTCCGCCACCTCGCATGAGGTGGCGGACTTCTTGTTTACGACTTTGGAAAACAGCGCTCGGCACACCGCTCTCCAAGGGAAGTTGTTTACGACTTTATTTGCGTGTTTACGACTTTATTTGCCCAC
>RXJQ01000002.1 GCA_003963115.1 Burkholderiales bacterium
CATGATGGGCGTGTTTTCCGTGGTCAGCATGATGATGTTGACCGAGGCATTGCCCAACTCGCCACGGATCTTCTCGGCCATGGTCAGGCCATCCATATTGGGCATGTTGACATCACTGACCACCAGCTTGACGCGCGGATCAGCCTTAAGCTTGGCCAGCCCGTCGCGGCCATCGATGGCCGTGATGACGTCCAGACCATTTTTCTTCAGGAAATCACCCACTTCATTGCGGACGGTTGCGGAGTCATCAACAACAAGAACGTTTGCCATGTTTATTCACCTCACTAGAAATCAGACAGAAAATCAGAAGAGCTCCAGCTCGCCCGAATCGAACAAGTCTTCGACCAGGGCCTCGTTTTCCTTGAACTTGTCAGGCGACCAGCTCAGGTTGAAGACGAAGCGCTGGTAAAGCACCAGGGATATGCCGCTGCTGTCGGTCAGCGTGTACCGGAAGCACAGCTGCGGGTCTTCTGAACCGAAAGAGATGTAGCGGTGCAGGTGGTTCACGATGATGGGCACCTGCGAGGCGCGACCTTCCAGCGGCTCGGCCGAAATGAAGCGGTTCTTGAACATGCCCCACACCAAATTGGTCACTTCACCCAGCACGTGGTTGATGTCGCGGAAGTTGACCGAATCGGTGGTGATGTGGGTCTGGCCCGACGCCACACAGCTGACCAGCGGCCCTTCTTCGGTCTGCAGCATCATGTAGCCGCGACACCAGTTGCTCTCCAGCGGGATCAGCGTGAACAGCTCACCGTAGATGATGCGGTCGCGCACGATGTAGGGTGCTTCGGTCGTCACGTCCACGCCCTTGAACTGGCTTTCCAGCGCGGTGCGGGTGATCTCGGTGATGCCGCGCACCAGGGCATTGGGATAGACCAGACTGAAGATGGTCTCGTTGATGATCGGGCCCAGCTTGTCGATGTTGCTGATCGCATAGGCCTGACTGAAAAGGCACTTGTCCTGATCGGAGATGCCTTCCAGGTCATCTGCGCCCTCACGTCGCAAGAAGATGGGCAGCTCGGGCCGCACATCGTGGATCTCACGCGCCAGCTTCAGCCCACCGTCTTTGCCGCCATAGCTTTCGCCCAGGAAGATGGCACCCAGGTCCACATTGGACTTGAGCACGCCCATCACGTTCCCGGATTGGGCCTTGACGCCAACGAGGCTGTTGGCGTCACAGAACGCCTTGATGCGTGCCGCGCAATCCTGGGCCTCTTCGAGCACCAGCACCTTGCTGACCAGCTCTGCCTTTTCAACCATGGTCCAAATCCTTTTTTCTGGCGTGAAGTGGGGCGACTAGAACAGTTCCAGTTCGCCGTTGCTCTCTTCGGTCTGAGTCATATCGACCGTGAAGTCGATGTCTGCAAAATCACAGACGCACAGGCTGGCGTGCATCGTGAGGTTGTCGTTGATCGAGATCTTGAAGTGCTGCGTGTAGCCAGCATCCAGCTCGGTCAGGTAATCCATGCAATCGCGATCCAGCACATTGGGCGTGGACATGCCCAGGTGCGGGAAGTGGTTGGCCAGCTCTCGGTTGAGCGCGCCGCAGAAGATGTTGCCGCACTCGCAGATCACATCCAGGAAGTCAGACTCGCTCATGCCCTGCGCGTCGGAGCGGTTGATCGCTGCGAAGTGCGCCTTGGTGTCCTTGTTGAGCGTGAAGTACAGCATCGTCATCACGCGGAACACGTAGGACGACACCGTCAACAGCACCACCTTCTTCTCGGTGATCTCCTTGGTGTCCTCGATCACGGTGACCTCGCAGCGGTCTTCCGGCGAAGACACAAGGGCGCTCTTCAGTGCACCGGTGATGATGAAGTCCAGCGCGCTCTTGGCTTGATGGCTGATCATGGCGTTCAGACAGCTTCAGCGACCAGGTGGTCCTTGGTCTTGGTGTTGATCAGTTGCAGCTCGGTCACCGCGCCGATGATCATCTTGCCTCCCGCCTGCAGATCCTGGAAGGTGGTGGTGGTGATCAGGTCGTTCTTGTAGAGGTTGTTGCGGTAGTCGTTGGACAGCGCCTCCGCACGGTTGGCCAGCGTGCGAACCTCATTGGCCACCACGGCAAAGCCCTTGCCCATCTCACCTGCCCGCGCCGCCTCGATGGAGGCGTTGAGCGCCACGATCACCACTTGGCGCACGATGGCGGCGAACTCGTCGTTGCGCTCGTGCATCTGGCGGTTGTGCGTGATCAGCACATTCATGTCGGCGTGCCAGCGCTCGAAGGTCTTGATCAGGCTCAGCAGCTTCTCAATGGAATCGGCCAGGCGGTTGCAGTTGACCAGGGTCTGCTCCTTGCTGCCCGCCGCGATGGACTGCACCTCGCGCAGTTGGCGATCCAGCCCTTGCTTGAGCTGGCTCATCTCGGACTGGGCATGGCGTTGTTCATCGTGCAGACGGCGCTGGTGCTGATCGAGCTCCTGGCGCAGTTCTTCGATGGCGCCCTGCAAAGCCGCTTCACGCGCCTGCGCCTCGGCGGCCGGCACGACCTCGCCTCTCAGCTTGAGTGCCCTTTGATGGTGGAGCCATGCGCCCAAAGCGCCGATCAAGCACCCCGACAAAAACAGAATCGAGTAGAGCAGCATGTTCAAACCTTGCGGTTGTGGTGATCAGGCGCTTGTTCCGTCACAGACCCTGCGCCTCATGGTTACCTGATATGTTTATCGGCGCCCGCCCTCAGGCCTTGACGGCGAACTTCTCGGGCAGCGTGATCACCAGTTCAAACGCGCGCTGTGGCGAGTCGACCTTGTCATCCGTGAAGCGGATCACCACGTCGCCGCCTTCCTTCTGCAGGAAGCCGCGCACCGCATCCATGCCCACACCGCGCCCTGACACCTCGGTCACCTGCTCGGCCGTCGAGAAGCCTGATGCGAAGATCAAGTTGGCCACATGCTCGGGTGTGGCGGCTTCGCCTTCCTTGAGCACACCGTTCTCGATGGCCTTCTGGCGGATGCGGCCCAGCGCCAGACCGCGGCCGTCGTCATGCAGCTTCAGCGTGAGCTGGCCATCGGCCAGGCCGGCTGCGAGCTGGATGTGGCCAACCGGGTTCTTGCCAGCTGCCTGACGAGCCTCGGCCGTTTCCAGGCCATGGTCCATGGAGTTGCGGAACAGGTGGGTGAACACGTTCTTGAGCAAGCCGATGGCCTGCGTGCGCACCACCACGCCGTTGTCGGTGATGGTGACCTTGGGTGCCTCCTTGCCCAGCTCCTGGGCCAGGGAAGGCATGGAGTCGACGATGCCAGACAGCACCGACTCGATCTTCTCCGTGCCGATCAGACGCAGGGTGCGATCGACTTCGCTCAGTGCCTTGCGCATGTCGGCCAGGTCGCCATCATTGACGGCCTTGATCAGCTCCATGGCACGCGACACCTGGTCCTTCTCGACCATCAGGAAACGCTCGACACTGCCGCGACGGCCCGGGCCCTTGCGACCCAGCTTGACGTCGTTGATCTTGTGGTACTCGTCAACGGAAGCATGCACCAGGGCCAGCTGCTTGAGCAGGGCTTCCTGATCCCAGACCTTTTCCTCGTCCTTACGCAGATCGTCGTATTCCTGCTCGGTCTCGTGCACGACGTTGGTCATGTTCAGCAGACCGTAGGTACGGGCATTGCCCTTGATCGTGTGCATGTTGCGGAACAGCAGGCCCACCACGTCCAGATCCTTCTGAGTGGTCTTGCGGATGAGCTCTTCGTTCTCAGCCACGAACTTGTAGCTGGACTCGATGAAGTCCTGGAACTTCTCCTGGCTGACGGCCAGGATCTCGCCGATGATTTCCAGCTCGCGCTTCTGCGCGCCCGCTTCGCCTTCCAGACGCTTGAGTTCGGTCACGTCGCGCACGCACAGCATGAGCTTCTCGACCGTGTCGTTCTCATCGGCAATCGGCGACCAGCTCAGCGACAGGCTCTTGACCGTGCCATTGGGCAAGGTGATGTTGAAGTCGCTGACCAGCAGGTGCGAGTTGAACTCGTAGTTCATCAGGTCTTCGCCGATGCACGAACCCACAGCCGCGTCCACTTGGGACAAGTCGTTGGAGCCCAGGCTCGTGTTGGTGAACACCAGCTCCATCAGGTTGCGGCCACCGATCTCCTTGGTCTCGAAGATGGTTTCCATATAGGCCGAGTACTCGGGGTGGATCACACCACCTGGCAGCACGGTCATCACACCTTGCGGCATGTTCTGCAGCATGGCCTGGATGTCGTTGGTCTTTTGACGCAACTGGGCGGTGCGCTCGGCCACACGCTTTTCCAGAGTGGCGTTCTGCTCGGCGATCACGGCCATCATCGCGACGTTGTTGCGGATGAAGAAGACCAGCACGCCCATGAAGCACAAGTTCATCACGCCTAGCGCAATGCCCATGTACAAGGTGAGCTTGACGGTCTGCTGCGACTGCGCCAGCGACTTGACGAAGTTGCCGTAGCTGGACTCGCGGAAATCCTTGATCGACTGGCGCAGGTGGTTGAGCGTCGCATTCATGCGCTTGGTCTGCGTGGGCATGTCGTCGACCTTCTTGGCCAGGAAGTCCTCGGCGGTCTTCAAGGCCATGGCGTTGTACTTTCGGTACTCGTCGCGCAAGGCCAGCACTTCCTTGGCCCGCTCCGGGTAGATCTGCTCGATCTCGCCGAACACCTCGTCGCCCTTCTTGTAGAAATCCTCGGCCTCGTCGAGCGGGTCATGGTCGCCCAGCATCACCGAGCGCATGAAGAGCTCTTCCATCTTGTCGAGGCGCACGATGTTGGCCTCGATCTTCTGGAGCACGGGGAAGTACAGGTCCTTGATGCCGGTGAGCTGGTCACTGCTCTGGAAAGACTTGCGCACGCTGTAGCTGGTCACGGCCAGGAACACCACGATGGCCACACCGACCATGAAGATGATCTTGCGCATCGGGTTGTTGCCTGACGGCGCAGCAGCAGCCTGAGGCTGGGCCTCCTGCTTGCTCGGAAAGTGAGCGGGGCCTTGCATGATCTGTTCCATGAGCTACAACCTTATTTGATAACCTGTTTGCGCGATCGCTGTCTCGCCGATGCGCACGTACGCTCAGATACTCGCTGCCCTCATCATTTATGAAGGGCGAAGGCAGAATACGAAATACCGGACAGGTTTACGGCCGAAAAAGCCCATACTTAAGGGTGCAGTAAGCGATTTTTCACAATCGCGTGCTACCTGCCATCGCCCAAGCGCAGTGAGGCGGGCAAAAAAAAGCGTGCCAAAAAGCACGCTTTGATCGAAAGGTCAGGTTGCCCTTGAGGGCCAAGCCGCCATCAGGCGTAAGAGGCCCGGAGCTTGCGCGAGAAGTCCTGCAATGCGGCAATGCCACTGGCTTCGGCACGATGGCACCACCCCTGCAGGTCCACCACCAATTGCTCGGCCGACACATTGGTACGCGTCCACATGCCGCGCAGTTCTTCACGCATGGCAATCAGCTTGTCGAGCTTGGGATGGTCAGCACGGACCTGGTCCACCTGCTTTTGCATGTCCACAGGCATCTGCTCGGCATCACGGTGCATCCACTTGCGCACCTGCTGCAACTTGCTGGCGGCCGACACCTGGCCATTGGCCTTCAGGCGCGCCACTTCGGCCGAACACGCGGCACGAACCTCGTTCGCGTAACGCGCCATCAGCTCATAGCGGTGCGCCACGATGGCTTCCAGGGTCTTGGCGTCGGCCACGGGCTTGATGTCGCCCAGCATCAGGCGAGGCGGCGTCTTGCGGACCTTGGCCAGACCGATCATTTCCAGGCCACGGATATAGCCCCAGCCGATGTCGAACTCGTATGGCTTGACCGACAGCTTGGCCGAGGTCGGATAGGTGTGGTGGTTGTTGTGCAGCTCTTCGCCACCGATGATCAGGCCCCAGGGCAGCACATTCGTGGAGGCGTCGGGTGCCTCAAAATTGCGGTAGCCCCAGAAGTGCCCGATGCCGTTGATGACGCCAGCAGCCATGATGGGGATCCACAGCATCTGCACGGCCCACACGGTGATGCCGATGGCACCGAACAAGGCCAGGTCGATCAGCAGCATGGCGATCGGGCCCCAGTTGTTGCGGGGGGTGTAGAGGTGGCGCTCGATCCAGTCATCGGGTGAGCCGTGGCCGAACTTCTTGAGCGTCTCTTCCTTCATCGCTTCATCGCGGTACAGCTCGCGGCCTTCCAGCAGCACCTTCTTGATGCCGTGGGCTACGGGGCTGTGCGGGTCTTCAGCGGTTTCGCACTTGGCGTGGTGCTTGCGGTGCACCGACACCCATTGCTTGGTGACCGTGCTGGTGGTCAGCCACAGCCAGAAGCGGAAGAAATGGGAGGGGATCACGTGTAGCTCGAGTGAGCGGTGCGCCTGACAACGATGCAGGTAGATCGTGACAGAAGCGATGGTGATATGGGTCAGAACGAGGGTGTAAGCAACAATCTGCCACCAGCTGGCACCTGCCAACCCTTGGATCGCCCATTGCACGAAACCGTCGTGCAGCGACCCGGAAAACACGGAAAACGACATCAGGGACCTTTCTGCGGAAGCAAGATTGTAGGGGCCCCCGGCAAGTTGACTTTGTCCGGAAACAATAAAGGGTTGCCACGCGGTGCATTCGCGTGACAACCCTGGGGTCTTGGGACTTATTCCACGGTCAGAACGACTTTGACCGTGCTATCCACAGCAGACTTTTCGATGTAGCCGATGGCGTCCGGGTTGGCAGCCACGTGCTTCTTCACATCAGCGGCGGTCGGCACTTCCTTGGGAGGCGTGGCCTTGCCGGAGAAGGTCAAACGGGCCCAAGTGGCTTTCACCTGGGAGGGCGACTTGCCTGCGGCTTTGCTGTAGAACTGTTCCCGAGCCTTGTCGGACTCAGGCAAGTCTGCTGGCACGGCGGTTTGCCCGGAAGGCAGCGTGGCGGTCTTGCCCATGAAAATGGCCGCCACTTGCTCTTGCGTCATGGACGCCAGCGGGCTCTTGGGGTTGACGATCACGGCGACCTGAGCACTGGCCCCTTGAGCCAGGGTCAGCAGGCCAAGGGCTGCGAGCGCTTGAAGGGTGTGTTTGATGTTCATGTGATGCTCCCTTCGGCTTAGAACACAAAGTCGACCGAGAGGGTCAGGACATTGACCGAGCGCTTGTTGTTCGTGAAATTCCGAGCCGCCGAAGTCGTCGAATCAGGTATCAAGAACATGCCGTTGGAATCAGCTGGTTTGACAATGCGATCGAACTGAGCCTTCACGGCCAAACTGCTCGTGGCATCCCACCGAACACCCAGAGTAGTTGTTTTTTGATCCAGTTTTTCAACACCTAGAACCGAATCAACACCAGCCTTGACGTTTCCTGTCACAAAGTCAGCGGCAACTGCGTTTGCATTCCCGCCACCTAATGTGCCAACCAGATTGGACGCCACGACAGGGTTGGATGACCGCCTGTTGGTCACGACTTTAGACAAACCGAAATACGGCGTGAATTTGCTGATGCGATATCCAAGCGTTCCATACCAACCAGTTGTGTCTGATACAAAGCTGTCAGTCTTGCGCTTTGTATACTCACCGTTAAACACCCAATTATCTTGGTCATAAGTCAAACCGAAACCCGTGAATGAGGCATTCACGCCGCTCGGGTTGACCAGCGCATCGACCTGACTGAGGCTGGCAAGCGAAGCAGCCGCAGTTGGGACACTACCAGCGGCTGCGCCAGCCAAAATGGCGCGCACACCTGCACCCTGTGCGGCAGCCGTTTGGAGAGCGACAGAATCGCCAGGCCGAGACTGTCCTGTGCTGTATGCCCTTAGCAGATCGCCGCTTGCGGAGTTCAGAGTCAACTTACCTTGGCTTCGACCCAGTCGCATTGACCAGCCTTCGCTTAGATCGGCTTGCAGGTTCAAACCTATCTGTCCTTGAATAAGAACTTCCGTAGGTGGCTTCGTACTCGCAGAATTGAAATAGGCCTTTGAATCGCCAGCCCACAGGGTCGCGGTCACGGTTGACTGACCAACGTTCAATTGATATGACGCGTCAGCGCCTTGAAATTGGCTGACTGGCACTTGGCCATAAACATCCAAAGCGGGGCGAACCGTGGTATTGGCATATCCAACGTCACGAAAATCCGAGATCATGAAATATGGTGCGCCCATACGACCTGCCCGGAAACTCAAACCAGGCGTGGCCTGCCACTTGGCAAATGCCCATTCGATGCCAGGCACATATTGACCATCTGCATCGTATTTCGTCATTACCTGCGTGGTCCCAGACACCGTCGGTGAGAACTTGTATGTTCCCTGAACGGCGAGCTTGCTGTCCGGGTTAAGGCTACCGCGCTTGGTAGCACCACCACCCTGCCCCGGGTAGTTGAATTCCGCATCGTCCGTGCCATTGCGAACAGCACCAATGGTGCCAAACCCAGACAAACGGAAATTGCCATCAGGCGACTGGTATTCAGCCTGGGCGCTTACGCAGGCGACCAGGGCTGCGGCCGCCAGCGGAAGGCGCCGAAGTTTTTTCTCTGACATGGAGGGACTCCTCAACAGGGTTGACGGGACGCCGGTTCGGTCTTTTCTCCACACCATTTGCTTTTGAAGTCGGTGTTTGTGACCGAAAGCGCCACCACTTTGCCTAAGGGCTTCGCGGTTGTCGTCAGAGTAGTGTTACCACTTGACACCAATCCCCTGAATAGGGTCTATCGCAACGTGTAATTTTTCACTACCGCGCACATTAATGATGGTGCTGTCTGAGCGATTCGGACAACTGCGCTTGCAGCACTTCCGCCAAAGCCCGCCTGTCAGCGTGTGCCACGCTCTGCAAAGGGAGAATGTGAGCGTGCACACACAAGCCCCTGGCGGTGGCAATCCACCACAGTGATTGCATCAGGCTGGTGTCGCCGGCATAGGCTGCGGCGGGGCTGACGGCGTGTTGAGGGTCGCTATAACGCAACACCACAGGCTGCACGGGCGCCGGGGCATCGATGGCGGCCTGCAGCAAATTGGCATGGAAATGCATGACATCGTGGCCCGTGCCGGTCGTGCCTTCGGGGAACACGGCCACCGTGTGCCCTTCTTGCAAGGCCTTGGCCATCAAACCGAGCACGCGCATGGCGTCACGGCGACGCTCCCGCACCAGGTACAAGGTGCCTGCCACCGTCACCAGGCGCCCCACCAATGGCCAATCCGCCACATCAGCTTTTGAAACAAAGCGGGATGGCACCACGGAATTGATCGCCACGATGTCCAGCCAGGACACATGGTTGGCCACAACGAGCTTGGCGCCGGGGCGTGCCTGCCCTTGCACGTCCAGGCGAATGCCCAGGATGACCAGCAACTGGCGAGACCAACGAATGGTTTCGTCATGCCAGCCTTGCTGGTCCAGACGAGGCCAGGTCGAATGGGACTTGGCATAGGCCGTCAACACGTGCAGCAGCACGCGAAACAACCGCCAGGCTGCCAGCGGTATGACCTGGATGGTCTCCAGCAAGCCGGACGGCCCGGGTGGGCGCCGATCTTCCAGCGTGGCACTCATGCCGTCACGCGCGCCTGATCGGCGTCGCTGGCCTCGTGTGCCACCTGCCCGGCCACCAGCGTGAGCTTCACGCGACCGGCCAGTTCGAAACCGGTCGAGCTGAAGGCAAACGGGGTGTGCTTGCCCTGGCTGACCAGCGCCGCAGGCTCGACCACCCAGCGGGTAGCCGGATCGAACACCACCACGTCGGCGACCCCACCGGCCACCAAGCGGCCCGCGCTCGATGCCAGCGAACCCAAGGCATCGCCCAGGACCTTGACGGGGCCTTGCGTGACCACGGACAGCGCGCGACGCAGCTTGTCGGCATCGGGTTGCGCGGCCTGATCAGCACCAGTCCATTTCAAGGCCAGGCTCAGCAGCAACTCCAGACCTGTGGCACCAGGCTCGGCCTCGCCAAACGGCAAGGCCTTGGCATCTTCGTCCACAGGGGTATGGTCAGACACGAGTGCGTCCAAGGTGCCATCGAGCAAGCCGGCCTGCAAGGCATCACGATCACGGCCCTGCCGCAGCGGCGGCGTCAGGCGCATGGCCGAGTTGAAGTAGCCGATGTCGACATCGGTCAGGAGCAGCGAGTTGACGCTGACGTCGGCCGTGATGGGCAGGCCCTGGGCCTTGGCCTGGCGCACCAGCTCCACGCCAGGCGCGCTGGAGATACGGCACAGGTGCACGCGCGCACCCGTGGCCCGCACGAGCTCGATGATGGTATGCAGCGCAATGGTCTCGGCACTCACGGGCACGCCGGAGAGCCCCAGGCGAGTGGCCATGGGCCCGCTGGCGGCCACGCCCTTGCCCAGCCAGGCATCTTGCGGGCGCAGCCAGACCGTGTAGCCGAAAGTGGCCGCGTACTGCAAGGCGCGTTGCAGCACCTGCGTGTCCTTGATCGGTGCTTCGGCCTGCGAGTAGCCCACGCAGCCGGCCTCGTGCAACTCGGCCATCTCGGTGAGCGTCTCGCCCTTGAGGTCGCGTGTGAGAGCGCCCAGCGGGAACAGGCGGCAGCGGCTGAGCTTGCGGGCACGCAGCTTGAGCATCTCGACCAGACCGGGCTCGTCCAGGGTGGGGTCGGTGTCGGGCAGGCAGACCACGCTCGTCACGCCACCAGCAGCGGCTGCGGCCAGTTCGGACTCCAGCATGCCTTCGTGCTCATGGCCAGGCTCCTTGAGGCGCACAGCCAGGTCCACCAGACCGGGCGCCACGATCAGACCGGACGCGTCGATGATGCGATCGGGCGTGAAATCGCCGCTAACCTTGCCGATGGCACTGATGCGGCCGGAGTTGATGGCCAGGTCACCGACTTGGTCCAGGCCAGAGGCGGGGTCGACCAGGCGACCGTTCTTGATGAGGATCTTCATAGACGATTCAAGCCTCGTTGCCAGCAATGATGGACATGACGGCCATGCGGACCGCGATACCGAAGGTCACCTGGGGCAGGATGACGCTTTGTTTGCCGTCGGCCACGGCAGAGTCGATCTCCACGCCGCGGTTGATAGGCCCGGGGTGCATCACGATGGCATCGGGCTTGGCCAGGGCCAGCTTGGCTTCGGTCAGGCCGAATTCCTTGAAGAACTCGCCGGCGCTGGGCAGCATGCCGCCTGACATGCGTTCGTTTTGCAGGCGCAGCATGATCACCACGTCCGCATCCTTGATGCCTTCTTCCATGCTGTGGCATACGCGCACGCCCATCTCGCGCAGGTCACCTGGCACGAGTGTGCGCGGGCCCACCACGCGCACTTCGGGCACGCCCAGCGTGGTCAGTGCATGGATGTTGGAGCGGGCCACGCGCGAGTGCACGATGTCGCCCACGATGGCCACGGTCAGCTTGCTGAAGTCCTGCTTGTAGTGGCGGATGGTGTACATGTCCAGCAGCGCCTGCGTGGGATGCGCATGGCGGCCGTCACCGGCATTGACCACGTGCACATGCGGCGCCACGTGCTGGGCGATCAGGTAAGGCGCACCCGACTCGGAATGGCGCACGATGAACATGTCGGCCTGCATCGCGCTGAGGTTGGCGATGGTGTCGAGCAGGCTCTCGCCTTTGGAGGCTGAGGAGCGCGAGATGTCGAGGTTGATCACGTCGGCGCTCAGGCGCTTGGCCGCGATCTCGAAGGTCGTGCGCGTGCGCGTGCTGTTCTCGAAGAAGAGGTTGAACACGCTCTTGCCGCGCAGCAGCGGCACCTTCTTGACCTCGCGGTCATTGACGCTCAGGAATTGCTCGGCCGTGTCCAGGATCTGGTGGATGACGGCCTTGGGCAGGCCCTCGGTGGACAGCAGGTGAATCAACTCGCCATGCTTGTTGAGCTGGGGGTTGGTCGTGGGCATCAGACTCTCTCGAAATGGAATTGGAAGCGGCCGTCGGGCGTGCGGTCCAGCGACACGCGCTCGTTGGCAGGCAAGGTGATGCGGGCGGCCGACAGCGCCGGCTCGATGGGCAACTGGCGTCCGCCGCGGTCGACCAGCACGGCCAGGGTCACGCTGGCGGGACGGCCGAAATCGAACAGCTCGTTGATGACGGCGCGCGTGGTGCGGCCGGTGTAGAGCACGTCGTCGATCAGCAGGATGTGACGGCCTTCAACCTCGAACGGCAGGTGAGTGGCGTCCTTGGTGGCGCTCATGCCGCGCGAGCTGTAGTCGTCGCGGTGCAGGGCCGATGAGATCACGCCGTGCGGCGTCTTGAGCCCCAGGTCGACATTGAGGCGCTCGGCCAGCCAGGCACCACCCGACCAGACACCCACCAGAGTCGTCTCGGGCGTGACGATACGCCGGATGCTGGTCAGCAGGTTGCCATACAGGGCCTCGGCGTCGAGGTGCAGGGTGTGGGGCGTGTTGTGGTCGCTCACGAAGGCCTCTCGCGGATGGTCAGGAAGCGGGTCAGGGATGATCGTTGAAGTATTGTTGCAGCAAGATGGCCGCCGAGGCCGCGTCCAGATCGCGCGCGCCGTCCGCGATGGCCTCGGTGGTCGAGTAACGTTCGTCCACCTCGTGCACGGGCAGGTGGAAGCGCCCTCTCAACTGGCCACCGAACTTGCGGGCGCGCAGCGTGTTTTCGTGCTCGGCGCCGTCCGGGTGAAAGGGCACGCCGATGACCAGCTCGTTGGGGCGCCACTCCTCGATCAGCTTGCCGATTTCCACGAACCGCGCCTTGCCTTCAGCCGCAATGGTGCGCAGAGGCTGCGCCTGGCGCAAGAGGCTGTTACCCGTTGCCACGCCCACGCGCTTGAGGCCGTAATCGAAAGCGAGGTAGGTCAAGGTCGGCCCGCTCATGCGTGCCCAGCCTGGCCCATCAGGAAGTTGCGGTCGATGCCGAGCAGCGACAAAGCCTTGTCATAGCGTTGTTCGACCGGCGTGTTGAAGATGATGTCGGGCTGAGCGTCTACAGTCAGCCAGCCGTTGCGGGAGAGTTCTTCTTCGAGCTGGCCTGCGCTCCATCCGGCGTAGCCCAGCGTGATGAAGACCTTGCGCGGACCGGCACCGTTGGAGAGCGCCTCCAGCACATCGCGTGAGGTGGTCATCTCCAGCCCTTCAGCGATCTTCAAGGTGGAGTTGTAGTGGCCACCCTCGGCGTCCAGGCTTTCATGCAGCACAAAACCGCGCTCGGTCTGGACCGGGCCGCCAAAAAACACAGGGGTGGAGGCCAGATCGGCGCGCTCCAGGCTCAGGTCCACCTTTTCGAAGAGGTGCTTGAGGTTGATGTCAATGGGCTTGTTGATGACCAGGCCCAGCGCCCCCTTGTCGTTGTGCTCGCACATATAGACCACCGCACCGGCAAAATTGCCGTCTCTCATACCGGGCATGGCGATGAGAAACTGGTTGGTCAGATTGATGGGTTGGGAGGCGTCTTCGGACATGCCGTGATTTTAGACGCCCGCGACCTGTCGGATCATGTCAATTCCCCGATTCCCCCCTCTACAGGCCCGGCTTGCTGACAAACTGCCGACATGACAGACATTCTTGACGCCGCCCTGGTCTGGTTCCGACGCGATCTACGCAGCACGGATCATGCGGCGCTCTACCACGCCCTGAAAAACGCGCGCCGCGTGTGGTGCGTCTTCGTGTTTGACACCGACATCCTCGACGCCCTGCCCCGCCTCGACCGGCGTGTGGCCTTCATCCACGACAGCCTGATCGAACTGGACCGGGCACTGGAGCAGCTTGGGCACCAGCAACCCCTGACCGCCATGGCCTCGTCCGCAGCCAGCGGCGCCACCGCCGGCCTGATCGTGCGGCATGGCTTGGCCAAGGTCGAGATCCCCAAGCTGGCCGCCCAATTGGGCGTGCAGGCCGTCTACGCCAACCACGACGACGAGCCCGACGCCCTGGCTCGCGACGCCCAGGTGCGCGGCAGCCTGAGCAACCTGGGCGTGGCCCTGTTCACGTCCAAGGACCACGTGATCTTCGAGCGCAACGAGGTGCTGACCGGCAACGACACGCCCTACGGTGTCTTCACGCCCTACAAGAACGCCTGGCTCAAGAAGATCGACCCTTTTTACGTCAAACCCTACCCTATTGAGCGCTACGCCTCGCATCTCGCGCCCATTCCAGCCAAGGTGCAAAAAATCGGTGACGATCGGGTACCCACGCTGGCCCAGATTGGTTTCGAGGATGCCGGCGCGCTGAAGATCCCTGCCGGCATGAGCGGCGCCCAGGCCTTGCTGGACGATTTCCTGCACCGCATCGACCGCTATGACAGCACGCGCGACTTCCCTGGCCTCAAAGGCCCCAGTTATCTGTCAACCCATCTGCGCTTTGGCACGGTTTCCATCCGCGAACTCGCTGGCCTGGCCTGGGCACGAGCTCAAACAGGCTCCAGCGGCGCGCAGACATGGCTGTCCGAGTTGATCTGGCGCGATTTCTACCACCAGATCCTGTTTCATCACCCGCACGTGGTCGGCCAGGCCTACAAGCGCGAGTACGACCTGATCAAATGGGCCCACGGCGCCAAGGCCGAGGCCCACTTCCAGGCCTGGTGCGATGGCCGTACCGGCTACCCGCTGGTGGATGCGGCCATGCGCCAGCTCAACCAGACCGGCTACATGCACAACCGCCTGCGCATGGTCACGGCCAGCTTCCTGATCAAGGATCTGGGCATCGACTGGCGACGTGGCGAGGCCTATTTCGCCGAAAAGCTGCTGGACTTCGACCTCGCGGCCAACAACGGTGGCTGGCAGTGGGCAGCTTCCAGCGGCTGTGATGCACAACCCTATTTCCGCATCTTCAACCCCATCAGCCAGAGCGAGAAGTTCGACCCGCAAGGCAAGTTCATCCGCCGCTACGTGCCCGAGTTGGCCAGCCTGCCAGACCAAGCCTTGCACGCGCCGTGGCTGTCTCGTCCGGCCGATCTGGCGGCCACCGGCGATGTGCTCATCGGCCGCGACTACCCCGCCCCCATCGTGCTGCACGATGAAGCCCGCGCAGAGACGCTGGCGCGCTATGCGGTCGTCAAAAGCGCCAGCGAGGCGGACATCAAGAAGCTGGCCAGGCGCAAACCAGCGGCCAAGCCCGCATCAGGCAAAAAGATAAGCACTTGATGGTGTTCGATCAGAACAGTTCAACGTCGCCGATGTGGGTGTCTTCGGTCTGGAGCACACCTTCACGCACCAGGGCCTCGTGGCACAGCACCTGATTGCGCCCCTGGTGCTTGGCCGTGTAGACACCCTGGTCGGCACGCGCAAAGGCCACATTGGGCGTGTCCTTGTGCTGGATTTCGGTAAACCCGACGGACACCGTCACCCTGTTGACCTGCGGAAAGGGGTAGGACTCGACGTTGTACCTGAAGCGCTCGAAAGCGCCCTGTGCATCGACCTCGGAACCGCCGCGCAGCAGGATCACGAACTCCTCGCCGCCAAAGCGGTAGAGCCGGTCGTAGTGCCGGAAGGACTGGCGCATGATGCGCGCCACCAGCACCAGCACCTCATCGCCGATCAGGTGACCAAAGCCATCGTTGACGCGCTTGAAGTGGTCGATGTCGACCACGCCCAGCCAGTAGCCTGTCACGGGCGTGGCACGGCGCTCGCCGACGGGCACCTGGTAGGCCTCCGTCCCGGCCGGCATCGAGGCCTTGAGGAAGGTGGCATCGAAGGTCTGGCGGTTGAGCAAGCCGGTCAAGGCATCGCGCTGGCTGGATTCGAGCAGGTTCTGGAAGTTGCCAAACACCTTGAGCAGGGTCTGGATGGGGCGCAGCGCCTGCATCGACAGGGGCTTGTCGGACCAGACCTCCAGCACACCCGGCAAACCGACTTCCACCTGCAAGGGCAGCACGGTCACGTGGCGCAGTGACTGTTCAGACACGGCCTCGCCCAGCTCGGTTTGCTCCAGCAGGCGCGACTCCAGCACCGCCTGGCGCATGGGGTAGGCGTTCAGCAGGGGCAGCGAGTCCAGGTCAACCCAAGGCGGGTCGCTCACGGTCAACTGGCCGCGCCGGGCCAGGCCGCTGCACAGCCAGTGCTGCCGCTCGTCCTCCCGGCCGATCAGGCGGTACACGCCCACACTGCTGACCGACAACAGATCGAGCACGCCCTGCGCCAGCGAGACGTCCAGCAACTCGCGGTCACGCTGCGCGGTCAGGTCGGCCAGATGGGAAATGGCCTCCTCCGCGACCGGGTGCGGGGTCGCGGTTGGGGTCGGAGGAACGATGACTTGGGCCAACAATGTCTACCGAAACAGCAAGGGTTCAGACCGGCAAGGCTTGATGCGCCGCTGCATAACGCGCCACCAGGGCCAGCAACTCGTCTTCACCGTAGGGCTTGCCCAGATAGTGGTTCACGCCCAGCTCGGTGGCGTAATCACGGTGCTTCTGGGCAATGCGCGAGGTGATCATGATGACAGGCAGACCGGACAACTTCTGATCCGCCCGAATGTTGCGAACCAGGTCGAAACCGTCCATGCGGGGCATTTCAATGTCCGACAGTACCACCGCAGGACGCTCCTGTGCCAGCAATTCGAGGGCCTCCAGGCCATCTTTTGCCAACATCACGCGGTAACCTTCACGTGACAGCAGGCGCTGTGTGACCTTGCGCACGGTCAGGGAGTCGTCCACCACCAGCACCAGCGGTGCTTGCGGCTCGGAGGATTCGGTCACGGCCTTGGCCTTGGTCGCCTGCTTGCTGTCGGGCAGAAGCCAGCCCTCCAGCTCCGGCCCGGCGGCTGCCAGTGCGTCGGCAGTGTAGGCCTGCGCCCGCTCGCCGTACACCGTGGCCAGCGCCACCGGGTTGTAGATCAGCGAGACGGCGCCGGATGCGAGCAAGGTCATGCCGGCCAAGCCAGGCAGACGCGCGAGTTGCGGCCCCAGGTTCTTCACGACCACTTCCTGGTTGCCCAGCACTTCATCCACGTGAAGCGCGATGCGTTGCTGGGCCGAGCGCACGATCACCACCGGCACACTGCGACCGCCTTCGAGGCCAAGCGGGCTGAAGTCCAGCAAGGAGCCCAGCCAGTAGAAAGGCAGCACCAGGTCGGCAAAGCCGTAGGAGCCATGCCGGTAGGCCTGCACCACTTCCTGTGGACGGGCACGGCGCACCATCTCGATCAGGTGGGTCGGCACGGCGATGTTGATGTCGCCACAACGCAGCATCACCACCTTGGTCACGGCAGTGGTCAGCGGCAGGATCAGGGTGAAGGTCGTGCCCTTGCCAAGCAAGGTCGCAGTCTCGATGCGGCCGCCCATGGCATTCACTTCCGCGCGGACCACATCCATGCCGATGCCGCGACCGGCCAGCTCGGTGACCGACTCGGCGGTCGAGAAGCCCGAGGTGAAGATCAGCTGCGACAGCTCGGCTTCGCTGGGCATGGCATCAGGCGGCAGCAGGCCCATGTCCAAGCCACGCTGGCGGATGCGCTCCAGATTGAGGCCGGCCCCATCGTCACGGAACTCGATGGCCACTTCGTTGCCTTCATGGCGCAGCGAAACGATGACCTGCCCCGTTGCGTCCTTGCCGGCGGCCGTGCGGGTGGCCGGGTCTTCGATGCCGTGGGTGATGCAGTTGCGCAGCAAGTGCTCGAACGAACCCGTCATCCGCTCCAGCACGCCCCGGTCGATTTCGATGGCCCCGCCCACGATGTCCAGGCGCACCTGCTTGCCCGTTTCCTTGGCCGCCTGGCGCACCACGCGGTAGAGGCGGTCCGACAGGCCTTCGAACTCCACCATGCGCGTGCGCAGCAGGTCGTCTTGCAGGTCACGCGTGAGACGCGCCTGCGCGGCCAGCTGGTCTTCGGCCGTTTCGAGGTTGCGCTGCAAGGTGCGCTGCACCGTGGCCACGTCGTTCACGGACTCGGCCATCATGCGGGTCAGTTCCTGGAAGCGCGTGTAGCGGTCGAACTCCAACGGGTCGAAGTTCTGGTTGGCCGCGCGAGCCGCTTCCATGCGTGTGCTGAGCTGGGTCTCGGCTTGCAGCTCGATGTCGCGCAGTTGCTGGCGCAGACGCTCCAGGTTGTCGGTCAGGTCGGTCAGGGAGCCACGGATCTGGCCCACCTGTGATTGCAGACGCGTGCGCGTGATGCTGACCTCACCGGCGTGGTTGACCAGGCGGTCCAGCAATTGAGGACGAACGCGCACCACCGCCTGCGACGGGCCCTGTGCATGCTCGCGGTCAATGCGCTGCGATGGCGCTTGAGCGGCCTTGGGCAGACTGGACCAGTCGATGGGCTCCAGCTTGGCCTCGATCTGTTGCCGGGCCGTGATCGGCGTGACGGTATCAGGCAGGCTGGTGCCGCTGCTGATGGCTTCCTGGCCCACATCTGCCACGGGCTCATGCAGGGGCAAGGCCACATCAGCGTCATGCACCGCCACGGCTTGCGGCGCAGACGACACCACCGGCTCGGCCGGCGGCAATGGGCGGCCGGCCTGCTCGTCATAGCTTTGGGCATCGCGTTCACGCAAGGCCTCGAACACCTCGACCAGGCGATCCACACGGCCTTCCAGCGGCGCCACATCGGCAGCGGCGACGTGCTCGGAGGCAAGCAGGCGCTCGATCGTCGACTCCATGCGATGGGCCATCTCGCCCAGGCGCATGGCACCGGCCAGGCGCGCACCGCCCTTGAAGGTGTGCAGCGTGCGCATGCAGGCCGCAGCGGCGGCGGGGTGATCGGGCATCTCCAGCCACTGGCGAGTCTGGCTGGCCAACTGAGGCAGAAGCTCCTGGGCTTCTTCCTCGAAGATGGGAAAGAGGTCCGCGTCCACATTATCCTGGGCGTCGATGTCGGACTCGTCATCCCACAACAAGGGGCCAGCACCCAGCAGGCCTTGCACCTGCGCGGGCTGATGCCCAGGCTGGTGGGCATGCAGAGGATCAACAGCCTCGGGCGACAGCGGCTCGAAGGCCTTGAACTCGGGCACGCCCAGAGGCGCCGGCTGGGTGGACTCGACCTCTTCGGACGAATGCACCAGACGCAGATGCGGCCTTGAAGAGTCGGTCGGCAAATCGCCGAAAGCGGTCTCCAGCGGGATCACGTTCTGTGGGTTGCCCGATGCAAACGGATCCTCGTGGTTGGACAGATCGGCCGGCGCGGCTTCGTCCAGATCGCTGACCAGGCTGCGTGCCTCGATGCGGCGCGAGGCCTCATGGTCGTACCACTCCAGACGCCGCATGAGTTCATCTGACGGCGTCTTGAGGAAGCCCGCCGCGAACTGGTGCAGCAATCGGCGGATCTCTTCGGCCGCTTCGTTGAAGAGGCTCACGGCATCGGTCTCGCCACCGCCCAAAGCCTGAGAGCGCATCAGCGCATGCTCCAGCAGGCGTGCCAGTTGCGACAGCTCCGTGTAGCCCACGGCACCCGAGTTGCCGGCCAGGGAATGTGCCAGCGCAATGGCCTCGTCGCTGATCGGGCGATGCAATTCCAACGCCCACTCGCCCAGTGCCGTGCACAGGCGGCGCGACTGCTCATCCGCCTCGTTGAGGAAGATGTTGAACAAAGGGATGCTGATGCGCAACGGGCCCACAACCTTGACCTGCTCGTCCTCTTGCGCTGACTCCGCGCTTTCCACGGCTTCGACGTTGTCGCCAGACTCAGCCACATCGCCTCGGCCTTCGCGAGGCTCGATGACGGTCCGCACATGTTCGTCCAGCGGCTGTGAGGGATGCGGCACATCCATCAGCGAAGCAGCCTGGGTGGGATTGTCATCGTCAAGAAGGACGAACTCTTTGGGATCGGTCAGCGTGACCTCGGCCAGCGGCTCGTCCTCTTCGAGCTGCTCGGACTCTGAATACAAGGCAGGGGGAGCGGTCGGTGCGTGGATGGTTTCCAGCTCGATGGGCGCATGGCCGTGCTCGGCCGCAGCC
This sequence comes from Burkholderiales bacterium, assembly GCA_003963115.1. Lineage (GTDB taxonomy): Bacteria > Pseudomonadota > Gammaproteobacteria > Burkholderiales > Burkholderiaceae_C > Aquabacterium. The sequence goes on from RXJQ01000002.1 coordinate 19,747, forward strand.
TGAGATGTGGCCTCTGATGTGGGCGATGTGGCCGCATCGAGATCCAGCACGATCAGCTCATGATCGGGCAAGGGCTCGCCCATGAGGTCCTGGGGCTGGGTGTCCGGCTCGGGCAAGGCCTCGGGGTCGATCACGGTGTCGCGCTCGCCTGCCGGGATGTCCAGCAGGTCCACGTCCACCAGCTCCGTGACATCGGGCGCTTCCAGCGGCGCGGGCACGGCATCGGGCAGGTCCAGCTCAGCGAAGGACAAGGCGTCCACCACCGGCTGAGGTTCGGCACTGATCCGCTCGACCGCTTGCTCCAGCGAGGGCAGCTCCCATTGGGATGGGTCCAGCACGGGCTTGGGCTCGTCGAGCAGGGCCGGCGCATAGGCTTCTTCAGATGAAGCAGCCGACTCTTCTGCAGATAGGTCTTCAGACCTTTTTTCGACCACAGGCTCGGCCAATTCGGCCACGGCGACGGGTGTGGCGACGTCCGCGAGGGCACGGCGCTCGCCATGGAGGCGCAGCGCATCGGCCACGGCGATCACGGGCTGAGCGGACCAGCCGGCATCTTCCTTGGCCGTGATGGCGTCGGTCCACAAGGCGAAGTGGGCCAGCAGCTCGGCCGTCACGGCTTGCAAGTCAGCGCTGGCTGGGTGTTGCGAGGCCAGCCAGGCGTTGTACATCTGCTCGCAGGCCCAGGCGGCGTCGCCATACTCCTTGAGGCCCACCATGCGCGAGCTGCCCTTGAGGGTGTGGAAGCCCCGACGCACAGCCGTGAGCGAGCCCACGTCATCGGGCTGGGTGGCCAGATGGGCCAGCGCCCGCTGGGCGTTGTCGATGACCTCGCGCGCCTCTTCCAGGAAGATGTCGCGCATCTCGTCGTCTTCTTCCAGGCCGGTTTCCTCAGGTACAGCCACGGGTGCCAATGACAAGGGGGCCAGGGCCGGCAGCGAAGAAGGCTCGGGCTGCAGCGTTTCAGCGTCGGATACGGACTGCGTGAAGTCGCTGAGCACCTGGGAGACCTGCTCGCGCGCCGCAGCCAGCGCCTGTTCGTCATTGCTGGCCTGCGCAGATTCGAGTGCGGCCTGGGCCGCGGCCACGCTTTCGGCCAACCCAGCTTGCTCCTGCACGTGCGGCGTCTCGGCCAGCTTCTGCAGGTGCTCGGAGACCTCGCTCAGCGGCGCATCGGTGCGCTCCAGCACCTCGGCGGCCTCTTCGGCCACGGCATGGGCCTCTTCCAGCTGCACCTGATGCACGTGCTGTGCAACGACCTCTACGGGGTCATCTTGCGTTTTTTTTTCCCGGCCCATCACCGGGGCCAGCACACCCGTGGTCTCGTCCATCGTGAACAAGGTCTTGGCCAGGGCGGGCTGCACGCCCATCATGTCGATGAGGAAGCCTAAAGCGCCCAGGTTGGTGGCCAGGCGATCGAACACGCCCTGTTGCGCGGCTTGGTCCAGATCGGCGCCGGGCACCAGCAGGTGGTCCACGGCCTCACGCATGCGCACGGTGGCATGCGCGGCCACGTCCAGGCCCAGCACGGCCAGCACCCCGCGCATGGCCTGCAGCTGATTGGGCACATTGACGAGCGGTGTCGTGTCCTGGGGGTCGCGGAAGAACTGGTCGATGTGCTTTTCGCTGTCGGTCAGGGTGTTGCGCAGCTCCTGCACCACGCTGCCGATGGTCTGGCGATCGGAGACACGACGGTAGAGGTCTTCCATCCAGGCTTCGAGCGGCTGGGCCGCGTGGCCATCGCTGATGCTGTGGATGCGTTGCGCCAGACGCTGCACGCGCTGCTGCTGTTCAGGGTTGTCGAACTCGCCGTCTTCCAGGGCGGCTTCCACATAGAGCAAGCTGGTGGCCACTTCCATGGCCAGCGCGGGCTCGGGCGCCTTGGCGGCCTGCACGGCGTTGTGCACAGCGGAGGTCAGCGCATCGGCCAGCACCTGCCCTTGCGGGAACAGGCGGCGCAGGGAGTCACAGACCAGGGAGAACTGCTCGTTCAAGCCGCCCAGCCGCAGCAATTCACCTGCGGCCACGGCCGACCAGCCATCCTTGGCGCCTGCCACACGCTTGATCGCCTGCGCGACCCAGGCCGGGTCATAGCGGCCCAAGCTGGACGCCTGCAAATCAACGGGCTTGTGACGCTCCAGACCAAAGGTGCGGCGCACGCGGGCGAGCACCGAGTTGTCGGCGGCGGGCACATTGGTAGCCTGAGCGCAAAAGAACAGCAGCTCATTGGCCAGGCGGTCAGAAGGCGTGGCATTGCCCTTGACGAGCGTGCGCAACTGGCTCAACAGCGAGGACAGCACGCGCTTGGCATGCACGCTCAGCGGCACATGCGCGCCTGCCAGGCCTTCCAGGAAGCCGCTGGCCAGCATCCAGGTGGCCGCTTCGCGGTGGGCCGCGCGCTGCTCGGCACCACGCGCCAGGGCGGCACACAAATGGGCCAGGACCAAGGCGTCTTCGGGCTGGTTGCGCTTGAGCAGGTTGAGCAGCCCCGTTTCGAAGTCATCGACCGTGGCGGCATCGGCGGCTCGCGGCTCAATGCTCTCGGGCGCGGCCAGAGGCGCCTCCAGAGACAGATCGGGCCAGTCCTGCGCCCACAGATCGGTCGGGCGAGGCAGGACACTGCCCACGCGGGCCATCAAGGCCTCGTACTGCGGGAACAGGTCCATGGCCGAGACAGGCTTGCCCGCCAGTCGGCGCGCGACATAGTCCAGCAAGGCAAACGAGGCCTTCTCGACATCGCGCACGGCATCTTCGTTGATGGACTGCGGACGGTTGACGAACTTCTGGACCACGGCCTCAGCCGCACGCAGCAGGGTTGCGCCCACAGGCACGCCCGCCAGTTCCAACGCCCCCACGCCCTGGTGGATCTGCTGACGGGCCGTGCGCAGGATGGCCGGGTCCATCGCGTCCATGTCGGACACACCGGACGAGGTCACGTCCTTCAGGCAGCGGTGCAGCGCCTTGTGAGCCGCATCCAGCGACTTGCGCAATTCCTCGTGCACCCAGGCCAGTGCACTGAGGTCGTCGTTGGGCGAAGAAGCGTCTTGGTGCAAGCTGTCCATGGGTCGTTCGCTTGATCAGGGAGCGATCTTGAATCGGGCCACCGATTGCTGGAGTTCATTGGCTGTCCGGGACAGCTCGCGCACCAGCTGCGTGGTCGAGCGGGTACCGTCGCCGGTCTGTTCGGTCACGGCGAAGATGTGCTGGATATTGGCCACCACCACGTTGGCCGATTCGGCTTCACGCAGGGCCTGCGAGGAGATCTGCTCAATCAGCTCGGCGAGGCGGCGTGACACGCGGTCGATGTCGCCCAGCGCAGAACCAGCGGCATCAGACAGCCGGGCCCCTTCCACCACACCCTGCGTGGAGCGTTCCATGGCGGCCACGGCATCTTGCGTGTCGGTCTGAATGGTGCGCACCAGCGCGGCAATTTCGCGCGTCGCGTCGGCCGAGCGTTCAGCCAGACGCTGCACTTCTTCGGCCACCACCGAGAAGCCCCGGCCCGCTTCACCAGCCGACGCGGCCTGGATGGCGGCGTTCAGGGCGAGCACGTTGGTCTGTTCGGTGATGTCGGAGATCAGTTCGGTGATTTCGCCGATTTCCTGCGACGACTCGCCCAGCCGCTTGATGCGCTTGGACGTTTCCTGAATCTGCTCGCGGATGGTGTTCATACCGCCGATGGCGTTCTGCACGGCTTGCAGACCGGAGTCGGCAGCGGCCAGCGATTGGCGCGCCACCTCGGCGGAGTGCTGGGCCTGCGCGGACACCTCGTTGATCCGGCCGGCCATCTGCAGCACGGACTCACCGGTTTCGCGGATCTCGCGCAGTTGCTCGTCAGACGCGGCGAGCAATTCGGTCGATGTGGTTTCCACTTCGCCGGTGGTTTCGGTCACCCGCTGCACCGTGCCTTGCACTTGCGCCACGAGGTTGCGCAGCTCTTCCACCGTGAAGTTCACCGAGTCGGCGATCGCGCCGGTGATGTCTTCGGTCACGGTGGCTTGCTGTGTCAAGTCGCCTTCAGCAACGAGTTGCAACTCGTTCATCAGCCGCAGAATGGCCGCCTGGTTGGCATCGTTCACGCGCTTGGCTTCACGCTCCAGGCGTTCGGCTTCCTGACGCTGTTGTTCGGCAATCTGACGGCGGTGGTTCTGGTCGGTCACGAACACGCGGAACCAGCCGTAGGCGGCCGCCACGGTCACCAGCAGCGACACCAGGATCAAGGCCACGTTGAGGCTACCGATGCCCGCGCTCTCGGAGAGCTTCTGCTGCACGGCTTCCAGGCCCTTGCGCAGCGGCTCGGAGTCGTCGATCACCGCCACCTGGGCATCACGTGCGGCCACCAGACCTTGCAGCGAACCCAGGATGAAGGTCGACTGCGTGCGGGTGCGCTCGAAAATCTTGAGCAGAGCTTCGAGCTGCTCGCGCACGGCCGGGTCACGGTTGGCCGGGAGCTTGAGTTCGGTGTCGCCGTTGAGCAGGCCTTCCGCGATTTCCTTGAAGGCATTCAAGTCCTTGCCCAGCAGGAACACGGCCTCGGTCGACACGCCTTCCACCGTCAGGAATTCATTGGCCGACTTACCGATGCGCTGCGTCAGCATCACGAGCTGGTTGAGCGACGAGGCCTCGGCCGGCGTCACGCCGCCCTTTTCGATCTTGGTCGTAGCGATGCCCTCGGCCAGGTCCAGCAATTCCGACGACTGGCTGTTGACCTCGCGCAGCGCCTGACTCACCTGGGTCAGCGTCTGCTTCTGACTGATCACGTAGTCGGCGTTCTTCTCGGCGCGGTCGACCAGAGGCAAGAGCTTGGCCAGCTCGTCCTTGGCGGCACCATGGACCTCGCTCAGCCCCAGCTTGGCATCGCCCCTGTCCAGACCGCGCACATTGCTGGCCAGCACCTTCGAGCTCTCGGCCACTTCCGCAAAAGCCTGCGGGCGGCCGATCAAGGCCTGCGACACCGATTTGGCCAGACGTTGCGATTGCATCAGCGCCTGACCGGTGGCCCCGGTCTGAGCAGCACGGCGGTCGGCGGAGGTCACCGACACGAAGGCGCTGATCAACAGACCCAGCACCCCCACACCCAGCGCGCCGATGACAAAGCGCTGCTGGCGGTCCAGGCGCCAATGGCCTATCAGGGGCAGCCCGCTTTGGCGTTCAGGCATGACGTGACCATCGACCGCCTCGTTCTTGAGACGCATGTCGTGGTAATCAGGCGGGAACTCGGAAGGCGCGGCCTCGGAGATGATCGAGTCCGAGGTGATCGTGCTGCTGCCTGGCTGGATGGTCGAAGGCGAGGCCTGCGTGTCCACGGATTGCGCGCCAGAGGACGTGACCATGCCCTCGGTGCTCAGCGCTTCCGACTGGACTTCCTCGTCATCCTGTGATTTGCCCAGGTCCTTGATTCGACTCAGGAAACTCATGCCTTGTGCTCCAAACAGTCAGCTTTTTTACTGCCAGACGGGGTCAACCCGTCAAACATCAATTTTCAGAAAGGCCTCATCGGCCACCAGGCCAGCAAGGTCGAGTTCATACCAGGTGCGGCCCAGCGCGTCATGGAACTGCTGGCCAACGAAATGAGGCTTGGCCGCGCTCGCGACCTCTTCAGCGGGCGTCAAGGCGCTCGCATTGCGCAGGCCCATGAGCCGGTCGATCAGCAAGGCCGCGTTCATCTGCAGGCCCGCGTTGAAAGCGATCAAGCGGCCCGCATCACGCGCCGCGACATCCTGCAAGTTGCGATTGGACCGCTTGGGCAGCCCCAGAAACACCGCCAGGTCGACCACGCCATGCAACTGGCCGCGCAGATTGGCCACGCCCAGGAACCAGTCCTGGCTGTGCGGCACGGGCTGGATGCTGGAGAGCGGAAAGATCTCGCCCGCCTGGTCCAGCGCCAGCAAGAAGCCATGGCCAGCCACCTCGACGGCCAGCCAGCTTCGCGCGGGCGCCTGCTGCCGCACCATCTGCAGGCGATCCGCCAGACGCTGCTGCAACTCCCTCAGGGCTTCTTTATTGGCCATCTCGGTGCGACCTCTTTCTTGTTTATTTCCGGTTGGTTCGCTCAGCCGAAGGCCTTGATCTTGGTCAGCAGCTCGTCCGGGTTGACTGGCTTGACCACATAGTCCCTGGCGCCTTGCCGCATGCCCCAGACCCGATCGGTCTCCTGGTTCTTGCTGGTGCAGATGATGACCGGCACGCTGGCGAACACAGGATCGCGGGTGATGGCCCGGGTCAGCTGGAAACCGTTTTGCCCCGGCATGACCACGTCCATCAGGATCAGGTCGGGCTTTTCTTCCTGCAGGCGGCGCATGGCCTCTTCGCCATTTTCGGCCGTGCGGACCTGGTAGCCCTTTTTCGTCAGCAATTCAGACAGGACGTGCAGCTCCGTCTTCGAATCGTCAACCAACAATATTTTCTGAATAGGCATATCAACTCCTAGGTGCACGCCCGCTCAGGGTTTTGGCCGACACGGCGCACACGCATTATTCACCTTGTAGGTCACCTGGCTTATCAGGACTGTTGCACCGAACCGGCGCTGTATTGCGCCACGGCCTGGAGCAGCTGGTCCTTGGTGAAGGGTTTGGTCAAATAATCCTGCGACCCCACCATGCGCCCGCGGGCCTTGTCGAACAGACCATCCTTCGACGACAGCATGATCACCGGGGTATTAGTGAATCGCGGGTTTCGTTTGATGATGGCGCAGGTCTGATATCCGTCCAGGCGCGGCATCAGAATGTCACAAAAAATAACATCTGGGTTGTGGTCATTGACTTTTGACAGCGCATCGAAACCGTCTTCGGCCAGCACAACCTCATATCCGCCTTGTTTCAGGAAGATTTCGGCACTGCGGCGAATGGTATTGCTGTCGTCAATGACGAGCACCTTGGTCGCCACCCTCACTTCGGGGTTCTCAGCATCAGACACGGACGCGTTCCTCCAGAGGTCCATCGCCCGTCATGGCCATGGACAAAATCAGTTCGATCACTCGGGTCAGACCTGGACCATTTCGAAGTCTTCCTTGCGTGCGCCGCACTCCGGACAGACCCAGTTCATTGGAATGTCTTCCCAGCGCGTGCCGGGCGCGATACCCTCTTCAGGCAAACCGACGGCCTCGTCATAAATCCAGCCGCAAATCAGGCACATCCAGGTACGAAACTCGTTCACGTCGGTCCAAACCAGCTTGAATACAATGAACTCATTGTAGCCACCAGCCGTCCCCGCCAACCCCAGGGTTTGTGGGCACGGGCTCCTCTCTTAGCAAATACTGCACACGCATGAACGCCCCCCACACCGGCACTGAAGACTCCCCCGCCATCGAAGACCAGGACGCGGGCTCGCCGGCATGCGTCATGAGCTTCAATGCCAATGACGCCAGCGGCGCATCGGGCATCGGCGCGGACATCGCCACCATTGCGGCCATGGGCGCCCACGCGTTGCCCGTGGTCACGGGGCTGCTGATCCGCGACTCGGCCGAGGTGTTCGAGTCGCACGAGATCGACGCCGACGCCATCATCGACCAGGCCCGCAGCGTCCTGGAAGACATCACCGTCGCGTCATGGAAGGTGGGCTTTCTGGGCAGCGCCGAGGGCGTGAGCGCGGTGGCCGAGATCCTCTCGGACTACACCGACACGCCGCTGGTGTCCTACCTGCCCAACCTGTCGTGGCTGGAAGAAGATGCGCAGATGGCCTATCTGGACGCCTTTCGCGAGCTCATCTTGCCCGCCAGCCACGTGTTGGTTGGAAACCACAAGACCTTGACCGATTTTCTCCTGCCCGAATGGGATGCCGAGCGCACGCCTTCCGCACGTGAATTGGCCGTGGCGGCCGCCGAGCACGGTTGCCCCTATGTGCTGGTGACCGGTGTGCAACTGCCCGACCAGTTCATCGACAACGTGCTGGCTTCGCCTCAGGGCGCCGTGGCCGGCGAGCGTTTCGAGCGCTTCGAGGCCAGCTTTGTGGGTGCGGGCGACACACTGTCGGCGGCGCTGGCGGCCATCCTCTCCAGTGGTACCTCACTGGATGTGGCCGTGTCCGAGGCGCTCAGCTTCCTGGACCAGTCGCTGGATGCGGGCTTTCGGCCGGGCATGGGCGGCGTCATCCCTGATCGCTTCTTCTGGGCCCTGCCACCGGGCGAGCAGCCCGTCGAAGGCGCGGAGGACGACGGCGGGGTCGGTGACGACACCACGCCGCCACACGCCCGCAATGTCCACTGAAGCACCGATCCACAGATTGCATGTCCACCAACGCCTCGCTGTTTGAACGCGCCCAGCACGTCATCCCGGGCGGCGTGAACTCGCCCGTGCGCGCCTTCCGCGCCGTCGGCGGCACGCCCCGTTTCATCACCCGCGCCCTGGGCGCCTACATCTGGGATGCAGAGGGCCAGCGCTACGTCGACTACATCGGCTCGTGGGGCCCGATGATCCTGGGCCATGGCCATCCCGAGGTGGTCGAGGCCGTGCAAAAGGCCGTGCTCGATGGCTTCTCGTTCGGCGCACCCACCGAGCGTGAGATAGAGCTGGCCGAAGAGATCCTCAAGCTCGTGCCCAGCGCCCAGCAGGTGCGCCTGGTCAGCTCGGGCACGGAAGCCGGCATGAGCGCCATCCGCCTGGCGCGTGGCTACACCGGGCGCAGCAAGCTGATCAAGTTCGAGGGCTGCTACCACGGCCATGCCGATGCCTTGCTGGTCAAGGCCGGTTCGGGCCTGGCGACCTTCGGCCACCCGACCAGTGCCGGCGTGCCGCCTGAAGTCGTGCAGCACACCATCGTGCTCGAATACAACAACATCGCACAGATCGAAGAGGCTTTTGCCCAGCATGGCCCCGATCTGGCCTGCGTGATGATCGAGCCCATCGCGGGCAACATGAACTTCGTGCGCGCCAGCGTGCCCTTCGTCAAGCGCATCCGCGAGCTGTGCGACCAGCACGGCGCCTTGTTCGTGTTCGACGAGGTCATGAGCGGCTTCCGTGTGGCGCTGGGGAGCGCGCAAAGCCTTTATGCCAAGGCCCTGCCCGGCTTCAAGCCCGACATCAGCGTGTTCGGCAAGGTCATCGGCGGCGGCATGCCGCTGGCGGCCTTCGCGGCCAGCCGCGAGATCATGGCCAAGCTCGCACCGCTGGGGCCGGTCTACCAGGCCGGCACCTTGTCGGGCAACCCGGTGGCCACGGCTTGCGGCCTGACCACGCTCAAGCTGATCCAGCGCCCAGGCTTTTTCGAGAACCTGGCCGCATCCACCCGCCAATTGATGAACGGCCTGGAAGCCGAGGCCAAGGCGGCCGGTGTCGAGCTGACGACCGACTGCGAGGGCGGCATGTTCGGTTTCTTCTTCGCGAACGAACTGCCCCAGCACTACCAGGCTGTGATGGCGCGAGGCACCGACAAGTTCAACCAGTTCTTCCATCTGATGCTGGACCAGGGCGTGTACCTGGCTCCGGCCATGTACGAAGCCGGGTTCGTGAGCGCTGCTCACTCGGCCGAAGACATCGCCCACACCGTGGCGGCAGCCGGCAAGGCGTTCCGCCGACTCTGAGTTCGACAATGCATATCCATATTCTCGGTATCTGCGGCACCTTCATGGGTGGCGTGGCTGCACTGGCCCGCGAAGCCGGCCACCGCGTGACCGGCTGCGACGCTGGCGTCTACCCGCCTATGAGCGACCAGCTCCGCGCGCTGGGCATCGAGCTGATCGAGGGCTACACGGTCGACCAGATCGACCTCAAGCCCGACCTCTTCGTGATCGGCAACGTGGTCTCGCGCGGCAACCCCTTGATGGAAGCCATCCTGGACGCGGGCCTGCCCTACACCAGCGGCCCGCAATGGCTGAGCGAAAACGTGCTGCAAGGCCGCCATGTGCTGGCGGTAGCGGGCACACACGGCAAGACCACGACGACGTCCATGCTGACGTGGATCCTGGAATTCGCCGGCAAGCAGCCGGGCTTCCTGGTTGGTGGCGTGCCGCAGAACTTCGGCGTCTCCGCCCGGTTGGGGGCCGTGAGGTCGCTGAGCGCCGCCGGGCCGTCCCAAGGCGCGAACGCCCCCTCGGGGGGCAGCGAAGTGCCCGCAGGGTCAAGCTGGGGGGCACCGTTCGTGATTGAAGCCGACGAGTACGACACGGCCTTCTTCGACAAGCGCAGCAAGTTCGTGCACTACCGCCCACGCACGGCCGTGCTCAACAACCTCGAGTTCGACCACGCGGACATCTTCGCCGACCTGGCCGCCATCGAGACCCAGTTCCACCACCTGGTGCGCACCGTGCCTCAAAGCGGCCGGCTGGTCGTCAATGCCCGCGAAGAGGCCTTGGCCCGTGTGCTGGAGCGCGGCTGCTGGAGCGACGTGGCGCGCTTTGGCGTGCGCGGTGACACCCCGGGCTTTCGGGCCCGTGGCGAGCCGCATGCCTTCGACGTGCTCAAGGCCGGCGTGCTGGTCGGGCGCGTGGAGTGGAACCTGCTGGGCGAGCACAACCAGATGAACGCGCTGGCCGCGATTGCCGCAGCCGAACACGTGGGCGTGACACCGCAACAGGCCTGCGAAGCGCTGGGGCAGTTCGCCAACGTCAAGCGGCGCCTGGAAGTGTGTGGCGAGGTCAACGGCATCACCGTTTACGACGATTTCGCCCACCACCCGACGGCCATCCGCACCACGGTCGATGGCCTGCGCCGCAAGATCGGTCCGGGCAGCCGCATCCTGGCCGTGTTCGAACCCCGCTCCAACACGATGAAGCTGGGTACCATGAAGGCCTTGCTGCCCTGGTCACTCGAAGAAGCCGATCTCGCCTTCTGCCACAGTGGCGGGCTGGGTTGGGATGCCAACGAGGCGCTGCTGGAGATGGGCGAACGCGCCATCGTAGTGGACACCATCGACGCGCTGGTCGCCAAGGTGGCCAAGCAGGCCAAGGCCGGTGATCACATCCTGTGCATGAGCAACGGCGGCTTTGGCGGCATCCACGACAAGCTGCTCAAAGCGCTCGGCTGACCTCATACACTTCACGCGGGGTGCGCAAAGCTTGATCCGTCACTTGCGCGGCGCCGTCCAATGCCGGGCAACATAAGGCGACAGGCCTGCACGAGCGAGGCCATCAAACGTGGTGGCCGGCCAGAAAGCCTTGCTGACTGTCGCCCGCCGTATCGAGCAGCGTGCCGATCGTGGGCGACATATAGCCAGGGTTCAGGCCCAGGCGGGCCTGTGGCTCGAACATGTCGATGCGGTCCGTGATCAGGCCATCCAGGCCCGCATACCAGAGCGAGCTGGCCCGGGTCGCATCATTGACCGTGTAGGTCAGCATCTTGAGCCCGACGGCGTGGCCCAGTTCAATCTTGTCTACATCGAGCTGAGCTTGGTTCACCACCAAGGCCCGGCAGCCCAGTGCCACGGCCTGATCGACGGCGTCACGCACCCATTTGTCCAGCAGCAAGGCGCGCGGCAGATCGGGCTGGGCGTCCTTGGCGGCCTGGAGCGCCTCCACGCTGAACGAGCTCAGCAAGGGCTTGATCTCCGACTGTGACCACAGCCTGGCCACATGCTGGGCCACGATGCGGCCGGTGCGCACCTCTTCACCGGGTGAAGGCTTGATTTCCAGATTGACCATCAGGCCCAGGGCCTGCAGCCACCGGGCCAGGGCCTCCAGGCGTAGCAGGGGCTCGCCAGCGTAGGCTCGGCCGTGCCAGCTGCCGGCGTCCAGGCGGGAGAGCTTGTCCCAGGTCTGGATGGCGGCAGAGCCCTGGCCGTTGGTCGTGCGGTCCAGCTCGGCGTCATGCAGCAGGAAGGGCTCGCCGTCGGCGCTGAGCTTGACGTCGCACTCGAACATCGCGAAACCGTGGTCGGCCCCCAGACGGAAGGCCGCCAGGGTGTTTTCCGGGGCGAGTTTGCCCGCACCGCGGTGGGCAATCCAGCAGGGATAGGGCCAGTCGGCGACTTTGGATCCGTATGAAGTCATGGCGGGCTCGACAGCTTTGAATTCTGAACTGGTGGTCAGAATACCGATTTGCGCCAAGCCTAAACGCAGCCAGAAGACCCTGTCGGTTGCCCTTTTCTGCCCGAGGGCATGACCCGCTGCGTTAACATCTCGCCTCAGGCGCGAAAACCACCCCTTTTTGAAATGCCTGGGCTTTGTCATCAAACCCCAGGCATTTTGCTCTTTGTCGAATCCGGCCCTTTCCCGCCTGGCGACCTCATGAACGCACCCATCGAGTTGACCCATATGGCCGCCCAGGCCGCCGACGCTCGCGCCGACGGCCAGCCGCGCCTACGCGAGATACCCTACAACTACACCTCCTTTTCGGACCGCGAAATCGTCCAGCGCCTGCTGGGCCAGCGCGCCTGGGAGGTGCTCTCCCTGCTGCGCGTCGAACGCCAGACGGGCCGCTCCGCCCGCATGCTGTATGAAGTGCTGGGCGACGTCTGGGTTGTGCAGCGCAACCCCTATCTGCAAGACGACCTGCTGGACAACCCCAAGCGGCGCGCCCTGCTGATCGACGCCCTGCACCACCGCCTGGCCGAGGTCGACAAGCGCCGTCAACCCGGTCACGATGCCCTGGTCGGCGAGTTGCTGAACGCCGCGCGTGCCGCCGTGGACCGCTTCGCCAAGGCCTTCGACCAGATGGGCGCCTTGCGCGAGCGCACGACCAAGGTGCTGGGCCGCGTCACCCGCGCAGACAACATCAAGTTCGATGGCCTCAGCCGCGTCGCCCACGTGACCGACGCCACCGACTGGCGCGTCGAATACCCCTTCGTGGTCCTCACGCCGGACACCGAAGAGGAGATGGCCGCGCTCGTGAAGGGCTGCGTCGAGCTGGGCCTGACCATCATCCCGCGTGGCGGCGGCACGGGCTACACCGGCGGCGCAGTGCCCCTGACCTGGAAGAGCGCCGTGATCAACACGGAAAAGCTCGAACAGATGACCGAGGTCGAGTTGGTCGACCTGCCCGGCGTGACGCACAAGGTGCCCACCGTGTGGACGGGTGCCGGCGTGGTCACGCAACGTGTGGCCGATGCCGCCGAGCGCTCGGGCTTCGTGTTCGCCGTGGACCCGACCTCGGCCGAAGCGTCGTGCGTGGGTGGCAACATCGCCATGAACGCAGGCGGCAAGAAGGCCGTGCTGTGGGGCACCGCGCTGGACAACCTCGCCTCCTGGCGCATGGTCACGCCCAATGCCGAATGGCTGGAGGTGGTGCGCCTCAACCACAATCTGGGCAAGATCCACGATGTCGCGGTCGCCAACTTCGAGCTGCGCTACTACGCGGCCGATGGCAAGACGCATCTGCGCACGGAAAAGCTCGACATCCCCGGCAAGATCTTCCGAAAGGAAGGCCTGGGCAAGGACGTCACCGACAAGTTCCTCGCCGGCCTGCCCGGCATCCAGAAGGAAGGTTGCGACGGCCTGATCACCAGCGCGCGCTGGGTCGTGCACCGCATGCCCAAGCATGTGCGCACCGTCTGCCTGGAGTTCTTCGGCAACCCGAAGGAAGGCGTGCCCTCGATCGTCGAGATCAAGGACTTCATGTTCGAGGAGATGAAGCAGCCCGGTGGCGCCATCCTCGCCGGCCTGGAGCACCTCGACGACCGCTACCTGCGCGCCGTGGGTTATGCCACCAAGAGCAAGCGCGGCACATTGCCCAAGATGGTCCTGATCGGCGACATCGTGGGTGACGACGAAGACCGCGTGGCGCGTGCCACCAGCGAGGTCATCCGCCTGGCCAATGGCCGCTCGGGCGAAGGCTTCATCGCCGTCAGCAGCGATGCCCGCAAGAAGTTCTGGGCCGACCGCAAGCGCACCGCAGCGATTGCCAAGCACACCAACGCCTTCAAGGTCAACGAAGACGTGGTGATCCCCTTGCCGCGCATGGGCGAGTACACGCTGGGCATCGAGCGCATCAACATCGAGTTGAGCCTGCGCAACAAGCTGGCCCTGGTGGACGCGTTCGATGCCTTCTTCAAGGCCGGCAACCTGCATGTCTCGAACTTCCTGGGCAAGGTCGAAGACGCCGCCGAGCTGCCCAGCCCCGAGGCCCTGGCCGAGAAGGTCAGCACGGCCCTGGCCCACCTGGACACGGTGCGTACACGCTGGCAGTTCCTCTACGACCACATCGACACGCCGCTGAGCACGGTCGGTGACCAGCTCGTGGCCCTGGGCTACGAACAGCATCGCAACGGCACGTACACGCCCGAAGCCGGCGACACGGTCTTCAACCTGCTGCAAACTTGGAGCATCCGCGCCAGCTGGAAGAAGGAGATCCGCGACGAGCTCGCCAAGGTCTTCAACGGCGCCGCGCTGAGCACCGTGATCGACGAGCTCAAGCGCATCCACAAGCAGGTGCTGCGCGGCCGTGTGTGGGTGGCCCTGCACATGCACGCCGGCGACGGCAATGTGCACACCAACATCCCCGTCAACAGCGACAACTACGAGATGCTGCAGACGGCGCACGAAGCCGTGGCCCGCATCATGAAGCTGGCACGTTCGCTGGACGGCGTGATCTCGGGCGAGCATGGCATCGGCATCACCAAGCTCGAATTCCTCACCGACGACGAGATCGCCAACTTCACGGCCTACAAGCTCAAGGTCGACCCCGAAGGCCGCTTCAACAAGGGCAAGCTGCTGCGCGGCGCCGCCTTGAAGCAGCTGGGCGATGACGTGCACGCCGCCGACCTGACCGAGGCCTACACGCCTTCGTTCGGTCTGATGGGGCATGAGTCGCTGATCATGCAGCAGTCGGACATCGGCGACATTGCCGCCAGCGTCAAGGACTGCCTGCGCTGCGGCAAGTGCAAGCCGGTGTGCGCCACCCACGTGCCGCGCGCCAACCTGCTCTACAGCCCGCGCAACAAGATCCTGGCCACCTCGCTGCTGGTTGAAGCTTTCCTGTATGAAGAGCAGACACGCCGTGGCGTGTCGATCAAGCACTGGGAAGAGTTCGAGGACGTGGCCGACCACTGCACGGTCTGCCACAAGTGCCTGTCGCCCTGCCCTGTCAAGATCGACTTCGGTGACGTGTCGATGAACATGCGCAACCTGCTCAACAAGATGGGCAAGAAGAGCTTCAGGCCGGGCAGCGTGTTCAGCTCCCTGATCAACACGACCAACCCTCAGACGATCAAGGTCGTACGCAGCGCATTGGTCAATGTGGCGATCCCGATGCAGCGCCTGGGCAACGACGTGCTGAAGATCGCGGCCAAGCACCAGACCAGCGCGCCCCCGGCCTCGGTCGGCACGGCATCGCTCAAGGAACAGGTCATCCACTTCATCAACAAGAAGATGCCCGGCGGCCTGCCCAAGAAGACGGCCCGTGCGCTGCTGGACATCGAGGACAAGGACTACGTCCCCATCATCCGCGACCCCAAGAAGACCACGGCCGATTCCGAGGCGGTGTTCTATTTCCCAGGCTGCGGTTCGGAGCGCCTGTTCTCGCAAGTGGGCCTGGCCACGCAAGCCATGCTCTGGCATGCGGGCGTGCAGACCGTGCTGCCGCCTGGCTACCTGTGCTGTGGCTACCCGCAACGCGGCGCTGGCCAGTTCGACAAGGCGGAGAAGATGATCACGGACAACCGCGTGCTCTTCCACCGCGTCGCCAACACGCTCAACTACCTGGACATCAAGACGGTGGTCGTGTCTTGTGGCACCTGCTACGACCAGTTGCAGGGCTACCAGTTCGACAAGATCTTCCCTGGCTGCCGCATCATCGACATCCACGAGTACCTGCTGGAGAAAGGCATCACGCTGCAAGGCAAGGGCGCCTTCCTCTACCACGACCCCTGCCACACACCCATGAAGCTGCAGGACCCGATGAAGACGGTCAAGGCCCTGGTGGGCGACGGTGTGATCAAGTCAGACCGCTGCTGCGGCGAGGCGGGGACGCTGGCTGCCAGCAGGCCTGATGTGTCCACACAGATCCGCTTCCGCAAGGAGGAAGAGATCCGCAAGGGCGAGGCCGAGTTGCGCGACAAGGGCCTGATCAGTGAGAAGGACAACGTCAAGATACTGACCTCCTGCCCCGCCTGTCTGCAAGGCCTGAGCCGCTATGGCGAAGACACGCAGAACGGCCTGCTCGAAGCCGACTACATCGTGGTCGAGATGGCCAAGCAGATCCTGGGCGACAACTGGATGCGCGAGTACGTGGACCGCGCCAATACGGGCGGCATCGAGCGCGTTCTGGTCTGACATGGGGCAGCTCGATACGACGCGCCAGGTGGGTTGCGAGCTGTGCATGCAGGACGGCGGCAAGCTGATCCTGCGTGCCAGCAAGCTGCGTGTGATCCGGGCGGCAGAGGCCGATCACCCGGCCTTCTACCGCGTGATCTGGAACGACCACGTCAGGGAATGGACCGACCTGGATGCCGCTGACCGCGTGCTGATGATGTCAGTAGTCGAGCGCATCGAGGAAACGCTGCGCGAGCACCTGCAGCCCAGCAAGGTCAACCTGGCTTCGTTGGGCAATGTGGTGCCGCACTTGCACTGGCATGTGATCGCCCGCTTCGACTGGGATACCCGCTGGCCAGCTCCCGTTTGGGCACCGCCTCAACGCGAGGTGGTCGATGCGGCAGCGCGCCTGCTGGTGCCGCTCGATGAACTGGACCGTCTCGTGGCCCAAGGCGTCGTGGGCATCATGCGCAAGGCCTGAGGCAAGCGCCGATATCAAGTCCGCAGCTTGAAACGCCCCACCACATCGGTGAGCATCTGTGCCTGCATCTTCAGGCTGTCGGCCGCAGCGGCGGACTCCTCGACCAGCGCCGCGTTCTGCTGGGTCATCTGATCCAGCTCGGTCACGGCAGCACTGACCTGCTCAATGCCATGCGACTCCTGATCGGCGGCATGGGTGATCTCGGTGATGATCTGCGTCACGCGCTCCACGCCGGCCACGATATCCTGCATCGAGGAGCCCGCTTCCTGCACCAGCCGGGCTCCGGCCTCCACGCGCTCGGTGGATGAGCCAATCAGCGTCTTGATCTCACGCGCCGCATTGGCACTGCGCTGCGCCAGCGAACGCACCTCGCCAGCCACCACGGCAAAACCCCGCCCTTGCTCGCCGGCCCGTGCGGCTTCCACCGCCGCATTCAAGGCCAGGATGTTGGTCTGGAAAGCGATGCCGTCGATCACGCCGATGATCTCGTTGATTTTGCGCGAGGCCGCGTCGATCTCGGCCATGTTGGACACCACCTGCTCCATCACGCCACCGCCGCGCTTGGCTGCATCGGACGCAGCCTGAACCAGGCTGTTGGCCGAATGCGCCGACTCCACGGTGTGGCGCACTGTGCCCGTGAGCTGCTCCATGGACGAGGCCGTGGCCTGCAGGCTGGAGGCTGTGTTCTCGGTGCGGGCGCTCAGATCCTGATTGCCCGCCGCGATCTCACTGGAGGCCTGCCTGATGGAAGAAGCCGCTTCCTGCACGATGCTGATGGACGAAGACAGCCCCTCCACCATCCTGGCCAGTGAGGCTTGCAGTTGCCCCAGCTCGTCGCTGCGCTGCACCTGCACCATCTGATCGAAACGCCCCTGTGCCACGTCCTCAGCGGCCTGAGCGGCCTCTCGTACATCACGGATGATGCGGCTTTGCATCACCCAGGCAAAGGCAAAGGCGGCGGTACCGGCCAGCAAACCCAGCACGGCAATGAGCACCTGCTGGCGCGTCAAGGCAGACTCCAGATCCGCGATCTCGCCTTCAGAGCGACGCGACACCAGGCTCGCCAGCTTGCCCATGCTGTCGACCATGCGCTTGTAGGCCGCATCGGCTGTCTGCAAGGCCGCAACGCCGGTGTTGGGGTCCACGGTGGCCAGGTCGATGGCGCTGTCCGCACTGCTGAAGAACTTCTTCGACGACTCGGCGAAGGCCTTGGCGGCATCCGACTGGCCATCCTCGACGCTGAGCAACTCCGACACGGACTGGGCCACCTCCTGCCCCGTCTCGCTCAGGTCCTTGCGCCGAGCCTGCACATCGGCGTCGCTCATGGACGCGATGATGGCCACCGTCCGGTACAGCGTCACGTTGGCATCGGCCAGCTTCTGCATGACAGATGCCACCTCGTCTTGGTGATAGCCCGTGGCCTCATAAGTCGCATGGGCCTTGCGCTCGTAGTTGCCAATGACGAAGAGGAAGCCGACGAGGCAGAGAAACAAAACCGCACAGGCGATCACCGGTGCGGTCAACAGTTGAGTGCGCAATTTCATGCGGCAGCAGATGTGTTATTTGTAGATGCCACCGCAGACCACGGTCTCATCGAGCTTCTCGCAATACATGCTTTTGGGCTCGATCTTCTTGGTCTCGGGGTTGGTGAACTTGTAGTCCTGCCAGAAGTTGGCGTGGGCCTTGGCCAGGTCCATGCGCTCCTTGACGAAGGCCTTGCCGTCGATGTCTTTCAGCTCGATCAGGTTCTTGCCGATCATCTTGGCATTGGCACCATGGGCCTTGACCGTGCCGTCCAGCGCATAAACCGTCAGGTACAGATCCTGATGATGCCAGGTGGCATTGCCCTTGTCGCTGATCTCGGCATAGGTCTTGTCAGCACCGGCCGACTTGATCGCCGCCACGCCCTTCTTGACCATGGCCACGGCCTCTTCCTTTGTCGCGCCACCTTCAGCAGCCATGGCTGCGCCGGCAAACAGGCCCAGGGCCACCAACAACAAACAAGGGGATCTGCTCATGCTCACGTGCTGCTCCTTGCGTCAGTCAATCAGTCAGTCGATCAGGCCCATGTCCTGGCTCATCAGCATGCCCTCGATGTCCAGCAGGATCACCATGCGCTCACCGACTTGGGCCAGGCCACGGATGTAGCTTGCGTCAACGGCCGAGGTCATCTCGGGCGCGGTCCGCATGGCCTCTGCAGGGATCTCCATCACATCGCTGACAGAGTCCACCACCACACCGATCGTGCGCTGCCCGATGTGCAGGACGATCGACACGGTAAAGGCGTTGTACTCCGCCGAGGAGCAGCCAAAGCGCATACGCAGGTCGACGATAGGGACAATCGTGCCGCGCAGGTTGACCACCCCCTTGAGGAAGTGCGGCGCGTTGGCAATGCGCGTGGGGTTCTCATACCCACGGATTTCCTGAACCTTCAGGATGTCGATGCCGTACTCTTCGTCGCCCAGGCGGAAGGTCAGGTACTCGCGAGCCAGATCGGCTTGCACATCCAGTTTTTCCATCATGCCCATCGCACGCTCTCCTGTCTGTCTCAATGACGCGAGCGGCGCACGAGGCTGCCCACGTCCAGAATCAATGCCACGCGGCCATCACCCATGATGGTGGCGCCCGACACATCGTGAACCTTGCGGTAGTTGGTCTCCAGGTTCTTGACCACCACCTGCTGCTGGCCCAGCAGCTCGTCGACCAGCATGGCCACGCGGCCGTTCTCGGCCTCGACGACCACCATGATCCCGCTGGTGTGCTCCCAGTCGAAACGGGGCACCTGGAAGACCTTCTCCAGCTCGACCACCGGCATGTACTCGTCGCGGACCTCGACCACGCGGCCCGAGCCGCCCACGGTCTTGATCATCTCGGGGCTGACCTGGAAGGACTCGACCACCGACGACAGCGGCAGGATGTAGACCTCTTCGCCCACACCCACGCTCATGCCGTCCATGATGGCCAGCGTCAGGGGCAGACGCACCGCCACGCGCATGCCGTAGCCTTCGGCGGAGTCGATCTCCACCGTGCCACCCAGCGAGGTGATGTTCTTCTTGACCACGTCCATGCCCACGCCACGGCCCGACACGTCGGTCACGGTTTCGGCGGTGGAAAAGCCCGGCGCGAAGATGAGGTTCCACACTTCGCTGTCGGTCAGGCTGTCAGGCGCATCGATGCCCTTTTCACGGGCCTTGCGCAGCAGCTTCTCGCGAGACAGGCCGCGGCCATCATCGCGCACTTCGATCACGATGGAGCCGCCTTGGTGCGAGGCAGCCAGGGTGATGGTGCCCACCTCCGGCTTGCCAGCGGCCAGACGGTCAGCCGGCATTTCCACGCCGTGGTCGCACGAATTGCGCACCAGATGGGTCAGCGGGTCGGTGATCTTCTCGACCAGGCCCTTGTCCAGTTCGGTGGCTTCACCTTGCGTGACCAGCTCGACCTTCTTGCCCAGCTTGTTGGCCAGGTCGCGCAGCATGCGGGGGAAGCGGCTGAACACCGTCGACATCGGAATCATCCGGATCGACATCACGGCCTCTTGCAGGTCACGGGTGTTGCGGTCCAGATCGGTCAGGCCGGTGACCAGCTGCTGGTAGACAACCGGATCCAGGCCGCGGCTGTTCTGGGCCAGCATGGCTTGCGTGATCACCAGCTCGCCCACCAGGTTGATGAGCTGGTCGACCTTCTCGACGGAGACGCGAATCGTCGATGCTTCCAGCGCCGCAGCAGGCTTGTCGGCTTTGGGTGCGGCGGGCTTGGCAACTGCGACCGGTTTGGCAGGAGCTGGCTCCACGGGCGCAGACACTGCCGCAGCCGGTTGGCCTGCGGTGGGGGCCCCAGGTGCGTCGTCAAAAAAGCCATAGCCAGTCTCGGGCGCGGCGGCGGGCGCGGCGGCCTGAGCCCCCGCTGTTGCTGCGGTGCTCGATGCGGCGGCGCCAAAGGGCACGAAAGCCACTTGCTCGCGTGCCACATGGAAGGTGAACAGGTCCAGCATGTCGGACTCGGCACTGGCCGTGTCCACCTTGAAGCGGCGGATCTGGGGCAGTGCGGGGTCATCGGGCAGGGCTTCGATGGTGCCCAGATCGGGGATTTCCTTGAACAGGTCAACCAGGTTGTCGGCCACCGACAAGTCACTGAGCGGGCCCACACGCAGTTCGACGATGCGCTTGCCCGTGCTGGGCGCGGCGGCTTGCGCGGCTGACTGGGCAACAGGAGCCTCGACCTTGGCCGCCGCAGGCGAGGCCGGGGCCGCAGCGGCAGGAGGCGCCTCACCGGCCACCATGGCGCGGATGTTGAACAGCAGTTCGGTGGTGTCGACCACATCGCCACCGGAGCCCTGATGGCGCCCCAGCATGGCCTTGAGCGCATCACCCGATTGCAGCAGCACGTCCACCATCGGCGGCGTGGGCACCAGCTCATGGCGGCGCAGCTTGTCCAGCAGCGTCTCCATCTGGTGGGTCAGCTCGGCCACGTCAGAGAAACCGAAGGTCGCGGCGCCGCCCTTGATGGAGTGGGCGCAACGGAAGATGGCGTTCATCTCCTCGTCGTCGGCAGCCTCGATGTCCAGCTCCAGCAGGAGCTGTTCCATGTTTTCGAGGTTCTCGCCTGCCTCTTCGAAGAAAACTTGATAGAACTGGCTCAGGTCAATGCCTGCTGCCGAGCTGTTGTCCGTGCTGGTTTCTGCCATCTCTGACTCCTGGGATTCGATGCGACGCCTGGGCTGAACCGCTCGGGCTCAGCGGATCACTTTCTGGATCACTTCGATGAGCTTGGTCGGGTCAAACGGCTTGACCAACCAACCGGTGGCACCCGCGGCGCGGCCGGCCTGCTTCATCTGATCGCTCGACTCGGTGGTCAGCATCAAGATCGGCGTAGTCTTGAACTGGGGGGTTTCGCGCAGCTTCTTGGTCAGGCTGATGCCATCCATGCGCGGCATGTTCTGGTCGGTCAGCACCAGGTCAAAGCTGCGGCCTTGGGCCTTTTCGTAGGCATCCTGTCCATCCACCGCTTCGACGACGTTGTAGCCGGCGCTCTTGAGCGTGAAGGAAACCATTTGACGCATGGATGCTGAATCGTCGACGGCGAGAATCGAGTGCATGTCGCTCTCCGGTGCTTAAAAATGAACTTGTGGGCAGTCAGCTATAACAAATGACGCGTGCGGTATTTCGGCTTGCGGTACGGGTTCTTTAGAACAACTCGACCGAACCGGCGTCAACCTCGTCTTGCGTAACGGGGTTGGGCTTGAGGGGGGCATCGTCCACCACGGCGATGCCATCAGGGTCATCGTCGCCCAGGGCCTCGCGGGCGATCTGGTCGGCGCAGTTGCGCAAGCGCTTGTTCGTGTGGGTGATCAGCTGCGACGCCATGTCCTGGAACTGCAGGGCGGTGACGGTCTTGTACAGGGTCTGCCTGACCGCCTGCAGATGGGGCGTCACCTCGTGGCCAAGATCGATCACCTCGCCGAGCTGGCCCGCAGTGCCATGAAATCCGTCCATGAGCACCAGGCAAGCGTCGTCCAGCAGGCGCTGCAGGCGTTCCAGGTCGTTGGTGGCCGTCATCAAGTGGTCTTGCAACTCGGCCGCCAGCAGCAACGGCATCTCGGCAGGCCGGTTTTCGACGGGATCGTCGTAGCTCATCTTGGCTCCACTCAACCAGGTTTGGGACTCGCCGCCGCTTTTCCGGACGGCATGGCACACAGACGTTGTCGGCCAAATCCGGGGGATCCTTAATACCGAAATCAATCAGATCGCTCGGCCGCGCGGGTTGTTAGAATTTTTCGCATTTCTCACCGCCTTATGATCACAATGACGCGGTGAAATGTGGCTTAAATCGCGAGATTGAAGGAGCGAAGGAAACCGGTGTCCGACATGTCCGCCCTGCCAGAACCAGCCCCCGCACCCGCTGCATTTGGCTCGTCCACCATGCAGCCTTTGAGGTTGCGTGTCCTGCATCTGGAGGACAACGACGAGGACCACGCCCTGGTGGCCATTCACCTGCGTCGCGGCGGCATCAACGCCGACATCGTTCGGGTGGAATGCGAATCGGCCCTGATTGAAGCCATGGAGCAGGACTGGGATCTCATCCTCTCCGACTACAACCTGCCCGGTTATTCCGGCCTGGCCGCCCTGGACAAAGTGCGGTCAATGGGCAAGCTGATCCCGTTCATTCTGGTGTCAGGCGAAATCGGCGAGGACATCGCCGTGCAGGCCATGCGCAACGGCGCCAACGACTACCTGCTCAAGAGCAACCTGGCCCGCCTGGCCCCTGCCGCCCTGCTGGCCATCGAGGCCAACCGCACCCGCATCGCGAAACAGCGCGCCGACCTGGCTTTGAGCCGATCGCGCCAGCAACTGCGCGAACTCGCCCAGCACTTGCAGACCAGCATCGAGCAGGAGCGCGCCGCCATCGCCCGCGAAATCCACGACGACGTGGGGGGCGCACTCACCGCCGTGAAGTTCGACCTGGCCTGGATCGCACGGCATGCCGCCTCGCCCGAAATCGCCGAGCGCGTGCAGCAGGCGCTGGAATCGGTCGGCCACGCCCACGAGGCCAGCCAGCGCATCATGCACAACCTGCGTCCGGCCATCCTGGAGCAGGGCCTGGTGGCCGCCCTGCAATGGATGAGCGACCGCTTCGCCAAGCGCACCGGCCTGCAGGTCATCTTCCGCACCAGCCACGAAAAGCTGCAACTGGCGCCGGGCGTACCCCTGGTCGCCTACCGTTTCGCGCAAGAGGCCTTGACCAATGTCTCCAAACACGCACAGGCCAGCCGCGTCAGTGTGGATGTGACCCAGGCGGGCGGCGTCTTGTCGCTGGAAGTGACCGACAATGGCAGAGGCTTGAGTGCGGAAGACTTGGCCAAGGCCCGCTCCTTCGGTATCCGGGGTCTGCACGAGCGGGCCGAGACGGTGGGCGGCTGGGTCGACATCAGCAGCAACCCTGACGGCACCACGCTGATCCTGTCCGTTCCGCTCTCGGGCCCGGAAAATGGGTTCATCGACCGTCTGATGCCCGATTTCGACAACAGCACGATGGGCAACGAGACGGATCCGGACGACCCCACCGTATGGGGTTAGAGCCCTGCTAGGCACCATGATCAAAGTCATACTCTGCGACGACCATGCCCTGATCCGACGCGGTATCCGCGACACCCTGGCCGATGCACCCGACATCGAGGTGATGGGCGAGGCGTCCGACTACGGTGAGTTGCGCACCTTGCTGCGCGACAAGAGCTGCGACGTGCTCGTGCTCGACATCAACCTGCCCGGCCGCAGCGGCCTGGACGTGCTGCACGTGCTCAAGGAAGAAGGCAGCATGCTCAGGGTGCTGGTGGTTTCGATGTACCCCGAAGACCAGTACGCCATGCGCGCCCTGAAAGCCGGCGCCTCGGGCTACCTCAACAAGGGCAGTGACGCCGCGCAGATCGTGGCGGCCGTGCGCACCGTGGCCCTGGGCAAGAAGTACGTGACGCCTGAGATGGCGCAGATGCTGGTCGAGAACCTCAACTCGCCCACGCAGGAAGACGCCCACCAGAAGCTCTCGGACCGCGAGTTGCAGACCCTGGTGATGATCGCATCGGGCAAGCGCCTGTCCGACATCGCCGAGCAACTGCTGCTGAGCCCCAAGACCGTGAGCGTCTACCGCGCCCGCGTGCTCGAGAAGCTCGGCCTGACCAACAACTCCGAGCTGACGGTCTACGCGATCCGCAACGGGCTGGTTTGAGCCCGCCTGCCGCGCTTATTCGATGGGCGTGAGCTTGGCCACGCTCAGCATCAGCCACTTGGTGCCGTGACGGCCGAAATTGACCTGCACGCGCGCGTCGGTCCCTGAGCCTTCGAGCGTCAGCACCACGCCCTCGCCGAACTTGTTGTGAAACACGCTCTGGCCCACACGCAAGCCGCCCTCGGTCTTGGCCTGCGCCATCTTGCTGGGCAGCGGCGCGGTCAGGTCCTTGAAATCGTCTTCCTTGCGTGAAGGATAGGGCCGATAAGGCTGCGCCCCCGCGCCCACCATCGAGCCCATGCCGCGCCCGCTGGCCCAGGCATCGTTGTAGGACTTGGCAAAGCCCGAGCCAAAGCCCTGGTTGCGCGGCGTGAGCCACTTCAAGGCCCCTTCCGGCAGTTCGTCAAGGAAACGGCTCTTGATGTGATAGCGCGTCTGGCCATGCAGCATCCGCGTCTGGCTGAAGCTGATGTGCAAACGCTGACGGGCCCGGGTGATGGCCACGTACATCAGGCGGCGCTCTTCCTCCAGCCCGTCGGCATCGTTCATCGAGTTCTCGTGCGGGAACAACCCTTCTTCCAAGCCGGTGAGGAAGACGTTGTTGAACTCCAGGCCCTTGGCCGCATGGATGGTCATCAACTGGACGGCGTCTTGCCCCGCCTGAGCCTGGTTGTCGCCGGCCTCCAACGAGGCATGCGTCAGGAAGGCCAGCAAGGGCGAGATGATCTCGCCGGTTTCCGCATCGGGCAGGGTGTCCACGCGGGCCACGGCGGCAGGCAAGCCTTCCGCCAAGGTACCCGCCGGCTCATCCACTGGCAAGGCCACGGCGTCTTTGCCAAAGCCTTCCTGGGTCACGAAGGCCTCGGCGGCATTCACCAGTTCGGCCAGGTTCTCCAGGCGCTCCTGGCCTTCCTTTTCAGAGCGATAGAAGTCAGCCAGGCCTGAGGCCTCGACCACATGCTCGATGATCTGGCGCAGGGTCAGGCCGCGTGTGGCCTCCCGCATGGCATCAATCAGTGCCACAAAAGCCTGCAAGTTCGCGCCGGCCTTGCCCGCTACCGCCGTCACGCTCTGGCCCAGGCTGCGCCCGGTCGACCGTGCCGCATCCTGCAGCGACTCCACGCTGCGCGCCCCGATGCCGCGCGCCGGGAAGTTCACCACACGCAGGAAGCTGGTGTCGTCGTTCGGGTTCTCAAGCAGGCGCAGATAGGCCAGCGCATGCTTGACTTCGGCGCGCTCGAAGAAGCGCAGGCCACCGTACACCTTGTAAGGCACGCCGGCATTGAACAAGGCCGACTCGATCACCCGCGACTGCGCATTGCTGCGATAGAGCACCGCCACTTCATGCAAAGGCTGACCATCGCGCTTGAACTGCCGCGCTTCGTCGACCACCCACTGGGCTTCGGCGAAATCGCTGCTGGCCTCGTAGATGCGGATGGGCTCGCCCTGCCCCGCGTCCGTGCGCAGGTTCTTGCCCAGGCGGCGGCTGTTCTGGGAGATCAGCGTGTTGGCCGCATCCAGGATGTGCCCGTGGCTGCGGTAGTTCTGCTCCAGCTTGATGACCTGCGGCACGCGGAACTCGCGTTCGAAGTCCGCCATATTGCCGACCTGCGCACCGCGGAAGGCGTAGATGCTCTGGTCATCATCGCCAACGGCAAAGACGCTGTTGCCCGTCGTCGCTGGGTTGCCCGCGAACATCTTGAGCCACAGGTACTGCAGGCGGTTGGTGTCCTGGAACTCGTCGACCAGGATGTGCTTGAAGCGGCGCTGGTAGTGCTCGCGCACCTCCGGGTGATCGCGCATGATCTCGTAGGTGCGCAGCATCAACTCGGCGAAATCGACCACGCCCTCGCGCTGGCACTGGTCTTCGTAAGCCTGGTAGACGGCCAGTTGCATGCGGCCCAGCTCGTCGCGTGGCTGGATGTCTTTCGGACGCAGGCCGTCCTCCTTGGAACCGGCGATGAACCAGGTGGTCTGCTTGGGCACCACGCGTTCCTCGTCGAACTTCAGCGCCTTGATCACCCGCTTGACGGCAGAGAGCTGGTCCTGCGTATCCAGGATCTGGAAGGCCTGCGGCAGCCCGGCGATCCTGGCGTGCGCGCGCAGAAAGCGGTTGCACAGCCCGTGGAAGGTCCCGATCCACATCGCCCGCGTGTTGATGGGCAACATGGCCGACAGGCGCGCCTGCATTTCCTTGGCTGCCTTGTTGGTGAAGGTCACGGCCATGATGCCGGCGGGCGAGACCTGCCCGGTCTGCAACAACCAGGCGATCCGGGTGGTGAGCACACGCGTTTTGCCCGAACCGGCGCCTGCCAGGATCAGTGCAGGGCCAGGGGGCGCCGTCACGGCGGCCAGTTGTTCAGGATTGAGTCCCACCAGCATGGGGGAGTTGCCCGCCGGGGGCTGTTGAGGAAACAATCCAGGGGTATCGGTGCGCTCGTTCATCCAAAAATTGTAGGCGGGCTTGCCGATTGCGCCGGCTCAAACCTCACAAGCCCGGCCCTTCCATACAAAAAACAGGGAAACACATGAACCAGACCCATCGTCTGCCGGCCCATGAGGCCGGTGGCCTGATCGCCTCCCCGCTGATCACCGGCTCCGCGCCACCACGTCCCGTCAGCCTCCACACCGTGCAGTTCACGGGCTCAGGCAGCGAATATTTCAGGATCTGGATCGTCAACCTCCTGATGATGCTGCTCACCTTTGGGCTCTACTACCCTTGGGCCAAGGTGCGCAGGCTTCGCTACTTCTACGGCAACACCCTTGTCATCGGGCACCCACTCGACTTCCATGGCAACCCCAGGCAGATGCTGCGTGGCTTCGTACTGGTCAGCGCGCTCATGCTGCTGTATGGCGCGGCGGGCCGGGTATCGCCCACGTCCGGCATGATCGCCGGCTTCATCGTGGCGGCCGTGTGGCCGGCCCTGATGCGCGCCTCGCTGCAATTTCGCCTGGCCCAAACCAGCTGGCGCGGTTTGCGGTTCCACTTCAGCGGCTCGCTGAAAGATGCCTACATGGTTTTCCTGGCACCCATGCTCGTGGCTGTCGGTGTCACCATGCTGGGCGGCATCTTGCTGGCCATGCTGCCCAAAAGCTTGGGCAGCGCGGTGCTGCCCATCGCCCTCACCCTGGGCATGCTGCTCACGGCCACGCTGGTGGGGCCCTACACCCTGTGGCGCTTGAAGCGCTATCAACACGCCCACTACGCCCTGGGCCAGTTGCAGACGACCTTCAAGGCCAGCTACCGCCACATGCTGGGCATCTTTGTGAAAACTGGTCTGCTGGGTATCGGCGCCATGATGGGCCTGGGCGTGCTGGGCGGGCTGCTGGGGGCCACCTTGGGCACGCATCATGCCCCCCCAGGCCCGGACACGCGCCAGATAGGCAAACAGATGGGCGCCTACATGGCCATGATCATGCCCATCTTGCTGGGCTACATCCTCTTGACCCAGATCGTGGTGGCACCGTACTTCAACGCCCGCATGCAGAATCTGGTCTGGACACAAACAGGCAACCGCCTGGTTCGCTTCAAAAGCCATCTGGGCTGGGCCTACATGGCGCGCCTGGCGCTCAAGAACTGGCTGTTGATCCTGCTCACATTGGGCTTGTACTGGCCTTTCGCGGCCGTCGCACTGGCCAAGGCCCGCCTTCAAGCCATCGTGATCCACACCCGGCAAGACCCCGACGCCCTGATCGCCCAGGCGCGCCAGGGTAGCTCGGACGCCACGGGTGACCTTGCCGCAGACCTCATCGGCATGGACGTTGGACTGTGAGCGCCGCCATGTCCTCAACCCGATTGATGGTGAGCTATTTCGATGGCAAGACCTCGCGCGCCCACGAGGTAGTCATGTGGCTGGACCAGGGCATGCTGCAACTGTCGAGCGCGCAGCTGATTCGGCAGGTAGCGCTCAGCCAGGTGGATTGGGCCGAGCGTACCCGCCATGGTGCACGCCTGGCGCATTTCGCCGACGGCGGCACGGTGCAGGCCCTCGACGATAAGGCCTGGGACAGCTGGATGCACGAGCAAGGCCTGGGTACGCCACTGGCTGTCAGGGCCCACCAAAGCTGGCGCTGGTCCATGCTGGCCACCACCGTGCTGCTGATGGTGGCAGCGCTGGGCTACTGGTGGGGGCTGCCAATGGCTGCCCGGGCCATCGCCCCCATGATCCCCAGTGCGGTCAGCCACGAAATGAGCACGGCCACCCTTCGCGCCATGGACGATCAATGGCTGCACCCCAGCCAATTGGCGCCAGACGAGCAAAACCGCTGGCGCGCACGCCTGATGCCCGCGCTCGAAGTCGGCCGCGCTGGGCATCGCCCGGCAGCACTGGCCACACCGCGCATCACCCTGGAATTCAGGCAGGCACGCATCGGGCCCAACGCCTTCGCGCTGCCCGACGGCAGCATCGTCATTACCGACGAGCTCATTGAGCTGCTGAAAGACCGCGAAGACGTGCTGATCGGCGTGCTGGGCCACGAGGCAGGCCATGTGGCCTTGCGCCATGGCTTGCGCGGCCTGATCCAGGCGGGCCTGCTGAGTGTCGCCGGCAGCGTGGCCTTTGGCGATTTCAGCGGCGTGCTGGCCGGCGCACCGGCCCTGCTGGGGCACCTGGCCTACTCGCGCGATTTCGAGCGTGAAGCCGACGAGGCTGCCATCGCCCTGATGCGCGCCAACCACCTGCGTCCCTCGGCCATGGCCGTGTTCTTTCAGCGTTTGCGCGAATACCGCAGCAAGCGAGGCGAGTTCGACAGCGGCCTGGGCATCGCCTTCAGCAGCCACCCCGCAGACGCCGAACGCATTGCGCGCTTTCAGGCAGCGGACCTCGGCACCGATGCGCCTCAATCCAGCTCGACCACGTCCTTGTAATCGGGCACGCTGGCCTTCCAGCCCAGGGTTTCGCTCACACGCAGACGCAAGGTGTCGGCAGCCTGAGGCTCCCCATGGTTGATGAAGACATGGCGAGGCGCCTGCCCCAAGGCCTTCAACCAGCCCAGCAAGCCAGCCTGATCCGCGTGGGCCGACAAGCCCTCGATCTGCACGACCTCCGCACGCATCGGCACGTACTCGCCAAACAACTTCAGGGACGTCGCGCCCGCCGCCAGCGATGCCCCGCGCGTGCCCCCAGCCTGAAAGCCACTGAGCACGATGGCATTGCGCGAATGCGGCCCATAGTGGGCGATGTGGTGCAGCACGCGCCCACCGGTCACCATGCCGCTGCCCGCGATGATGATCATGGGGTAGCGCTGCTGCATCAGGGCCTTGGATTCCTCCACGTCGCGCACGAAGCGGGTCATGTGGCGGATGCCTTCGCACTCCTCCTCGGTCAGGCGATGCTCGCCGCGATGCCGTTCGTACAAGCCCGTCGCCGAGATGGCCATGGGGCTGTCCAGCACGATCGGCATATCGGGGATGGCCCTGGCCTCGCGCAAGCGGTAGAGCGCATACAGCAGCCCTTGCGTGCGCCCGACGGCAAAAGCCGGGATGATGACTGCGCCACCACGCGCCGCCGTTCGGCGAACCACGTCGCCCAGCTTGTCGATCGGGTCCAGTGAGGGATGCAGGCGGTCGCCATACGTCGACTCGATCACCACCCAGTCCGCCTTCTGACCCGTGGTGGGTGGCAGCATCACCAGGTCGTCGTCACGGCCCAGGTCGCCCGAGAACAAGGCCGTCTTGCCCTGGTGTTCAATGGCCACGCTGGAGGCACCCAGGATGTGTCCTGCCGGCATGAAGCGCACATGCACGCCCTGCCCCAGATCGATCACGCCATCCGGCGCCACGTGCTTGATGTGCCGCAGGCAGTTCTTGACATCCTGCACGGTGTAGAGCGGCTCGGCCGGCTGGTGCTTGGTGGCACCGTGCCGGTTGCGGTAACGCGCCTCTTCCTCCTGCAAATGGGCCGTGTCCTGCAAAAGAATCTCGCACAGGTCAGCCGACGCCGAACTCGTCCAGATGTCGCCCTTGAAGCCATGCCGCGTCAGGAGCGGCAAGCTGCCGCTGTGGTCGATGTGGGCATGGGTCAGCAGCACGGCATCCAGCGACGCAGGCTCGAAAGGCAAAGGCGCCCAGTTGCGCTCGCGCAGGGTCTTGAAACCCTGAAACAGGCCGCAGTCCACAAGCAGCCGCTTGCCGCCCACCTCCACCAAGGTCTTGGAACCCGTCACCGTGCCGGTTGCGCCATAAAACGTCATGCGCATGCTTGCTGGTCTCCTTTGTTTTGAGGATCTTCAAGGCCACCAGGCTGGGGGCCAGATTCCGCCTGTTCAAGCGCCGCCCGCCATTGCGTCAGCATGGGTTGAAGCACCGGCTGCCAACGCCGCCAGGCCTGCCAGAGCCACACCCCCCTGGACGCCACACGGGTCAGGCCGGTCGGGCGCCATACGGCCAGGGCCACCACACCCGCGATCAACCAGTAGGGATGGCCCCGCAACCAGCGCCCCGCCGCCACGGCCTGATCGGCCACACCCGCCACTGGCGCCAGTTGCTTGTCCATCTGGATCGCCAAGGTGTGGCGCAAGACGGTGCTGCGCTGAATCAGCATCTGCTTCCTGAGCGCCAGCTCCTGCATGCGATCGGAATCAGGCATAGGCCCTCACTGTCCTCGCACGGAGGCGTCGGTGCTGGCCGCCGTGGCGCCATCGGATTGGGCGCGCCCACGAGCAGCCGCTTCAGCCAGGGCATCGCGGTCGGCCTGCAATTCAGCCAAAGAAGCCGCCAGCAGGTCACCACCACCATGGATGGCCTGTCGGACTTGCCCGACGGCCCAGGCGCAAGCCAGCACAAAGCCCAGCGTCAGCCCACCCAGCACCAGCAGCGGATGCGTGTCCCAGAACAGCACCGTGATGAAGCCGGCCAGGAAGACGCTGGCCACCGTCCCCATGAGGATGGCGACCGCGCCCCAGCCCAGGATGGCCAGCAGACGCTGCTTCTCCTCCTCCAGCTCCGTGGCCACCAGGGCCAGACGGGTCTGGAGGATGGCCATCAGGGTCGCGGACAAGGCTTGCAAGGACGACAACAGCCGCCCTTTGCGATCCGCCTCCGTAACTGGAGCGCCCTTGGCGTCAACCATTCATCGACGGCCCAGCAACAGGCCGATCAGCAGGCCCGCGCCAGCCGCGATGCTCACGGACTTCCAGGGGTTCTCGTGCACGTATTCATCGGTGACCTTGGCTGCGGCCTTGGCCTTGTCCAGCACGGCGGCCTGCGCCTCGATCAAACCGGTCTTGGCGTTGGACAAGCTGGACTGCACACGCTTGCGCAACTCGACCATCCCGGTTCCAGCGTCACTGGCCGTGGCGGCCAGCAGGGCCTCGGCGTCGGCCAGCACCACTTGCAGGTCGGCCATCAGCTTGTCCTTTTGGGCGGAAGTCAATTCGCTCATGTCGCTCTCCTTCAGTTGTTGCTCGTCATCCGTGCAGGATCAGCAGCGGAACCTGGCTGTGCGCCAGCACGCTCTTGGCCAGCGAGCCATGGATCAAGGCGTCCAGGCCATGGCGGCCATGCGTGGCCATCACGATCAGGTCGCAACCCTGCTTGCGGGCGGTGTCCACAATGCCCTGCTGGACATTCTCGGTGATCATGAACTGACCATCGAAATGCACGCCGGCCTCCTTGGCCTTGGCCGCAAAGGCTTCGAGGATTTCCCGGGCGTGGGCCTCGCAGCGCTTTTCATGTTCCTGAAACGTGGCCACGTCATAAGCCACGGCGGCCTGCTCCACGACCAGCACCGGCAACGGCGGCTCCCCGGTGAAGCCCGTGATCGAGGCACCCAGCATCTTGGCCAGGCCGATGCTGTGCGCCACAGCCTTGTTCGACAACTCGCTGCCATCCACAGGCACCAACAAATGTTCGTACATGTCAGCCTCCTAGCTGCGCCAGTCCGGCGACTGGTCTTGGCTCATCCTAGAGCGCGAATGGCTTTGCGCCAACCTTTGCGGCGTCAAACCCGCGTCAAAACCCTTGTTTTTTGATCTGCCTCAGAAAATCTGCTTGGACACCACGTCAGCCCCCGTCGGCGCCAAGCCCGTCCGCCCCCCGTAAAATCGCGGTTTGGCCAAGAAAATGCCCCCATGCCGGGCGCAAGCAGCCACCAAGACCATGACCGAACTCGCGAAATCCTTTGACCCCGCTCCGATCGAAGCCAAATTCGGCCCCCAATGGGAGCAGCGCGGTCTGTACAAGCCCACGCTGGACCCGGCCAAGCCCTCTTTCTGCATCCAGTTGCCGCCGCCCAATGTGACGGGCACCCTGCACATGGGCCACGCCTTCAACCAGACCATCATGGACTCGTTGACGCGCTACCACCGCATGCTCGGCCACAACACGCTGTGGGTGCCGGGCACGGACCACGCCGGTATCGCCACGCAGATCGTGGTGGAACGCCAGCTGCAAGAGAAAGGCCAGAGTCGCCACGACCTGGGCCGCAAGAACTTCGTCGCCAAGGTGTGGGAGTGGAAGGAGCAATCGGGCTCGACCATCACGCAGCAGATGCGCCGCATGGGCGACTCGGTCTCATGGGAGCACGAGTACTTCACCATGGACGAGAAGCTGTCCAAGGTCGTGGTCGAGACCTTCGTCAAGCTCTATGAGGAAGGCCTCATCTACCGCGGCAAGCGCCTGGTGAGCTGGGACCCGATCCTCAAGTCCGCCGTGTCCGACCTCGAAGTCGAGAGCGAGGAAGAAGACGGCTCGATGTGGCACATCCGCTATCCCATTGATGGCAGTGATGAAACGCTCGTGGTTGCCACCACGCGTCCCGAAACCATGCTGGGCGACACGGCCGTCATGGTCCACCCTGAAGACGAGCGCTACAAGCACCTGCTGGGCAAGCTGGTCAAGCTGCCCATCACTGGCCGCCTCGTGCCCGTGATCGCCGACGAGCACGTCGACAAGGACTTCGGCACGGGCGTCGTCAAGGTCACCCCGGCCCACGACACCAACGACTACCAGGTCGGCTTGCGCCACAACCTGCCGATGATCACCATCTTCACGCTCGATGCGCAGGTGGTGTCGCACTTACCCGAGATCCCCGAGGCCTACCGTGGCCTGGACCGCTTCGTGGCCCGCAAGGCCCTGGTCGCACAACTCGAAGCCGAAGGCCTGCTGGTCGAAGTCAAGAAGCACAAGCTGATGGTGCCGCGCTGTGCCCGCACCGGTCAGATCATCGAGCCCATGCTGACGGACCAATGGTTCGTGGCCATGACCAAGCCCGGCGCGCAAGGCAAGTCCATCGCCGAACAAGCCATCGAAGCCGTCGACTCGGGTGAGGTGAAGTTCGTGCCCGAGAACTGGGTCAACACCTACAACCAGTGGATGAAGAACATCCAGGACTGGTGCATCAGCCGCCAGCTGTGGTGGGGCCATCAGATCCCGGCCTGGTATGGCAGCAACGGCGAGATCTTCGTGGCCCGCAGCGAGGAAGAAGCCCGCACGCGCGCCAAGGCCGCAGGCTACGAAGGCACGCTGACACGCGATGAAGACGTGCTCGACACCTGGTACTCCTCTGCCCTGGTGCCCTTCTCCACACTGGGCTGGCCTGAGCAAACAAAGCAGTTGGACCTGTTCCTGCCCTCGTCCGTACTGGTCACCGGCTACGACATCATCTTCTTCTGGGTCGCCCGGATGATCATGATGACCAAGCACTTCACGGGCAAGGTGCCCTTCAAGCACGTCTACATCCACGGTCTGGTGCGCGATGCGCAAGGCCACAAGATGTCCAAGTCCGAAGGCAATGTGCTCGACCCTGTCGACCTGATCGATGGCATCGAGCTCGCCCCGTTGCTGGACAAGCGCACCACTGGCCTGCGCAAGCCCGAGACGGCACCCAAAGTCCGCAAGGCTACCGAGAAAGAGTTCCCCGAAGGCATCCCCGGCTATGGCGCCGACGCCCTTCGCTTCACCTTCGCTGCGCTGGCCAGCTTGGGCCGCGCTATCAACTTCGACTCCAAGCGTTGCGAGGGCTACCGCAACTTCTGCAACAAGCTGTGGAACGCCACCAAGTTCGTGCTGATGAACTGCGAGGGCCAGGACTGCGGCCTGGTCAAGCACGAGCCCGGCCTGTGCGCCGCCAACGGCTACCTCGACTTCAGCCCGGCCGATCGCTGGATCGTCAGCGAGTTGCAGCGTGTCGAAGCCGCCGTAGAGCAAGGCTTCAAGGACTTCCGCCTCGACAACGTCGCCAACGCCATCTACCAGTTCGTCTGGGACGAGTACTGCGACTGGTACATCGAGATCGCCAAGACGCAGTTGCAAGTGGCCAAGGAGTCCGGCAACGAGGCACAACAACGTGGCACACGCCGCACCCTGATCCGCGTGCTCGAAACCGTGTTGCGCCTGCTCCACCCCATCACGCCCTTCATCACCGAAGAGCTGTGGCAAGTGGTCGCACCCGTGGCCGGCCGCAAGCAGGCTGGCGCCGACGACAGCATCGTGCTGGCACCCTACCCCGTGCCCGATCTCGGCCGCATCTGCGCCGAGTCCGACGCCTGGGTCGCCAAGCTCAAGACCTTGGTGGGGACCACCCGTAACTTGCGTGGCGAAATGAACCTTTCGCCCGCCGAGCGCGTGCCCCTGCTGATCACTGGCGACACCGCCTTCGTCACCCAGGCCGCGCCCATCTTGAAGACCCTGGGCAAGCTCAGCGAGGTCAAGATCCTGGACGAGGCCGCCTTTGCACAAGCCACCGCAATGGCCCCTGTGGCCGTGCAAGGCGAAGCACGCTTGGCCCTGCACGTCGAGATCGACGTCGCGGCCGAGAAGGAGCGCCTGGCCAAGGAGATCAAACGTCTGGAAGGCGAGATCGCCAAGGCTCAGGCCAAGCTGACCACCGAGAGCTTCGTGGCCCGTGCGCCAGCCGCCGTCGTCGAACAAGAGAAGCAACGTGTGACGGATTTCACATCCACACTGGAGCGCGTTCGTTCACAGTTCCAAAGATTGGCATGAAGCCCCCCCGCGATTGAGGCATCCCCCCTAGAAATCAGGGGACATCACACAACACGAGAAGAAACGGCCGGGACACAATCCCGGCCAACGCTAGAGGAGTTAGTTCATGTGCATCACAAAGGCCATCTTTCCTGTCGCAGGCCTGGGGACCCGCTTCCTGCCTGCGACCAAGGCCCAGCCCAAGGAAATGCTGCCCGTGGTCGACAAGCCACTGATCCAGTACGCCGTTGAAGAAGCCTACGACGCCGGTATCCGCGAAATGATCTTCGTGACCGGTCGCCACAAGCGCCCCATCGAAGACCACTTCGACACGGCCTTCGAACTCGAATATGAACTGGAGCAAGCCGGCAAGCTGGAACTGCTCAAGACCGTGCAGTCCATCAAGCCCGCTGACATGGAATGCGTGTTCGTGCGCCAGCCCAAGAGCCTGGGCCTGGGCCACGCCGTGCTGTGCGGCGAACGCCTGGTGCGCGGCGAGCCCTTTGCCGTGCTGCTGGCCGATGACCTCATGGTGGGCCAGACGCCGATCCTCAAGCAGATGGTCGAGCAGTTCAAGGACCTCAAGGGCTCCATCCTCGCGGTGCAGGAAGTCCCTGCCGAGCACACCAAGCGCTATGGCATCGTGGCCGGCACGCCCGTGGCCGAACGCGTCATGGCCATCTCCAAGATCGTCGAAAAGCCCGCACCCGATGTCGCGCCCTCACGCCTGGGCGTGGCAGGCCGCTACATCCTGACCCCGGCCGTGTTCGAGCAGATCCGCTCGCAACCACGCGGCGTGGGCAACGAGATCCAGCTGACAGATGGCATTGCCGGCCTGCTGAGCCTGGAAAAGGTCTACGCCTACCAATACGAAGGCAAGCGCTACGACTGCGGCAGCAAGGAAGGCTTCCTGGAAGCCAACGTCGAACTGGCCCTGCAACACAGCCAGGTGGGCAGCTGGTTCCGCAGCTACCTCAAGCAGCTCAAGTTGGACTGAGCCGCATCCATCCTTGCTGTACCCGCCAAGGCAAACAAAAAGGGGCTCAAGGCCCCTTTTTGCTGGGCAGCTCACCAGGGGGCGGCAACACGCCCTCCATCTCGAGCTGCATCGTGATCATGTTGACCAGTGTCACCACTGAAGGCCGGCCCGTGTCCACGCAATAGTGCGCCGTCTCTTCATACAGCGGATGCCTCTGTTCATAGAGCTCGCGCAGCTTGGCCTGCGGATCGGCCACTTGAAGCAAAGGCCGTTGCGTGTCGTGCCGCAGACGCCTGTAGAGCTCCTCAGGCGTCGAGCGTAAATACACCACAGTGGTCCGCTCATGCAGGCGTTGGCGATTGATGGGCCGCAGGAGCGCGCCGCCACCTGTTGCCAGCACCAGAGCTCGCGTGCCATCAGCATGCTGGGCATCTGCCGTGTCGGCGCGCGTCAACTCGTCAATGACCGATTCTTCACGATCACGAAAAGCCGCCTCACCGAACTGCTCAAAAAAGCGACGGATCGGCATGCCGATCCGTTCTTCCAGTACCGCATCGGAGTCTAAAAAACGCGCTCCGATGCGCCTGGCCAGTTGCCTGCCGACAGTCGACTTGCCTCCACCCGGCAAGCCAACCAGAGAAA
The DNA here is from genome assembly GCA_003963115.1 of Burkholderiales bacterium. Lineage (GTDB taxonomy): Bacteria > Pseudomonadota > Gammaproteobacteria > Burkholderiales > Burkholderiaceae_C > Aquabacterium. The sequence continues at coordinate 56,603 of RXJQ01000002.1, forward strand.
TGCATACAGGTGCTTTTACATCCGTCATTACAGCGTGGACACTAGTGGATGGTCAATATTGAATCCAATGTAATCGAAGCGGGCGGCGTGGCGCCACTTGTGCTCTTAGGATAGCCGGGCGCAGGGAATGTGAAAGTAAGCGATCCCGTTCCAGCCGTGAGAGCCGAACTGGTGCCATTTGCAATTGTCAAACGGTGCATCGTCACACCATTGGCAAGCAACGAGATAGGTTGATTGCTGATGGCAAAAGTCACGCCAGTCACGGTGGATGCCGCAGCGATGGTCGTACCTGATGGCAAGGGATTGCCGACATAGTGCGTCGTCGGATCCTGGAAAGCATCACCGTTCGTGTTCCCGTCTCGAACACAAAAATCGATGTAGGTGCTGCTCTTTGCCGGCACAGTGACCGTCATGTAACCGGCGTCTACCGCAGTATTGGTACACGCCCCACCCGAGACTTGGAATAAACGCGGCGTGAGGTCAGTCCTCGAAAAGATGAACGTGTGCTGGATCTGCGCAAATGCAGATCCGCCGTCATTCCATACACCATCGCCAGAGTTGAGTTTCGTACTGTCCCCCACAATGAACTCAGACGCGCTACAGAGCGTGCTAGAGGAGATGGTTCCACTCTCGTCCCTATCAAGGCAAACAGCCGCCCTCACATCATCGAACGGCTCATTGGATTCATGAATGCCATCTCCGTTGGTATCGGTATACGCTTCCTGCCCATAGGCATAGGCAACCACATGAACACGGCCAGTGTCAGGCTGGGGATTCGACACGAGCAACTTGACACTGCAAGTGCCGCCCGCCGTTGTGCAGTAGGCAGGCACAACCGTTCCACCATCAGACACCAAATTGACCACCGTACCGTCAATGGCGGGTGCCCCCCAGCGATCGGTCAGACTTAAAGTCAAATCGGCATAGTCACCGACCCAGCTGTACATCAGTGAGTACTTCGCCGCCGCGAACGTGATGCCATTGTCATTGTTTGTGCTGCCTGCCACGGGTAAGCCACCCGAAATCGTCAGGTTGTTGGAGACGGTCTGCAGGGTCCCTGTAGCCGTCGTGACCTGTGCAATGACGCGTACAGGGGACGGGGTTCGTTTGGCTGCAACAGCCACGGATACCGTACCGTCTGCACCAGTCACACCAGAAGTCGAACCCAGGGTTGCTGCCTGATTTGTCAGGCTAAAGACAACCGGCCGCCCCGCCTGAGCAACCCCCGTGTTATCCACGGTCTTGAAGACCACATTCGCCACGCTGGGGCAACCTGACCCTTGCAAGCAAATGGTGGCGTTGTCAACGGAAACAAACTGAATGCCCTGGGTAACCGGTGCAGCAACTGTCAGCCCCTTTGACTGCTGCTGGGTTGTGCCAGCCACCTGGACACTGATGAGGTCGTTCACACTGCCACTGCCGCTCGTGTTGCCACAGCCCTTGTCCTGATAGGTCGCCGTGCCGCTTCCACCCGTCATTGTCAAAGTCGTGGGCGAGATGGTCGCCTTGCCACTGGTTGCGCAGGTGGACGATATACTGACCGTCACCGGGTTCGTGCTGCTTGCGCCCGTCAAGTTGATGGTGATCAGTGACGTGTCGTAGCCATTGATGGCCGAAGGCGAAACACTCACCGGCGACAAGGTCACATTGGTCGCTGTGACAGAAAACGCTTGCTTGGCACTCAAGGAACCAGCGGAAGTATCGGCTTGCGCCAGCACATAGGCCGCACCAACGGTCGCGCCCGACGCCGGAGTCACCGTTGAAGCCGCTTGGCCATTTACATCCGTGATGGCTGACTGTGGCGACAAAGTGGCAAGGGTGGCCGAGCCAGCGCCAGACAGCGAGAATTGAACCAGGGCACCCGCAATGGGAGCGCCTGCGGCATCTTTGACCACGGCCGTGATCGTTGCGGGCTGCGAAGCACTGACAGTGCTGCTACTCAATGCCAGGATCAACGAACCTGCCGTATTGGAGGTGACGTTGGTCGTTGACGTCGAACCTGAGCCCGAGCCGCTTCCGGTACTGCTTCCACTCGACCCATTGCCGAACGCGGAATTGCCTGACACGTTGTAGGCGGGCGAGCTGGAGTTACTCCCGCCACCACCACCGCATGCCGCCAAGAGCGCCGTTGCCATGGTCCCCAGCATCAGATTTTTCCAGTTCATCGCATTCACCCATCAGTTTCAAGTCAGTGCGCTTCTTTGCTGCCACGGGTGGTCCGTCGCCAGTAAAGGAGTGCCTTTTAGAGCATGAAAGAAATGCTAGGGGGAAGACAACAAACACAATCTATCGATTAAGACGGCCTTTGAGGAGTTGCCGGTCGGATATGGTCTTCAAGCGTAAAAAAGAAAAGGCCGGACAAGCCGGCCTTTTCTAAACATCGGGCCGCAGCCCCGTCATGCCCCAAATTCACGTCAATCTGGGTTCTGGCAGGGGGTCAATGTTGTACCGCTGGTAAACACGTAGCCATCCGGCATAGTGCGATTCGCACCCAGGGTGACACTCGCGGCGACAATGCCATAGGGGCTGTTCACAAAAGCTGGAGCACCCGTGCTCGAAATAGCTGAAGCTGGATAGGGTGCCCATTCAACCCAACTGGCCCGACCTTCACTGCCGCTCACCGAGCCAGAAACATTCAGCGAATACTTGATCCAGCTCGCAGAAGATCGGTTGTATGTCACGCGCAATTGGACTCGCCCGTTGGAATCCGTTTTACCGGAGGTATAGGCGCTTTCAAATGCAACCGATGCATCGGCCTTACGCGGATCAAGCGACCCATTGTGGTTGATGTCTTCAGAACTTGCGCCAGATCCCGTAATCAGATTATTCCGATCCAAATCCTCGTTCAAGCAGACATAGGAACCTGGTGGAGTCAATATCTTCCAACTGCCGGAACCGTTGTCATAACTACCCTTCCTATAGTTCACAAGATCCAGCGTCGGCGTGATCGTGACACCTGAAAGAGCGCGACCGGCACCATCTACCACTTGGACAACAAAACGGCGGTAGTAGACCAGGTCCGTATCAATATAGACATTTTCGTCACTACCGATACTGACGGACACTGCGTCCGCAGTCACAGTCAAGGTCTTGGTCTGAGAGTTGCCCGAAGAGCAAACAATCGAGGAAGGATCACCCGTCGTTGCATAACAGGCGCGAACGGTTACACCATTTGTCGGTGAAGGAACGCTACCAGGGATATATGACGTAACGGCATAACCATTGGCATCCGTATATACCTGCTGCGCACTGAACGTACCACCTACAGAGTATGGATCACCATTCAAATCAAACTTGACGCGAACATTGGCCAACGGGTTATTGGCTGCCCCCTTGAAAAGGGCTCGCACCACCGAGGAGTTCGCGGTCGAGCCAGCAGTGTTGACGCTCACCACAGTAGGATTCACATCAAGCGTCACTTGCGTTGGCGTTCCCGAATCAGGAATCGACGAACTGGTCGACTGAATCAAAACATCTTGTGAGGCAGTCACGCCAGCACCTGAGGCAGTCACCGTCAAGGTGCCTGCGTTAGATGGCGCCTGGAAGTTGTACGTGTACTGGCCATTGCTATCGGTCGAGCCACTTATTGCCCCACCAGCAGAAGTTTGAATTTCAATGGACTGGGAAGTCAGGGGGTTGGAGCTGGCATCCAGCAATCTGAAGATCACGCTCCCCGTCGCACTTGGCGCAACCACAGAAGGGTTGGCCGTGGAACTGATTTTTGCACCCGTCACCGTCAGGTAGCCTGTTGCCGTATGCGTCCCATCCGAGGCAACGATGGTGATCGTTCGATTGGATTTGTCCGCCCCCAACTTGACCGTGATGGCGTTCGTTCCGTCGCTTCCGGTCGTTGTGGTTGCCTGCGTGTAGATACCCCCCGTTACGGTGTAGGAAATAGTGGTCCCCGACACGGTACCGCCGCTGGCGTTGGTAGCCGTCACTGTGACAGTCACACCATCCGTATTGGTATCAACGACAGTGGCCGCACTCAAGGCAATCGACAAGGCTGACGCTGTCGAGCCAGTTGAACTCGTACTGCCGCCACCGTAAAGCGGCGTACCGGCACTTCCGCCGCCACCACCACAAGCGACCAACATCGTCGTCATGGCCAACATGGCCACCCAAGTCTTCCAATTCATTGTCTTCACTCCCATGAGGGGGTCGATCCTAATTCACTTCAAACAGGCTGCATCAACGCAATGCCGCCTTTTCGGTCACCACCTTAGGGGTGAGGAAAATCAGCAGCTCTGAGCGATCCGCACTTCTAGTATTGGTTTTAAACAGGTTCCCAAGAATCGGGATATCGCCCAGGAAAGGCACTTTGGTGTCCGTCGAATTTTCAGTTTGCAGGAAAATGCCACCAATCACCACCGTGCCGCCGTTCTCGACCAACACCTGCGTCTGCACGTGCTTGGTGTCAATGGCGTAACCAGCATTGGTCACCTGACCGACACTGTCTTTGTTCACATCCACATCCAGGATCACGTTCCCCTCAGGTGTGATCTGCGGCGTCACTTCCAGCTTGAGGTTGGCCTTGCGGAAGGCCAATGCGGTCGCACCACTGGAGGTGGCAACTTGGTAGGGTAACTCGGTGCCTTGCTCAATCAATGCCTTGACCTGGTCTGCGGTGATCACGCGGGGACTCGACACGATCTTACCCTTGCCATCAGCCTCCAGCGCGGACAACTCCAGGTTCAGGAAACGGTTGGAACTGGCACCAAATAGGGACAGCGCAACCGATGATGCGGAGTAACCGTTGAACCCCGAACTGGGCAGGTTCACAAAATAACTGTTTGGCGTGTAGCTGCCCGACGTTGCCGCCGCTTGTAGAGTCTGTTCACCCACCCCTTGATAGGTGCCAGTGATGGCGATGCGGTTATCACCACCCACGCCGAAACCTGGCGTGCCCCCACGCAGACCGCGCATGTCCAGTGCACCCAGGCGCACACCCAAAGAACGACCAAAAGTGTCATTCGCTTCCACGATGCGAGCCTCAATCAGCACCTGGCGAACCGGAATGTCGATCTTGGTGATCATTTGCTGGATTTCTTCCAGCTTGGAGGGGATGTCGTTGACGAACAGTTGATTGGTGCGTGTCTCGAAAATCACGCTGCCACGCGGTGACAGGATCCGTGTCGCTGTGCCACTGCCACTGTTGTTGCTGCTGCCTGTGCTTGTTCCGGTCAATCCCTTGGCGATTTCTTCCGCCTTCGTGTAGTTGAGCTGGAATGACTGGGTGCGCAGAGGCTCCAGTGCCGCAACCTGTGCCTTGGCTTCCAGATCGATCTTTTCCTTGGCGTTGATTTCGTCCTTGGGTGCGATCCACAACACGTTGCCGGACTTGCGCACGCCCAGCCCCTTGGCCTGCATGATGATGTCAAGGGCTTGATCCCAGGGCACATCCTTCAAACGCAAGGTCACGTTACCCGTCACTGTGTCACTGGTCACCACGTTGAAGTTCGTGAAGTCGGCGATCACCTGCAGCAACGCACGCACTTCGATGTTCTGGAAGTTCAGCGACAGCTTCTCACCAGAGTAGCCTGGGCCTTGGGTCAGCTTGTTCGGGTCCACCTTGCGGGGGCGAACCTCAAGAACAAACTGGTTGTCACTTTGATAGGCAGAATGCTCCCAATCACCACGAGGGTCCACCACCAGTTTGACCCGCTCGCCCACCTGGCTGGCGGAAATCGACTGCACGGGTGTGCCGAAGTCTGTCACATCGAAGCGCTTGCGCAGCCGGTCCGGCAAGATCGCGCGCTGGAATTCCACAACGAGGCTCTGGCCTTGCTGCTTGATGTCCACGCCCACCTGGTTATTGGGCAACTCCACCACGACACGGCCAGCACCATCCTGGCCACGACGGAAGTCGATGTCCTTCAGGGCCAGCGGGCTGGCGTTCTTGTTTTCGGCAAAGCGAACCGTGTCGTCCGTCTTCGCCGAGGCCTTGGTCGCAGCACCCGTCACCGCAGCCGCAGTTTGCGGAGCAACCGTTGCATTTGCCGAATCCAGAATGAGCATCAGGGTATTGCCTTGCAACTGCGCACGGTAGGTCGTGGCCTGACGCAAGTTCAGCACCAGGCGGGTCCGCTCACCGGCTTGCACCACGTTCACCGAGCGCACATTGCCCTGATTCACATCAACCATGTTGCGAGAAAGGCTGTTGGTGACGCCAGGCAGGTCAATCGCGATACGGGGAGGCACCTGCACCACGAAGCCCGCCGGCAGGGACGCCAGCGGCTCAGACAGCTCGATACGGACCACGTCCGCGCCGGCCTGCTGGCTACTGGTGATCGCCTGGATCGCCGCAGCAGCCCAGGTCAAGGGCGAGACCACTGCCAAGGTCAGCCCGGCCAATGCAACGCGCCACGGTTTCATAGTCATCATCTCCAGATTCGTTTTCATCGACCACCCTCCTGCAACTGCAGTGTGGTCGGCCGCTCGATCCACTCGCCAGCGGCGTCCTGCACAATCTCACGCAAAGTGATCTCGGTCTCGGTGATCTTCATGATCTTCCCGTAGTTCTGGCCCAGGTACTCGCCAACCTTCACCTGGTAGAGGAGGTTGTCGACCTTGAGCAAGGCATATGGCACGCCCTTGCGGTTCACGCTGCCCACCATGGACATGCTGTCCAGCGGGAAAGCTTCAAGCGGCTCTTTGCGCCGGCTTAGCTCGGCGGCCACGGCAGAATTTGGCTGGGCTGACTCCTGCTTGAGTGCGCCAGTCAGTTTCTGCGTGCTGAAAGGCTCCACACCATCCATACCAGCATAGGCTTGAGGGTTGAACTTCTGTGGAGGCGACAACGGTTGCACATTGGGCCGTACTTCATGTCGCTGCTGGTCCATCCAGGCCTGCAACTCTTCCTGCTCGCCGGTACACGCGGTCAAGGCGAGTACGGCCATTGAGATCATCAGCCAATTCTGGGGGCGGGTCATCACTTCTTCTCCCCCTTCTTCTTGGCCTTCTCGGCTCGCATCGCATCCAATTCCGACTGATCCAGATAACGGTAAGTGCGTGCAGTGGCTTCCATGTAGAGATTGCCTTGCTGCCCCTGATCCTTGGCGTTCACACCTGCGATCACCAGGTTGTGCAGCGTCACGATACGGGAGAGGTTGGCGATGTCAGCCGTGAACGCACCGATGTCATGGTAGCGCCCGGTAACTCGAATCGAGATGGGCAACTCCGCGTAATAGTCTTTGACTGTGACTTGCCCAGGACGGAACAAATCAAATTCCAGGCCACGGCCGAGACCCGCCTGGTTGATGTCGGACAGCAGCGCATCCATTTCGGCCTTGCCCGGCAACTGCTTTTCAAGCTGCTTGACGTACTCTTCTACCTGAATGCGCTGTTTGCGCAACTCGCCCAGATTCACCGCTTGGGCGACTTTGGAGCGGTACTCTTCTTTGAGTCGAGGCTCCTTGTCTCGCTCTGCCTGCAGTTGATCGTCTTGCGATGACAGCAATGCAAACCAGCCCAACGCCACGATCACCAGCCCTGCGACAATGAAACTCAGCAACTTGGGCAGAATGGGCCATTGCCCCGGCTCATTGGGGTTGAGCCCACGAAACTGCTCCTGGGCATCCTCGAACCACGCGTTGAGGTCGATATTCATATTGGGTTTAGCCATGCCATCAACCTCAGGACTTCGTTGCTGCCGAGGCGGCAGTTGATGAGGCCTTGACCCCTGAGGCCGATCCAGCGGGCGCGGACGCACCACTGGCCGCAGGCGACATCTCGCCGGGGCGTTTGAGACTAACCTTCATAGAGAAGTCAAACAGGCGCTTGTTGTCGCGTCCGTCCTTACCGGGAGCTGCGGCCTTGATTTCCACGAGTTCGGGGTGCTCCAGCCAGGTCGAACGTGCGTTGGTGTTGCGCAGGAACTCCGACACCCGCTCATTGGTCTGCGCAAAGCCCGCAACAGTCACACTCTCGCCATTCTGGTGGATGGAAGTCAGGTAGATGCCTTCCGGCGTCTGGGCCACCAGCTCATTGAGCAGATAGACCGGCATGTTACGGTCGGTCTGCAAATCTTCCACGGCTCGCTGACGAGCCTTGAGCGAGTCGATCTCGGCCTTCAAAGCCGAGACGTCCTTGATCTCATCGTCCAGCTTGTGGATGGCCGAAGTCAGGATCTCGTTGCGCGACTGCTGGGTGGCCATCATGCGCAACTGGACCGCATACCAGAGAGCCACGATCACGGCACCGGCGACAACCGACAATCCCAGCCCGACAAAGAACGCTTGCTTGCGCAGCCGCCGCTTTTCCTCGCGGTGAGGCAACAGGTTGATCAAGATCATGCGAGGAACCTCCGCATGGCCAGACCACAGGCAGTGAGGTAGGCCGGCGCTTCACGGCGCAACTTGCTTTCACGCACAGCCGAGCCCAGCTTCATGCCCTCAAAAGGGTTCACGACCATGGAAGCAAAACCTGTCAGTTCAGTCACCCGGTCTTTCAAGCCTGGCAGCGTCGCGGTACCGCCCGCCAGCATCACGTAGTGCACCTTGTGGTGCGGCGTGCTGGTGAAGAAGTACTGCAGGGCGCGGCCGATTTCTTGCGAGAGGCTGTCCACGAAGGGGCCCAGGATGGTGTTCTGGAAATCTTCGGGCAGGTCGCCGGACAGCTTCTTGGCTTCGGCTTCTTCGAAGGAGAAGCCATATTGGCGAGAGATCAACTGGCTCAGCTGTGCGCCGCCAAAAGCCTGATCGCGGTCGTAGAGCAATTCGTCGTCTCGCAAGACCTTCAGGCTCGTGTTTTCCGCTCCGATCTCGAACAGGGCCACCAGGGCGTCCTTGCCCTCGCCGGGCAGTGCGCCGATCAGGCGCTGCATGGCCAGGCGCGAGGCATAGGATTCGATGTCCAGGATCGCAGGCTTGAGACCGGCGGCTTCCGCCAGCCCCTGGCGATCCTGCACACGGTCCTTGCGAGAGGCCGCGATCAGCACCTCCACGTCACCTGCGGACGTCGGGCTGGGGCCCACCACGCAGAAATCCAGGCTGACCTCGTCCAGCGAGAAAGGGATGTACTGATTGGCTTCGGCCTCGACCTGCATTTCCATTTCTTCTTCGCGCAGACCGGCCGGCAGCATGATCTTCTTGGTGATCACGGCGGACTGGGGCATGGCCATGGCGGCGTGCTTGGTACGGGTGCCGCTCTTGTTGACCACCTTGCGCACAGCTTCGGCCACTTCGTCGAATTTTTCGATCTGACCATCGGCGATCCAGCCCTTTTCAAAGGGCTCGGAGGCAAACCGATCCAGGATGTATTCGCCAGACGCCGTCTGGCTCAGCTCGACCAGCTTCACGCTCGATGAACTGATGTCCAGTCCAATCATTGGCGGATGCTTGCGGCCCAAGAGCGTGTCAAGAAAGCTCACACCGTCCCCCATGCGCCATGGCTGGCGCTGGAAAGTTAATAAACCACTTGAATGCTATCAGCAAAGTTTTTGTGAATGAAACACAAGAAAGCAGGATAAATCCCAACCTCGTTGCGAGATGCACACGCCTTACAAGCGGTTGCAAAACCAACAAATCGCAATCGACAGGCTGTGCAAGGCGCAAGTTCAAGTCCTGCCAAAGGGGTTTCTATAATCCCCACACCTTCTCCGGCAAGTCCTCATGAGCGATATCGACCAACAAAACAAGTCTTCTCGATCCGGCCCCAAGAGCCCCCGCGCTCAGGCCTGGTGGGTGGTGTGGATCGTGAAACCGGTCGCGGTTTTGGCGGGCTTGGGGGTGGCGGGCGTCCTGGGTGTGCTGCTGCTGGCCGGAATTGGCGTGGCCGTCGCATACCCGAATTTACCGGAAGTGAGGGGTTTGGCTGACTATCAACCCAAAATCCCTTTGAGGGTTTTCTCAGCTGATCAGGTTTTGATTGGCGAATTTGGCGAAGAAAAGCGCAATTTCCTGCCCATTACCCAAATTCCCAAAGTCATGCGGGACGCTGTTCTGGCGATTGAAGACGCCCGCTTTTACAAACACGGCGGGGTGGATTACGTCGGTGTATTGCGCGCCGGCCTGGCCAACTTTGGGGAAGCCCGCAGCCAGGGCGCGTCGACCATCACCATGCAGGTGGCGCGCAATTTTTACCTGCCCACCGAAAAGACCTTCACCCGCAAGATCTACGAGATGCTGCTGGCGCTGAAAATCGAAAGCCTGCTGAACAAGAACCAGATTCTGGAGCTGTACATGAACCAGATCTATCTGGGTCAGCGCGCCTACGGCTTTGCGGCGGCCTGCGACACGTATTTCGGCAAGCCCATCAAGGACATCACGGTGGCCGAGGCCGCCATGCTCGCCGGCCTGCCCAAGGCACCGTCGGCCTACAACCCCGTTCGCAACCCCAGGCGTGCCACCATCCGCCAGCAATACATCATCGACCGCATGTTTGAAAACGGCTTCATCACCGCCGAACAGCGGGATGAGGCCAAAGCCGAGGTCTTGCACTACCGGACCAAGGCCCCCATTCCCGTCCATGCCGAATATGCCGCCGAGGCCGCCCGCTCGCTGATGCACGACCAGTATGGCGACGAGGCCTACACGCGCGGCCTGAACGCCTACACCTCGATCAACATGACCGAGCAGACCGCCGCCTACAAGGCTTTGCGCAAGGGGTTGCTGGATTTCGACCGCCGCCAGGCCTGGCGGGGCCCGGAGGCCTACATCGATCTGCCCGCCGACCCCAAACAGATCGACGTGCGCGTAGCTGAAGCATTGGAAGAACACCCTGACAGCGAAGACATCCGGGCAGCCGTGGTGCAGGCCACGGAGCCTCGCAAGATCATCGCCACGCTGCAGTCCGGCGAGCAGATCACCATCAACCAGGATGGCCTGAAAGCCGTGGGCAACGCCCTGACCGACAAGGCCAACCCCAAGCAGCAGATCCGCCGTGGCGCCATCATCCGCGTCAACCAGGACAAGCAGGGCATGTGGTACGTGCAGCAGTTGCCTGAGGTGGAAGGCGCCTTCGTGTCCATGGACCCGCGCACAGGCCTGATCCGCGCCATGGTGGGGGGCTTCGACTTTGGCCGCAACAAATTCAACCACGTCACCCAGGCGTGGCGCCAACCTGGCTCCAGCTTCAAGCCCTTCATCTACTCGGCGGCGCTGGAAAAGGGCTTCACGCCAGCCACGGTCGTCAACGATGCGCCACTGTTCTTCGATGCAGGCACCACGGGCGGCCAAGCCTGGGAGCCCAAGAATTACGACGGCAAGTTCGAGGGCCCGATGCCCTTGCGCAAGGGCCTGGCCAAATCCAAGAACATGATCTCGATCCGCGTGCTGCGCTCTATCGGCGCACGTTACGCCCAGGACTGGATCACCCGCTTCGGATTCGAGGCAGACAAGCACCCCGCCTACCTGACGATGGCCCTGGGCGCGGGCTCGGTGACCCCTTTGCAGATGGCCGACGCATATGCCGTGTTCGCCAATGGCGGCTACCGTGTCAACCCGATGTTGGTGACCAAGGTGACCGACAACCGCGGCCACCCCCTGGCTCAATACCGCCCTGCGCAGTTGACGGAGAGCATGCGCGCCATCGACGCCCGCAATGCCTTCATCATGAGCAGCCTGCTGCAGGAAGTGACCCGTTCGGGCACGGCGGCCAAGGCCCAGGCCACACTCAAGCGCCCCGACCTCTATGGCAAGACTGGCACGACCAACGACTCGATGGACGCCTGGTTCGCTGGCTACACCCTGCACAACGTGGCCGTGGTCTGGATTGGCCATGACCAGCCTCGCAAGCTGGGCGACAGGGAAACCGGCGGCGGCTTGTCCCTGCCCGTGTGGATCGATTTCATGACCACCGCTCTGCACAACGCCCCCATCGAGGAACCCGCTCCACCCGAGGGGGTTGTCAACGTGGGCGGCGAATGGTTCTACGAGGAATACACCCCTGGAACCGGTGTACGCGAACTCGGCCCTGACAGCACCGACAGCCCCAATGGCGCAACGCCGGCCCCCAGCTCCGACGAGGAAAAGCGAGGGATCCTCAATATGTTCGGCAAGCCCGAATAGCGGATCAGAAGGCCAGGCCAGATTTCCCGCCCTGCTCGCTCGCACAACTGGACAGCAGGGTAAAAAACTCGTCTCCATGGCGTGTATCTCGCCACTGGCCAGACGCGTCAAGCTTGAAATGAAAGCCGCCGCGTCGCGCAGCCAGCCACAGCTCGTGCAGCGGCGGTTGGGCGTTGATGATGAGCTGGCTGCGGTTCGGCAGGGTCAGCGTCAGCATGCTGCCGGTGCGCGCGGTGTCGATGTCGATGACATCGTCTTCGAGCCATGTGTCCACCTTGCGCTCGATGCGCGCCAGTGCGGCCTGGATGGCGGCATCGTATTGCGCGTCGGTCAGACCCGAGGGGGTATCGAGGGTGGACATGGTGACTTCCTTAGAATACGAACATGAATCAAAACACCCGAATTCTAGGCAGTATGCTCAACACCGAGCGAATGGCTGGGCCATCAACCCCGACAATACCGGCCGGTCGGTGGCTCGCACGGGCCTGTGCACTGGCCTGCCTGAGCGCCTGCGCGCTCCTGAGCGCCTGCGGCCAGAAGGGGCCGCTTTACCTGCCCGGCCCAGCCCAATCCGCATCCGACCCCTCTTCCAGCTCCTCGAAATGACCCTGCCCGGCTCTCCCTATCTGGCCTACAAAGGGGCCGATCTGTACATGGACGACGTCTCGCTGCGCGACTTGGTCCGTCAGCACGGCAGCCCCCTGTACGTCTACTCGCGCCGCGCCATGCTCGCCGCGCTGGCCCCCTATCAGCGCGCGCTCCAAGGGCGATCCCACCTGATCTGCTACGCGGTCAAGGCCAACTCCAACCTGGCTGTTCTGCAGACCTTCGCCCAGGCGGGCTGCGGCTTCGACATCGTCTCGGCCGGTGAACTGGCGCGCGTCCTGGCAGCGGGTGGAGAACCTGGCAAGGTGGTGTTCTCGGGCGTGGGCAAGACCCGCGCCGAAATGCGCCTGGCCATCGAAACCGGGGTGCGTTGCTTCAATGTGGAAAGCACGGCCGAGCTGGAGGTGCTGTCCGAGGTGGCGTCCGAGCTGGGGCAGCGCGCACGCGTGAGCCTGCGCGTCAACCCCGACGTCGATGCAGGCACCCACCCCTACATCTCGACGGGCCTCAAGGGCAACAAGTTCGGCGTGGCGCATGAACTGGCGGTCAACACCTACAAGCGTGCAGCCGCCCTGCCCGGCATCGATGTCGTGGGCATCGACTGCCACATCGGCTCGCAGATCACCGAAGTCGCGCCCTATCTGGATGCGCTGGACCGCGTGCTGGATCTGGTCGAAGCCATCGAGGCGGCTGGCGTGTCCATCCACCACCTGGACCTGGGCGGCGGCCTGGGCATCACCTACACGGACGAGACACCACCGGGTGCGGACGAGCTGATCGCGCAACTGCTGACCAAGATCGATGCACGGGGCCATGGCCACCGCGAGCTGGTATTCGAACCGGGGCGCTCATTGGTCGGCAATGCCGGCGTGCTGCTGACCGAGGTGATGTACCTCAAACCAGGCGAGAAGAAGAACTTCTGCATTGTGGACGCGGCCATGAACGACCTCATGCGCCCAGCTTTGTACGAAGCCTTCATGGGCATTGTGAACACGCAGCAGCGTGGCAACGATGCAGCCGTGGAAACGTGGGATGTGGTCGGCCCGGTCTGCGAATCCGGGGACTGGCTGGGGCGTGATCGACAGCTGAATGTGCAGGCTGGCGACGTGCTGGCGGTGTTGTCGGCAGGCGCCTACGGCATGACCATGGCCAGCAACTACAACACCCGTGGGCGGGCTGCCGAGTTGATGGTGGATGGCCGCCAGGTCTGGGAGGTGCGTGAGCGGGAGGCTGTGGCCGATCTGTTCAAGCTGGAGAAATTGCTGCCTGGCGCCTGAACCCGCCGCCTTGTTGTCTCAAACAAAAACGCCCCGAGGGGCGTTTTTTGTTGGGTCATGAGACAGGGCGGCGATCAGAACTGATGACGGATACCAACCGAGACCACAGTGGTCCACGCGTTGACGTTTGCGCTACCGCCAGCAAAGAACGGTGTCTCAGTCGAGCCGAAGGTTGTCAGCACTGGGAGCGGGCCCCCGATAACGTTGACACCGACGCCATCGGTCGCAACAGACGAACCACCTGTATCTTTCACAGTACCGATGCGCGTGTACACACGGGTTCGCTTGGAGAAGTTGTAGTCACCAGCAAACATCACGCCACGGTCCTTGCCCTTGGTGAAGTTGGTGAAGCGCGAATACACACCCTCCACGCCGACAGCGAACTGGTCGATCGGGTGTTTGAAGCCCACGGAAAAGACCTGGACTTTCGGGCCCGTCATGGAGCCAGCGTCGTTTGTGAAGTTGCCTTGAAGGAAGTTGGCGGCCAACACCGTGCCAGTAGACGGCAGGGTGTATTTGCCACCCAGCGTATAGCCGATGTACTTGTCGAGGCTAGCCAGCACCGTGGCGTTGCTCGTTGCCGGCGGCGTACCAACCAGCACCGCATCGCCAAACTTGTTGTAGTGATAGGCCCCCATCAGCGACAGGTCGCTATCGACGGCGTAGTTCAGGTACAGACCATAGGAACGGCCGCGGCCCGTGTTGTTTTCATCGCCAGCAGAGATGCCGCCGATGATCTGACCATTGGTGGCACTGCCTTGCAAGGCAGTGGTGCTCCGCAGGCCGTTGACCTTGTTGGACACGCCGGCATTGGGGGAGTAAGACAAGGCGCCAGTCAGGCCACCGGTCTTGAGCCAGTAGCTGATCTGGTTGTCCTGGCGCACCTGCAGGTTGTTGACGACCAGGCCAGACGCCATCAAGTCTGCCGCACCAATAGACTCCACTGAAGACGTAGCGAATGCATAGAAGATGGGAGCGTATTGACGGCCAATGCGCACTTCACCCACCGGCGTAGTCAGGCCCACGAAGGCCTGACGCCCCCACATGCGGGAATCCTGGCCGCCTTGTGCGCCCGTATCGGTATTGAATTGCCCTTCAAGGATGAAGATGCCCTTGTAGCCGCCGCCGATATCTTCGGTGCCTTTCAAGCCGAGTGCATTCTGCGAGGAGATGCTGGGCGAGACGCGAGTGACGGTCGTGCCGCTGACGACGTTCCCCCGAATGTCTGATCCATGGCCTTTGTGCACGTTGTCCAGAGCGCCATCAATGTTGCCATAGAGCGTCAAGCTGGATTGAGCGAAAGCTGCGCCAGCACTGAAGGTAGCCAGAGCAACCGCGACTGCTTTGGTCAAGACGTTTTTTTTCATCACAAATCTCCTTGTCCCCCCCTGATTCGGGGGGTGCAAGGGATTGTTGCTGAAAGTGAAGCGGGCGTCTTAGAGGTTTCTGCTAGCTGTAGCCAATAGGCGACAGGGCACTTGGCGACACCAAAAGGAAAAGGGGCCGAAGCCCCTTTTGGAATCACAAGATCTGATCGAGATCAGAAGGTGTGACGGATACCGACAGCGATACCGTGGGTGGTCTTGTCGTTCGTGTTCACAGCAGGACCGCCGACAATACCGAGCTTGGTGTTCTTGGCGTTGTTCACATTCGTGAACATGCCGTACACCGAAGTACGCTTGGACAGGTCGTAAATGCCCTTGATGGTCACGACTTCAACGTTGTCATCAGTCGAAGGATCGCCCAACACATTGCGGGCTTCAGACAGACCGATCACAGCAGTGAAGCTAGGCGCGACGGGAACTGCGACCTTTGCACCCAACACAGTCAGGCGCTTGTTCAGGCCAGCCGCTGCATTCACTGGGTTCAGAGCCGATTCAGCATCGTAGTAAGCCGTGACCTTGGCCACGCCGAGGTCATAACCCACGTAGCCCAGCGTGGCATTTGCTTTTTGGTTACCAGCCAAAGTCGTGTCGATCACTTCATCACGAGCGTATTCGTAGCCCAGGCCAGCAGACAGAGGACCTGCCGCGTACTTCACGCTCAAGCCATAAGCCTTACCCCAGTTGCTGCCAGCGACTTCTCCAGAAGGAGCGCCGCTGGTGCCGTTACCCGTAGAGTACTGCAGCGAAGCAGTCAGGCCAGGAACTAGCGTAGGCAAGAAATAGGTCACGGCATTGTCAGCGCGACGGTAATCGACGCCAGCGCGGGTACCCACGATCTTGAGATCGTCGTAGTTCTGCGCGCTCAGCACATTGCCAGCGATATCTCCGATCGGGGTGTCGATGCGACCCAGACGGATGTCACCAAAACCACCAGCCAGACCGACCCATGCGGCACGATCCCAGAAGCGGGCATTGCCTGTAGCGCCGGTATCCACCTTGAAGCTATGCTCCAAGTTGAAATTGGCCTTCAAACCGCCACCCAGGTCTTCCGAACCCTTCAGGCCCAGACGCGAGGTGCTCAGGTTGTCGGAAGACACGCGGGTAACGGTGCTGTCGCCCTTGACGCTTTCCAGCGAGGCGTCGACCACACCGTACAGGGTCACGGAAGATTGAGCGAACGAGGCGCTAGATGCGGCGATGGCAGCCAGAGCCAGCAGAGTCTTTTTCATTGACTTCTCCAAAGTTGAACCAGAGGCCTCAGCGGCATTGTTGTGTAGGACACGAGCGCGAATCACTCATGCGGACTGAACCAAGCGGTTGCAGCTGTCCCGCTGAAACTAGGTGGCATTGCATCAGACTTTTTCAGTTTTGGTGGTGAAAGGGTTGTCATAAACCCCTATCCGAAAGGATTAACGTTGCGGTAGAGCAACATCCTCCTGGGAAGGATAATGATGGGATGAGCATCCAGACCGACGACATCAGCCCTCCCCGCCGAAGCAAAAACAGTACGGCATCCTCGGCTTTTGAAGGTGCCTCGCGCATGGTCGAGCCTTCTGTGGCATCGCCCAACGAGGACGCGATCGAGCGGGCACTGCGCCCCAAGGACCTGGAGGAATACGTCGGGCAGGCCAAGGCGCGTGAGCAGTTAGAGATCTTCATTGGCGCCGCGCGAAAACGTGGCGAGGCGCTCGACCATGTGCTGTTGTTCGGCCCGCCCGGGCTGGGCAAGACCACGCTCAGCCACATCATCGCGACCGAGCTGGGCGTGAACCTGCGCCAGACCTCCGGCCCGGTGCTGGAAAAGCCCAAAGATCTGGCCGCCATCCTCACCAACCTCGAGCGGCACGATGTGCTGTTCATCGATGAGATCCACCGTTTGAGCCCGGTGGTGGAAGAGATCCTCTACCCCGCGCTGGAGGATTACCAGATCGACATCATGATCGGCGAAGGGCCTGCGGCGCGCTCGATCAAGCTGGATCTGCAGCCCTTCACGCTGGTGGGAGCGACGACCCGCGCGGGCATGCTGACCAACCCGCTGCGTGACCGCTTTGGCATCGTGACCCGGCTGGAGTTCTACTCGGCCGAGGAGTTGCTGCGCATCGTGACGCGCTCGGCTGGCTTGCTGGGTGCGCCCATCGACCCGGAGGGCGCGATGGAGGTAGCCCGGCGCTCGCGTGGCACGCCGCGTATCGCCAACCGCCTGCTGCGTCGGGTGCGGGACTATGCCGAGGTCAAGGGCACAGGCCGCATCACGCGCGAGATGGCCGACAAGGCTTTGGCCATGCTGGATGTGGACCCGCTGGGTTTCGATGTGATGGACCGCAAGCTGCTGGAGGCCATCATCCACCGCTTCGATGGCGGGCCGGTCGGACTGGACAATCTGGCGGCGGCCATCGGTGAAGAGCGCGAGACGATCGAGGATGTGATCGAGCCTTATCTGATCCAGCAAGGCTTTTTGCAGCGCACGCCGCGTGGCCGCATCGCCACCGCGTCAGCGTTCAGGCACCTGGGCTTGCAGGCGCCCACCAGTCAGCAGGATGGGCAGAAGGACCTGCTGGGGTGACGTGACTTGGCTGTGTCAGCGTCAACGACGGCGCAGCAGGTGGATGTATTCCTCGTGGCCCTCGACTTGCTGTGCCTGCTGATCGACCAGGTCATTGCCGGTCTGGCGGGCAAAGGCCTGGAAATCGCGCACCGAGCCCGGGTCGGTGGCCAGCACCTTGAGCACTTCGCCGCTGTGCATGTCCGACAGGGCCTTCTTGGCCTTGAGGATAGGCAGCGGACAGGTCAGGCCGCGGGCGTCGAGTTCTTTGTGGATGTCCATGGCGGTGTGGTTGATCAGGCGGGGAAGACGCCGGTAGACAGGTAGCGGTCACCACGGTCGCAGACGATGAAGACGATCGTGGCGTTGCTGAGATTTTGCGCCAGTTGCAGCGCTGCCCAGCAGGCCCCTGCGGCCGAGATGCCACAAAACAGGCCTTCTTCGCGCGCCAGGCGGCGTGCCATGTCTTCGGCATCGGTCTGGCTCACGTAGACGAGCTCGTCGACGCAGCTGGGGTCGTAGATCTTGGGCAGATAGGCTTCGGGCCATTTGCGGATGCCCGGGATGCGCGAACCCTCCTGAGGCTGCGCACCGATGATGCGCACCTGCGGGTTCTTTTCCTTGAGGTAGCGCGACACGCCGGTGATGGTGCCGGTGGTGCCCATAGCGCTCATGAAATGCGTGACGCGGCCCTGGGTGTCGGCCCAGATCTCGGGGCCGGTGGTGTCGTAGTGGACAGCAGGGTTGTCGGGGTTGGCGAACTGGTCGAGTACGACGCCCTTGCCTTCCCGCACCATCTGGTCGGCCAGGTCACGGGCGTACTCCATGCCGCCGCTCTTGGGCGTCAGGATGAGCTCGGCGCCGAAGGCCTTCATGGTCTGGGCGCGCTCGATGCTGAGGTCCTCCGGCATGATCAGCACCATGCGGTAGCCGCGGATGGCCGCGGCCATGGCCAAGGCGATGCCGGTGTTGCCGGAGGTGGCCTCGATGAGCGTGTCGCCGGGCTTGATCTCACCGCGCTCTTCGGCACGCCGGATCATGTTGATGGCGGGGCGGTCTTTAACCGAGCCCGCAGGGTTGTTGCCTTCGAGCTTGGCCAGGATGACATTGCCTCGGGCATCGTTTGCCTCACCAGGCACGCGTTGCAGGCGGATGAGCGGCGTCTTGCCGATGGCGTCTTCGAGCGTGGGGTAGTTCATCTGGATGCGCAGAGGCTGCGGCGGATACGGACAGAAGCTGTGGGCGTATTGTCGCAGGCCAGCAAAGCCCGAATGGGGTCTGCTGCTATTCTGTGCTCGGAGGAAATGGGGGGAGAAACAGGCAGGGCGTAACAGCGAGGCGCTGCGGCCCGTTGAGGTGGTGCCCCGGGTCGGACTCGAACCGACACTCCTTGCGGAACCGGATTTTGAATCCGGCGCGTCTACCAATTTCACCACCAGGGCCAGACAGGTGCGAAGATTCAAAGCATAGCACAGCTGCCCTATAGGTGAACCAGTGCTGTCTGAAACAAAATGGCATGTCGCCAGGGTTGGTACTGCACAAGGGAAGGATCTGCACGTGTTGCATGCATTGTCATCATCTTCGTGGCCGCAGATAAGGTGGCGCAGGCCTTCGATCAGGCGCGTGCTTACTTGGTCGATCACCGTATTGGTCGTGTTGCTCCTTTTGTCCGGCTGCGGCGCGAGAGGCTTGGTCCGCTCGGAATTGGCGGGGCGGAACATGGCAGGACCGCAACGCGTCTTGGTGGTGCCAGCCGATTTCGTCATCACGGAAATCACTTTTGGCAAGACCGAGGAGCGGGTTGTGCCGGCCGAGCGTCACGCAGCACAGGTACTCGCTGATCAGGTTGATGCCCTCAGTAGCGCGGACCACAGTTTCGAGACCCAACACTTTTCAGACCTGAATATCGACGAGCAACAAACGCTCCTGCAGCACCGCGCCCTATTTGCCACCATGGTCAGCCAGCTTTTGCTGGTCAAGGAAGACGCGATCGACGCATGGAAAGACAAGGAACGCTATTTCGACTATTCCCTGGGCCCAGGCATGCGCGAGATTGCCGAACGGCATGGCATTGACACAGTGATCTTCTTGGTGGGGAAAGACAAGGTGCGCAGCACGTCGCGCAAGGTACTGGATGCCATCACGGCGGTGCTGCCACTGGGCGAGTCGCTCAGTTCTCAACCTGCGGTGGTCGTGCTGGGTGTGGTGGAAATGCGTAGCGGCCAGATCCAGATGTTTGACAGTGACACCGCGGCACGGAAAGCCCTGACCGACGATGACGATGTTCGCGCATTGGGCAAATCCGTTCTGACGGACTTCCGCAGCAGCATCAAAGACCGGAGTAAGGCATCATGAGCCCGGTGCATCGCCTGCTGACGAGCATCAGAGTTGGCACCTTGATGGTCTTGCTGTCAGGCTCGTCTCTGACATGGGGTATGGCATACGCTCCCTTTCCGGATGCCAACAGCATCAAGCCGGAGGACGAGCTGGAAGAGCGCATTTGGCAGGAATCCGACACACTCAGGCCTCAATTCATTCATGCTTCGCCACCCGAACCCGTCGTGGCGCTGCAATCGAGCATCCGCGAAATCTTGGTCCGAACCTGGCCAGATGTCTCCCGTCACGTCAATCTCTTCGTGGTGCCCAACGCCGACGTGCTGGCACTGTCGAGTGCCAATGGTGACCTCATCCTCAGCACGGGCATGTTGATGCGACTGGATACCGAGGAGGATGTTCGCGTCGTGCTGGCGCGGGAGATAGCGCACATCATCAACCGGCATGCGGTCCGCTCTGTCTATGTCGCGCGAGCCGGAGCCAGTGCCAACGTGGTGTTTCAGACGGTCGTCAACGCCAACTCCCTGATGGGCACGGTTGGCATGTTAGCCTCGTTCCAGGTCAGCCCTGAGATGTTGATTGCCGATGGTGGCAAGGCGCTCATCCAGGCACAGTTGGGCAAGCTCAAGGACAACATGGCCGACAATTTCATCCGCAGCATGTCGGCTTCGGGTTTCGAGGCCATGGTCAAGACGTCGCTGTTTGGTTACTCGGAATCATTGGAACGAGAGGCTGATGAAGCCGCCCTGCAGCAGCTGGGTTCCAAACCCTTTTTGCGGGTCATGCAGCGTTTGCTGGATGAGGCCCAATCCGATGAAAAGCCGTTCTCCGCCTTCTACGCCAATGCAGATCGACTCCAAGCACGAATCGAGCAAGGCATGCGTGTGGACAAGACGCTTCAGTCTGCGCCATCCACATCGGCGCCCGAGCCCAAGACGGCGGGTGCCCAGCCCATCGTGGCCAGTGCAGCTCGCGCTTCGCTGCCCCCAGACTCGATCGAATTGCCGCCCGCTGGGCCGGTGGCCAGCGTTGTGATTGTCGATGGTGGTGAGCAAGCGGAAAACGAAGCGCCGCGAGCTGGTGAGCGCCCGTCAACCGACATCAGAGCCACTGCCCTGCTGGCACCTCTGGCACCACCGCAGAGTCGGCACTACAGTGAGCTATTGCCCGATGTCGCGTTGGATGTCTTCCAGTCCGAACTGGAGCTTGGCCGCACGCACAGGGCCGTGCGTGACATGGAGAGGCGACGTGAAGGTGTTCACTTGCCGGACACCTCGGCGCTGCTTTTGGCCAAAGGCTGCTGGTCCCTGCCTGAGCCCTCGCAAAAAAGCCGCGCAACACAGCTGCTTCAAAACTATCTGGAACACAGCCCTGACGATGCTACAGCCCTGAAACTGCTTGGGGGTATAGAGTTGGAGCAAGGTCAAGATGCCTTGGCCAGGACCCATCTCGAAAAGGCCCGGGCCAAGACTGTCGATGAAGATGAGCGCGGCTTCATCGACCAGCAACTACATCGTCTGGACAAGAAGAAGGCAAGCACATCATGAATCTCGCGGCGAGCACGTCGATGCGTCCGGCTGTTCAAACTGGCGGCGTGTGGTGGCGGATCAGTCTTGTGGTCTGCTGGCTTTTGAGTGGTTGCGCGCCAACCTGGCAAAACGTCCGCAAGGAGGAAACGATCAAGGGACCTTCACGTGCTTACGTGGCAGTGATACCGGAAGGGTGGAAGCGCGCACCAACGGACAGCGACGTCTTGCTCATCACACGTGATGGCGTTTTCTTGCAGCAGATCAGCATCAGCCGATACAGACTATCTGAAGCCTTTGCAGGTGAAAAGGTCACAGCTGACACGCCGCCCGAGCAACTGGGGCAATGGCAGCTCAAGCGCTTCAAGGAAGATGAGCCCGATCTGGTGCGCAAGGTCAGCGAGGAGTCAAAAGGGGTGCTGGCCATGTTTCCGGTAGCCAATGCAAGACCGCTGTCCGGCAGCACGGAAAAGACAGCCCTGCGTCCCTTCCAGATCGGTGGCAAGGATGCGTTCCGCCTGGAGACCCGCAGCTACAACAGCTGGGGACTTGCCTATACCAGCCAGGCCATCGGCTTCGTTCACGAAGATGCATATTGGCTGGTGCGCTACATGGCCCCATCGCTCTACTTTGCCCAGCTTGACCAGCACACCTTTGAGGACTTTGTTCAGAAGCTCCAACTCAAGGCGAGTTGCACGCTCTTTTGCAGCGACTGAGCGGCTTGCGCAGGCTGTGTGAGCCCCTGGCATCGCCGGAAAAAAGGCGACTTTCCAGCCAGTTCCGCTTGGCGAGGCTTTTGTGTCGTCACCGACACATGTCTACACAACCGCGCTACAGGCACTTCGAAGAATGCCCCTCACCCGCTGCGAAGAACGTGTCGCATGCGGGGGGTGCCACGCGCTGCGGCTGTTTTGTTGCACGCCCGTGGTGTTGTGGACATGTGGTCTTTGAAAGGAATCAAACATGACGACCATATCCAGTGGCATTTCCAGCGCAGGCAATTGGGGCGGCATGCCACCGCCCCGCATGGAAGGATGTGGAGGCGGCCAGAAGCCTTCTTTCTCCAGCATCGACACGGATGGTAGTGGCGGTCTCGACAAGACCGAGTTCACCGCCATGATCGAGAAAGGCCCTGGGGGTGCCCAAAGCGCTCAAGGCACACAGAGCAGCAGCGGGACCAGCAGCACGTCGATGGACGACCTGTTCAGCAAGCTCGACACCGATGGCGACGGCAGCATCAGCCAGTCCGAGCTAGACGCAGGCATGAAGCCGCCCGGGCAGGACGGCCAGGGTGGCCAGAACGCCTTTGGCAACATGGGCATGGACACCCGGAGCTTCGCCTCGATGATGGGCAGCGGAGCCTCGTCCAGCTCGACATCCAGCACCGACGATGCCCAGGCCCTGTTCGACATGATCGACAGCGACAAGAGCGGCGACCTGAGCAAATCCGAAGTCAGCAGCTTCCAGGACAAGATGAAAGCCTTGTTCGACACGATGCAGCAGATGGGTGCGCAGCAGCTCCAGAGCACATCCAGCAGCCTGAGCGTGACGGCCTGAACAGCCGGTCACATGTGGCCATCCGGCATTCGCAGTTGCCAGTCGGTGCTGGATGGTCTGTTGGGCAGCATGAGCGACGCGGTTTGAGGCGGCGTCTGCGCGATGAGCTGCCCTCGCCTGACCACCGCCAGGCGTGTTGCGCGCAGGCGAACCGCTTCAACCGGGTCGCGTGCCTGCAAGAGCACGAAGTCGGCATGGCAACCCACGTCCAGACCATAGCCCTCCAGCCCGAGGATGCGTGCTGGCGTCGTCGTCACGGCATCGAAGCATTGACGCATGGCCGCTTGCCCGGTCATCTGGGCCACATGCAGGCCCATGTGCGCCACTTCCAGCATGTCACCGCTGCCCAGGCTGTACCAGGGATCCATCACGCAGTCGTGCCCGAAGGCCACATCGATGCCGGCAGCCAGCATCTCGGGCACGCGGGTCATGCCGCGCCGTTTGGGATAGCTGTCGTGACGGCCTTGCAGCGTGATGTTGATCAGCGGGTTGGCGATGGCGGCCACGCCGGCTTCCTTGATCAAAGGCAGCAGCTTGCTGACGTAGTAGTTGTCCATGCTGTGCATGGATGTCAGGTGTGAACCGGCGACGCGGCCATGCAAGCCCAGGCGGTTGGCCTGATAAGCCAGGGTCTCGATGTGGCGGGACAAGGGGTCGTCGGACTCGTCGCAGTGCATGTCCACGCGCAAGCCTTTGTCTGCGGCCAGCTCGCACAGGATGCGCACAGACTCGGCACCATCGGCCATGGTGCGCTCGAAATGCGGGATGCCACCGACGACATCGACGCCCATGTCCAGCGCGCGCTTCAACTGCGTCAAGGCACCCGGGCTGCGCAGCACGCCGTCTTGCGGAAAGGCCACCAGTTGCAGATCGAGATAGGGCTTGACCTGCTCGCGCACCTGCAAAAGAGCCTCGACAGCCAGCAGGCGCGGGTCGCACACGTCCACATGAGAGCGGATGGCCAGCAGGCCCTTGGCCACGGCCCAGTCGCAGTAGCGCAGTGCCCGCTCGGCAATGGCCTCCTGCGTGAGATGCGGCTTGAGCTCGCCCCACAAGGCGATGCCTTCCAGCAAGGTACCGGACTGGTTGATACGCGGCTGGCCATAGCTGAGCGCCGAGTCCATGTGGAAATGGGCATCGACGAAAGGCGGGCTCACCAGCTGGCCTTGGGCGTCCAGCTCCTGCGCGGCGCTTGCGGGCAAGGCGGTCTGCACGGCGGCAATGCGGCCTTGCTGGACACCGATGTCGGTGTCCCGGCGGCCATCTGGCAGGCTGCAGTGTCGAACGATCAGGTCAAACATGTGGCCATCCTCCCACCGCTTCGGTCAATGCACCATTTTGGATCGCCGACCGTCCTTTGCTCGGCTTAGACCGTACCGAAGATGCGGTCGCCCGCGTCACCCAGGCCAGGCACGATGTAGCCGTGTTCGTTGAGGTGGCTGTCCAAAGCGGCGGTCACGATGGGCACATCGGGATGGTGCTTGAGCATATTGGCCACGCCTTCCGGAGCGGCCAGCAGGCTGATGAGCTTGATGCTGGTGCAGCCGACCTCCTTGATGCGGTCGATGGCCGCCACGGCCGAATTGCCCGTGGCCAGCATGGGATCGACAACCAGGACTTGCCGCTCGGACATGTCGGCCGGGGTCTTGAAGTAGTACTCGACCGGCTCCAGTGTTTCAGGGTCGCGGTACAGGCCGATGTGGCCGACACGCGCCAGCGGCAGCAAGGCCAGTGCGCCATCAAGCATGCCGTTGCCTGCACGCAGGATCGACACGAGGCACAGCTTCTTGCCGCTGATGACGGGCGAGTCCATCGTGGTGATGGGCGTGGTGATGGTTTGCGGTTCGGTGGGCAGGTCGCGCGTGGCCTCATAGACCAGCATCTGGCTGACCTCGCGCAGGAGGTTGCGGAAGCTGTCGGTGTTGGTGTCCACGCTGCGCAGCCAGGTCAGCTTGTGCTGCACCAGTGGGTGCGTGACCACGGTGAGGTTGGGGAAGTCTGCCGTCATCTTGTCGTCCTTCTCTGGTCTCAAAACACGGTGCCGTCGCTGTCGAGCTGAACAGGCGGCGGACCGCCAGGGCGCTTGGCCTGCGCGATCTGGCGCCCCGCCGCCCAACTGCCGCCTTCGAGCACGCGGGCGAGCGGGAACTGCTCCGGCGTCATGCCCAGCTCACCGCGCACCGCTTCGGCCAGATGATCCAGGATGGCCACGGTCAATGCACGCCATTCCACGATGGGCTCCGCGTCCACGGCCCAGCGTGTGGTGTGGAAGGCACGGTCACGGGCTTGCAAGAGCCCCAAGTCCAGCAGCAGGCCACCGTTGCGGTATTCAGGCAGGCCGGTGAGTTCGTCCAGGCCCACCACGGCCAGGCCCGCGTCCTCCAGAGGCTCCAGCAGGGAATAGGTCATCCACTGGCTGAGTTTGTGGAATGGCAGCCAGCCATCCGGCGCGTCGGGATGCGGCCAGCAGTCGCCAAGCGGCATGCCATCGAGTTCGTGCCGACCCGGCCAGATGTGGCCCAGCGTATGCAACAGCAGGGACAGCACATGGGCCGCCCTCACCTGCCCGCTTGGCGACTGCCTGAACAAGGTGTCTACCAGATGCCCCGGTCGCAACAGGCCCGGCTCATCGGGACGGCCGAAGACTTCAGGATGCGCCTTCAAGGCCAGCGCGAGTTGCCGCAGCAGGTTGGCACGACCTTCCAGGCCCACCAGGGGATTGCCGTCAGACACCTGGAAGGCCACCCCCAGGTCGGCCGTCAGAACACGCTCCAGTCCGATGGCATCAGCCTGACAGGGGTGATGAGGGTCGCTCGACAGCCCGCCCGCCGCCCACCAGCGAAGGCTCGCCACGCCCAGGCCTTCTGAGCGGCCATGGGTCTGCTCGCTGGGCACGTCCTTGTATTGCCATGAGGGCCCGGCCCCCGCATCCAGCAGCACGCTGATCACGGCCAGGTCCACGCGGGCACGGGCGCGTTCCAGCCTGGCTGAATGGGCATCGAGGCCATGCTCGCGCGCCACCGCCGACCAGCGGTCCACCCCACCGGCTTCGAAGTGCCGCCAGCGGCTGTGATAGGGCACCTTCAGATCCGGGTAGCGCTGCCGGATCACATTGGTCACATAGGCCGACACCAAGGCCATGCGCTCGGGGTGCCAGGTGAAGTGACGCGCCTTGCCCGACTGGGCCAGGCTCATGATGGCCGTGCTGTGCCGCCGGACAGCCTGTGCGCTCAGCAGGCAGTCCGCCAAAGTCGGCAACGGCGCTTGCAGCGCGCTCATTCCATCAACCCCCTGCCCTTGACCTGTGCAAGTTCATCGGCATCGGGCGTGTAGGTCGAGAAGTAGCCCGCCGCTTTTTTCGCATCCATCTCGACCTGCGCGTCGGCCGGGATCAGCTCATCTGGGATTGGCACGCGCTCGACCACATCGATGCCCTGCTCGACCAGGGCGCCATGCTTCATGTTGCTCATCGAGGCCCAGCGGTCGATGCGCTTGATCCCCAACCAGTGAAAGACATCCGGCATGAGTTGCTGAAAGCGCATGTCCTGCACACCCGCCACACATTCGGTGCGCTCGAAATAGGTCTCGGCGCGGTCGCCCCCGTTCTGGCGTTTGCGGGCGTTGTAGACCAGGAACTTGGTGACCTCACCCAGCGCGCGGCCCTCCTTGCGGTTGTAGACCACCAGGCCGACGCCGCCTTGCTGTGCCATCTCGATGCAGACTTCGATGCCATGCGCCAGATAGGGTCGGCAGGTGCAGATGTCGGAGCCGAACACGTCCGAGCCATTGCACTCGTCGTGCAGGCGGCAGGCGATCTTGGTCTCCGGCTTGCCCAGCTTGCTGATGTCGCCAAAGAAGTACAGGGTCATGCCGCCGATCGGTGGCAGGAAGACCTTCAGATCCGGACGCGTGACCAGCTCGGGGAACATGCCCGCGGTCTGCTCGAAGAGGTGCCGCCGCAGCGCGCTTTCCTTGATCCCGAAACGCTCAGCCAGGCCCGGCAGGTACCAGACCGGGTCGATGGCCGCCTTGGTGACCTTGACATCGCCATTGGCGTTGAGGATGTCGCCATCGGGCTTGAGCCGGCCGCTGGCCATGGCCGCCAGCAACTCGGGCATGTTGATGTGGGCCTTGGTGATGGCGATGGTCGGGCGGATGTCGATGCCGGCTTCCAGTTGCGGCTTGAACTCACTGGCGACCAGGTGGCCCCATGGGTCGAGCGACACGATCTTGGACGGGTCAGACCACTGCGCATACGGGCCGATGGACTCGGCCGGCGCGGTGTTGGTGAGGTCGGGCTTGTGGTCACGGCTCAGGGCACCGGATGCGACTGCCAGCGCCCGGTAAACGGAGTAGGCACCGGCATGCGTGCCGATCACATTGCGCGCTGCCGGGTTGGCCACACTGGCCACCAGAGGGCCCCGCTCTTGGGCTGTTGGCGCACCCCAGCGAACGCCAACTTGGGCATCGTCACCCTTTTTCCGCGTGGGGTGCGACGTCAACACGATATGGGCAGACATGGTCCGAGACCTCCATCCAGAGCGCCCGTCGATCTGTTCTCAGAACTGTGTTCGGGCTTGTCAACACATTAGCGAGTTGCGTGCCAGCCTGCTGTGAAGGATCACCGGAGATGACCCAATTCAAGGGTTCTCCAAGAGGGACTGCGTCACGGAAGAGCCCCTGATCGGCCCTTATGATGTGCGCTTCACTCCACTGCTTTTCATCTGAAGCATGCCGCCGCTGCCACCCATCACACAGGCACTGATTCTGATCAATGTCGCCATGTTCTGTCTGGACGAAGCGTTCGGCAGCGGTGCCATTCGTTACTACCTGGAACTGTGGCCCCTGCAAAGCGGCAACTTCCTGCCCTGGCAGTTGGTCAGCTATGCCTTCCTGCATGGCTCCATCGAGCACCTGTTCTTCAATATGCTGGCGCTGTGGATGTTCGGCAGCGAGCTGGAACGCGTCTGGGGTGCGCGCCGCTATCTCGAATTCCTGCTGGCCAGCGTCGTGGCCGCTGCCGCTACCCAGATGCTGACCTCCTTCGTCGGCGGCTGGGGCAACCCCATGGTGGGTGCCTCGGGTGGCATCTACGGCCTGTTGCTGGCCTACGCGATGATGTTCCCCAACCGGGTCATCATGCCCTTGTTCCCGCCCATCCCGATGAAGGTGAAGTACTACGTGCTGGCCTTTGGTCTGCTGGAGCTGTTCCTGAGCTGGAAGGACACCACCTCGGGCATCGCCCACTTCGCCCACCTGGGCGGCATGCTCGGTGGCTGGCTGATGATCCGCTACTGGCGCGGACAGCCCCCGTTCAAGTCTCGCCGAGGGCCGCGCCGCCGCTCCTGAAACGCGACGACGACACCGCAATGCCCGCCATGATCAAGGCCAGGGCGATGGGGTGATACCACTGCGGCATCTGCCCCAGCAGCAAGGCCGACCACAAGGCCGCGAAGATCGAGGTCAGGTTGCCGAAGAAGGAGGCCATCGTCGGCCCGACAGCCTGCACGCCCAGGCCCCAGCACCGGTAGGCCACGATGGACGGGCCCAGGACGATGAACAGCATCGCGCCCCAACTCGACCAGTCGCTGGGCCACAAGGGTGGGCGATCTGGCCCTGACAAGCCGACCTCCAGTGCCGTGCAGGCCCCTGCGAAGATCACGCCGAACAAGACCTGGATCTGCAGGAAGGCCGCCCAGTCCCAGTCAGGCCTTTGGGCACCGACCATGGACGCCGGCGGCTTGGCGAGCATCCAGCTGTAGACGGCCCAGGCCAGGCTGGCCAGCAGCATGAGCATGTCGCCTGGTACGAGCCGCACATGCAGCAAGGTCTCCCAGCGCCCCTGTGCGATCACCAGCAGCACGCCCACCGTCGATAGCAACACGCCCATCAATTGGCGAGCATGCAGGCGTTGGCCATAGCCCAGCCAGCCCACCAGCATCATCCAAACCGGCACGCTGGAACCGATCAGGGTAACGTTGATGGGGGTGGAGGTCTGCAAGGCCAGGTACTGCATGGCGTTGTAGGTACCCACGCCCAGCACCCCGATGCCCGCCAGGTAAACCCAGCGTTCACGGATGGCCGCCAGATCGCGCCACAGCCGCATGGACAACGGCATCAGCAGCACGCCCACCAGCAGCCAGCGCAGCGCATTCATGGTCACCGGTGGCAGCTTGCCGACCATCAGGCGGCCCACGACGGCATTGCCCGCCCACATCATGGGTGGCAGCAGCAACAGGATCAGGACACGAGGCTGAAGAAAGGTGGGGCGAGACAAGGCTGGCTCTGGTGATTGGGCCAAAACCCGCCATTAGACCAGCCCTGTGATCACCCAGATTTCAGGCACGCGGTGTGGTGGCGGCCCGGTAGGCATGCCAGGACGCGTGCCCGACCACAGGCCCCACCACCAGCAGACCCAGGAAGCCTGGCAGCATGGCCATGACGATGAGCAGCGTGATCAGCGCACCCCACAGGAGCATCACACCGGCCTGCGTGGTCACCAGCCGCATGCTGGCAAGCGCCGCCGAGATGGCGTCGGTCGACTTGTCCAGCATCATGGGCATGCTGATGACGCTGAAGGCGAAGATCAGGCCCGCAAAGATGGCACCGACCACCAAGTAGGACGCGAAGAAGGTCAGGTACTCCTCGGTCATCATCGACGACAAGGGCCCGCTGAAGTCCGGTACGCCATCGAAGCTGATGGCAAAGACCACCATGGCCGAGCGCCCCCACAGCATCTCCAGCACCAGCAAGACACCGGCGAAGATCGCCAACTGCCCGCTGCTGACACGCCAGGCCGTGAGGGACGACCACATGCTCACGGGCTCGCCGCGCTGCAGGCGCCGGCTGACTTCATACAGGCCCAGGCAAAGAAAGGGCCCAAGCAGCAGGAAGCCCGCCGACAAGGCCAGGCTGTACTCGGGCGCCTGGTGGAAACAGGCCACCAGCAGCCAGCCCATGGCCACGAAGCAGGCGCCGTAGAAAAGGCCGATCAATGGTGCGCGGGCAAAGTCATGCCAGCCCAATGACAGCCACTCGAAAGGGTCGTGCCAATTCAGCTGCGTCAGCGGCATGTCCAGCACACTGGGGCGGTGACCGGTCTCGGCGGTCGAGTCCTCGATGACCGACGCGATGTCGACCTGCCCCGGTGCCGGCGACAGCCTCATGTGCGGTGCCAGGCTGGTCTCCTCCACGGGCGTCAAAAAGCGAGATGGCAACGCCAGTTCGGACGACGTGAACTCAGCGAACTCTTGCGGGGAGACGGGCCAGTGATGGGCTCGGCGGAGCGTAGGTCGACGGCGATGCGTGCGACGACGGGACACCAGGACGTGATGCGTCAAGCGGCCAGCGCTACCCATGAGCCCTCCTTGTTTGAGCCTCAAGGCAGAAAGTACGCTCAGGCCGGCGAGCGCGTCACTGGTGGAAACACGGAGAGACGCCGTGAAAGCAGCTGGCTCAACCGCGTCGCACGCGCCGCAACTCGTCCAGGATCAAGAGGCCAGCGCCAATGGTGATGCCGCAGTCCGCCACATTGAAGGCGGGGAAGTGGCCACCCGGGAACATGGGCGACAGAAAGGCCCAGTGGAAGTCCAGGAAGTCCACCACATAGCCGTGCACCAGGCGGTCGATCACATTGCCGACGGCGCCGCCCAGAATGAGCGTCATCGCCCAGGCAAAGAGCTTTTGCCCGCTATGCCGGCGCAGCATGTAGATGATGAAGCCCACGGCCGTGAACGCCAGGCCCACGAAGAACCAGCGTTGCCAGCCGCCCGCGTGCGCGAGGAAGGAGAACGCCGCCCCCGTGTTGTGCACACGCACGACGTTGAAGAAGGACAGCACGCGGTGGCCGTCGCCCAGCTGGAAAGCCCCCAGGATCAAGACCTTGGTGAACTGGTCCAGCAGGATCACGATGGCGGCGATGCCCAGCCAGGGCAGCACACCCCCGCTGCCGCCCGAGGCAGCTTTGCGCGTGGCCATCAGGCGTGCTCGCGGTGTTCGCCCGCACCGTGCAGGTTGCTGTCGCAACGGCCGCAGATGGTGGGATGCGCGGGGTTGATGCCGACGTCATCGCGGTAGTGCCAGCAGCGCTCGCACTTCACGGCCTTGGAGGGGTTGACCTCGATCTGCGTCGAATGGCCTTCGGCCAGCTCCACGGCCGAGACGATCAGCACGAACTTGAGGTCCTCGCCCAGGCTGCGCAGATCATCCAGCAGGCGTGCCTCGTCGCCATTGATGGTCACGAACAGATTGGCCTGCAGTGACGAGCCCACCTCGCCGCGCGTGCGGATTTCTTCGATGCGGCGGTTCACCTCTTCACGGAAGGTGCGGATGCGGCTCCACTTGGCCAGCAGCTCGCCGTCCTTGTCGGCCTCGTGGAAGTCCCAATAGGTCTCGACGAAGATGCTTTGACCCTTCGTTTCGCCAATGTTGAACACCGCCCAGGCCTCTTCGGCCGTGAAGCTCAGGAAGGGCGCCATCCAGCGCAGCATGCCGTTCGTGATGTGCCATAGCGCGGTCTGCGCGGCACGGCGTGCGTGGCTCTTGGCGGCACTCGTGTAGAGGCGGTCCTTGAGGATATCGAGGTAGAAGGCGCCCAGGTCTTCCGAGCAATACACCTGCAGCTTGGCCACCACCGGGTGGAACTCGTAGCGCTCGTAGTGGGCCAGGATGTCTTCCTGCAGCTGCGAGGCACGGGCCAAGGCGTAGCGGTCGATCTCCAGCAGCTCATTCAATGGCACGGCATCGGTGGCCGGGTTGAAGTCCGAGGTGTTGGCCAGCAGGAAGCGCAAGGTGTTGCGGATGCGGCGGTAGCCATCGACCACGCGCGCCAGGATCTTGTCGTCGATGCCCAGGTCACCCGAGTAGTCGGTGGACGCGGCCCACAGACGGATGATCTCGGCGCCCATCTTGTTGCTGATTTCCTGCGGCGCGACCGTGTTGCCCAAGGACTTGGACATCTTGCGGCCCTGGCCGTCCACCGTGAAGCCATGGGTCAGCAGACCCTTGTAAGGCGCGCGGCCGTAGATGGCGCAAGCTGCCAGCAACGAGCTGTGGAACCAGCCACGGTGCTGGTCATGTCCTTCCAGGTAGAGATCCGCCTCGGGGCCATGGTCGTGCCCCGCCTCAGCATGGCTGCCTTGTTGGGCATTGAGCACGTGGAAGAAGGTGGTGCCCGAGTCGAACCACACGTCCAGGATGTCGGTGGATTTGCTGTACTCGCCCGCTTGCGCGCCCAGCCACTCGGTCGGATCCAGCTTGGACCAGGCCTCCACGCCGCCTTGCTCGACCAGGTCGCCCGCACGGTCCATCAGCGCCATGGTGTCGGGGTGCAGCTCGCCCGTCACCTTGTGGAGGAAGAAAGGCAGCGGCACGCCCCAGTTGCGCTGACGGCTGATGCACCAGTCGGGGCGATTGGCGATCATGTCGCGCAGTCGCGCACGACCGTTCTCAGGGTAGAAGGTGGTCTGGTCGATGGCGTCCAGCGCGATCTGACGCAGGGTCTTGTCAGCCTTGTTGGATGCAAAGACGCCCTCGCCTTCATCCATGCGCACGAACCACTGTGCGGCGGCGCGGAAGATTACCGGCGTCTTGTGGCGCCAGCAGTGCGGGTAGCTGTGGACGATGTCCTTGGTGGCCAGCAGGCGGCCGTGCTCACGCAGCGTCTCCAGCACAACAGGCGCGGCCTTCCAGATGTGCTGACCGCCGAACAACGGCAAATCGGCCGAGTAGACGCCATTGCCCTGCACTGGGTTGAGGATGTCGTCGAACTTCATGCCGTGCGCGATGCAGGAGTTGAAGTCGTCCACACCATAGGCCGGCGCAGCGTGCACGATGCCGGTGCCGTCTTCCGCACTCACGTACTCGGCCAGATAGACTGGGCTGAACCTTGGTTCCCCATTGGGAAGGCGGTCATAGCCCGCATCCACATGCGCCAGCGGGTGCTTGAATTTCAGGCCTTCGAGCTTGGCGCCAGGCGTGGTGGCCAGCACCTTGACCTGATCGGCCTCGAAGCCATAGCGCTGCGTGGCCTTCTCGACCAACGTTTCGGCGAGCACCAGCAGGCCCTTGGGCGTGTCGACCAGGGCATAGCTCAGCTCGGCATGCACATTGAGCGCCTGGTTGGCCGGGATGGTCCAGGCGGTCGTGGTCCAGATCACCGCGAAGGCATCCTTGTCCAGCTTGCCCAGGCCAAAGGCGGCCGCCAGCTTCTCAGGCTCGGCGGAGAGAAACGCCACGTCCAGCGTCTGCGACTTCTTGTCGGCGTACTCGATCTCGAACTCCGCCAAGGACGAGCCGCAATCGAAGCACCAGTACACGGGCTTGAGACCACGGTAGACGAAGCCACGCTCCATGATCTTCTTCAAGGCACGGATCTCGTTGGCCTCGTTGCCGAAGTTCATGGTGAGATAAGGATGCGCCCAGTCGCCCAGCACGCCCAGGCGCTTGAAGTCATTGCGCTGGCCGTCGATCTGCTCGCCGGCGTAGACACGTGCTTTGGCCTGCACGTCGTCGCGGCTGAGGTTGCGGCCGAAGGTCTTCTCGATCTGGTTCTCGATCGGCAGGCCATGACAGTCCCAGCCCGGCACATAGATGGCGTCCATGCCCTTGAGCTGGCGCGCCTTGACGATCATGTCCTTGAGGATCTTGTTGGCCGCGTGCCCGATGTGGATCACGCCGTTGGCATAGGGCGGGCCATCGTGCAGCACGAACTTGGGCGCGCCCTGGCGGGCGGCACGCAGCTTGTCGTAGAGACCTTGTTTTTCCCATTCGGCCACCCAGCCCGGCTCGCGCTTGGGCAGATCGCCCCGCATCGGGAAGGGGGTGTCGGGCATGTTCAGCGTGGCGCGGTACTGGCCCTCCGGGGCGCCGTTGGCAGCGCTTTTTTCCGTGGGGGCAGGCTTCTTGTCTTGACTCATGAGCGTTCTCGGCAGCGGAGCACGACAGCCAAGGCCTCTTGCGGCCTCATCACCGTCGCGTTCCTGGAAATCAGGTGTGCCACCGACCACGCTCGCACTGGGCGAAGGCGGCACGGGCGGCCAGGCGGGGTTTCGTCAGACAGCCAGCGTCAAATTCGATCGCGGGTGGTCTGGCGGCGCTGCGCCTGGAAGAAGGACTTCGCGTCGGCAATGTCCTTGTGAATGGCGGCCTGCAACGCGTCCAGCCCGTCGTAGCGGGCTTCGTCTCGGAGTTTGTGCAGGAGTTCCACGCGCACGATTTTACCGTAGCCCCCTTCGGTCCCCAGATGCGCGGGCCATTCGAAGCAATGAACCTCCAGCAGGACGCGGCCTTGGTCCTCTACCGTGGGGCGCACGCCGAGGCTGGCAACGCCTTCAAGCGGTTGATCGGCCAGGCCGTGGGTGCGGACCACGAAAATGCCCGTGGTCGCCGGTTTCTGGTGGCCAAAGCGCACGTTGAGGGTGCGGCAGTCCAGGCTGCGACCCAGCTTCTGGCCATGCACGACGTGGCCACTGACCGTGTACGGGCGGCCCAGCATTTGTTCAACACGCAGCATGTCACCCGCCGCCATGGCCTCGCGCACCACGGAGGACGACACACGCACGCCGTGCACCTCGTAGCTCATCATGCGGGCCACGTCGAAGCCCAGGTCGTTGCCGGCGGAATCGAGCAGCTTGTAGTCGCCAGCCCGCTTGGCGCCGAAGCGGAAGTCGTCGCCCACCAACACGTAGCGGGCCTGGAGGCCATCGACCAGCACCTTTTTGACGAAGTCGTCCGGGCTGAGGCTGGCCAGGGCCTGGTCAAAACGCAGCACCACCACCTGATCCACCCCGCAGCGCTCCAGCTCCAGCAGCTTGTCGCGCTGGGTGGCGATGCGGGCAGGCGCGATCTCGGGCTTGCCGGCCAGCTTGGCGAAATAGTCGCGCGGATGCGGCTCGAAGGTCAGCACGGTAGCTGGCACGCCCCGGTGCTGGGCCTCGCTGCGCAGCAGGGCCAGCATGGCCTGATGCCCCCGGTGCACGCCGTCGAAATTGCCGATGGTCAGCGCGCAGGCCGGGGCGAGTGCCGCATGGTGGAAACCACGAAAGACTTGCATAGCCTCAAATTATGCCCGCCGAACCCCTGCTCCCCGGGTCGCTGGGGGCTTGCATCGAATTGCCAACAGAAAAGTGATATTAAAATCACAAAAAACAAGCTGGGGAGGACCTACTGATTCAGGGCTGCGCCTATCGGTAAGGTTCCTCATGCGCAAATCGGTGGGTAGCTTAGACTGCGCCTCGATGTTGTTCCCGCATTTGCCGTCGCAAGTTCGTGCCCGTGACGGCCTGGCCCTCCACCTGTTGCATTGGCCTGTGGCCTCGCCAAAAGGCGTGGTCGTGCTGCTGCACGGCTTGTCGGAACATGGCCAACGCTTCAAGGAAACGACGCAGTGCATCAACGAGGCAGGCTGGGCGGTGGTCGCACCAGATCTGCGTGGCCACGGCCTGTCGGAGGGGCCGCGAGGCGCCATGAGCCAGGACGATGACTACCTGCACGACCTGGCTGCTGTGCTCGACACCGTCGCGGCGGCCTACCCAGGCGCCAAGCTCGTTCTGATGGGGCACAGCATGGGCGGCGCCCTGGCGGCGCGCTTTGCCGCCGCACAAGCCCTGCCCCGTGAAGACGTGCCCTGGGCCCGTGCACTCGACGGCCTCGTGTTGTCGACCCCGGCCCTGCAAGCCACCATGAGCCTGATCCAGCGGGCCCTGCTGTCGACCATGGGGCGGCTGATCCAGGACGTGGCCGTGCCGGTGGCCTTCAAGCCGGAGTGGTGCAACTCCGACCCCGCCGTCATCGCCGAATTCAATGCCGACCCGCTGGCGCACAAGAAGATCACGCCACGCGTCGCGCTGTTCCTGGCGGGCCAAGGCCCCATCGTCATGCGCCGTGCGCCAGCCTGGACCGCGCCCACGCTCATGCTCTACACACCGCATGACAAGCTGGTGGTGCCGCAAGCCTGTGTGCGCTTCATGCAGGCCATGCCGCCGGACCTGGCCACCATGCACGTCTTTCCTGGCTTGCTGCACGACATGCTGCGCGAGCCTGGCCGCGACCGCGTGCACACGGCTCTGCAACAATGGCTGACCACCACCTTTACCGCGTGATGAGCAGCAGCGACATCGCCCCACCCCGTCGCCGCACCGGCCGCCCCTCCAAGCAGGACAGTGCGCCAGGCCACGACGCCAAGACCATGCTGCTGCACGCAGCCGGGGCCGAGTTCGTGGAGTTCGGCTACGAGCACACCACATCCAACCGCATTGCCCATCGGGCCGGCTTCGCGCCGCAAACCTTCTACCGCTGGTACAAGGACAAGCTCGACATCTTCATCCAGGTCTTCGAGGCCTGGACCGATGCCGAGCTTGCCCAGCTCGACGCCATGCTGACCGAGCAGACGGACAGCCTGCAGATCGCGCAAGCCACCGTGGAGCACTACCGCTCGTTCGCGCTCTTCAAGCGCAGCCTGCAGCAGTTGGCGGCCACCACACCCGAGGTCAAACGCGCCCGCGCCGGCTGCCGGCTCAAGCAGATCGAACAGGTCAAGCGCTGGAACCCGCAGATGCAGGACGACGAAGCCATCGCCGCCCTGTTGATCGGTTCGGAGCAAGTGTGTCAGGCCCTGGCCGATGGCGAGTTCAACGACATGGGCTTGACTGGTACGCACGCCTACAGGCAGCTCTCCGAGCTGATCAATCAGATGCGGCCAGACACTGCCAAGCTCTGATCACATCAAGGCAGGACCAGCGCCGGGTCATCCAGCCAGCGCCACTGGCCCGGCGCCAGATCCTCAGGCAGGCTCAGGCGGCCGATCTGGCTGCGGTGCAGTCCCTCCACCCGGTTGCCCACCGCAGCCACCATGCGCTTGACCTGGTGGTACTTGCCTTGCAGCAGGGTCAAGCGCAGGTGATTGGTATCGGATTGCGTGGCATCCGGTAGCACAAGCTCTGCCGCATCGGCTCGCACCGGCGCCGGGTCGTCATCCAGCACCACGCCTTTGAGGAGCTTGTCGCACATGGCCTGGGTCACCGGGTGCTTGCACGTCACCTCGTAGACCTTGGGCACATGGTGCCTGGGCGAGGTGAGCTTGTGCAGCAAGGGGCCGTCATCGGTCATCAGCAGCAGGCCTGTGGTGTCTTGATCGAGCCGGCCCACCGGTTGCAAGCCACGGCGTCGCAAGGGCACCGGCAGCAGGTTGTGCACACCGGGCCAGGCACCGGGCTTGAGCGAGCATTCATAGCCGGCCGGCTTGTGCAGCATCACCAGCGCCTTGACGTGGCTCACCCAGGGCTGCCCGTCCACCACCAGCTCAAGCCGGTCTTCGGGAAAGACGGCATCCGGGTCGTCCACCACCTCGCCATCGACCTGCACCAGCCCATGCAGC
This sequence comes from Burkholderiales bacterium, assembly GCA_003963115.1. Taxonomy (GTDB): domain Bacteria; phylum Pseudomonadota; class Gammaproteobacteria; order Burkholderiales; family Burkholderiaceae_C; genus Aquabacterium. The sequence continues at coordinate 94,212 of RXJQ01000002.1, forward strand.
ACCAGGCCCTCGCACTCGCGGCGCGCGCCAAAGCCTTGGGCAAACAGGATCTGGGCCAGGTGCTCGTGACCGGCCGGCAAACGGGAACGTGGGGGCATGGTGAAGGACGAAATGAGGGGGACTGGCCAAACCGCGATTGTGCTGCCATCATGGCCGTTCGCTAGCTGCAAAAAGGCGCCCTGATGAAAATCCACCATCTGAATTGCGGATCCATGTGCCCTCTGGGAAGACGGTTGCTGAGTGGCGAAGGCGGCTGGCTCGCCCCCGCTCACATGTGCTGTCACTGCCTGCTGATCGAGGGGAAAGATGGCCTGATTCTGGTGGACACGGGCTTGGGTACAGCTGACGTCAGCACCCCTTCACGCCTGGGGCTGGGCTTCAACACGGTCGTCAGACCCCGACTGCTCATGGAAGAAACGGCGCTCCACCAGATCCGCGAGCTGGGCCTGGACCCACGCGACGTGCGGCACATCGTCCCGACCCACCTGGACCTGGACCACGCCGGTGGCCTGGCCGACTTCCTGCAGGCCGAAGTGCACGTCTACGCCAAGGAATTGCAGGCTGCCCTGACGCGACCCAGTCTGCATGAAAAGAGCCGCTACATCCCGGCGCAATGGGCTCATGGCCCGCGCTGGACCCCGCATGGCGTGGACGGCGAGCGCTGGATGGGCTTTGAAGCCATCCGCGCCCTGCCCGGCACCGACGAAGAGGTGCTGCTGGTCCCCCTGGTCGGGCATACACGAGGCCACTGCGGTGTGGCCGTGCGCAGCGAGACTGGCTGGCTGCTGCATTGCGGCGACGCCTACTTCTTCCGTGGCGAGATGGACGTGGATACGCCTGAATGCCCGATTGGCTTGCGCTTCTTCCAGAGCCTGGTGCAGATGGATGGCGCCAGCCGAGTGGCCAACCAGCTGCGCCTGCGTGAACTCAAGCAGCAGCATGGCAACGAGGTGACACTCTTTTGCGCCCACGACCCGGTCGAGCTGGCCAGGCTCAGCGCCCTGGCCAATGAGCGTCAGAGCCGTCAGGCGCAGTTCGCCGCCTGAACCTGCGGCGAACCTCTCAATAGCGCTTGGTCAGCGTCAGCACATCGTTCTCGCGCTTCATCTGAAAGCGCGTCAGAAACGAGTTGCCCAGCAGGATCTGCGGCATGGCCTGCGGCAGCACCGCCGCATCCACGTTGTAGACCTCGACATCCTGGATGCGCACCGAGGTCAGGCTGATGTGATAGCCCACGACCACGCCATTGGCCGTGCTGCCGTAGAAGCGCTCACCGTTCTCGAACTTGATGCCCATGCGCCGGGCTTCGTCCGCGCCCATGGCCACACTGGTCGCGCCTGTGTCAACCATGAATTGCGTGGCACGGCCGTTGATGGAGCCTTGCGTCACGAAATGGCCACCGGGCCCGGCGGTCAGCACGATCTGGGTGCCGCTCGCGCTGCCGCCTCCGCCGCCACCGATGCTGACCGGTGCCTCGCCCAGCCTGACGGTCTGGCGCTTGCCGCCGACCTCGACCACGGCCTGCTCGCCACTCACGCTGATGACCTTGACGCCTTGAAAGGTGTCACCGGCCGCCAGGGCTTTGGGTGCGCCACCATTGATCACCAGCAGGGCTTTGCTGCCCATGCCACCGGTCATGGCGACGCTTTGGGCCAAGGCCTCCTGGGGCATGCACCACACCGTGGACAAAATCGCGGCGCTACCCGCGGCACCACCAAACAACTTCTTCATCAGCGACTCCTCCCTTTTTGTTTCGACCGTCTTCGGGCTCACTGAACCCCTGAGGCCGGTCAGTCGCGGAAATTGTTGAACGACAGCGGCGCCTCGGTCAGGTCCTTGCGCATCAGCGCCATGGCTGCCTGCAGGTCATCGCGCTTGGCCCCTTGCACGCGCACCGTGTCGCCCTGGATGCTGGCCGTGACCTTCAGCTTGCTGTCCTTGATGAGCTTGGTGATCTTCTTCGACAGCTCGGCCTCGATGCCGGCCTTGAGCTTGATCACTTGCTTGACCTTGTCACCACCGATCTTCTCGACCTTGCCGATGTCCAGGAAGCGGATGTCGACCTGACGCTTGGTGAGCTTGTTGTTGAGGATGTCGCGCACCTGGTCGAGCTGGAAATCGCTGTCGCCGGTCACGGTGATTTCCTTGTCCTTTTCCTTGAACTCGATGGCGGCACTGGTGCCTTTGAAATCGAAGCGCGTGCCGATTTCCTTGTCGGTGTTGTCTACCGCATTGCGAACTTCGACCAGATTCGGGTCAAGAACGGTGTCAAAACTGGGCATGAATTTCTCCTTTGTCTGCGAAAATTCTGCCATGCAGACTTCGACAGCGGCTCATCCCCCTTCCTCGCTCATCATCGAACGGGGCGCGAGCCTGCGCGCTTTCAACACCTTTGGCCTGCCCTCTTGCGCCAAAGTGCTGGTGCGCATCCACTCCGAAGCCGACGCCAAAAAGGTGGTCAACGACCCCGAACTGGGCCGTGCGCCGAAGTTCATCCTGGGCGGCGGCAGCAACCTGGTGCTCACACAGGACGTGGACCTGTGCGTGCTCAAGATCGAGATCAAGGGCCGGCGCCTCCTTGAAGAGCGCGATGACGCATGGATCGTCGAGGTCGGTGCGGGTGAGTCCTGGCACGAAACGGTGCAGTGGTGCCTGGACCAGGGCCTGCCAGGCCTGGAGAACATGGCGCTGATCCCAGGGACCGTGGGCGCCGCGCCGGTGCAGAACATCGGGGCTTATGGCGTCGAGCTGAAAGACCGTTTCGAGTCGCTGGATGTGGTGGACATGATCACAGGCCGCACGGTCACGCTCGATGCGGCCACCTGCCGCTTCGGCTACCGCGACAGCGTCTTCAAGCACCACCTGAGCGGCAAGAGTGTGATCACCAAGGTGCGCCTCAGGCTGCCCCGTCCCTGGCAACCGGTGCTGGGCTACCTCGAGCTGGAGCGCAAGATGGCCGACACCGGCATCACCCAGCCGGACGCCCGCCAGATCTTCGACTGGGTGTGCGAGGTGCGCCGCGCCAAGCTGCCCGACCCCGCCGTGATCGGCAATGCCGGCAGCTTCTTCAAGAACCCCGTGGTCACGGCCGAGCAATGTCGCGACATCATCGGCCGCGACCCCGCCATCGTCCACTACCCCATGGAAGACGGCAGCTTCAAGCTGGCCGCGGGCTGGCTGATCGACGCCTGCGGCTGGAAGGGCAAGTCCATCGGCCGGGCTGGTGTGTACGAGCGCCAGGCTTTGGTGCTGGTCAATCGCGGAGGCGCCAGTGGTGCCGAAGTGGTGACGCTGGCGCGTGCCATCCAGGAAAGCGTCTACGGGCGATTCGGCATCAGGCTGGAGCCAGAGCCCGTGGTGGTCTGAGCTCAATTCATCGGCAGGACGATCTCGGCGCGCAGGCCACCCTCGGCGCGATTCAAGAGTCTGAGCTGCCCGCCATGGCGCAGCACCAGCTCGCGGGCAATGTAGAGCCCCAGGCCCACGCCGCCGGTATCGCGGCTGCGTGAGGTTTCCAGCCGCACGAAGGGCTTGAACACCTGTTCTAGCTGATCCTCAGGGATGCCAGGGCCCTCATCGTCAATGGTGATGCGAACCTGACAAGGCCCCACCATGGAGGGGCCAGACACACGGATGGCCGCCGAATGGCCATAGCGCAGGGCATTGCTGACGAGGTTGTCGAGCACGCGCTTGAAGGCCACGGGCTGCACATGACATGTCACCGCCTCGCCATCGGCCGTCACGGGGTGACCAGCCTCCTGCATGTCGTCGGCCATGGCCTGCACCATGGCCATCAGGTCCGCGCTCTGGCGCACCTCCTGGCGTCGCTCCTCGTTCATGACATCCAGCACCGACGCGATCATGGCGTCAATGTCTCGCACATCGTTCACGCAGCGCTCGGCTATTGGATCAGAGCGCAAACTTTCGAGCCGCATGCGCAGGCGGGTCAGGGGCGTGCGCAGGTCATGCGAGACGGCCGCCATCATCAGGCTGCGTTGCTCGAACTGAGCATGCAGGCCTTGGGCCATGTCATTGAAAACCCGCGCCAACAGGCGCACCTCGCGCGGCCCTTGTTGTTCATCGAGCACAGGCAGCTCACCGCCTTGTCGCAAAGCGCGCCCCAGCTCCTGCGACGCCTGGCTCAAGCGGCGCATGGGCGCAGTCAGCCAGCGGGAGCCCAGCCAGGCCGCCAACCCCATGACCAGCACGCGCGCCGCATAGTCCAGCCACAAGGAGGGCGGCTCATGTGGCGGCTCGCGAAACGCGCCATCTGGTGGCATGGGGGACGATGTCCCCGGACCTGGCTCGTCGGGTTGGTTGAAGAAGTGCGCTTCGCCCTCCGAGCCCCTGCCCTCCATGGACGCTGTGGCTGCCGCAGCCGGCTTTTGCGGCGCATCATGAGGCGCCCGAAGAGACGGGCCCACGCGCGGCATGTCATGCAAACCCCCTACGGGCGGCAGCCTGGGCAGCAGCCATCCAGACGCCGGCATACCACCGCCCTCGCGGCGCCCGGGATCGCCCGCCCGCGAGTGCGCCAGCCAGAAACCCAGCACGTGACTGAGCACCAGGGTCACCCACAGGAGCAGGAACAGACGCTTGCCCAGCGTGTCGAACCACCAGCCAGGCTTGGCCGCGCTCATGCCCGAACCTGCGTGGCAAACAGATAGCCCTCGCCCCGCATGGTGCGGATCAGACCTCCACCGGCCTGGCCGGCATCGCGCAGCTTGTGCCGCAGGCGAGAAACGGTCAGGTCCACACTGCGGTCGCTCAGCACGGCACCAGGTGGCTGGGTCATGTCCAGCAGGCGATCACGGGAGAGCACCTGGCCGGCATGGTCCACCAGCACGGACAACAGCCGGAACTCGGCGCTCGACAGGTCCACCATGACGTCCTCCGGGGAGGTCAGACGCCGCTTGACGCGGTCGAAGGTCCAGCCTTGAAAGCGCGCCACAGGCGCCAGGCCCTTGTCTTCCTTGACGGCCACGCCACCTCGCGACCGCCGCAGCACAGCATGGATGCGTGCCACCAACTCGCGAGGCTCGAAGGGCTTGCCCAGGTAGTCGTCGGCGCCCAACTCCAGCCCGATCACGCGGCTGACGGGGTCGCCCTGCGCCGTCAACATGATGATGGCCATGCTCGAATCCGCCCGCAATTGGCGGCATATGTCCAAACCATTGCCGTCGGGCAGCATGAGGTCCAGCAGCATCACGTCGTATGAGCGCGAGCGCAGCGCCTCGCGCATGGCCTGCGCCTGTCCCACCGCCGTCACGGCCATGCCATAGCCATTGAGGTAGCCCTCCAGCAAGGCACGGATCTCGACGTCGTCTTCCACCAGCAAACAATTGATCACGGCAAACCCTGTGGGCGTCACGCCCTCGAAAAGCGGTTCAAAAAGGTCAGGATAGCCAAGGGCACGGGCGCCGTGTCGTGGCGCAAAGGTCTTTCACAAGACTTCACCCCCCAGCAACAAACGCAACAAACCACCCTTGCTAGGGAGAGGCGGATTCACGGGAGGCTCCTATACTTCCGAGCATCAGTTCACGGAGGTTTGCAAATGCGTTCAGTTTCCCTCGCAGGTTTGGCATCGCCCTGGTCCTTTTCCCTGCTGGGCGTGGCCCTGGCTGCATCGATGCTGGTGGGCTGCTCTACCGCGCCCACCATGGGCGACAACAAGGGCACGGTGAGCGGCGCGGCCGGCGGTGGTAGTACCGAAGGTGAAAACTCCCAGCTGGAGCACTGCCCCGAGACTCTGGGCACCCTGGCCATCGAGGAAGACACCAACGCCCCCTGGTACTACCAGTTGCGTGACCACCAGCTCGGCTCAACCGTGCCGGTACTGCGCCTGATGATCCAGCAGAGCAACTGCTTCGTCATCGTCGAACGGGGCAAGAGCATGAACAACATGATGCGCGAGCGCGAACTGGCCCGCAGCGACGAAAGCCGCGCCGGCAGCAACTTCCAGAAGGGCCAAATGGTTGCCGCCGACTACACCATGAGCCCGGCCATTCAGTTCTCGGGCAAGACCGGGGGCGGCAGCGCCTTCGGTGGTGGCGCCCTGGGCGTGTTCGGCGCGCTGGCCGGCAGCGTGGGGCGCAACGAGGCCTCCACCACTCTGCTGCTGATCGATAACCGTTCCGGCGTGCAGATTGCTGCGGCCGAAGGCACTGCCAAGAACTTCGACTTCGGCATGCTCGGCGCCGCGTTTGGCGGCGGTGGCTTTGGCGGTGGCGGCGGCTACGCCAAGACACCGCAGGGCAAGGTGGTCGTGGCGGCGTTTGCCGACTCCTTCAACCAGATGGTCAAGGCCCTGCGCAATTACAAGGCCCAGACCGTCAAGGGTGGGCTGGGTACGGGTGGTCGTCTGGGTGTTCAGGGTGGCGACACGGCCGCATCGAAGGAGCTCGATGCCAAGCCCAGCAAGCCCGCCAAGAAGAAGTAAGCGTTGAGGGCCCACATGATGATGCCCATGCGCCATCTAGCTCAAGTGGCTGCGGCCGCGCTGGTTCTGGGCCTTGCCTGCACCAGCGCCTGGGCGGCCGAATTCAACCTGTTCCTGAGCTGCAGCGGCAAGCTCAGCGCAGGCGGCAAGTCCAAGGCGGCCACGCTGGACTTGGCGATGCGCGACAACAATGAAACAGCGTTGATCCAGCGCTCGAATGTGATGCCGGTCGGCGAGCGCCTGCATTACAAGGCCTCGCCCATGGCGTACTCGATGGTTTACAAGCTGCCCCAGCCGGGCACGCACATCTACCGTGACTGGATGGGCAGCAGCTGGGTGATCTGGCAGCCCAATCTCAAGCGCCTGGCCACGATCCGCCTGTCGGTGGACCGGCAGACGGCCGAGCTCGAAGGCGAGTTGCTGGACTTCAATGACGATTCGCTGGGCACCGTGGCCATGAGCTGCAAGCCCACGACCATGGACGACATGCCTGAACCGAAGTTCTGAAATCGATCAGCCGCGATCAACCAAAGTGGCAGATGTAGTGGTAGGGCTCGCCCTCGACCTTGATCTCGAAGGACGAATCGCCAGGCACGTTGTAGCTTTCGCCCGGGCCGTAGCTCTTCCATTCGGTTTCGCCCTTGAGCTTGATGCTGCAGCGGCCGGCCACGGTTTCCATGATCTCGGGGGCACCGGTGTTGAAGGTCAAGGCAGCGGGCAGGATCACGCCAACGGACTTGCGAACGCCGTCAGCCAGGGTCACGGTGTGCGAGACGCACTTGCCGTCAAAGTAAACATTGGCTTGCGTGGCAACGGTGCCGGCCAGGGTGGTGGTGGTCATCTCATGTCTCCAAAATGGACGAGGCCGATGCCCGAGCACCGGCCCTTCAGTCAAACAGCTTACTTGACGGCCTTCTTGGCTGCGGGCTTCTTGCCCACCACCTTCTTGGCAGGCTTGGCAGCCGCGTCGCGCGCAGCCTTGACGTTGGCACCGATGCGCAGGCGCAGGGCGTTGAGCTTGATGAAGCCCGCTGCGTCGGCCTGGTTGTAGGCGCCGCCGTCGTCGTCGAAGGTCGAGATCTTCATGTCGAACAGGCTGTCCGTCTTGGACTCGCGGCCCACGCACATGATGGTGCCCTTGTAGAGCTTGAGCTTGACGGTGCCGTTGACTGTTTCCTGGCTCTTGTCGATCAGGCCTTGCAGCAGTTCGCGCTCCGGGCTGAACCAGTAGCCGTTGTAGACCAGGCGGGCATAGCGCGGCATCAGGTCGTCTTTGAGCGACAGCACTTCGCGGTCCAGCGTGATGGACTCGATGGCGCGGTGGCCGGACAGCAAGATGGTGCCGCCGGGGGTTTCGTAGCAGCCGCGGCTCTTCATGCCGACGTAACGGTTCTCGACCTTGTCCAGGCGGCCGATGCCGTGCTTGCCGCCCAGCTCGTTGAGCTTGGTCAGCACTTGCGCGGGCGACAGCTTCACGCCGTCGATGGCGACCACGTCACCCTTGGCGTAGGTCAGCTCGATGATCTGGGGCTTGTTGGGCGCCTTCTCGGGCGACACCGTCAGGCGCCACATATTGGCTTCGGGTTCGAAGCTGGGGTCTTCCAGCACGCCGCCTTCATAGCTGATGTGCAGCAGGTTGGCGTCCATCGAATAGGGCGCGCCGCCCTTGCGCTTCTTGAAGTCCACGGGGATGCCGTGCTTGTCGGCATAGGCCAACAGCTTCTCGCGCGACAACAGGTCCCACTCGCGCCACGGTGCGATCACCTTCACACCGGGCATCAGCGCGTAGGCGCCCAGCTCGAAGCGGACCTGGTCGTTGCCCTTGCCGGTGGCGCCGTGCGAGATGGCATCGGCCTTGGACTTCTTGGCGATCTCGACCAGGCGCTTGGCGATCAGCGGACGGGCGATGGAGGTGCCCAGCAGGTATTCGCCTTCGTACAGCGCGTTGGCGCGGAACATCGGAAAGACGAAGTCGCGCACGAACTCTTCGCGCAGGTCTTCGATGTGGATGTTCTCGGGCTTGATGCCCATCTTCAGGGCCTTGGCGCGTGCGGGTTCGATCTCTTCGCCCTGGCCGATGTCAGCCGTGAAGGTGACCACTTCGCACTGGTATTCGTCTTGCAGCCACTTCAGGATGATGGAGGTGTCCAGACCGCCAGAGTAGGCCAGGACGACTTTCTTGATTTTTTGTGCGCCAGGGGCCGCAGCCTCGGGGGCCTTGGCAGCGCGGACTGGCTTGGCAGTTTTGGACATGGTCTGTTCGCTTGAATGGGACGAAACCCGGGATTTTACGCGCTGAGGCCCTGGGGCAATGCTGAATCAGTCCGCGCCGTGCGCGGCGGGATCTTTGCGGGATGAGCCGCCAGGCGCAAAACGGGGTTCGGGCTGGTGGCCCGCACCCCGTTTTGGAACGCAGCGGATCGCCCGCAAAGGCCCCCCCCCGGAGGGGTTCGTCCCAAATCGGGCGATTGGCTCACCAAATCGCTTGCATGTGCCACCAGCACATGCCGCACGATGTTGGCAAGCCACTCATCCCGATTTGGGGCGAACGCGCATGGCGGAGACTGATTCAGCATTGCACTAGTGTCCCGTCCCGCTGATACGTGAGCAAAGTCGGTGTAGCTTCTCCAGGATCGAATCAGCGGTAGCAGTCCATTTGAACGGTTGGCAG
>RXJQ01000059.1 GCA_003963115.1 Burkholderiales bacterium
ACTGGTTGGTCAAGCGGACACCAATATTTGCCAGCAAATATTGGTTCCCTCCGTGCTTCGCACTCCGGTGCCGCTTACCTTTGGCGTTAGGCCTTAAATAACATGAGTACTTCACCGCGCCTTGAATCATCCATCAAAGAGCACCTTGCGCCTGCACTCAAGGCTGATGGGTTCTCTGGTTCAGGCCGCACATATCGACGAGTTGTAGGCGATTTAATTCATGTCGTCAATGTTCAAGGCTCTCGTTACGGCGGGCAGTTTGCTATTAACTTGGCAATTCATCCAATTTGTATTCCGAACGTTCTTGGTGACATGCCTGACCCAAAGAAAATTACAGATTCACAGTGTGAGTTCCGTCGCAGGCTCACCGAATCAGGATCTGATCAATGGTGGGCATACGAGAACTCTGCAGAGAGCATGGATGCTGCGGTCAAGGCAGCTACAAACGTCTACAACGTAGTTGGCCGTAAGTTCCTCGCGCCGTTCACGTCAAATGGCTCGCCACTGCATGTGGTTACAGCAGAGTCCTTAGAGAGTTCGCAGCTCAACCTTCATGGCTTTGCGTCTACTAAAGTACGAATGGCTTTAGCATTAGCTCGTTTTCGCAAGGCGAAGGGCCAAACCGAAGCGGCCCATGAGTTTGCCAAGGTTGGGCAAGCCGCCGCAGGTAGCGCCGTGGCGCTGCGCAAAGCTTTTGAGAGCATCTATGCCGAGGCCTAACTGTAGGTTCAACGCGGACAAAAATGCTCCGCATTTTTGCCGGTTAACCTGGGCGTTAGGCTTTTTGGAGGAAGTACGTGAGTCTCAACAAGGAATTCATCGACCATGTTGCGGATCTTCTTGGGCCGCTTGGCTCGCTATCAGATGGCAAGTTTTTTAGGCCATGCGTTCAAGTGCAACGGCACCCAACTCGCCATGATCATGGGCAACAAGCTGTTTTATCAATTTGTATTGAAGTATAAAAATGAACTTGAAACGCATATTGGTAAAGCTTTTAGCTATCGGAGCGGTCGCCTTTCCTGTCTTGTTTGTAGTCAAAACATATCTCATTCAAGCACCTCAAAGCACCTACCCTTCTCACCCTGCAATTTATAGTCAAAGCATATCCCCTGATGTATCTACGCCCAAAGATGCGCAAACAGAAAAATTGATTGCATACATCAACGAATACGAACAATTGTTACAAAACGCTCAGGCCGACGCAAGCCCTGGATGCATACACGTCTTAAATCTTGGGTTGCCAAGATTTAAGGCCTTACAGAAGTTGCCTGGAAAAAGTGAAGCCATACATGAAGATGAATTAATTAAAAATGCTGCGGAAGAGCAGGAAATGCAAAATGTCATAGCAAAGAACCCCAAAAGTTATTGCATGCCCAGCCAACCTCAGAGCGGGAAAAACTCTTGCGAAGAATTTTGGCACAACAGATACAAAAAGATGCGCGAAATCATCACCCATCAAATTTTATTGGATAAAATAAATTATGCGGATGCCGCTAGGATGGAGCTACTCACCTTGAAGGGGTCATTAAATATTTACTGCAAGCAAATACTTAACAAAAACGACAGAAGACCATAATTTTTTGGAGTATCAAGCATTGCAGGAAAATCATACAGAGCACCACCGCATGGAAATCAACCTAACGGAGGGAAAATGGATTTGATAATTGCGAAAAATGATCTACCCATCAGATGGCACAACCAAGACTATCGACTTATATCAGCTGGGGTGTCAGGCGGAGTCGCATTTGCAGAAACGCAACCTGCCAACATGGAACTTGCAGCGGAAATAAAAGCGCATTTGCTGAACTTTCAGGCCTTGAAGGTGCTCTGGAGGGAGGGATATATCGAACTGATAGAGTAAATAAAAAGTAAAAGCACTCTCTTATATATATTTTGACTCCAAGTCAAATTGAGAATTACCCCCAAACCGAGCACCAATCAACTGCCTAACTGTAGGTTCAACACGGACAAAAATGCTCCGCATTTTTGCCGGTTAACCTGGGCGTTAGGCCATCGATGAATATGAGTGATGCAAAAGATGGGGCATCGTTGAATAGGCACTCATCCAAGCTGAGCCTTGCTTGGCTTTTGCCGAAGGCTGTCTATGTCGCATACGCGCTTGGTGTTTGCATACTGCTACTACCCGTCATTTTTGTGCTCGTTTTCTGCGTAGCTTGCGGGGTAGGATCATCTGACTGTGGGCCCTGGTGATTCAGGCTCAACGGGCACTCCTGAGGGCGCAATGCAACGGTTCAATCTGGCTGTCTGACCTACGGCAGCCTGCTCACCTGTCAACGGCGCCAAAGCGCCATTCGCCAAAGCTTCGTGGCTGGCCGTCCTGCGGCCAGTGCTGCGCTGGGTGCGCTGGCAAGCCAACACACAACAGCTCACAGCCGTGGCATTCGCCACCGCTGCCTTGTACTCGAAATCGGCTGGCTTGTAATTCGTTGCGCTCAAGCCGTCGCCACCATGGTGTGCCGCCCTCGCCCTAAGTCATTCGGTTCAGTGCAAAATGCAGGAACATCAAACAGCCAAGGGAGCGCGGCAATGGCAATGCCTCGCAGTATCAAAGCAGCTGGGGTTGTCGTGTTCTCAACGCCCTCTCCTACGCGCCACAGCCTAACGGGGCGTTCAACGCGGACGCCAATACTGGCCATGGCTTCGCCATTTTCATGGCCAGTATTGGTGCCCTCCGCCCTATCGGGCTGCGGCGCCGGTTAACTTGGGCGTTAGGCACCCCAGGCCGCCCGTTGTACGATGTTAGCATTTATGCTAACATCTATTCATGGTGTTTGAAATCGAATACTTTCATGAGCGCGTCCTGACCGAGATCGAGTCATGGCCTGTAGACGTCCTCGCCGACTATGCTCGCTTGGCTGAGCTGCTCATGGAATACGGCCCAAACCTCCGGCTTCCGCACTCGCGAGCCTTTGGTGATGGCTTATTTGAGTTGCGTCCGCGCGGTAAGTCTGGCATCGGCCGCGCCTTCTATTGCTTCTTGGTTGGCAAGCGCGTCATCGTTCTGCACGCCTTCATCAAGAAAACTCAGCAAACGCCAGATAAAGAACTGAAGCTTGCCCGCAAACGCTTAAAGGAGTTGCAACATGGCTGATCTCAAGTACACGCCTGTTCGTCACAACCATGACCAGTTTCTGGCCAAGGCTCGTGAGCGTAAAGGCTTCGCTGAAGCATATGAGTCATTGGAGCTTGAGTACCAGGTCGTCAACCAACTACTCAAGGCTCGCGCACGCGCAGGGTTGACTCAAGACGCCGTCGCCGAGCGCATGGGCACAACAAAAAGTGCCGTCTCTCGACTTGAAGCTGCCGGCAAGCACGCGCCATCGCTCACCACGTTGAAGCGCTACGCAAAGGCTGTCGGTTGCGAACTGCAAATCAAGCTGGTTCGTCCAAAAGCCACCTGAGTCATGCCGGCGCCTAACTGGGCGGTCAAGCGGACGCCAACACTGGCCATGGCTTCGCCATTTTCATGGCCAGTGTCGGTACCCTCCGCCTTCGGCTCCGGCGCCGCTTACCTTGGGCGTTAGGCCCTTCATCACAGCACCATGGATAGCGTAATCGTCTTCTTTGCAAACGCAAGTTACGAGCAAATCGAAGCCGCTGCCGCACCGTTAGGTCTCAGCGGTGACGTCGTGACCCGCGAGGCTCATCAGTTCTATTTTCGCCGCTACTCAAGTTACGAGCAGCTTGCTGAGCTGGAGGTGCAAGAAGCAAAGGCCATCCAATCACTGCTTGGCTCAGCGCCTGAAAGTGCATTCCAGGTGGCTTCCCACCACGGGGCTGCAGCCTCCTGCGCACTCGAAATGGTCAGCCAACTGATGCAGCAGTTTCCTGCGTCGTAAGCGTCCAGCCAACACATGTTGACCGCTGATCAGGCAGTCATCCCGCCGGCTGCCAGCGATGCGGCAACAGGCTCTCAATGTCCTTG
>RXJQ01000016.1 GCA_003963115.1 Burkholderiales bacterium
CCAGCTCATGGGCGAGTTGCAGACCGTCATCAAGCCGCTGGGCAAGGTGTTCCAGCAGATCCGCGGCATCAGCGGCTTCACCATCCTGGGCAGTGGGGCCGTGGCCTTGCTGCTCGATGTGCCCAATCTGCTGGCTCAAGTCACTCAAGAGAGCGAGGCTGGTTTGTTGAACCAACACGTCGCTCAAGGACCGCGTGTGCACAACGCGGGCTGATGGCCAACCGTACAGCACGCCACCTCTCTTTAAAGAAGGACGCTCCATCATGAAGAACCTCACCGTTGCCCAGAAGTTCATCTTGCTTGTGCTATCTGCGCTGATCGGCGTGGCCGTGCTTGCCGGTGTCGCCACCGTTCAGATGAAAAAAGTCTATGACGCGGCCAACTTCTCTTATGTCAATGTGATGCCCAGCATCCTGGCACTGGATGAAGCCGCCACGTCGATTGCCACGCTGCGCACACGCACCTGGCAACAGGTTGCCGACCACGACAAGGATCGGATCGACGAGATCGATAAGACCGTGGCCGACATGGCTGCCAAGGCTGAAGTCGCCTTCAAGAAATACGAACCGCTGATTGCCGACGACAAAGACAAGGCCCTGCTGGCCGCTGATCGCTCGGCGCTGGCCGATGCCATGGTGGTGTGGCGCAGGACATCAGAGTTGGTGCACGCGGGCAAACGCGAGGATGCGGTGGAGTCGCAAATCAAAGGCCGCCCCATTGTCGCCAAGATCAGTACGGCGCTGGACGAACACCGCCAGTACAACCTGGAGCTGGCCAAGAAAGGCTCGGAAGAAGCGGCCGCCACGCAGCAATCGGCCAACGTCACAGGCCTCATCGTTGCCAGCATCACCTTGATCACGATTGGCCTGATCGGCTTTGCCATCGCCCGCAGCCTGATCAAGCAGCTCGGTGGCGAACCCGCTTACGCGGCCGACGTGGTCAGCAAGATCGCGCAAGGCGACCTGACCGTGCAGGTGCAGGTCAAGCCCGGCGACGACAGCAGCATGCTGGCTGCCATCAAGGGCATGTCGGATCGACTGTCGCAGATCATCGGCGAGGTGCGCAGTTCCTCGAATGCCTTGTCGGCTGCGGCCGAGCAGGTGTCCGCCACGGCGCAAAGCATCAGCCAGGGCGCCAGCGAGCAGGCTTCCAGCGTGGAAGAGACCTCGGCCTCGATGGAAGAGATGTCCAGCTCGGTGCAGCAAAACGCCGAGAACGCCAAGGTGACCGAAGGCATGTCCAGCAAGGCCGCCAAGGAAGCCGTGGAAGGCGGCCAGGCCGTGAAGGAAACCGTGCAGGCCATGAAGGTGATCGCCGACAAGATCAGCATCGTTGATGACATCGCCTACCAGACCAACCTGCTGGCCCTGAACGCGGCCATCGAAGCCGCCCGTGCCGGTGAACATGGCAAGGGCTTTGCCGTGGTGGCCGACGAGGTGCGCAAGCTGGCCGAACGCAGCCAGGAAGCCGCGCAGGAGATCGGCGAAGTGGCCAAGTCCAGCGTGTCGCTGGCCGAACGTGCCGGCGAGCTGCTCAATGCCATCGTGCCCACCATCTCCAAGACCTCGGACCTGGTGCAGGAGATCGCCTCGGCCTCCGATGAACAGTCGTCCGGCATCGGCCAGATCAACACAGCCGTGACCCAGCTGTCGCAGCTGACGCAGGAGAACTCCAGCGCCTCTGAAGAACTGGCCGCAACTGCCGAAGAAATGAGCAGCCAAGCCGAACAGTTGCAAGAGCTGATGACCTACTTCACCACCAACAGCGTGTCGAGCCCGAGCAGCGTTGCCAACAAGGCGGTCAACCGCATCGCCCGCTCGGCTTCGTCCGCCGTGGCCAATAGCGCCACGCGCAAGCCTCTGACGACGCGCCGCAAGCACGACGGCCACCTGGTCGATCAGCAAGAATTCGTCAAGTTTGAGGAGTAAACGATCATGAGCGGACTCACTTTGAGCAAGCAGGCTGCCACCACCAGCCGTGAGGCCTCGGCCGGCAAGGGCGGCAGCATGGTCAGCCAGTACCTGATCTTCAGCCTGGGGGGCGAGCTCTTCGGCGTGGCCACCCTGCGCGTGCGCGAGATCATCGAGTACGGCAACCTCACCACTGTGCCGATGATGCCCAGCTTCATGCGCGGTGTGATCAACCTGCGCGGGGCCGTGGTCCCTGTGATTGATCTGAATGCGCGCTTTGGTCGCACCCGCACCGAGGTCTCGCGCCGCACTTGCATCGTGATCCTTGAAGTGCAGTCCGACGAGGACACCTTCGTGCTGGGCATCATCGTCGATGCCGTCAGCGCCGTGCGCCAGATCGACGGCACGCAGATCGAGCCGCCACCATCCTTTGGCACGCGCATCCGTGCCGACTTCATCGACGGCATGGCCAAGATCAACAACAACTTCGTGATCCTGCTCAACCTGGGCAAGGTGCTGTCGGTCGACGAGTTGTCCATGCTCAATGGCACAGGTGGCGGCGACGCATCCCGTACAACAGAGCACTGAAGTGGAGCCACGCTGCATGAGCAACGTCATCCTCAATGAGCGCGAGTTCAAGGGCTTCCGGCAGATGATCTTCGATCAGGCCGGCATCACCATGAGCAATGCCAAGAAGCCGCTGATCAGCGGCCGACTGGCCAAGCGGCTGGCTGCCAAGGGCCTGGACAGCTATGGCGACTATTTGAACCTGATCCAGCAAGACGCCAAAGAGCGCCAGACGGCGGTCGACCTGCTGACCACCAACGAGACCTACTTCTTTCGCGAACCCAAGCACTTCGAGTTCCTGAACCAGTACGTCTTGCCCAGCCTGCGTGGCCAGGGCGATGTGCGCTTCTGGAGCGCGGCCTGTTCAAGCGGCGAAGAGGCCTACACCCTGTCCATGGTGCTGGCCGATGTGCTGGGCCACACCCGCTTCGAGATCCTGGCCTCCGACATCAGCACCCGCGTGCTGGAAGCGGGCCGCCAGGCGCTCTACCCGATCGAAGACGCCACCAACATCCCCAAGCCCCTGAAAGCACGCTACTGCCTCAAGGGTGTGGGGCGCCAGGACGGCTGGTTCCTGATCGACCGCCCCTTGCGCGAGCGCGTGATCTTCGACCAGATCAACCTCAACGAGCGCCTGCCCGATGTGGGGCAATTCGACGTGATCTTCCTGCGCAATGTCATGATCTACTTCTCGGTGGAGACCAAGCAGGCGGTCATGGCACGGCTCATCCCTCTGCTCAAGCCCGGCGGCTACTTCTTCATCAGCCACTCCGAGAGCCTGCATGGGGTGACCGACCAGTTGCAGATGGTCCGCCCCTCCATCTACCGCAAACGCCCGGACTGACCCGACATGCCCCAACCCATACGCGTGCTCATCGTCGACGACTCCGCCGTGGTGCGGCAGGTGATGACGCAACTGCTGTCTTCCGATCGCGGCATCCAGGTCATCGGCGCCGCTGCCGACCCTGTGTTCGCCATGAACCGCATGGCCCAGGAATGGCCGGATGTGATCGTGCTGGACGTCGAGATGCCGCGCATGGATGGCCTGACCTTCCTGCGCAAGATCATGAGCGAGCGCCCCACGCCGGTGGTGATCTGCTCGACGCTGACCACGCAAGGTGCCGAGACCACGATGCAGGCCATGTCGGCCGGTGCTGTGAGCATCGTGGCCAAGCCCAAGGCTGGCCTCAAGCAACACCTGATGGAAGAGTCGGACGACCTGATCTCGGTGGTCAAGGCCGCCGCGCATGCACGGCTCAAGCGCATTTCGCCCACGGCCGCCGCGCCCGTGGCCAAGGTCGCCGCCAAGCTGACGGCCGACGCCGTGCTGCCCTCCACGCCGCACCGCGCCATGAGTGAAACCACCGACCGCGTGGTGGCCATCGGCACGTCCACCGGCGGCACGCAGGCCCTGGAGACCGTGCTGCGCGAGCTGCCGTCCAACAGCCCCGGCATCGTCGTGGTGCAGCACATGCCGGCCCAGTTCACGGCGGCCTTTGCGCAGCGTCTCAACTCGGTCTGTGACATCGAAGTGCGCGAAGCCGCCCATGGCGACCGCGTGCACGATGGCCTGGCTCTGATCGCCCCCGGAGGCCGCCACCTCACGCTGGAGCGCAGCGGTGCCCAGTACCGCGTCTCGGTGGTGGACGGCCCGCCCGTGTCCCGTCACCGCCCTTCGGTGGATGTGCTCTTTCGCTCGGTGGCCCGCGCTGCGGGCCGCAATGCCCTGGGCATCATCATGACGGGCATGGGTGACGACGGCGCGCGCGGCCTCAAGGAAATGCGCGAAGCCGGCGCCAGCACCATCGGCCAGGACGAAGACAGCTGCGTGGTCTACGGCATGCCCAAGGAAGCCATGAAGATGGGCGGCGTGGAGCGCGAGCTGCCGCTGCGCGCCATCGCCTCGGCCATCATCAAGTGATGGCCCTGTTCGCTGTCAAGCCGCCTTCAAGCCACTGATGAAGCCCGTCGCGCCTTCGTGCAGGCAGCGCGGCTTGTAGGCGCCCACACGCTTGGCGATGGCCGCGATGTGATCGGGGGTCGTGCCGCAGCAGCCGCCTGCGATGTTGAGGAAGCCCGACTTGGCGAACTCCTCGACCAGGCCGCCGGTGATCTCGGGCGTCTCGTCAAAACCCGTGTCGCTCATCGGGTTGGGCAGGCCGGCATTGGGGTAGCAGCTGATGAAGGTGTCGCCCGCGATCTTGGACAGCTCCTCGATATAAGGCCGCATCAGCGACGCACCGAGCGCGCAATTCAGGCCGATGGCCAGCGGATGCGCGTGCCGCACCGAATGCCAGAAGGCACTCACGGTCTGGCCCGAGAGGATGCGGCCCGAGGCATCGGTCACCGTACCCGAGATGATGATGGGCAGGCGCTCGCCAGTGTCCTCGAAGAGCTGATCGACCGCGAAGATGGCGGCCTTGGCATTGAGCGTGTCGAAGATGGTTTCGATCAGGAAGACGTCGGCGCCGCCTTCCAGCAAGGCCTTGGCCTGCTCGTAATAGGCCTGTTGCAGCGTGTCGAAATCGATGTTGCGGGCGCCTGGGTCATTCACATCGGGGCTGATGCTGGCGGTACGCGGTGTCGGGCCGATGGCGCCGGCCACGAAGCGCGGCTTATCGGGCGTGCTGTACTTGTCGCAGGCGGCACGGGCCATACGGGCCGCCACGAGGTTCATCTCGTAGGCCAGCTCGGGCAGGTCGTAGTCTTCCTGGGCCACGGTGGTGGCGCCAAAGGTGTTGGTCTCGATCAGGTCGGCACCTGCAGCCAGGTACTGCTCATGGATCTCCTGGATCACCTCGGGCTTGGTCAACTGCAGCAACTCGTTGTTGCCCTTGAGGTCCTTGTGGTGCTCGGCGAAACGCGTGCCCCGGTAGTCGGCCTCACCCAGCTTGTAGCGCTGGATCATGGTGCCCATGGCACCGTCGAGCACCACGATGCGCTGGCGCATGATCTCCGGCAGCTGGGCGGCGCGGGTGTAGGGGCGGCGTGCAACGGGCACAGTAGCCGAGGTGGACTGGGGCGCGGGCTGGGGCGTGTTCATTCCGCCATTTTAGTGAGATGGCGCAAAACCCCCATGAGGGGCATCCCAGGCACTGAAAAAAGGGGCGCGGCACCCGCCGGCTTCGTAGAATGGGTCTGGCCTTTGGCGTTCCCCCACTTCACCTACAAGACAGGACACCCCCCACACGATGCCCCATGACGTCAGCCTGATCTCCACCATCGCCGCCGGCTTCGGTCTCGCGCTTGTCTTCGGCTTCATCGCCACACGCCTGCACATGCCGCCCCTGGTGGGCTATTTGATGGCTGGCATCCTGATCGGCCCGACCACCCCGGGCTTCATCGCCGATGTCCATCTGGCAAGCCAACTGGCCGAGATCGGCGTGATGCTGCTGATGTTCGGTGTCGGGCTGCACTTCTCGGTGTCCGACCTCATGGCGGTCAAGCGCATCGCCATTCCGGGCGCCATCGTGCAGATCCTGGTGGCCGTGGCCATGGGTGCCGGCACCGCCTTCTTCTGGGGCTGGTCACTGGGCCCGGCACTCGTGTTCGGCCTGTGCCTGTCGGTGGCCAGCACCGTGGTCCTGCTCAAGGCCCTGGAGTCGCGCGGCTTGCTGGACACGGTCAATGGCCGCATCGCCGTGGGCTGGCTGGTCGTGGAAGACCTGGTGATGGTGCTCGTGCTGGTGTTGCTGCCGGCCTTCGCCACCATGCTCCATGCCTCCCCCGCCCCGGATGCCCATGCTCCGGCCCATGCACAGCCCTTGTGGATGACGCTGGCCATCACCCTGGCCAAGGTCATGGCCTTCATCGCCACCATGCTGATCGTGGGGCGGCGGGTGTTCCCCAAGATGCTGTGGTGGGTGGCGCGCTCGGGTTCGCGCGAGCTGTTCACGCTGTGCGTCGTCGCTGCGGCCGTGGGCGTGGCCTATGGTGCGGCCATACTCTTCGATGTCTCGTTCGCACTGGGCGCCTTCTTCGCCGGCATGATGATGCAGGAGTCCGAGTTCAGCCACCGCGCAGCGGACGAATCACTGCCACTGCGCGACGCCTTCGCCGTGCTGTTCTTCGTCTCCGTGGGCATGCTGTTCGACCCGGCCGTGCTGTGGCAGTCGCCCGTCAAGCTGGCCGCCACCGTGGCCATCATCCTGCTGGGCAAGACGATCGCGGCCGTGGCCCTGGTGCTGCTGTTTCGCTACCCGCTGGCCACGGCGCTCACGGTGGGGGCCAGCCTGGCGCAGATCGGTGAGTTCTCCTTCATCCTCGCGAGCCTGGGCAGCGCCCTGGGCCTGCTGCCCAAAGAGGGCCAGAACCTGATCCTGGCCGGCGCCCTCGTGTCCATTGCCGCCAACTCGGCAATCTTTGGCGTGCTCGAGCCCTTGCTCAACTGGATGCAGGCGCGTTCCGCCTGGGCTCGTCGCCTGGCCGAGCGTGACGACCCGCTGGCCCAGTTGCCCAGCAATGTGGACGTGACCAAGCTCAGCGGGCAGGTGGTGCTGGCCGGTTATGGCGAGCTTGGCAGGCAGATCGCCGCACGGCTTCATGCCGACCATGTCGATGTGGTGATCGCCGACGCCAGCCGCGAAACAGTGGAAGCCCTGCGCCGCGAGCACGTGCCCGCCGTCTCAGGTGATCTGGCTGATCCGGCCACGCTTATCCAGGCGCACATTGCGCGCGCCGCCATGCTGGTCATCACCATCCCGGACAGTGTGCTGGTCCACCAATTGGTCGACATCACCCGCCAGCTCAACCGCGCCGCCAGCATCCTGGTGGTCAGCCATAGCGAAGACGAAGCACAGCTCTTGCGCCAGGATCTGGGCGTGGCCGTGTTCGTGCCCGAGAAGGAAGTGGCGCAAAGCATGGCGCGGCATGTGTTGGCCAGCGTGCGCCCACCCGCCCCCGTGACAGGCCCTGGCGGCGCCCACCATCACTGAATCCATCACTGGATCGAAGAGCCCGGCTCCTGGTCGCGTTCGTCGCGCTTGAAGTCGGATGCTTTAAAGCCCGGGCGCCGCGCAGGCAGCTCATCACCCGTCAGCCACTGCTGCACATGGGCCGCCGGCATGGGCCTGGCCAGGAAGTAGCCCTGCATCTGGTCGCAGCCCAGGCGCATGAGCATGCGCTGCTGCGACTCGGTTTCCACACCTTCGGCCACGACCTCCAGACCCAGCGCGTGGGCGAGCTTGATCACCGCCCTCACGATGGCTTTGGCGTCTTCCTCCTTGTCCACGCCCTGCACGAAACTACGGTCAATCTTCAACTGGCTCAACGGCAGCTTGCGCAGGTAACTCAGGCTGGAGTAGCCCGTGCCCAGATCATCGATCGACAGGCTCACCCCCAGTTGCGACAGGCGCTCGAACACGCGCAGTGAGGACTTGGCATCCTCCATTGCAGCGGTCTCGCTCACCTCGAAGGTGAACAGCTCGGGCAATACCTGGTAGTGCGTGAACGCATCGCGGGTCTTCTCCACCAGATCAGCCTGGCGCAACTGGTGCCCCGACAAATTGATGGCCACGCGCATGTTCAGGCCCTGAGCCTGCCACGTACGCACCTGACGGCAGGCCTCCTCGGTCACCCATTGGCCCAGCGCAGCGACCAGGCCAAAGCGCTCGGCCACCGGCAGGAAATCCGCCGGCAACAGCAGGCCACGCTCGGGATGCTGCCAGCGCACCAGCGCCTCCACCCCGGTGATCTGGCCGTTGCGGCTGGCCACCTTGGGCTGGTAGTGCAGGCACAGGCCCGATTGCGTCTCGATGGCCTGACGCAGTTCACGCTGCAAATCGATGACGCCCTGCGCATTGAGGTCCATGCTGTCTTCGAAGAAGCAGTGCATGTTGCCGCCGGCATGCTTGGCCGCCATCATGGCTGCGTCCGCTCGGGCGATCAGCTTGCCACGCGGCCCGTGGTCCGGGAACATCACGATGCCGATCGAGCACGACAGCCGCACCTCACGCCCCTGTACGGCGTAAGGCAGCTGCAGGTGATGGCGCACACGGTCGGCCACCAGGGAGGCCGAGGCGCTGTCCGGGTCGCCATCGAGCAGCATCAGAAACTCGTCGGAGCCCATGCGGGCCACGGTGTCGGTGGCCCGGCCCATGCGGGACAGGCGCTGCCCCACCTCGCGCAGCAAGGCATCGCCACTGGCATGACCCAAGGCATCGTTGATGGGCTTGAAGCCATCCAGGTCGATGTAGAGCAAGGCCAGGCGGCGCTGCCGCGCTTCGGCCCGCATCACCGCAGCAGCCAGCTGGTCTTCGAGCGACAAGCGCGTGGCCAGGCCCGTCACCGGGTCCTGCACATCGGCCCCATTCGCGGCCGCAGGCACCAGGGGCGCGGCGAGCGCCGGCGCGACCACTTCTGGCGGCGCGGGCTCACGCGCGGGCTTGCGCGCACTCAACCAGCCGCGCAGCAGCATCATCAGCATGGCCACCGCCAACAGGGCGATCAACAACCACCACCATTGCATGAACGAAGCTTGATCAGGGCTCATGGCGAACTTGCCGACTCCAGTTCCGACCAGCTGCGCCGGTCTTCTTCATCCAACACAGCATGCCCCGGCGGGACCGAGCTTGTCACCGGTACCTGGGTGTCACGCTGAACCAACCAGGCCAGCAAGGCCGCTTCAGGCATGGGCTTGGCAAACAGAAAGCCTTGCAGTTCATCGCACTGAAGTTGCGCCAGGATGCGCGCCTGAACCTCTGTTTCGACGCCTTCAGCCACCACCTTGAGGCCCAAGGCATGCGACAAACGCACCACGGCCTCCACGATGGCCTGCGCATCCAGCGAGGCATCCAGATCCTTCACGAAGCTGCGGTCGATCTTGAGCTGCCGTGCTGGCAACCGACGCAGGTAGCTCAAGCTCGAATAGCCTGTTCCAAAGTCGTCGATGGCCAGCCGAACGCCAATGGCGTCGAGCATGTCGAACACACGCAGCGAGGCATCGATGTCATCCATCGCCGCCGACTCGGTGATCTCCATGATGAGCATGCGGGCCGGCACGCGGTGACGCTTGAGCGCGTCCCGCACCTGCCATTCCAGATCGGGCTGCCGCAACTGGTGGGCCGACAGGTTGATGGCCACGGGCAGGTGCAGCCCGGCCTCATGCCAGACACGGATATGCCGGCAGGCCTCGTCCAGCACCCAGCGCCCCAGCTCGCCGATGAGGCCGAAGCGCTCCGCCACGGGGATGAACAGCGCCGGACTGACCGAGCCGCGTTCGGGATGCGCCCAGCGCAGCAGGGCCTCGGCGCCCGACACGGCATGGTCGCTGGCCCGCAGCTTGGGCTGGAAGTGCAGGGACAACTCACGGCGTACGATGGCATGACGCAGGTCACGCTGCATCTCGACCTGGTCAGCGCCGATGCGGTCCATGCCGCGCTCGTAGAAGCAGTAGACGCCACCGCCTGCCTTGCGCGCCGTCAGCATGGCATCACGCGAGTGGCCCAGCAACTGATCGGCGTTGTTGCTGGCCGGAAAGCAGGCGATGCCGATGGAACAACTCAGCACCATGTCATGGTCCTTGATCAGGCAGGGCTCGTGGATAGCCTCGCCCAGCCGCTGCGCCAACTGGGCCACCTGGTGCTCGTCGCTCAGGCCATTGCACAGCAGCAGGTATTCGTCGGTATCCGCGCGCGCCAGCACGTCGCCATCTCGCACCAGGCCACGCAGGCGGCCGGCCAGATGGCGAACGGTCGTGTCCCCCAGGTCTTCGCCATAGGTGTCCACATGGGTCTTGAAGCCATCCAGGCTGAGGCGGAACACACACAGCGACAGCACCTGGCGGCCATCATCACCAAGCAGACCGCGCAGCGCCTTTTCAAAACCCACACGATTGAGCAGCCCGGTGCTGGCATCGTGTTCCGCCGCCTCCTGCAGCGCAGCCTGCGCCTGCTGCAAGGACAGCCTCAAGGCCTCGTGGCGACGCACGGAACGGTCGTCCAGCACAGTGCCCAGATGCACCAGGGCCAGCAACGGCAGCACCGCGCAGCTCGACAGGAACTGCAAGGCATCGCCCGAGATCTGGTCCGCGCTCAGGCACACCGTCCCGGCAGGCACGCTGATGGCCATGATCATCAGGATCTGCCCGAAGCGAAACAGCGAAGCCACGGCACCCGATACCAGCAGGGTGCGCCCGTGACGCAAGGGCCCGCGCTGTGCCCAGCGGATGAGGATGGAGCCGAAGAAGCAGGCCAGCAACATGGCGCAGGCGGCCGAGCCCAGCGTGACGCCATCCCACTCGATGTGGGGCTTGAGCACAATGGACGAGACGTTGATGAAGCCCAGCAGGCACATGGCTGTGGCGGTCAAGATGCCACCCGTCATGCGCATGCGCAGGGACAGTCGCTCATGACAATGCAGCCAGATCGTGCCCGCGCTGATCACGACGGCGGGCAGCCAGGACGCCAGCACGATGGCCCGCACATAGCCCAGTTGAACGGGCAGTTGCAGCGAGACGAGGTTCAGCAGGCCTTCGGCCCAGATGCCGGTGCCAACGCACAATGCGCCCCCCAGCAACCAGGCGATGCCTGTTTCTCGGTCGTGGGCCTGCACGCGGCGCACCACCAGACTCTGCACGTAGAGCGCATACACCGCGATGACCCATGCTGCGAGCAGCGCGGCGGCATCGTAATGAGGCTCCATCCAAGCTTGCGACATGCGCCTTTCCCAAAAACGGCCCCGCCTTCCGGGCGGGACCTTGCACTGATCCGATTCACGCTTTGAGGCGTGATCGGTTGTCGGCGGGAATGGGCTGGCGCTTGAGCCCTTGCGGGCGTATCAATCCTGGTTTGTGATCAATGCATCACGACTGGCTGCTGAGCCATGCCCGCGAAGCGCTCCAGGTAAGCGTCGAATTCCTCGACGCTGGGCGAGGTCTCGATCAGGGCTTCCACGCCTTCCTTGAACGACTCGGCCAGGGCGCCCTCGATGAACAGTTCCTTGCGTGCGAACTTGTCCACGATTTCATAGCCTCCGCGTTTGAGGCTGGTGGCCGGGTCGACCGACAAGGCCAACTCCGTGGCGGGCAGCTCGATCTGGACGACCGCATAACTGTCCGAGTTGTAAAGCATGTGCATGAACGATACTCCGTGGTCCTTCAGACTTGCCTTGTAGATAAGGTCTCTTCACAGGACCTCAAGGCCATCATGACGTCTCCATCGGTGCCGTCATCCCCCAACTTGAGGTGTTGGGACAGCCAGGGCGCATCGTCACGTGCCTTTGTGCACAAGCCCCCCCTATTTAAGCGGGTCGCAGCCGCCCCTTCACGTGGCCTCCTGGGGAAACAACGTGCGTTGATCGTGCCGCGAACCGGGACACCCCCCTACAGAGGGATTCGAGGAATGGCGGATCCCTCTACATTTTCTGCACGTGCTGTCACACGGACTCAAAGGGATCTACACAACAACGCCTCAACAACGCTTTGCGCGCCCCGTCTTCGTGACGGGGTTTTTTTTGCCTCAAAGCCTTCGGCCCCTTCAACCAGGACGGCGCATGACCCGCCGTTTGAGCCAGCGCATCAGCATCCCGACGAGCGGTAATTTTTCATACAGCTCCTCGGCCGCATCCCAGTAGTCACGGTGCTCGACGATCAAGCCATCGGCATCGAACTTGAAACGCGTGGCGCCATGGATGGTCTGCCAGTCCGGCTGGCCTTTGTGCCGAAAACGGAAGTCCCAGGTCACAAAGGCCTGCTGGCCCTGCGCCATGCGCGCCTGCACCGTGAAGTGCGGCATCTCCAGGGCCTGGAACATGTGGGCGAACACCGCTTCGATCTCCACCAGCCCCTGCACGTCATTGAAGGGGTCTTTGAAGCGGGCTTGTCGGGCGTAGAGATGCTCCAGCGTGCGCAGGTCTTCCCGTTTGAGGCCTTCGAAGAAGGCCACGATGTGCGGCAGGGCCTGTTTGGCAACGTCTGTGTGACTGGCTTGCAGCGGGATCACGTTCATGGCGCCTCCTGCGGGGGTTGGTCAGTCGCTCATCTCTTCTCTCATCTCTTTTTCTCGGTCAACTGCTTTTCGATGTCCTCGATCAGGTCTTGATCGTCCGGCGCGGTCATGCTGCTGTAGGCCTTGACGGCCTGGCCATCGCGCCCGATCAGGTACTTGTAGAAATTCCATTTAGGGCGCGTGCCCGTGGCTTCGCGCAGCGCCGCATGCAAGGCATTGGCCTCGTCGCCCACCACGTGACTCTTGGCGAACATGGGGAACTTGACGCCGTAGGTGTTGGCGCAGAAATCGGCGATCTCCTTGGCCGTGCCCGGCTCCTGACTGCCAAAGTCATTGGACGGGAAGCCCAAAACCACCAGGCCCTTGTCCTTGTATTTGGCATACAGCGCCTCCAGGCCCTTGTACTGCTTGGTGAAACCGCAGTAGCTGGCCGTGTTGACGACCAGCAGCACCTGGCCGCTGTACTGGCACAGCGATTGGGGCTTCTCGTCTTGCAGGCGCGGGAAGGTCTTGTTGAGCAGGGTGGGGCAGGCTGCGGGCGTTGCCTCGCCGGGCGAAGCGGCACGGGCCAGCGGCGCCAACACACCCAGGGCCAAACCCAGGATCGAAGGGATCGCAACGAGCGCCATGGAATGGCAGGCGGTCATCCAGGAGACAGGCTTGAGCTTCATGATTCAGATACGCTTGTTCAGACGTACTCAGATGCAGTTGATCACTATCCAGTGTGCACGCTCTGACACATCCTTTTCGTCGACAAGGTCGATACACATGCTGGCCAGGCGCCTTTTCTGCTTTTCGAAAGACCCTGGAAAGACCCTGCCTGTCACAGCTTTGTCTGCAAGCCTTCTTCTGGCGGTCATGAATCTGCTTTAGCCTAATGCCGGCCGTCCGCGAGCCCTGCCTCCTATGCGGCACATCCAAAGGAGAACGCCATGCTTTATCCCGAACTGTTCAAGCAACTCGAAGCCGTCCGTTGGAACATGGACTCCGACATCCCCTGGGACCGTTTCGATGCCAGCTTGCTGAGTGACGAGCAGGCACAGACCATCAAGATGAACGCCATCACCGAATGGGCGGCCCTGCCGGCCACGGAGATGTTCCTGCGCGACAACCGCGACGACAGCGACTTCTCGGCTTTCATGAGCGTGTGGTTCTTCGAAGAGCAGAAGCACTCGCTGGTGCTGATGGAGTACCTGCGGCGCTTTCGCCCTGACCTGGTCCCCTCCGAGCAGGAACTGCACGAGGTGCGCTTCGAGTTCGACCCCGCGCCGGCTCTGGAGACCCTGATGCTGCATTTCTGCGGCGAAGTGCGCCTGCACCACTGGTACCGCCGCGCCGCCGAGTGGCACACGGAGCCGGTGATCAAGGCCATCTACGAGACGCTCTCGCGCGACGAAGCCCGCCACGGTGGCGCCTACCTGCGCTACATGAAGAAGGCGCTCAACCGCTTCGGCGACGAGGCCCGTGCCGCCTTCACCAAGGTGGGTGTGCTGATGGCCAGCGCGCGCCGCACGGCCCAGGCCCTGCACCCGACCAATCTGCATGTGAGCACCAAGCTCTTCCCGCGCGACACCATCCAGTCGCGCCTGCCCGACCCCGAGTGGCTGGAAACCTGGCTGGACAAGCAGATCCAGTTCGACACCGTGTGGGAGAACAAGGTGGTCGAGCGCATCCTCTTCAACCTGAGCTCGCTGATGGACCGCAGCTTCGCCAGCGTGCAAGAGCTCAACCGCTTCCGCAAGGAGCTGTCGCGCTCGCTGGATGTGGACAGCAGCGCCAAGCCCGCGCACAGTTGAGGCGATGAATATCGTGAATCGGCGCTGAAGTGTCGATATTGGACATTGTCCATATCCAGAACATAATCAGTTTCTCATCGAGGAAATTGATGCGCCGCACAAACCTCCACCAATAACCCGCAGTGGTTATATATTCAAATATAAAAGCGTCGACCAAATAAAAAAGCCCGGACATGAAGTCCGGGCCAACTAGGACGCTTAAAGTGGAGCGAATGCAGTCCTGACTCGATTAGAGCAGGAACTTCAGCACGTTCACAGTGCCGGTCACGACAGGCTTGATGACAATGGCGCCACCGGTCAGCAGACCGTTGCCGATAGCAGCACCAGCTTGGGCGCCGGTGTTCAGGATGCCGCCCAGCAGGCCGGCACCAGAGACAGCCTTGACTTCTTGTGTTTGCAATTGACGCATGATGTATCTCCTTCTAGCGGTGGTAAAAACGTGCTTTCGTGTTGCACAACCCAAATCTAATGTTCTGACACGTCAGATCGTACAGGGTTAACATCTACACGCAACATGAAACCTTGAAATGAGGGGCGGCAGAAACACCTAAACACGCACACGAGATATTCCTAAATGGGTAATCTGTATATACGCCATACCTGTTTTGCCTGTCTCGCATGCCTCGTTTTCAAGCTTTTGCATCGGCTCGCCCCGTCTCACAGCCTCCTCGCGGCAGCGCCTTGGGTACGGCCAGGCATGCTCTTGTGCTGACCTTGTGGTCGGCTGGCTGGCTGGCGGCGATGGCGGCTACCGCCGCAACATCGGTCAACCCCGCCACCTGGCAACCCGGGACGCAGTGGAGCCTGAAGCTGGGCCCTACCGCTGGCGCAGACCTTGGCGCCGAATCGACAACGGGCCCCACAACAGGCGCGCCGGCCATGACAGACGCGCAGGGCAGCCTGCCCTGGCCCCGTCTGCTGGACCTGGCCGAGACTCGCGCCGCGGCCAACCGCGCCGCCAATGCCGGCGCCCAGGCTGCTGCGGCCTTGAGCGACCAGGCGCATGCAACCGCCTGGCTGCCTCAGGTGGACACCAGTGCCACGGCCTCGCGCACGCGGCTCGACACCCGGCTCGACGGTCAGGGCAGCGACCACAACACCCAGCCGTCGTCTGAAGTACGCGTGAGCGCCACCCAACCGCTGTGGCGCGCGGCGGACCGGGCCACCAGCCGCGCCCGCCAGGCCCAGGCCGACCGCGCCAACTGGCAGGCCCGCCAGGCGCGCCTGAGCACCGCGCAACAACTCAGCCAGGCTTATCTGCAAGCGGCCGAAGCGGCCGAGCAAAAGCGCCTGTTGCAAGCCCAGCAGGCCCTGCTGGAGGCGCAACTGCAAATCAACGAACGCCGGCTCCAGGCGGGTGCAGGCACGATCCTGGATGTGCTGGAGACCCGCACGCGGCTGGATCAGACCCGCGCCAGCGTGCAAGACAGCGAGACGCGCCGGCAATCGCTGGCCTTGCAGATCCGCAAGCTCTGCGGACAGGACGTCTCCTTGCCGCTCGGCCTGCACAGCGCCATGGCCCACTTGCCCGAGATCATCCCGGCACCCGACGAGGCCATGAGCTTGCTGCTGGCCCGCAACCCGCAGCGCCGCGACGCCATGGCCCAGACCGACTCGGCCGCTGCGACCCTGGCCGCCCGCCAGGCCGAGCGCTGGCAGCCCACCGTGGACGCCACCGCCTCGTGGGCACGTGATCGCCAGCGTGATCCGGCCGACCCCGACAACACCCTGCACACACGCGGCACGACCGTGGGCGTTCAGGTCAGCTGGCCCCTGTTCACCAGCGGCTACCAGGATGGCCGCACGCGGGAGGCCGTGGCCTTGCAGACCCAGGCCCAAGCCCAACTCGACGATGTCAACAACGAGGTCTCGTCCCGCCTGCGTGACGACTACCAGATCCTGTCTCAGGCCCGCAAGGCCATTCAGGTCCAGCAGGAAGTGGAGACCTCGGCCACCGCCGCCTTCGAGGCCGTACGCAAGGCCTTCGTGGCTGGCATGCGCACCAACCTCGACCTGCTCAACGCGCAGCAACAGATCTATGCCGCCCGCCAGAACCTGGTGGGTGCGCGCATCCAGGCCCTGTCCGCACAGGTGGGGATCCTGGCCGCGCTGGACCAGCTCGACAGCCAGCACATCGCCCCGCTGGCCGCCGTGATCGACGACCGATGACCCGCCATCCCGACCGCCAGCCATGAGTACCCACGACCCTCAATCCTTGTTCAGACAGGAAGTGCTGAACGCCCGCGCCGATACGGCCTCCGGTCCACCCATTCACATCCAGCCGGTCAGCGTCCGTGTTTTGACCTGGTTCGCCATCGGCATGACCGGCGTCGTGCTGGCCGTGCTCGTGCTGGGCTCCTACACCCGCAAGGAGCGCGTGGCCGGTGTGGTGCAGGCCACCGAAGGTGTGGCCACACTCACTGCGGCGGACAGCGGCCTGATCAAACGAGTGCTGGTGCAAGAAGGCCAGCGCGTGAAGGCCGGCGACGTGATCGCCGAGATCGGCAACGAGCGCTACAGCGATGCCGGCAACACGCAAAGCCTGCTGGCACGCAACCTCGAAGACCAGCGCGCGCAGTTGCTCAAGCAGACCGAGGGCGAAGCCGAAGCCCACCGCGCCAGCCTGGCCGCCGCAGCCCAGCGCATGGCCCAGGCCAGACGGGATCTGGCCACCCTGCAAGAAGAGATCAAGCTGCAAAGCCAGCAGATCGCATCTTCGCAAAAGCTGGTGGACCAGTTGCGCCCGCTGCTGGCCGAGCACATCATCTCCGACATGCAATACGAGCAGCAGCGCCAGACGCTGCTGGAGCAGACCTCGCGGCTGCAAGCGCTCAAGCGCCAGCGCAGTGCCACCGAAGCGGACCTGGCCCAGTCCCAGGACGAGCAAGACAAGCTGCGCGGCCAGCAACGTGCCGCACGCGCTGGGCTGGACCGCGACCTCCTGCATCTTCAGCAGGAACAGGTGCAACGCCGTGGCGCGCAGCTCACGCTGATCAAGGCCCCGGTGGGGGGCATCGTCTCGGGCCTGCAAGCCAGTGCCGGGCAAAGCGTGGCCGCTGGCCAGTTGCTCGCCGCCATCGTGCCCGAAGGCTCGGCCATGGAAGCGGTGCTGCGCCTGCCCAGCACGGCCGTGGGCTTCATCAAACCAGGCCAGGCCGTGCGCGTGAGCTATGACGCCTTTCCGTATCAGCGCTTTGGGCAATACGCCGGCACGGTGCGCAGCGTGTCGCAGGCCGATGTGCCCCTCTCGCCCGCAGCCACCGCACGCGGTGATGGCGGCGACCAGCGCGCCGTGTTCCTGGTGCATGTGGACCTGGCCCGCGCCACCGTGCATGCCTATGGCGCGGATTTGCCGCTGCGCCCAGGTCACACCTTGACGGCCGACATCGAGATCGACCGCCGTCGCCTCATCGCCTGGATGCTCGACCCGCTTTTCGCCTTCAGTGGCCGGCTCTGACATGAACACCTCCACGCCCTCCCCTGCCCTGTCCTGGTCGCTGTGGTCACGCCAGGGCGTGCCGCTGATCCTGCAATCCGAGGCGGCCGAATGCGGCCTGGCCTGCCTGGCCATGGTGGCCAGCGCGCTGGGCCATGAAACCGATCTGCTGACCCTGCGCAGGCGCTTCGAGCTGTCTTCGCGTGGGGCCACCCTGGCCCGCCTGATGGACATGGCCCAGGAGATGGGCCTGCTGACACGGGCCGTGCGGCTGGAGCTGGAGGAGCTGCCTCAGCTGCAGACGCCTTGCCTGCTGCACTGGGACCTCAACCACTTCGTGGTGCTGGTCAAGGCCGACGCCAAGGGCATCACGGTGCACGACCCGGCCCTGGGCGAACGCAGCATGAGCTTGAAAGAAGCCAGCCCGCATTTCACCGGCGTGGCCCTGGAGCTGAGCCCCGGCGCGAACTTCGAGAAGAAGCAGGAGAAGACGCCCTTCGATCTGCGCGTGCTGTTCACGGGCCAGGGCCATTTGTGGCGGGCCTTTGCGCAAATGGCCGCGCTCTCGCTGGTGATGGAGGTGCTGGCCATCCTCATGCCCATGCTCAGCCAATGGATCATCGACGATGTGGTGGTCTCGCGTGATGCGCCGCTGCTGGCCGTGCTGGCGCTGTCGATCTTCCTGCTGGCCACGATGGGCCTGTGCACCAGGTTGCTGCGCAACTGGATCGTGCTGGGCGCCAGCCAATCGTGGCGCGTGGCGTCGAGCACCAATGTGTTTCGCTACATGCTCAAGCTGCCGCTGTCCTACTTCGACAAGCGCCACACGGGCGACGTGATGTCGCGCTTCGGCTCGGTGCAGCACATCCAGGACACCATCACGCACCACCTGGTCGAGGCCATCCTCGATGGGCTGGTGGGCGTGGTCACCCTGGGCCTGATGTTCATCTACAGCCCCATGCTGGCCGGCATCGTGCTGGGCGTGGCCCTGGTGCACGCGGTGGTGCGCTTTGCCGTGTTCAAACCTTATCGTCAGGCCAGCGAAGAGGCCATCGTGCGCGAGGCCAATGCCCAGACCTACTTGATGGAGACGCTGCGCGGCATCTCGGCGATCAAGTTCTTCGCCAAGCCGGGCTGGCGCATCGGCGGCTGGATGAACCAGCAGGTGGCCCTGGTCAATGCCAACATCAAACAGCAACGCGTGGCCATGCTCTATGACAGCATCAACGGCCTGGTCAGCGCCCTGGAGCAGGCCGTGGTGCTCTACCTGGCGGCGAGCATGATCATGCAGGAGCACATGTCCATCGGCATGCTGGTGGCCTTCCTGGCCTACAAGAGCCAGTTCCTGCAACGCAGTGCCGAGCTGCTGGAGCGCGTCATCAACCTGCGCCTGCTCAAGCTGCAGGGTGAGCGTCTGGCCGACATCGTGCTGAGTACACCCGAGGCATCTTCGCCGGCCCACGCTTCGGCTGCCTTGCAAACCGATGAACCCATGACGATCACGCTGCGCGATGTGACCTTCCGCTATGCGGTCGATGAAGCACCGGTGCTCGACAAGGTCAACCTCACGGTGCGCACGGGGCAGGCCATCGCGGTATTGGGGCCATCGGGCTGCGGCAAGTCGACCTTGCTCAAGGTGCTCTCAGGCCAGGTCATACCGGAGTCGGGCGAGGTGCTGCTCAATGGCGTGCCCATCCAGCGACTGGGCGCCGAGGCCTTCCGCTCGGTGCTGGGCACGGTCTTCCAGGATGACCAGCTGTTCTCCTGCTCGATCTACGACAACATCGCGATGAACGACGCCGAGGCCACGCCGGAGAAGGTCATGGCTGCCGCGCAAAGGGCCTGCGTGCACGATGACATCGCCCGCATGCCCATGGGCTACCAGACCCTGGTGGGCGGCATGGGTGCCACGCTCTCAGGCGGGCAGAAGCAGCGGCTCCTGCTGGCCCGCGCCTTGTACAAGCAGCCGCGCTTCCTGCTGCTCGATGAATACACGAGCCACCTTGATTTCGACACCGAGCGCCTTGTGCAGGACTCGATCAACCAGATGGGCTGCGGGCGCTTCATCATCACGCATAGGCAACACAGCCTGCGCGAAGGCGATGAGATCCACGTGTTGCTGGGTGGGCAGTTGCTGAGCCGAGCACAGTATGAGGAGTTGGTGGCAAAGGCGCAGGCACAGCTCGAAGCGGCCTGAGCGTTCCCGTGCGTGCTGTTGTGGGCCAATCAAGTTGTCAATACCGCCGCTTGTGTGACAAGCACTTGGCGGCTTTTTGGGATGCCTCTTTGGAAATCCAAAGTCGTCAACCAAGACCAGTAACCGAGTCTGTCTATAAACAATGTCGCAGCTTCGGATGGCTGGACTGCAGCGTGAGCGGCCGGTCAACCCTGAACGGTCGAACCGCTGCATGGCCGCGGCGTTGGAAGCCGTGCAGCGGCCATTCGAGAGCGCCGGCGATCGACCCGTTTGAGACGTACGAAAATGCTGTAAGGCAGCTCGTCAATTCTCGGGGTTCTTCACCAAACACAGCCCGGCATCCGGATCATCTCAAGGGGCACACGCAACGACTCGACGGCTGGTCAGTTCGTAAATCCAGCCCCGTTGAAATATGCCACTCGGAAAGCGAGTGGCGAGAAACAGTTCTGCTTCGTGCGCTTGATCGCTGAAGGGCATCCCCCAGCGGGCATACGCGAGTAGCTCGGCCCGTGTGCCCCAGCCTTTGGCGTAATGGTCAATCTTGCTCTGTATCCGCTCCAGGTCGATCCCCACGGGTGCAACGCGTCCCGGCTCAAACTTGACCACAGAGCTCGACACCTCACATATCACAGGGCCGTGGGTGATCGAGGGAAATAGTCTTAGTTCCGCAGACTTGAGCCCTTCGGGCATCTTCGCGAGAAACGCCCCCTCGGCACCTTCGGGCATTTTGCACAATGCGGCGGCGATGCGCTCAAGCGCGTCGCGGCGACGGGCCTTATTGGCTTTCGCATCAAAGACGACGTTGATTTGCGCGGAACGGTGACGCTCCACTACATCGCGCGGTATCTCCCCGAGGGCGCCTTCCCAGAACTCCGGGCCGCGGTCCAGATATTTCATGCGTTGCAGTTCACCCGGATCATCGAGTTGCACCAGCTCGAACCCGACGTGTCCGAGCCCTTCGATTTCGCACAGAACGTCAGGTGGGTCTGGCTGAGTGATGCTCTCGGGGCAAACAACAAGGCCAGCGGCCTGCGCGAAGCACTCGAAGATGCCACGCTCCTCAAGCGCTTTCGCGGTTGCGCCAACCCTTGCGTTCATGTTGCAGGCCTCGCGGATTATTCACTCGATACTATCGATGATAGTCTCGAGGGTGGCGTGAATCACGGTTTTCCGGCAGGCGTCACACCGTTCGGTAGGGTTCCGGTAGACCTGCCAAACCTCACTTGGTCAGGTCGATAACCTCGACCGCTATGCGACCTCGCCGTTCGGCGGAGAGGGACTCAATTAGCTGATCTCCTAGTGTCCCGTCCCGCTGATACGTGAGCAAAGTCGGTGTAGCTTCTCCAGGATCGAATCAGCGGTAGCAGTCCATTTGAACGGTTGGCAGTTCA
>RXJQ01000017.1 GCA_003963115.1 Burkholderiales bacterium
TGCCATTGCGAGGGTTTGCTGCTTCATATGGCCTCCTGTGCTGAAGCACAGGCATGCAAGTCGTACGCCAGTCAGCGGACCTTTTTCAGTGCATCCTTAGGCCCACATGGCGTGCACAACGTGCTCCAGCCCGGCAGTCGTCTTGTGCACCGCCTCCAGCACAGCGTACAAGGCTAAAAGCCATGTGCGACACCTGTTATTGATCAGTAAATAGATGGGCCACAAACGAAAGAGGCCCTCGCATGGAGGGCCTTTTCCTTTGCTTGGTTGCGGGGGCCGGATTTGAACCAACGACCTTCGGGTTATGAGCCCGACGAGCTACCAGACTGCTCCACCCCGCGCCAAATGGGGCTTTCCGGCTGTTAGACGATCTTTCTGAAGGATCACCGGAGAATAAAAAAGCCCATCGTTGTCGACAGGCTCATTCATCATGAACTTGGTTGCGGGGGCTGGATTTGAACCAACGACCTTTGGGTTATGAGCCCAACGAGCTACCAGACTGCTCCACCCCGCGACAGAGACAGCTATTATGGCACAGTTCCAGGCTCGTGCGACAGCCTGATGAAAAAAGAAAACCCGCAGCGCTTGCACGTGCGGGTTTGGTCTGGCACCAGCCAAGCGCCATGCGCCAGGGCTGGGTGTCATCGGCTGATTTATTCAGGAGCCGCTTCAGGCGCGGCAGCCTCTTCGGTGCGCTCCACCAGCTCCATGTAAGCCATGGGTGCATTGTCGCCAACGCGGAAGCCCATCTTCAGGATGCGGGTGTAGCCACCAGGACGCTTGGCAAAGCGGGGGCCCAGCACGTTGAACAGCTTGACCACGTTGTCGCGGTTGCGCAGGCGGTCGAAGGCCAGACGCTTGTTGGCAACGGTCGGCTCCTTGGCCAGGGTGATCAGCGGCTCGACGATGCGACGCAGTTCCTTGGCCTTGGGCACGGTGGTCTTGATGGCTTCGTGCTCGATCAGCGAATTGGCCATGTTGCGGAACATGGCAGCGCGGTGAGACGAAGTACGGTTGAGTTTACGGAGTCCATTTCCGTGACGCATGGTGCTTTCCTTTCCTTATAAAACCGACGGCCGGATCAAGGTACCGCCGGGTGCACCGCGTGGTTCTTTTGCGAACCACGCACTTTCAAAAAATCAACGCTTGTCGAGGCCTTGGGGCGGCCAGGCTTCCAGGCGCGAACCTAGGGCCAGACCACGGGAAGCCAGCACTTCCTTGATTTCGTTGAGCGACTTGCGACCCAGGTTCGGGGTCTTGAGCAGCTCGGTCTCGGTACGCTGGATGAGGTCGCCAATGTAGTAGATGTTCTCGGCCTTGAGGCAGTTGGCCGAACGCACCGTGAGTTCGAGCTCGTCCACGGGACGCAGCAAGATCGGGTCGAAGTTCTGGGCCGACTTGGCAGGTGCGTCGAACGCAGCGATCTCAGAGCCTTCCAGCTGCGCGAACACAGCCAGTTGTTCCACCAGGATCTTGGCCGAGGCACGGATCGCTTCCTCAGGCGAGATGGCGCCGTTGGTTTCGATTTCCATGACCAGCTTGTCCAGATCGGTACGTTGCTCCACACGGGCGCTTTCGACCGTGTAGCTCACGCGGCGCACCGGCGAGAACGAAGCGTCCAGCACGATGCGGCCAATGGCCTTGCTCGACTCTTCGCCATAGCGACGGATGTTGCCCGGCACATAGCCACGGCCCTTCTCCACCTTGATCTGCATGTCCAGCTTGCCGCCTTGCGACAAGTGGGCGATCACGTGGCCAGGGTTGACGATTTCGACGTCATGGGGAGTCTGGATGTCGGCGGCGGTCACAGGACCTTCGCCGTCCTTGCGCAGGACCAGGGTGACTTCGTCGCGGTTGTGCAGACGGAACACCACGCCCTTGAGGTTCAGCATGATGTGAACCACGTCTTCCTGCACGCCATCGATGGCCGAGTACTCGTGCAGCACGCCGGCGATGGTGACTTCCGTTGGCGCGAAACCGACCATCGACGACAGCAGCACGCGACGCAGCGCGTTGCCCAGAGTGTGGCCATAACCACGCTCGAACGGCTCGAGCGTGACCTTGGCGCGATGACCGCCAAGCGGTTCCACCTGGATGGCTTTGGGGTTCAGCAAATTGGTTTGCATGAGGTCTTCCTGTCAATACCCTCGGCTCGTTACACCGATAAGGCTGCTGGACCAACCGGAGCGGTTGCTCCGGCCCTGAAAATTACAAAGAACACAACACGAAGAAAAACGCACATGGCCACGCGACACGACCAGCGCGGTCGTGAAGCGCAGCCAGACGGCGCATCAACGCGAATACAGTTCGACGATCAGCGATTCGTTGATGTCGGAGCCGAACTCGTCACGGTCCGGGGCCTTCTTGAAGACGCCTTCCAGCTTGGTGCCGTCAACCTGAACCCAGCCCGGCAGGCCGATAGACTCAGCCAGCTTGTACGCTTCCTGCACGCGAACCTGCTTCTTGGCCTTTTCGCGCACGGCCACCACGTCACCGGTCTTGACCAGGTAGGACGGGATGTTCACGACTTGGCCATTCACCACGACACCCTTGTGGCCCACCAGCTGACGGGCTTCGGCGCGGGTCGAGGCAAAGCCCATGCGGTAGACGACGTTGTCCAGGCGGGATTCCAGCAGGGACAGCAGATTCGAACCAGTGTTGCCCTTGCGGCGCTCGGCTTCGGCGAAGTAGCGGCGGAATTGCTTCTCCAGCACGCCATACATGCGTTTGACCTTCTGCTTTTCGCGCAGTTGCAGGCCGAAGTCAGAGGTACGCGAACCAGAGGTGCGACCGTGTTGACCGGGCTTGGTGTCGAACTTGGCCTTGTCGCTGATGGGGCGACGGGCGCTCTTGAGGAACAGGTCGGTGCCTTCGCGGCGGGCCAGTTTGGCCTTGGGTCCGAGGTAACGTGCCACTTTTCGTGTCCTTATCGTTTGTCTGACGCCGATACCGCACAAAGCGGTTGACCGACGCGAGTCTGGCGAATCACAATTGCACAGACGGTGGGCTTCAAATCAGGTGGCATCACCCTCTTGCCCAAGCTTCCGTCCCGCCCCGTCTCGCCGAAAGACGTCTTCTTCTCGTCTTCAAGCAACATCAGGCAGGGAAAACGCCAGCAAAATGGCTCTCCACCGCAGAGAACTTGCGATTATAGCAAGTTGCGCGTGCGTCTGTACAGTACTTCAAGAGGTCTTGTCAAGATCGCACAACGCGCAAACCTCGCTCACCCTGCTGCCAAGGTGGGCGAGGTTGGTTTTTGACCGTGCCCGGAGACCCGGTCAGACCGATCGATCAATCAGATGCGACGACGCTTCTGAGGACGGCAACCGTTGTGAGGCACAGGCGTCACATCGGAGATCGAGTTGATGCGGATACCCAGCGAAGCCAGGGCGCGCACCGACGACTCACGACCAGGGCCGGGGCCCTTGATCTCGACGTCCAGGTTCTTGATGCCTTGTTCTTGAGCAGCGCGACCGGCCACTTCAGCAGCCACCTGGGCAGCGAACGGCGTGGACTTACGCGAGCCCTTGAAACCTTGACCACCCGACGAAGCCCAGGACAGTGCATTGCCCTGACGGTCGGTGATGGTGATGATGGTGTTGTTGAACGAGGCGTGCACGTGGGCGATGCCGTCCGCAATGTTCTTGCGGACCTTCTTGCTCACACGACGGGCAGCGCTGTTCGCAGGTGCTTTAGCCATGATGTCTTTCTCTTGAACTCAGCAAATAGCCCAGATCACTTCTTGCCAGCGATCGCCTTGCGAGGACCCTTGCGGGTACGCGCATTCGTGCGAGTGCGTTGGCCGCGCAGTGGCAGGCCACGGCGATGACGGAAGCCGCGGTAGCAGCCCAGGTCCATCAGTCGCTTGATGTTCATCGAGAGTTCGCGACGCAGGTCACCTTCAATGGTGAGCCTACCCACTTCCTCACGAATTTTTTCCAGGTCGCTGTCGGTCAGGTCTTTCACTTTCTTGTTGAAAGCGATGCCTGCCGCCGTGCAGATTTTCTGCGCGGTGGTGCGACCAATGCCGTAGATCGAAGTCAGACCGATTTCGGTATGCTTGTGCGGCGGAATGTTGATGCCAGCAATACGTGCCATAACTGTCCTCTGAACGCGTGTGTCGTCGCCAGGTCAGGCGATCAGCCTTGACGCTGCTTGTGACGGGGGTCGGTGCAGATCACGCGAACCACGCCCTTGCGGCGGATGATTTTGCAATTGCGGCACATAACCTTGACGGATGCCGAGACTTTCATGGTCTTCTCCTGAACCGTTGCCTACACAACGGAAATTCGCCCACGTTTCCGGGGTCAACTAAACTTCAGCTCACTTCGCCCGGAACACGATGCGAGCACGACTCAAATCGTAAGGCGTGAGTTCCACCGTCACTTTGTCACCAGGCAGGATGCGAATGTAGTGCATGCGCATTTTGCCCGAGATGTGACCGAGGACCACATGCCCGTTTTCAAGCTTCACACGAAAAGTAGCGTTGGGGAGGTTCTCAAGAATCTCGCCTTGCATCTGTATGACGTCATCTTTCGCCATTTTTCGTGTGCGTCGGTCTCCCGACGCGTTTTCAGCTCGTTTTGAAATTCGCCTTCTTCAGCAGAGAGTCATACTGCTGAGACATGACATAGGACTGAACCTGCGCCCAGAAGTCCATCGTGACGACCACGATGATCAGCAGGGACGTCCCACCGAAATAGAAAGGCACGTTGTACTTGAGCACGAGGAACTCGGGCAGCAGGCACACGGCCGTGATGTACACCGCACCAGCCAGGGTCAGACGGGCGAGAATCTTGTCGATGTAGCGCGCCGTCTGGTCACCCGGGCGGATGCCAGGAATGAATGCACCGCTCTTCTTCAGGTTGTCTGCCGTTTCACGGCTGTTGAACACCAGGGCCGTGTAGAAGAAGCAGAAGAAGACGATGGCAATGGAATACAGGATCACATAGATCGGTTGACCGGGGGACAACATGCTGGCGATGTCCTTGAGCCAGCGCATGCTGTCGCCCGTGGCGAACCAACCCACGGCCGTCGTCGGCAAGAGGATGATCGACGAGGCGAAGATCGGGGGGATCACACCCGCCATGTTGATCTTCAAAGGCAGGTGCGACGATTGACCACCGTAGACACGGTTGCCAACCTGGCGCTTGGCGTAATTGACCAGGATCTTGCGCTGGCCACGTTCGACAAACACCACGAAATACGTGACGGCCACCACCAGGAACACGATGAAGATGGCTGCCGGGATGCTCATGGCACCGGTGCGGATCAACTCGAACAGACCACCCATGGCATTGGGCAGGCCCGCAGCGATACCGCCGAAAATCAGGATCGAGATGCCGTTGCCCAGGCCACGCTCGGTGATCTGCTCACCCAGCCACATCAGGAACATCGTGCCAGCGGTCAGGCTGATCACGGTGGTCATGCGGAAACCGAAGCCGGGGTGGATCACCAGACCGGCCGTGCCTTCCAGGGCCACGGCGATGCCGAAGGACTGGAACAGCGCCAAGCCAACCGTAGCGTAGCGGGTGTACTGCGTCGTCTTGCGGCGACCAGCTTCACCCTCCTTCTTGAGCTGCTCAAGATGGGGGATCACGTAGCCCATCATCTGCATGATGATGGACGACGAGATGTAGGGCATGATGCCCAGCGCGAACACGGTGAAGCGCGAGAGCGCGCCGCCCGAGAACATGTTGAACAGACTCAGGATGCCGCCCTGCTGACCCTTGAACAACTGCTGCAGCTGCGACGGGTCGATACCGGGCACCGGCACGTGTGCGCCGATGCGGTAGACGACCAGCGCCAACAGCAGGAAAGTCAGACGACGTTGCAGGTCGCCAAACTTGCCGCTTTGAGCCAGTTGAGTGGGAGAGGTTGCCACGCTTGAGTCCGTTTCAGTTGACGTTGCGCTTATTCAGCCAGCGAACCGCCAGCAGCTTCGATGGCGGCCTTGGCGCCAGCCGTGGCACCGATGCCCTTGAGCACGACCTTGGCAGTCAGCTCGCCGGACTTGATGACCTTGACGACCTTGGCCAGCTGGGGAACCAGACCGGCAGCCTTCAGAGCCAGCACGTCGACTTCGGCTGCGCCCAATGCCTGCAGTTCACCCAGGGTGATCTCGGCGTTGTACTTCAGCGTCTGCGACTTGAAACCGCGCTTGGGCAGACGGCGTTGCAGCGGCATTTGACCGCCTTCAAAACCGACCTTGTGGTAGCCGCCAGAACGCGACTTCTGACCCTTGTGACCGCGACCGGCGGTCTTGCCCAGGCCCGAGCCGATGCCACGACCGACACGGCGCTTGGCGTGCTTGGCGCCCGATGCAGGCTTGATGCTATTGAGTTCCATGGTGTATTCCCAAATCTGAAGCGGCTTACACCACTTCGACCATGTAGCGGACCTTGTTGATCATGCCGCGCACAGCGGGCGTGTCTTCCAGGACGCGGGTGCCGTTCATGCGGCGCAGGCCCAGACCACGCACGGTGGCGCGGTGATCGGCCTTGGTGCCGATGGGGCTGCGAACCAGCTTGACGGTGAGGGTTTTCTTCTCGCTCATGCTCAATCTCCAGCGATCAGTTGAACAGCTGTTCAACCGTCAGACCGCGCTTGGCTGCGACTTCAGACGGGGTCGTCGCCTTGTTCAGGGCGTCGAACGTGGCGCGAACCATGTTGTAGGGGTTGGACGAACCGAGGCTCTTGGCCACGATGTCCGTGATGCCCATCACTTCGAACACAGCGCGCATGGGGCCGCCGGCAATGATGCCGGTACCAGCCGGAGCGGGAGCCAGCAGCACCTTGGCAGCGCCGTGCTCACCGGTCACGTTGTGGTGAACGGTCCCGTTCTTCAGGGACACCTTCAGCATGTTGCGACGTGCCTGGTCCATGGCCTTTTGCACGGCCAGGGGCACTTCACGTGCCTTGCCCTTGCCCATGCCGATGCGGCCATCGCCGTCACCAACCACGGTCAGAGCTGCGAAACCCATGATCCGGCCGCCCTTGACCACCTTGGTCACGCGGTTCACCTGGATCATTTTTTCGCGCAGACCGTCGTCGCGACCTTCGTCTGCTACCTTGGGTTGAAACTTAGCCATTTGAAATTCCTTCCGGTTGCAGACTTAGAACTGCAGGCCGGCTTCACGCGCGGCTTCAGCCAAGGCCTTGATACGACCGTGATACTGGTAACCAGCGCGGTCGAAAGCGACCTTCTCGACGCCAGCAGCCTTGGCCTTCTCGGCGATACGCTTGCCGATCAGCGAGGCGGCAGCCACGTTGCCACCAGCTTTTTGCAGCTGGTCGCGGACTTCCTTCTCGGCGGTCGAGGCGGTGGCCAGAACCTTGGTGCCGTCGCCAGAAATCACGCTGGCGTAGATGTGCAGGTTCGAACGGGTGACCGTCAGACGCACGGCGCCTTGCAGAGCGATACGGGCACGGGTTTGACGTGCACGGCGCAGGCGCTGTTCCTTCTTGCTTGTTGCCATGATGAATCAGCTCCTTACTTCTTCTTGGTCTCTTTCAAGACCACGCGCTCGTCGACGTAGCGGATGCCCTTGCCCTTGTAAGGCTCAGGGGGACGGAAGGCACGCACTTCAGCTGCGAGCTGACCAACCACTTGACGGTCCATGCCCTTGATCACGATTTCAGTCTGAGACGGTGTCTCGACCTTCACGCCAGCGGGCATTTCCTTCACGACGGGGTGAGAGAAACCGATCTGCAGGTTCAGCTTCTGACCTTGGGCCTGGGCACGGAAACCCACACCAACCAGGGTCAGCTTCTTCTCGAAGCCCTTGCTCACACCGTTGACGGTGTTGTTGAGCAGAGCGCGGAAGGTGCCGGACATGGCATTGGCTTCAGCGGTATCGTTCACCGGCGCGATCTTCAGCGTGGCGCCGTCTTGAGCGACAGTCACCAGGCCGTTGACCGGCAGGCTCAGGGTGCCCAGGCTGCCCTTGACGGTCACAGCTTCGGCAGAGATC
This sequence comes from Burkholderiales bacterium, assembly GCA_003963115.1. Classification (GTDB taxonomy): domain Bacteria; phylum Pseudomonadota; class Gammaproteobacteria; order Burkholderiales; family Burkholderiaceae_C; genus Aquabacterium. The sequence goes on from RXJQ01000017.1 coordinate 7,974, forward strand.
TTCACGTCCACACCTTGAGGGACGGCGATCGGCATTTTTCCAACGCGGGACATTGCGATTGCTCCTCGATTAGGCGACGTAGCAGAGCACCTCGCCACCGATACCGGCAGCGCGGGCCTTGCGATCGGTCATCACGCCCTTGGGGGTGGTCACGATGGCAACGCCCAGGCCATTCATGACCTGAGGGATGTCGTGACGGCCCTTGTAGATGCGCAGACCAGGACGGGACACACGCTCGATGCGCTCGATGACCGGGCGACCTGCGTAGTACTTCAATGCGATTTCCAGCGTGGGCTTGGCAGCCTCACCGGTGACGGCGTAACCGTCGATGTAGCCTTCGTCCTTCAGGACTTGGGCAATCGCGACCTTCAGCTTGGACGACGGCAGTGCAACGTTGGTCTTGTTGACCATTTGAGCGTTGCGGATGCGTGTCAGCATGTCGGCGATGGGATCACTCATGCTCATGGGATAACTCCTGTTCGTGCCCTGCTGGGATTACCAGCTCGCCTTGGTGACACCGGGGATGTCGCCGGCGAATGCCAATTCACGGATCTTGGTACGGCCCAGGCCGAACTGACGGAAGGTGCCACGGGGACGACCGGTCAGGTTGCAGCGAGCGCGCAGACGCGTCGGGTTGGCGTTGCGGGGCAGCTTTTGCAGCTCAAGACGGGCAGCGTAACGCTCTTCTTCCGACTTCTTGGCGTCATCGATGATGGCCTTGAGTTCGGCGTACTTCTTGGCGTACTTGGCAACCAGCTTTTCGCGCTTTTCTTCGCGTTGCTTCAGGGATACTTTTGCCACGATGTACCTCAGTTCTTGAACGGGAACTTGAAAGCAGCCAGGAGAGCCTTGGCTTCTTCGTCGGTCTTGGCCGTCGTTGTGATGCTGATGTTCAGACCACGGATGGCGTCGATCTTGTCGTACTCGATTTCCGGGAAGATGATCTGTTCCTTGACGCCGACGTTGTAGTTGCCGCGACCGTCGAAAGAACGACCAGAGATACCGCGGAAGTCACGAACGCGAGGCAGCGAGATGGTGACGAAGCGGTCCAGGAATTCGAACATGGTGACGCCACGCAGGGTGACCATGCAGCCGATGGGCATGTTTTCGCGGATCTTGAAACCGGCGATGGCCTTCTTGGACATGGTGATCACGGGCTTCTGGCCGGCGATCTTGGTCAGGTCGCCGACGGCGTGTTCCATGACCTTCTTGTCCGAGACAGCTTCCGAGACACCCATGTTCAGGGTGATCTTGGTCAGGCGCGGGACTTCCATGATCGACTTGTAACCGAACTTCGTCATCAGTTCGGGCACGATCTTTTCGCGGTAGATCTGCTGCAGGCGAGCTTGTTGTTGAGACATGTGTGACCTCGTCAAGCCTTGATTTCTTCGCCGCTGGACTTGAAGACGCGCACTTTCTTGCCGTCAGCCAGGAGCTTGATACCGACGCGGTCAGCCTTGCCGGAAGCAGGGTTGAAAATGGCCACGTTGGACTGGTGGATGGGCATGGTCTTGTCGACGATGCCGCCGGTGGTGCCCTTCATCGGGTTGGGACGCACGTGCTTCTTGGCAACGTTCACGCCATCAACCAGCAGGTGATCGGCATCGACACGGGCGGACACGGTGCCGCGCTTGCCTTTGTCGCGACCGGTCAGAACGATGACCTGGTCGCCTGTCTTGAGCTTGTTCATGAGCTGTTCCTTTGCTGAGCCTTGACGCTGGGCCGAGGGGTTACAGAACCTCGGGAGCCAGCGAAACGATCTTCATGAAGCGCTCGTTACGCAGTTCACGCGTCACGGGGCCAAAGATACGTGTGCCGATGGGCTCGAGCTTGGCGTTCAGCAGCACGGCGGCATTGCCATCGAACTTCACCAGGGAGCCGTCTTGACGACGAACACCCTTGGCGGTGCGAACGACCACAGCGCTGTAAACCTCGCCCTTCTTGACGCGGCCACGAGGTGCAGCTTCTTTGATGCTCACCTTGATGATGTCGCCGATACCGGCGTAACGACGCTTAGAGCCACCGAGCACCTTGATGCACATGACGCTCTTAGCACCAGTGTTGTCAGCGACGTCAAGTCGCGATTGCATTTGGATCATGGTTACCCCAACTTGGCCCGATCGGCTGCGGCACCTCCCAATGAGGCAACTGCACAACAACGAACGGTCAGTCTTGGGCCCGTAGAACGGGCGGATCTGCTTTAAGCCACCACCTCAGAAGAACCCCGCTCGAAGAAGGTGAGCGGGCCGGGGCAGTCGCTTCAAGCAGCGAAGCCTCGCATTATGCGCGAGTTTTTGTGCCTGGGTCAACACCCTGCGAGAAAAATATCGAGGTCAGGCAGTGCCGCCGACGGTCAAGCCATCAATGCGCAGCGTCGGCTGGCCCACGCCCACGGGCACGCTCTGGCCTTCCTTGCCGCAGGTGCCCACGCCGGTGTCGAGCTTGAGGTCGTTGCCGATCATGCTCACGCGGGTCATGGCCTCGGGGCCGTTGCCGATCAGGGTAGCGCCCTTGACGGGGTACTGGATCTTGCCGTTTTCCACCCAGTAGGCCTCGCTGGCCGAGAACACGAACTTGCCGGAGGTGATGTCGACCTGGCCGCCGCCGAAGTTGACGGCGTAGAGACCCCGGTCGATGGAGGCGACGATTTCCTGCGGATCCTTGTCGCCAGCCAGCATGTAGGTGTTGGTCATGCGGGGCATGGGCAGGTGGGCGTAGCTTTCGCGGCGGCCGTTGCCGGTCTGCGCCGTCTTCATCAGGCGGGCGTTGGTGGCGTCCTGCATATAGCCCTTGAGGATGCCGTCTTCGATCAGCACGGTGCGCTGGGTGGCGCAGCCTTCGTCGTCGATGTTGAGCGAGCCGCGGCGGTCAGGTATGGTGCCGTCGTCCAGCACAGTGACGCCCTTGGCGGCCACGCGCTGACCGACACGGCCGGAGAAAACGCTGGAGCCCTTGCGGTTGAAATCGCCTTCCAGACCATGTCCCACGGCTTCGTGCAGCAGGATGCCGGGCCAGCCATTGCCCAGCACCACGGTCATCTCGCCAGCAGGCGCAGGGCGGCTTTCCAGGTTGATCAGGGCGGCGTGCACGGCCTGGTCGACATACTGGTCGGTCACGGCCGGGGTGAAATAGGACAGGTCGTAGCGGCCACCGCCTCCTGCCGAGCCCACCTCGCGGCGACCGGCCTGCTCGGCGATCACGGTCAGCGACAGGCGGATCAGCGGGCGCACGTCGGCGGCCAGGGTGCCGTCGGCTCGGGCCACGAGCACGACGTCATATTCGCAGCCAAGACCTGCCATGACCTGCACGACACGCGGGTCCTTGGCGCGAGCGCGGCGCTCGACGTCTTCGAGCAGGGCGACTTTGGCGGCGCTGTCGAGCGAGGCGATGGGGTCGAAGGCCGGGTAGAGGCTGCGGCTGGGCGCGACGCGGTGCTCGCCCACCTTCACGCGGCGGCTCTGGCCGGCCGCGGCGATGGTGCGCACCGTGCGGGCGGCGTCCAGCAAAGCGGCTTCGGAGATGTCGTCGGAGTAGGCGAATGCGGTTTTCTCGCCGGAGATGGCGCGCACGCCCACACCCTGGTCGATGCTGAAGCTGCCCGATTTGACGATGCTCTCTTCCAGGCTCCAGCCTTCGCTGCGGGTGTACTGGAAGTACAGGTCTGCGTCATCGACCCGGTGTTCGGTGATGACTTTGAGGGCCTTGAGCAGGGTGGATTCGTCCAGACCGTAGGGCGCGAGCAGGAGTTCGCTGGCAGTCTGGAGGCGGGCAATGGTGGCGTCGGCGGCGATCATGGGGCCATTGTAGGCACGGCCCGCATGGCTTGGCGCGCCACAGGGTTGCTCAAGGGGTATCCACCGTGTCAGAGATGCCTCATAGGTGAAGAAGGGCCTGCACGCGCAGGTGCTCGTCGGGCTTGAAGTTGCTGTTGATGTAAGCCTGCATTTCCTGCTTGCGCTGGGCGTCGGACAGGTTGGCTGCGCTCTGCAGACGGTTCCACTCGGTGCGGGCACCGGCCAGGCGGCGCTCCCAGTCGGCCCATTCCTCGTCGGCCTTGGAGAGGCGATCGGCGGCGGCTTCGCCATAGCGAGCGACACGCTCGGCGCGCACGGCAGCCGGGTCCTTGCCGGGCGCCATCTGCGGCACGGCCTCACCGGGGTCGGGCGGTGGCGGCTGACCGGATTCGAGCTGGGCGTAGTACTGCTTGAAGTTCTGCTCGTCCTGGTCGAAGAAGGCCTTGGCCCAGTCGTCGCCCAGGATCTGGCGGCGGACCATGTGCTGCTCTTCGAAGACAGGCATCCAGGTGGCGCGGTCGGACTGGTCGAACTTGTTGCGCCAGGCATAGGTGCGCAGTTGCCAGTACTTGTCCCACACGGCCATGATGTCCTTGGCCAGGGCCTCGCCTTGGGCCTTCTGGGCCTCGTCGGCCACCAGGGTGCGGATGTCGCCGATCTGCACTTCGCCCAGGCCCAGGATGTAGTACTCGAAGCGCTTGCGCAGGTCCGGGCAGGCTTTGAGCTTGCCTGCGGCCACGCACCAGTCGCCGGCAGGCTCGGTGCCGGCAAAGGAACCGTCCTTGAAAAGGCGCGTGCGCACTTGCTCGGGGCTCATGGTCTTGGCCGTCGCGGCGGGCTGGCCGGCGGGCGTGTCGCCACCGGCGCTGATCATGTTCCAGCCCGAACCATGGGCCGCATCGCCATGAGCGGCATCCGCACCGGTCTCGCTACGATGGCCCATCCAGATCGCCACACCGGCGCCCAGCAAGACCACCACGCCAACGGCCACCATCCATCCACGCATCTGCATCGCGCGCATCTTGATCTTTGCTCCAAGAACTCTGGGACTGATACGGGCTCTGATTGTCCCGCTTTCGTGCGTCATGCCACCCCGGGACTGCTACCCGGTTTGGCCTTGAATGAACCAAGGTCGACCCCCCTCATGGCGGACCAACCTCGGGGTCATGATGGGACGATCAGAGGAGGGCCCATTTCAGACGGTTGGCGTGCTGGACGTAGAACGCCACTGGATCGGGTGCACCCTTGCCGATCACGCCCAGCACCTGGTTGATTTCATCCAGGTGGTTCCAGGGGTAGTTGTCCTTGATGACCTTGCCCCAGTGGCTGGAGCACTGCGACACGAGACCATCGTTGGCCGTGCCCTTGAAGTAGTCGGCCGTATAGGCCAGCAGAGCGTCGGAGATGTCCAGCGAATTGGTCTTCACCGAGGTGCCGGAGAAGGAGTACCAGTTCATGCTGTTGCCGGCAATCTTGGCCGTGAGCGGGCCGCTGCCGCAGGTGGTGGTGGGGGCGCCAACGGGGAACTTGGTGTTGAAGGCGGCGGCGCCCGTGGTGCTCAAGGCGTTGAGCGCGGTCAGCAGGTCGGCCTGGCTGGCGGTCTTGTTGCCGGTCAGCCAGGCGATGAGTTGCAGCCCGGCGGTGGCGGCCTTGTCGAAGGTGCCATCAGGCGTGGTGTTGGCCAGGATCGAATCTGCCACGGCCGAGCCGAAGTGGGTGCCGGCCACGGTGCTGACCGAAGCGACCATCGTGGGCACGGTGCCGGCGGCATAGCGCACGGTGGGGCCGCCGTGGCTGTGGCCGATCAGGTTGAACTTCTTAACGCCGTCTTTCGCGGCCCACTGCTTCATCTGCTGGATCAGCTCCTCGCCACGGAACTCGGTGGTCTGCGAGGGGTTGACCGAGGCGATGTAAACGGTGGCGCCTTCATCACGCAGCGCGCTGGGGATTTGATAAAAGTACTGGATGCCCAGCACGTTGTCAAAACCGATGAAGCCGTGAACCAGCACGATGGGGTACTTGGTCTTGGCGGTGGTGCCGGCTTGGGCTGCGGGGGCGGCGATCAGGGTGGCTGTGGCCAAGGCCACGGTAGCCAGAGCGGCCTTGGAACAGACCTTGGGGGACATCTTGAACAGCATGCTTGCGCTCCTTGGTAGCGTCCGTCGTTTTGGGCGAAAAATGTCTAACGGTTGACAGACGGGCGCAGTATCTGAACAGGGGGCTAAATACGACACGGGGCATACCCGGTGTCAGGGGAAAGTGCTCTCCCACGATGGTTGTACGCCTGCATAACAAAATCAAAACAAGAGAGCCGGCACGCCCTCAACAGGAACGGCCGGCTCCATGCGCGATGGGCGATCGCGATGCAGATCAGACGCCGGCCAGCTTCAGGCGGTTGGCGTGCTGCTTGAAGAAGGCCACGGGATCGGGTGCGTCCTTGCCGATCACGCCCAGGACCTGGTTGATTTCGTCCAGGTGGTTCCAGGGGTAGTTGTCCTTGACGACCTTGCCCCAGTGGCTGGAGCACTGCGACACCAGGCCATCGTTGGCTTCGCCCTTGAAGTAATCGGCGGTGTAGGCCAGCAAGGCATCGGAGATGTCCCAGGCGTTGGTCTTGACCGCCGTGCCCGAGAACGAGTACCAGCGCATGCTGTTGCCGCTGATGCTGGCCACTTCAGGGCCACTGCCGCAGGTGGTGGTGGGTGCACCAACGGGGAACTTGGCGTTGAACTCTGCCGCACCTTGCGTGCTCAGGGCCTTGAGGGCGGTCAGCAGGTCGGCTTGCTTGTAGGTCTTGTTGCCGGTCAGCCAGCCGATGAGTTGCAGGCCAGCCGTGGCAGCCTTGTCGAAGGTGCCGCCAGGCGTGGTGTTGGCGCCAATGTCGTCTGCAACGACCGAGCCGAAGTTGGTGCCCGCCAGCGTGGTCACCGAGGCGACCATAGAGGGCACGGTGCCGGCAGCATAGCGCACGGTGGGGCCGCCATGACTGTGGCCGATCAGGTTGAACTTCTTGACGCCGTCTTTCGCGGCCCACTGCTTCATCTGCTGGATCAGCTCTTCGCCACGGAACTCGGTGGTCTGCGAAGGGTTGACCGAGGCGATGTAGACGGTGGCGCCGTCATCACGCAGGGCACTGGGGATTTGGTAGAAGTACTGGATGCCCAGCACGTTGTCGAAGCCGATGAAGCCATGGACCAGCACGATGGGGTACTTGGTCTTGGAAGCGGGGCTCAGCAGGCTCGACAAGCTCAATTGCGCGTGAGCCGGGGCGGCGGCCACAGCGGCGGCTGTCACGGCCATGGCCGCGCACAGGCGACGGATGGAAGACGAAGTCATGGAAGCTCTCCTAGTGGTGGGTGCAGCTCGTTGCGGCCGCTGAGCTTCATTCTTTGGCTGTCGTTAAATGTTCATTTAAGGGTAAGTGCGAGGTTCGAGGGTTGGCATCCCCCGTAGACGCGGGACTACGGAATTCGTTACACAACCTTGCGGTTAAGGGTCTTTGCCCTGGTCGGCTTGTCGGTAGGTCAAGGCGATGTCGTACAAGGCTTTGCGCGGCAGGCCTGCGGCATCGGCCACCAGACCGGCGGCCTGCTTGACGGGCAGGTGCTGCACCAGGGCCTGCAAGATGGCGTCCATGGCGGGCGTCAGGGCCTGTTTGTCAGATGCATCGGGCACGCCATGCACCACCAGCACGAACTCGCCGCGCTGGCGGTTGGCGTCTGCCTTGAGCCAGGCAGGCATCGTGGCGATGTCCAGGGTCGTGATGCTTTCGAACTGCTTGCTCAGCTCGCGGCACACGGTGACCCGGCCCTGCGGCAGCACCTCGCTCAACTCGGCGGCCAGATCCTCGATGCGATGCGGCGCCTCGAAAAGCACGATGCTGTGATCGCGCCCGAGCACCTCGCGCAGCAGGCTCACGCGGGCCGCCCCTTTGGACGGCAGGAAGCCCACGAAGCGAAAGCCCTGGGCCTGAGCATCACCGGCCACGCTCATGGCCGTGGTCACGCTGCTGGCGCCGGGCAGAGGCACCACGGTGTAGCCCTGCCCCTGCACCGCCTGCACCAGGTGCGCGCCCGGGTCGGACACGGCCGGCGTGCCCGCGTCGCTGATGTAGGCCACGCGCTGGCCCTCGCTCAGGAGCTTTAGCACGCCTTGCGCCCCACCCACCTCGTTGTGCTGGTGCAGGGCGAACAGCTTCTTGTCCAGCCCCAGGTGGCGCAGCAGATGGCCGCTCACCCGGGTGTCTTCGCAGGCCACGACGTCGACCAGGGCCAATACATGCACCGCACGCAGGCTGATGTCGGCCAGGTTGCCGATCGGCGTTGCCACGAGGTAGAGCGCAGCTTTGGGATACTGCTGGCTGCCGGCCACCTGTTGAGCCGCCTGGAGCAGCATATTGGCATCGAAGGTCACGACGAAATCCCGGGGAGATGAAGGAGAAGACAGGGCACTGGCCTATTTGCAGGGCCAGGGGCTGACGCTGGTAGAGCGCAATTATCGGGTGGCACGAGGACCGAGTGCGCGCGGCGCCGAGGTCGACCTGATCATGCGCGACCGCGACGGCACGCTGGTGTTCGTTGAAGTCCGGACACGCAAAGGCTCGGACCACGGGGGCGCGGCGGCCACGGTCAGCCGCGGCAAGCAGCGCACCTGCATCTGGGGCGCGCAGCACTATCTGATGAACCTGCGGGAGTGGCCGCCCTGCCGGTTCGACGTGGTGGCGATCGATGGCGACGACATCCACTGGATCCCGGCAGCCTTTGACGCCTCCGGACTTTGAAGCGTTCTGATACGCATCGGACTACGACAATGCTGAACAAGTCCGCGCCATGCGCGGCGGGATCTTGTTCAGCATTGCCCTACCCTGACTTATCATCCGCGCCATGCCGGATTCTCATTTTCAGCAGACCGCGCTCCAGCATCCCTTGCTGGAGACAGCAGACTGGCTGTACCAATCGTCCGAACGCTTGGCTCAGCAACTCAATTTCGCCGCGCAGGCCATCATGCACACCATCACATCAGGTGGGCGCGTGCTGTGCGCGGGCGAGGCCGAGGCCGCGTGGCTGGCGCAGCAGGCCGCGTCCCTTCTGGTGCGAGGTTCAGGACGCGAGCGCCCACCCCTGGCCGCTCATGCCCTGACGCCACCGCACGGCGGTGCCCAGGCCACGCTGGCTCAGCAGGTGCGTGCACTGGGCCACCCTGGCGATGTGTGGCTGGTGTTCTCGATGGAGCGCACCGAAGCAGACCTGAAGGAAGCCACCGAGGCCGCGCGCGAGCATGACCTCACGCTGATCGCCTTCACCGGTGAGAACGCCAGCACGCTGGGCCCCTTGATCCGGGACACCGATGTCTGGGTGCCCCTGCCCGGCAGCCGACCTGAAACCCTGTACGCGATCGCCTGGCTGGCTTTGTATGGCCTGTGCGCCGCCGTTGACACCCACTTGCTTGGAGAGGACGCCTGATGTTGCAACTGAAAGCGAAGCAGACCACCCTGCGTTGGGCCGCAGCCCTGATCACCGTGGCCAGCCTGTCGGCCTGCGCGCCGCTTGTGCTCGGCTCGGCCGTGGGCGGCGCCTTCATGGCCACCGACCGCCGCACATCCGGCATCCAGGTGGAAGACCAGACCATCGAGATCAAGGCATCCAACCGCATCAAGGACGCCATCGGTGACAGGGGCCATATCAATGTGAACGCCTACAACCGCTGGGTGCTGCTGACCGGCGAAGTGCCCACCGAAGCCGACAAGGCCGCCGCCGCTCAGGCCGCCGGCTCGGTCGAGAACGTGGCCACCGTCTACAACGAGCTGATGGTCAGCCTCAACAGCTCCTTTGGCTCACGCTCAAGCGACGTCCTGCTGGCCAGCAAGATCAAGGCCACGATGGTGGATGCGCGCGACGTCATGTCGAACGCATTCAGTGTGGTGGTCGAGCGCGGTGACGTCTTCCTGATGGGTCTGGTCACCGAACGCGAAGCCAACCGCGGCGCCGAACTGGCCGCCAGCGTCAAAGGCGTGAACCGCGTGGTCAAGGTCATGCAGCTCATCAGCGAAGACGAGCTGGCCCGCAAGCTGCCGCGCCCACCTGCCAACTCGGCCAGCGGCTCACAGCCCTGAATGGGCAGACGACCAAGCAGCAACTCAGCGCAGGCGCTTGATCAGGCTGGAGGTGTCCAGCCTGCCGCCGCCCATGGCCTGCACATCGGCATAGAACTGGTCGATCAGGGCCGTGACAGGCAGGCGTGCGCCCTGGCGGCGGGCCTCGTCGAGCACCAGACCCAGGTCCTTGCGCATCCAGTCCACGGCGAAGCCGAAGTCGAACTCGTCCTTGATCATGGTCGGCCCACGGTTGACCATCTGCCAGCTGCTGGCCGCACCCTGTGAGATCACCTCGATCACCTTGGCCATGTCCAGGCCCGCCTTCTGCCCGAAGGATAAGGCCTCGGCCAGGCTTTGCAGCACACCACCCACGCAGATCTGGTTGACCATCTTGGCCAGCTGGCCCGCGCCGCTGTCGCCCAGCAGGGTCACGGCACGTGAGTAGGCTTGCACCACGGGTCTGACGCGCTCGAAAGCCTCGGCCTGCCCCCCGCACATGACCGTGAGCACGCCATTGATGGCGCCCAGGTTGCCGCCGGACACGGGTGCATCGATGAAAGCGAGGCCACGCGATTGCGCCACCTGCGCCAGCTCGCGCGCCACTTCGGCCGAGGTCGTGGTGTGGTCGACCAGCACGCTGCCCGCCTTCATGCGCTGGAAAGCGCCTTGCGGGCCGGTGGTCACGGCGCGAAGGTCGTCATCGTTGCCCACGCAGGTGAAGACGATGTCGGCGCCATCAGCCGCTTCAGCGGGCGTCAGAGCGTGGCGCCCACCGTGCTCGGCCAGCCAGGCACGCGCCTTGGCATCGGTGCGGTTGTAGACCGTGACCTGGTGCCCGGCACGCAGGAGGTGAACGGCCATGGGCCCACCCATCGTGCCCAGGCCGATGAAAGCAACCTGGCGGGCGGGCGTGGGTTCGTAGCTCTTGTCTGCGGCGCTCATCGGCATCTCCATGAAGGGATGCCAATTGTCTCAGATGGGCCCCTGATGAGGCTCAAATGGGGCTCAAACGATCTTGAAGTGCTCCGTGCCCGCCGACAGATCCTGATTGCGCGCGCGCTGGCTGTTGAGCTTGATCTGCAGTCGCAGGTCGTTGACCGAGTCGGCGTTGCGCAAGGCATCTTCGTAGGTGACGTAGTTGCCCTCATACAGATCGAACAAGGCCTGATCGAAGGTCTGCATGCCCAGCTCGCGCGACTTCTTCATGATCTCCTTGATCTCACCGACCTCACCCTTGAAGATGAGATCGGAGATCAGCGGCGTGTTCAGCAGGATCTCGACGGCAGCCGCGCGGCCCTTGCCTTCCTGGCGCGGCAGCAGGCGCTGCGACACCAGGCCCTTGAGGTTGAGCGAGAGGTCCATCAGCAGCTGGGCACGGCGTTCTTCGGGGAAGAAGTTGATGATGCGGTCCAGCGCCTGGTTGGCGCTGTTGGCGTGCAGGGTGGCCATGCACAGGTGACCGGTTTCGGCGAACTGCACGGCGTGCTCCATGGTCTCGCGATCACGGATTTCGCCCATGAGGATCACGTCCGGTGCCTGACGCAGCGTGTTCTTGAGCGCCATCTCCCAGCCGTCGGTGTCGATGCCGATCTCGCGCTGGGTAACGATGCAGTTCTTGTGCGGGTGCACGAACTCGACCGGGTCTTCCAGCGTGATGATGTGGCCGAACGAGTTCTCGTTGCGGTGGTCCACCATGGCCGCCAGCGTGGTCGACTTGCCCGAGCCCGTGGCACCCACCAGGATCACCAGGCCGCGCTTGGTCAGCACCAGTTCCTTGAGCACCTGGGGCAGGCCCATCCCGTCGATGGTGGGCAGCTGTTGCGGGATCACGCGCAGCACCAGGCCCACATGGCCTTGCTGGATGAAGGCATTGACACGGAAACGGCCGACGCCACCCGGCGAGATCGCGAAGTTGCACTCCTTGGTGCGCTCGAACTCGGCGGCCTGCTTGTCGTTCATGATCGAGCGGGCCAGCGCCATCGTGTGCTGCGGGGTCAGGGGCTGGGGGGACACCTTGGTCACCTTGCCGTCCACCTTGACCGCAGGCGGGAATTCGGCGGTGAGGAACAGGTCGGAGCCGCCACGGGTAACCAGCAGGCGCAACAAGTCGTTGATGAATTTCGAGGCCTGGTCGCGTTCCATGGTGAAGTCCTGCCTAAAACTTGGGTTCAGTTGATTGAATGATGCGGCGTCAGCCGGCGGTAAGCAAGGCACCCAGCCGGGCGCTGAGCTGGCGCATGCGCAAAGACAGCCTGCGCGCCGTGGAGGTCATCAGGGCCAGGCCCAGTCGGGGTTCTTCGATGGCGAGTTCGTCCAGCGCGCTGTTGGTCAGCACGGCCAGCGAGCAGCGGCTGAGCGTCAGGCAGGAGGCGAAGCGCGCACCGGCATCCAGCAAGGACATTTCACCCAGCACATCGCCCTCTCTGGCCTCGGCCAAACGAGCGCGGGCACCGGTAGGCTGCACGCGGTCCACGGCCACCAGGCCTTCGAGCACGACCAGCGCATAGTCGCCCTTTTCATCCTGCACGATCAGTTCGCGTCCGGGCGGCACGGTCACGAAATCCAGGTGCTGCAGCAGCTTGCGCTTGTCTTCTTTGGCCAGCGAGGCCATCAAGGCGTCTTTGCCCCAGGCATTGAGCAGCAAGCCCAAGCCCACTTCCGGGTCCAGCGCATTGGCACCGACGGCCAGGCCGCGCGCCGTCCAGGCGGAACTGGCCCGCGTGGTTTCGGGGCGCTCCATGAACTGCGTGGCGAAATAGCCTTCGTCGTCCGCCTTCACTTCAGCGGCTTCTTCACCCTTGCGGCCCGTACCGGACTGGGTGAAGCGATCGAGCAGTCGTTTCATATCAGCCGGGGAAGTTTTCCGGGATCTTGGCTTTGGCTCGTGCTTCAGCGGGGGAGATCACGTTGCGGCGCACCAGGTCGGTGAGGTTCTGGTCCAGCGTCTGCATGCCCAGGCTGTTGCCGGTCTGGATCGACGAGTACATCTGGGCGATCTTGTTTTCGCGGATCAGGTTGCGGATGGCGGGGGTGCCGATCATGATCTCGTGCGCGGCGACCCGGCCGGAGCCGTCCTTGGTCTTGCACAGGGTCTGCGAGATCACGGCCTGCAGGGACTCCGACAGCATCGCGCGGACCATGTCCTTCTCGGCGGCAGGGAAGACGTCGACCACCCGGTCGATGGTCTTGGCGGCCGAGGACGTGTGCAGCGTGCCAAACACCAGGTGGCCGGTTTCAGCCGCCGTCAGCGCCAGGCGGATGGTTTCCAGGTCGCGCATTTCGCCCACGAGGATGCAGTCCGGGTCTTCACGCAGGGCCGAGCGCAGCGCGTTGGCGAAGCTCATGGTGTGCGGGCCGACTTCGCGCTGGTTGACCAGGCACTTCTTGGACTCATGCACGAATTCGATCGGGTCTTCCACCGTCAGGATGTGGCCGTACTCGGACTCGTTGAGGTGGTTGACCATGCCCGCCAGGGTCGTCGACTTGCCCGAGCCGGTCGGGCCGGTCACCAGCACCAGGCCGCGCGGCTTCATGGCCAGATCCTGGAAGACCTTGGGCGCGTTGAGCTGCTCCAGCGTCAGGATCTTGGAAGGAATGGTCCGGAAGACGGCTCCTGCGCCTCGGTTCTGGTTGAAGGCATTGACCCGGAAGCGCGCGAGGCCCTGGATCTCGAAGGAGAAGTCGCACTCCAGCGTCTCTTCGTACATCTTGCGCTGGGCGTCGTTCATGATGTCGTACACCATGTCATGGACCTGCTTGTGGTCCAGCGCGTCGACGTTGATGCGCCGCACGTCGCCGTGCACCCGGATCATGGGAGGCAAGCCAGCCGACAAGTGAAGGTCGGATGCCTTGTTTTTGACCGAGAACGAAAGCAGTTGGGTGATATCCATGGATGATGACAACCTGACAAATCGTGACAGACCATTATGGCGACGATATTCGAGAAGCTACAACTCGTGAGAGCGCGGATAAACCAGGCTTGTTCACGCGCTGGGCGACCTGCCGACAGTGTGACCTTGCTGGCCGTGAGCAAGACGTTTCCAGCTGAAACAGTGCGGGAAGCCTTTCACGCAGGGCAGAGAAAATTTGGCGAAAACTATGTGCAGGAGGGGGTCGACAAGATCGCGGCACTGTCGGATCTGCGCGACCAGATTGAGTGGCACATGATCGGCCCGCTGCAAAGCAACAAGACGCGTGCGGTGGCCGAGCACTTCGATTGGGTCCACACCGTCGACCGGCTCAAGATCGCGCAGCGCCTGAGCGAACAGCGGCCGGCCGGGTTGTCGCCGCTGCAGGTCTGCATCCAGGTCAACACCAGCGGCGAGGCCTCCAAGAGCGGGGTCCTGCCCGACCAGGCCCTCGCGCTGGCCCGCGATGTGGCCGCTCTGCCCCATCTAACCCTGCGCGGCGTGATGGCCCTGCCTGCCCCGACCAACGATCCGGTGTTGCAAAAGGCCGAATTGCACGCCGTGCGCGTCGTGTTTGATTCCCTCGTATCGGCTGGCTTGCCGCTGGACACCCTGTCCATGGGGATGAGTGCCGACCTGGAGGCGGCTATAGAGGAGGGATCCTCCATGTTGAGGGTGGGTACGGCCCTATTTGGGAACCGTTAATGTCAAATTAAGATGGAATCGTCTCATAAGGACCTTTGTATGGACGTTTCGAGAGCCCCCCACTATCTGCTGGTCGATGACCACAGCCTGATCCGCGAAGGCATGATGCAGGCCATCCGCGGCCTGGATCCGTCCGCCCGCTTCTCGCATGCCAACACCCTGCAAGGCGCCCTGAGCAAACTCGTGGACGCCGGCATCAATGACCCGATCGACGTCGTGCTGCTGGACCTGGGCCTGCCCGACAGCCGCGGCATGGCCACGCTGCAGGCCGTGCGCGCCGCCGCCCCCACCCAACGCATCGGCATCATCACCGGCCAGAGCGACGTGCAGATCGCGCTGGAGTGCATCCACCACGGCGCCTCCTGCTTCATCCCCAAGCTGGCCGAGATCGACGGCTTCATGAATGCCTTGCGGGCGCTGGTCGAAGGCCGCCTGCATTTCCCCTCCGAGTTGCTGTCGCCCACCGATGTGGAATGGCCCGCGCCGGACGAAGACAGCCAGCCTCGCGTCATCCGCCTCACGCCCCGTCAAAAGGACGTGCTGCAGTGGATCCTCAAGGGCTGCACCAACCACGCCATTGCGTCGGCCCTGGGCATCAGTGCCGAGACGGTCAAGCTGCATGTGAGCGCGATCTTCCGCGCCTATGGCGTCCACAGCCGCACGCAACTGGTGCTGCTGTGCTCGCGCAGCCCCTCTGCACTGCCCGCTGATGACGATGACGTCTCGTCCAACACCTTGAACGAGACCGCCGCGTGAGCGCTGCGTGAGCATGCTGCGGCGCTCGCTTCGGGGCCTGTCTCCGATCGAGGCCCGCATCGACCTGCAAATGCTGCAGGACAGCTGGCGCACCTCGCCCAGCGGTCTGATCGGCCAGTTCATCGGCCTGCTGCTGCTGGGCTGGATGATCCACGACTGGCCTGTGCGACGCTGGCACTGGATGCTGCCGGCCATCGGCCTGCTGTCCGTGTGGACCGTGGCCGTGATGATGGCGCGGCATTTCCGGCGCTTCGGCATCCCGGCTTCAGGCTACGAGCGCTGGCGCACGAGCCTGCTGTGGTGGCATGGCGCGCAGAGCTTCTTCTGGGGCCTGATGGCCATCGCGCTGCTGGGCGTGGCCAATGCGGGCTGGAAGCTGACCTTCGTGGCGGCCATCATCGTGTACGGCTACACCATCATGCTGGTGGTGGTGCACGACTGGGCCGTGGCCTTTCTGGGCAGCGCGCCGCTGCTGGTCATGGCGGCCGGCCGATTGCTGGTCGACCACGAACCCAGCTCCAACTACCTGGCCGTGGTGATGACGGTCTCGCTCATCACCTGTATGAGCGTGTCCATGGGCATCAGCCGCCGTCTACGCGAAGGGGCCCTGCTGCGCCACGAGAACGCCGACCTGGTGCTGCAGCTGCGCGACGAGATCAACAAGGTCACCCAGGCCAAGGCGCGCGCTGAAACCGCCGACAGGCAAAAGAGCGAGTTCTTCGCCTCGGCCAGCCACGATCTGCGCCAGCCCCTGCACGTGATGATGCTGCTGACCAGTGCGCTCAAGCCCCATGTGAACGAGCAGGAGGGCGCGCCGCTGCTGTCCAAGATCCACACGGCACTGGGCTCGCTGAGCACCATGTTCGAGAAGATGTTCGACGTGGCCCGCATCGACGCACAGCGCATCGACTACCGCGCCCAGGCCCTGCCGCTGGCGGCGCTGTGGTCGCGGCTGGACAACGAGTTTTCGGTGCTGTGCGAAAACAAGGGCCTGCGCTGGCGCGTGGACCCGACCGAGGACTGGGTGCAGACCGACGCGCATGTGCTGGAACGCATCCTGCGCAACCTGCTGAACAACGCCGTGCGTTACACCGAGCAGGGCGAGGTGCGCCTGCGTGCACGGGCGCGCGGCCCCTGGGTGATCTGCCAGGTGTGGGACACGGGCCTGGGTGTGCAACGCCAGCACCGCCACCGCATCTTCGAGGACTACTTCCAGGCCTACAACCAGGGCCGCCGCAGCAGCGAAGGGCTGGGCCTGGGGCTGGCGGTGGTGCGCCGGTTGAGCATGCTGGGGCCCACGCCGGTGACCCTGCTCTCCAAGCCAGGGCGGGGCTCCTGTTTCGCCGTGCGCCTGCCACGCCTGGTGCCCGCCGGCGCCGAAGGGCTGGTGCCGCGCCACGCGGAGCCCGCCTCGCATCGCGGTTTGCCCGGCGGCAAATCGGCGCCCGCTGAGAAGCCACGCGACAAGGCCAGCGACAAGGCCAGCGACAAGGCGGGCGAAAAGGCTGCTGGCGTGGTCGTGCTGATCGACGACGAGCCCGAGGTGCTGGAGAGCACGGCCCTGATCCTGCAGCAGCAAGGCTGGCGTGTGGCAGCGGCCAGCACCCCTGACGGCGCGCTGGATGCCGTGATCCACATGCAGGAAAAAGGCCTGATGCCCGAGGGCGATATGCCCGTGGCCCTGATCAGCGACCACCGCCTGGGCCTGTCGGTCAATGGCCTGGAGGCGATCAAGCAGTTGCGTTATGAATTCGGTGACGAGCTGCCCGCCTTCCTGCTGACCGGCGAGGCCACGCCCGGGCTGGCCGCCGAAACGCAGGCCGCCCATGTGCACCTGCTGCACAAGCCCATTCAAGCCGAGCGCCTCTTGCGCCTATTGCAAGAAGCCACCGTGGAGATACAGCATGGCCTGAGGCATGATGGCGGGCTATGAGCACCTCCATCGACATCGCATTCATCGGCGGCGGCAACATGGCCACGGCCATCATCGGCGGCCTGCTGCGCCAGGGCCGCGCCCCCACCTCCATCCTGGTCATCGACCCCGTGGCCGATCAGCGTGCGCGCCTGCACCAGAGCCTGGGTGTGCAGACGGCTGAAGGCCCCGAGCCTGCCTTGTCGCAAGCCACCACCGTGGTGTGGGCCGTCAAGCCGCAGCAGTTCAAGGACGCCGCCCTGACCTACGCCGCACTGACCGCCCAGGCCCTGCACTACAGCGTGATGGCCGGCCTGCGCACCAATGACATCGCCCGCCTGCTGGGCACGCCGCGCATTGTGCGGGCCATGCCCAACACGCCAGCCCTCGTCGGCCAGGGCATGACCGGCCTGTATGCACGCGCCGAGGTCACGGTGCGGGAGCGCGAGGCCATCCAGGAGATGGTGTCACCCACAGGCCAATCGATGTGGGTGCAGCAGGAGGCTGACCTGGACGCCGTCACGGCGCTGTCGGGCTCGGGGCCAGCCTACGTGTTCTATTTCATCGAGGCGATGATGCAGGCCGCGCAGGACATGGGCCTGAGCGCCGAGCAAGGCCGCCGCCTGGCTGTGGCCACGTTCAGCGGCGCCACCGCGCTGGCCGCGCAGTCACCCGATGAGCCCTCGGTGTTGCGTGAACGTGTGACCTCCAAAGGCGGCACCACCTATGCGGCCTTGAGCAGCATGGAGGCCGCCGGCATCAAGGCCGCCTTCGTGACGGCGATGCGTGCGGCGCAAAAGCGCGCGGGCGAGCTGGGAGACGAGTTCGGTCGGTGAGGCACCTGATCGCGTCAGAGCGAGGTGTCGACCAGCACACCCAGCCAGACCGTCAGGCCCAGCCAGTGGTTGAGCCTGAAGGCCTTGAAGCAGTCCTCGCGCACCCGGCCCTTGATCAGCCAGCCATGCCACAGGGCCTGGGCACCGGCCGCGGCCAGTGACAGCTCATACCAGGCACCTCGGCCGCTGAGCCGCCCCACCTGCCACCAGCAGGCCAGGCACAGGGCGTAAAAGGCCATCACGCCCATCACGTCGAAGCGCCCCAGCGTGATCGCCGAGGTGCGGATGCCGATCTTGAGGTCGTCGTTGCGGTCGACCATGGCGTACTCGGTGTCGTAGGCCAGCACCCAGGCCAGGTTGCCGGCCATCAACCACCACACCACCTCGGGCACCTGCTGCTGCACGGCCGCATACGCCATCGGGATGCCGAAGCTGAAGGCCACCCCCAGCACGGCCTGTGGCATCGAGAAGAAGCGCTTGGTAAAAGGGTAGACGATGGTCACCGCCAGGGCGCCGAAGGACATGGCGATCGTCATGGCATTGGTGGTGAGCACCAGCGCGAACGACACCAGCGCCAGCACGGCCCCCACGCCCAGCGCCTCCTTGACGGACAGGCGCCCGCTGGTGATGGGCCGCTGCGCCGTGCGCTGCACATGCAGGTCGAAATCCTTGTCGGCCACGTCATTGACGGCGCACCCGGCGCTGCGCATCAGGATCGTGCCCAAGGTGAAAACCAGCAGCAGGTGCCAGCCCGGAAAGCCGCCAGCCGCCAGCCACAGCGCCGACAGCGTCGGCCACAGCAGCAGCAGCCAGCCCTGAGGGCGACTCCAGCGGATCAGGTCGAGGTAGAGCGACCAGCGGTCGCGCAAGGTCAAGGTGTTCACGGCCATCATTATTTACCCGCAAAGCTCATGAATCTGTCATCCATTCGGACTATGCTGAACACCAACGTGCCCCGCACACATCCGATCATCTGCCCCCTACAGGCCCCATCATGAAGACTCTGTTGATGTACGAACGCGTGGTCCCCGTCGACCGCGAACAGCACCGCCAACTGCGCATCCAGCAAGGCACCGGCCGCCTGGGCTTTGCCCGCGGCACCAACTCCATGCCCATGGCCGCCGCCGAACTGCCGCTGGCCGCGCTGGACTACCCCTGCGTCTTCGTGCCCACGGGCGACGAGCACACCATGGTGGCCATCGTGGGCCTGCGCGACCAGGAAAACCTGATGGTCGAGCCCGATGGCGGTTGGGCCGAGCAGCACTATGTGCCAGCCTTCGTGCGCCGCTACCCCTTCGTGCTGGCCGACCAGCCCCACAGCGAGCAGCTCACGCTCTGCCTGGACGAGGCCTTCGATGGCCTGAACCAGGCACAAGGCGAAGCCCTGTTCGACGCACAGGGCCAGGACACGCCCTACTTCCAGCAGTTGCAGCAGTTCCTGCTGTCCTTCCACAACGACATGGTGGCCACGGCGCGCTTCTCTAAGCGCCTCAACGAGCTGGGCCTGCTGGTCGAGCGCGGCATCGACTGCAAGATCAACGGCGCCAGCCTCACGCTCAATGGCTTCAAGGTGGTTGACGAGACCAAGCTGCGCGCCCTGCCGCCCGACACCGTGCAGGAGCTGTTCGCCTTAGGTGCGCTGGGCTGGGTGCACGCCCACCTGCTGTCGCTCAACAACGTGAACAAGCTGGGCAACCGCCTGGGCAAGATCCTGCTGGCCAATCAATCGGCACCGGCGGCACCTGCCACCGTGCCTCACACCACTCACTGAACGCCTGACGACGACTGAGCGCTCGCCACCCAGCCGCCCCCCAGCGCCTTGTAGACGCTGATGTGGGCCTGCTGGCGCGCCAGCTGCGCCGCGATCAAGGCCTGCTGGGCCGAGAACAAGGCGCGCTGGGCATCGAGCAGATCGAGCTGGCTGGCCACGCCGGTGTCATAGCGCATGGTCGACAGGCGCAGACGCGCGGCCTCGGCCTGGGCTTGCGCCAGCTGGGCCTGGGCTTGATCGGCATAGGTGCGGCGCGCCACGAGCGCATCCTCCACTTCCCTGAACGCCGTCTGGATGGCCTTGTCGTACTGGGCGACGGCGATGTCGCGCTTGACCTTGGCCGAGTCGATGCCCGCTTGCGTGCGGCCCGCGTCGAAGATGGGCAGGCTCACCGAGGGCGCAAAGCTCCAGGCATTGCGGCCATCGTTGAACAAGCCTGAGAGTGAATCGCTGACGACACCGGCGCTGCCCGTCAGGCTGATGCGCGGGAAGCGGGCCGCCCGTGCCGCGCCGATGTTGGCGTTGGCGCTGATCAGTTGCTGCTCGGCCTGGGCGATGTCAGGCCTTTGCAGCAACACCTCGGAAGACAGACCCACCGGCAGCTCGCTCAGATCAGGCCAGAGCGTGGCTTGAACCGTCTGGGCCGCAGCCGCGCTGTCCTTGCTCGACGCCGCAGCCAGCAAATTGGCCTCGGGCTGCGGCGGCAGCAGGTCGGCGGGGGCTGTGCTGCCCAGCAGCAGGTTCAAAGCATTGATGTCCTGTGCCCACTGGCGCTGTGCCTGGGCACGGGTCACGCGTGCGGCTTCCACCAGCGATTGGGCTGAGCGCAAGTCCAGCTCGTTGAGCACGCCGTTGTCGAACTTGAGTTTCAGCAGCTTGAGTGAGTCCTCGCGGGTCTTCAAGGTCTGCTCGGCCAGGGCCAGTTGCCAGCGGTCTGCCCACAAGGCGTAGTAGCTGTTGGCCACCGAGGCCACCAGGCTGATGTGCGTGGCCTTGCGGGCCTCCTCGGAAGCCAGCACCTGGGCCGAGGCCGCTTCGCTCAGGGCCTTCACGCGGCCGAACAGGTCCAGCTCATAGGCCGACACGGTCACACCCCCGGTCACGCTGGTGGTCAGCGGGTAAGGTGCTTGTGTGGACGGCTGGCGCGTCCCGCTGATGCTGCCTGTGAGCGTCGGGAAACGATCGGCATTCTGGATCTGATAGGCCGCACGCAGCTGATCGATGTTGAGCACCGCCACGCGCAGATCGCGGTTGTTGTCCAGTGCCAGCTTGATCAGGCCTTGCAGGTGCTGATCGGGGAAGTAGCTGGCCCAGGGCAACTCGGCCACCGCCTTGGCGGCCTTCGCATCGGCACCCTGGCTGGCACCCTGGCTAGCATCCGGCAACTGGGCCGGCACGGCCATCGCCGGCCGCTCATACGTCGGGATCAGCGAGCAACCGGACATGAGCAGCACAGCGCTGCCCACCAGCACGCTCAGCATCACGGGGCGCCAGTTTGGCTTCAAAGGCTTCATCTGCTTATTCATGATGTTGGGACTCCGCTTCGGCCTGCAAGGCCCTTGAAGGACGCGCCGGGAAGAAGCGGCGCACCACCACGAAGAACACGGGTACGAAGAACACGGCCAGCACGGTGGCCGCGATCATGCCGCTCATCACGCCGGTACCGATGGCACGTTGGCTGGACGCACCCGCGCCGGACGCCACCACCAGGGGCAACACGCCCAGGATGAAGGCCATCGACGTCATGATGATCGGGCGGAAACGCAGGTGGCAGGCCTCCAGCGTGGCTTCGATGAGGCTCTTGCCCTGCGCCTGCAGCTCCCTGGCGAACTCGATGATCAGGATGGCGTTCTTGGCCGACAAGCCGATGATCGTGATCAGCCCCACCTTGAAGAAGACATCGTTGGGCAGGTCGCGAATATTGGCGCCCAGGAGCGAACCCAGCACACCCAACGGCACCACCAGCATCACCGCAAACGGGATCGACCAGCTCTCGTACAGGGCCGCCAGACACAGGAACACGGCCAGCAGCGAAAAGGCCAGCAACGAGGTGGCTTGCGAGCCCGACAGCTGCTCTTCGCGCGACAGGCCCGTCCACTCGATGCCGATGCCCGCAGGCAGCTTGGCCGCGATGGCCTCGACCTCGGCAATGGCCTGGCCCGTGCTGTAGCCCGCGGCCGCATCGCCAGCCAGGCGCATGGCCGGGTAGCCGTTGTAGCGTACCGCCTGCATCTGGCCCGTGATCCAGCGCGCGCTCATGAAGGCCGACAAGGGCACGTTTTGACCGGCGCTGTTGGTCACGTTGATCTGCAGCAGTTGTTCAGGCTGCATGCGGCCTTGTGAATCCGACTGCACGACCACGCGCTGCATGCGCGAGCGGTTGGGGAAATCGTTGATGTAGGACGAACCCAGGGCCGTGGCCAGCGTGGTGCTGATCGTGTCGAAGCTCACGCCCAGCGCATAGGCCTTGTCGCGGTCGATGTCGAGTTGCAGCTGCGGCGCGTCTTCCAGACCATCAGGGCGCACACCCGTGACGACCTTGCTTTGCATGAGCATGCCCATCATCTGGTTGCGCGCGGCCAGCAGGGCGTCGTGCCCCAGGCCGCCGCGGTCTTGCAGACGCACAGCGAAGCCGGTGGCATTACCCAGTTCTCGGATGGGCGGCGGGTTCAGCGGGTAGATGAAGGCATCGCGGATGCCCATCAAGGCGCCAAAGGCCCGCTTGGCAATGGCTTGCGACGAGTGTTCCTCGCCCTTGCGATCCTTGAAGTCCTTCAAGGTCACGAAGGCCAGCGCGGCGTTCTGGCCGGTGCCTGAGAAGCTGAAGCCCACCACACCCACCACCGACTGAACCTCGGGCTGCTTGAGGAAGTACTGCTCGACCTGCGAGATCACGGCCTCGGTGCGCGGCGCGGTGGCACCAGGCGGCAGCTGCACGTTGACCAGCAGGTTGCCCTGGTCTTCGTTTGGCAGGAAGGCCGACGGCATGCGCACATACAACCAGCCCACCACCGCCACGATCGCGGCATAGAGGATCAGCACACGGCCGCCACGGCGCACCAGCTTGGAAGCCGTGCCTTCATAGCCATGCGTGGTCGCCGTGAAGAAGCGGTTGAACCAGCCGAAGAAGCCACCCTTCTCGTGGTGATCGTGCGGCACGGGCTTGAGCAGCGTGGCGCATAAAGCCGGCGTCAGCGACAGGGCCAGGAAGGCCGAGAACAGCATGGACGCGACCATCGACAGCGAGAACTGCCGGTAGATGTTGCCCACTGAGCCCGAGAAGAAGGCCATCGGGATGAACACCGACACCAGCACCACCGTGATGCCGATGATGGCGCCACTGATCTGGCCCATGGCCTTCTTGGTGGCCTCATAGGGCGAGAGGCCCTCCTGCACCATCAGCCGCTCGACGTTCTCCACCACCACGATGGCATCGTCCACCAGGATGCCGATGGCCAGCACCATGCCGAACATGGTCAGCACGTTGATCGAGAAACCCATCACCGACATCACGCCGAAGGTACCGAGCAAGGCCACGGGCACGACGATGGTCGGCACCAGCGTGTAGCGGATGTTCTGCAAGAACAGGTACATCACCAGGAACACCAGCACCACGGCCTCGATCAGGGTCTCGACCACCTGGCTGATGGACACCTCGATGAAGCCCGAGGTGTCATAGGGGAAGGAGTAGTTCACGCCCTGCGGGAAGTACTTCTTGAGCTCGACCATGCGGGCCTTGACCAGCTTGGCCGACTCCAGCGCATTGCCGGTGGGCGACAGCTGTACGGCCAGGCCCACGGCGGGCTTGCCATTGAGGCGGGCATAGGTGCTGTAGACCTGACCGCCCAGCTCGATGCGTGCCACGTCCTTCAGGCGCACGGTCGAGCCATCGGACTTGGCGCGCAGCACGATGTTGTTGAATTCCTTGACGCTTTCCAGCTGGCCACGCACGACCACGGTCGCGCTCATGGTCTGGCTGCTGAGGTTGGGCAGGTCACCCAAAGCGCCCGCAGGCACCAGGCTGTTTTGCGACCTGATGGCGTTGTTGACGTCGGCAATGCCCAGACCGTAAGAGACCAGCTTGGCGGGGTCCACCCAGATGCGCATGGCACGCTCGGTGCCATACAGCTGCACCTGGCCAATGCCCTTGATGCGCTGCAATTCAGGCAGCAGGTTGCGCGAGGCATAGTCACCCAGGGCAACGGGGTCGAACTCCGGGTTGTCCGACGACAGCATCACGAACATCAGCACGTTGCTGCGCGACTTGTCCACCTTCACGCCCTGCTGCGTCACGGCAGCCGGCAAGCGGGGCGTGGCGCGGCTCAGGCGGTTTTGCACGTCCACCTGCGCCAGGTCGATGTTGGTGCCCGTCTCGAAGGTGACGGTGATGCTGCCCGTGCCATTGGCCTGGCTGACGGACTCCATATAGGCCAGACCGGGCGAGCCGTTGAGCTCCTGCTCGATCACGCTGATGACGCTCTCATCAAGCGTCTTGGCAGAAGCACCGGGGTAGGTGGCACTGATCACCACGGAAGGCGGCGCCACCGTGGGGTACTGGGCAATGGGCAACTGGGTGATCGCCACCCCGCCGAACACGAGGATGAACAGGGCTATCACCCAAGCGAAGATGGGCCTGTCGATGAAGAAGCGTGGCATGCGGTCGCTCCTTGCTTGTCAGCGTGAAGCCGATGCGGAGGCCGAAGATGAAGCCGCATCAGCAGACTGAGGCGGCGTCCAGGGCACGGCCTTGACCGGCGCCTTGGGGTTCATCATCTTCTGGAAGCCATCGACCATGACCTGCTCGCCGGCCTTCAAGCCACCCAGCACCACCCACTGGTTGCCACGCGCACCGCCCAGCTTGATGGGGCGCGGCGAAACCTTGCCTTCTGCGTCCACCACCATGACGGTGTCACCCTGGCTGGTGCGCGTCACGGCCTGCTGAGGCAGCAGCACGCCACCATCCACCTCGGCCTGCTCCAGGCGCACACGCACATACATGCCGGGCAACAGCAGGCCTTGTGGGTTGGGCAGCTCGGCACGCAGCGAGACCTGGCCCGACGTCGGGTCCACACTCAGATCGGAGAACAACAGCTTGCCTTGCAAGGGGTACTCGGTGCCGTCATCCAGCACCACGCGCACGGCTGCGGCCTGGTTGCCCAGCTTCTTGATGGCACCAGCCTCCATCGCCTTCTTGAGCTTGATGACCTCGTTGGCCGGCTGCGTGAAGTTCACATACAAAGGGTTGATCTGCTGCACCAGGGCCAACTGGGTCGCCTCACCCTGGCCGACCAGCGCACCTTCGGTCACCAAGGCACGCCCAATGCGGCCGGAGATCGGCGAGGTCACGGCGGCATAGCCCAGGTTGATGCGCGCGGTCTGCACAGCCGCCTTGGCCGCGGCCACATCGGCCTGCGCCTGACGCTGCGCCACCTGGGCGTTGAGGAAGTCCTGCGGGCTGATGGCCTTGGCCGCCTGAAGCGGCTGGTAGCGCTCAACCAGGGCACTGGCCTGCGCCAGATTGGCCTCTGCCTTGGCCTGCGTGGCCAGGGCGCTGTCCAGGGCGGCCTGGTAGGTGGCCGCGTCGATCTGGAACAGGGCCTGCCCCTCCTTCACGTCCGCCCCTTCGGTGAAGAGGCGCTTTTGCAGGATGCCGGCCACGCGGGCCCGCACTTGGGCCGTACGCAAAGCCTCCAGGCGACCGGGCAACTCGGCCATCACCGGCACGGTCTGCGGCTGCACCGTGACCACGCCCACCTGGGCCGGCGGCATGCCGCCACCGGGCTTGGCCACGGCCTGCGCGCCGCCTTGGTCCTTCTGGCCACAACCGGTCAGGAAAGAAGCCGCCAGCGCGCACAGGGCCAGCACGCCCACGGCATTGGCCGTCCAACGCCAGACATCATCCTTCTTCAGCCGCAGCACCCTGGCTGCGGGCACACGCGCCACGTTTTCTTTTTGTGAAACGGTCATCTCGGGACTGGCCATGGGGCACCTCGGTCTAAAAATACTTGCCTGGTCAAATATGCAGACAGTATACATACATGCTTGTATGTATGCACAAAGATCTGGGACAATCACCCTCAGACTTCACGGTTTTCTTCAGCCCGTCATGCGCCGCACCAAGGAAGATGCACAACAGACCCGCGAGAGCCTGCTCGACGCTGCGGAGCTGCTGTTCGCCGAGCGGGGTGTGTCGCGCACGTCCTTGCAGGACATCGCCAAGGCTGCCGGGGTGACGCGTGGCGCCGTGTACTGGCACTTCGCCGACAAGGCCGAGCTGTTCAACGCGATGATGTCGCGCACCACGCTGCCGATGGAGGACTCGCTCAAGTCCATCGACACCGAGCACGTGGCCCAACCGCTGGCCGAACTTAAGTCGTCGATGATGGACGTGATGAGACGGGTCGTGCATGACCCTCGCACGCAGCGGGTTTTCGACATCGCCACGATGAAGGTCGAATATGTGGACGAGCTCTCGGGCATCCGCAAACGCCACATCGACGTGCACCGCTCATACCGGGATCACGTCGAAGCCACCTTCAGGCGGGCGCAGACCCTGGCCCAGATCGCCCCACATCACAATGCCAAGCTGCTGGCCGTGAGCCACATGGCCCTGGTCAACGGGCTCATCCACAACTGGATGCTGGATCAGACCCAGTTCGACCTGATCGCCTCGGCAGATGGCAGCTTCGATCTGTTCGTCAACGGGCTACGGCCCGCGTGCTAGGCGACCAGTTGACGGTCATCAGGCGCGACGCGCCACCAGGCCATCCGTGACCTCGTCCAGCGCACCGGCATCTTCTTCCAGGTGGCGGTTGTCGGCCCAACCCACCAGGCCGAAGCCTTCGCCATTGAAGAGCAGACGGTTGATGCTGGCATTGGTGATCTTCCAGCTGCGCGGCACGTTCAACGCCATGCCATTGGCGGCGCGGTAGAAGCAATCGAGCACGCCGCCATGCGCCACCACCGCGATGCTCTGGCCAGGGTGCCGACGCGCCAGGCGCATGAGGGCTTCAAGGCTGCGGTCGTAGAAGCTTTGCAGCGTCTCGCCGCCTTCAGGGCCGTAGCTGGGGTCGCGGTCGCGCCAACGCTGTGCCTCTTGCGGCCACTGCGCCGCGACCTCGCCTTGCGTCTTGCCCTCGAAGCGCCCGAAGTGGCGCTCACGCAAGTTGACATCCTGATTCAGTGGCAAGCCCTTCACCCGTGCGATGGCCAAAGCGGTATCACGCGCTCGCTGCAGGTCGCTGCTGTAGATCGCGTCCAGTTCCTCATCGGCCAGGGCTTGCGCCACGCGCTGGGCCTGCCAGCGCCCCTTGTCATTGAGCGGGATGTCGATGTGGCCCTGGATGCGGGATTCGGTGTTCCAGGCGGTCTCGCCATGGCGGATGACGAGCAAGCGGGTGACGTGATCAGGCATACGCCTCATCATGCCTCAGGATTGCTGCAACGCACAATCCCCGAGCTGAATCACACACCCCAGACGATGGGTTTGTTGGCCGCCATGGCGCGCTCGATCATCTTGATCAGGGGGACGGCGCGCTTGCGCAGGCTGATGGGTTCGTCAGCGAAGGCGGGTTGCGCCTCGATCTGGACACCCTCGGCATCAAAATCCCCAAGCCCCGCAATGCCAGAGGACTCATCGCTCGCAAGCTCATCTGGCAGGCCCTTAAGCGCCAGCAGTACCTTAGGCATGTCGGCCACCTCGATGATGCCCTTGTCGTCCGACTTGCCTATCTGGCTTAGCAAAGCGCGGGCATGCACCTGAATCATCAACAAGTCACCCGTCGCTTGAGATTTGAACTTGACCACGTTGACCTCTGGTCGGATTGTGCGCCCAAACTGAACCCAAGCGCTCACCACTCATGTGCGACCAGCCGCCTTCAAGGCTTGGCTTCTGCTTGCGCCGCAGCGTTCAGGCGCAAGGCATCGAGCTTGTCCTGATACTCAGCCTTGATGTTTTCGAGCTTCACACGCGCGATGCCCAGGAAGGGCTCATTGGCCGACACGACCTCGCGCAGCCCCTTGTTCTCGTACTTGCCCAGAAGATCGGTACCCAGCGTGTACAGTTCTGCATTGTTGGCACGGCATCGGTCATTGGCATCGCTCATCTGCTTGTACTTGCCTTGCCAGGACGCAATGGTCTGGGCTGACTGCCCCTGCTGCTCGACCGCCTTGGCTTTGCTGTCTTCCAGGTATTGCTTGAGCTGAGCCAGTTCCACGCTGAGCTGCTCCTTGTCCTTCTTCAAGGACTCCACTTCCTCATTCAAGGCCTTGACTTTGCGAGAAGCTGCGCCGGCTGCCGCACGCTGTGAAGCCACGTCGCTTTCGGCAGATTTGAGTGACTTCTCCATGGCCGCCTTATCAGCATCAGCCTTGGTCTTGACTTCCTGAATGGCCGCGTCCTGTTGTTGCTGGATTTGACGCAACTGCATCTTCAGGCGACGCACCTGCTCTTGCTCACGGTCGCCTTCGGCATGAGCGGCGGCCAGCATGACCGATGCCAGCAGGAAGGTCAGGCTGACATGACGGATCAGCTTAGAAGCGCACATTGAGGTCCACCTGCAGAACGTTGACGCCAAAAGAAGAGGTCGCCAAGCTGTTGAGCGTAGGATCAATCGTCTTGGACGACAGATACCGCGCCGCCAGAGCCGTGTTGTGCGACAGACCGAAATTGAAGCCCAGGATGTAGCCCTTCAAGTTGGTTCCACCCAAGCCCATATCGGAGTCATTGAACGCATCCAGAACGGCATCAGACCCCAGATGACGATAGGTGGTGGAAACCTGCCAGTCCCCGTATTCAGATACATCAGCAGCACCGAACGTCAATCGCAGTTGATAACCATCCCGCTTGCCGCCGGGGTCGACCGATGCAAAAGCGCTGCCAGCTCGTTGCCTGAAGCTACCCACGTCAAATGCAGTGTTGTAAACATACTCGGCCGACACCATCAACGAGTAGGGGCTGAAATGCGTGAACTCCGCAGATGCCGTCAACGCCAACGGTGCGAATTCGTAGGCCAAGCCCCAATAAGGCAAGGTTCGACCCGTGCTGTCATAAGGCGCTGTCTCGAAGACCGTGTTGCCCTTCTGGCGCAAGCCGGAAGGGTATTCATACATACCCACCAAATTGGGGTTCACAGCCACGATATTGCCTGCACCATCATCGGCCAGACCTGGGTCACTGGCGCCCTCAATGTTGTGATAGCGATAGTAAGCTAAGCCCAGCTTGAACTTGCTGCGATCACTGGCCTGAAACAGGCTCCCGACCTGTAACCCCGCCAAGGTCTTGCGGCCGCGCAGCCCCACAGTCGACTCCTTGATCGGGAACCAGCCCACGGTGGCAAAGGGCCCCCAAGTGCGATCCTCAGACATCCAGGAGGCTGTGGACGACACACCCTCAAAATTCAGGTTCTCGCTCCAGATCATGTCGGTGCTGAACCAGGGATTGGGAATGCGGCCCGCGCGAATGCTCAGCCACTCCGTAGGGTCCGCCTTCACAAATGCACGGTCAACAAAGAGCTGATACTTGTTGAAATTCTGACCCAGCGTTTGGTTGGTCGACACGCGTTCCGTGGCATTGCCCGTCGCCAGACGCACACCAACACCCACCTCATCACTCACCTTGGCGGTCACGCCCAGTCGCATGCGAATCCGCTCGCGTCCGCGATCGTCCGTCGTCGAGTTTGCCGCAATCGGCACGGACGACGAGTTCAGAACCGACGTACTGAAATCCGGCGCACGCGTGATTCGACCATTGTTGGACACCTCCGCATTGACATAGGTTTGGGCATCGGTATTGCCCTTGTCTGCGCGCTCAGCTTGATAACGGAAACGGAAGTCACCATCAATGCGAATGCGGTCCGTCCAGGAGGGCGCATTGGGCACGCCCCACTTCTCAAGACGCGCCTGAGAAACAACCTCTTCCTTGATCTCATTGCGAATCTGCGCACGCGCGGCCTCGGAAATGTAGGGCACTCGCTGCACCGGACGACCATCCGGCGTGGCGTCCTTTTTCTCAGGTGCCCCTGCGGTCTGCGCAGTACTGGTCTGCGTGGCATTGCGATGCGCTTCGGCAATGAGCGCATCGGCCTTCTCACGCGTCAAGGCACCACTTTGCACCAACGCATCAATCAGATTGAGCGTGGTCTGCTTCAGGGTTTCAAGGGACTCGCGCTCATCCGCCTGAGCGGCACCCATGGCCACAGCCAGACTAACCGCCGTCAGCAAAGGTCGAAACTTCATTTTGGAATTCATCATGATCTATCTGAACGCTGTTATCCGGTCACCCTGTTCGTGATCCGCAGGGTTAAAGGTTGTGGCAAGTTGCCAGGCACCTGGTCTATTGGCGCCATCTGACTCATGGCCTTGGTAATCAGCGCATCTTGCGCTTCGTCACCTGATGAGGACATCAGCTCAATCCGCTGGAAAGCCCCGTCGCCACCAAGCCAAACACGCACATTGAGCTTGTAGTCTCGACTTTTGAGGTCCTTGTTCCTGGCCAACTCGGACTGGATGTGTCGTGTGAGACGACTGGTAAACAGCGCGAACTGCATCTTGTTCGCCGCGCCACCCGTACCGGTACCGATTTCGCCGCCCTTGTATTCCGAATTGACCGTACCGGCAGAAAAGGCGCTGGGACCATCGCCTGCCGGGCCATCCATCTTCAGTTGTTGCGGCTCGGGCGGCGCCTCTTGTGGCTTGACCTGCTCCTGCTGCTGTTGCGGCTGCAGATCCTTTTTTTCTGGCTCGATCTTCTTTTCCTCTTTGGGAGGCGGCGGCGGAGAATCTGGCAGCACCGCGATCCTCGTCACCTGGCGCTTGGGACCACCGCTTTCCGATCGCAAAGACTTCATGACCCACCAGGTCACACCAGCAAACATGAGAACCAGGCACAAGCCCACCAGCACCATCTGCTTGGTGTTGCCTGCTTGAGGAGGTGCGTCGTTGACGTCCGGGGAAGGAAGTGCTGCAGCCATGTCAAGTTCCGATCCGCGATGTGACCAGCCCCATCGAGACTTCAATCTTGTTGCACAAATCGATGACCGACACGACCTTGGCATACTGAGTGCGGGCATCGCCCTTGATGGCGACGCTCATCTTCGGGTCCTTTGCCTTGGCTTGAAGCAACTGGGTTTCAAGTTCGCCCATGCTCACAGTGACACCGTTGATCAGCAACGCACCATCCGGCAAGACCTGCACGACCTTGAGGTCATGCTTCTCCGTGCTGGGCTTGTTGCTCGGTTTGGGCATGCTGATCGACAAGCCCTGTACCGAAGCAGTCGTCATCAAGATGAACACCACGAGCAACACGTACGCCAAGTCAAGCATGGGCGTGATGTTGATCGAGTCATACGGTTTGGCCTCGTCATGAACTTGCATGAAGGCTCCTCCTTACTGAACGCGCTTGGTGGCCAAGCCGATTTCAGTGATATCTAGACGCTTCGCGATTTCAAGAACCTGCATCACCTTGTCGTACTGGGTTGCCGCATCTGCTTTGAGCACGACAGGCAGGTTTGGATTGGCGGCCTTGTACTGCGCCAGACTGGATTGCAGCTGATCCAGGCTGACCGGGTAGGCATCCAGGTACACCTGCCCATCCGCTGTGATGGTGATGCCTCGGGTCTGAGGCTTGGCCAGGTTGTTGGCAGCTTGTGTCAGCGGAG
This sequence comes from Burkholderiales bacterium, assembly GCA_003963115.1. Classification (GTDB taxonomy): domain Bacteria; phylum Pseudomonadota; class Gammaproteobacteria; order Burkholderiales; family Burkholderiaceae_C; genus Aquabacterium. Next base: position 39,407 of record RXJQ01000017.1, read on the forward strand.
GCGCAACCTTGACCCCCTGCACCGAGGCCGTGGTCATGATGATGAAGACAACAAGCAGCACATAGGCGAGATCAAGCATCGGGGTGATGTTGATGTCGTCATACGGTTCGTTGTCGTTCTTGACGTCTGCTGCCACACCTGACCTCGGTTCAATGCACTATTGAAGCACCTTGTCAGGCGCCGTATGTTTCGGCGACACGGGTCACGAACTCGTCCACAAAGATCTGCATGTCGGACGAAATGTTCTTGATCCGGGAGGCCAGGTAGTTATAGCCAAACAGAGAAGGAATGGCCACGCCCAGACCCGCCACGGTCGCCAACAACGCGGCAGCGATACCCGGTGCGATGGCGTTCACGTTCACGTCACCCGCCGCCGCGATGGCTGCGAAGGTGATCATCACGCCAACCACCGTACCCAGCAGACCCAGGAACGGGCCACCGGAAATCGCGATTGTCAGCAGCACCATCTTGGCGTTGAGGTGATGGTTCTCGCGAACCAGATCGGCGTCGATGGCAGCCTTCACGGCATCCATGGAGGCACCCGATAGGCGAACACCAGAGTCCTTGCCCACGTCACGCTTACCGAGCTCGCGCATGCCGGCTTGGTACAGGCGCGCCAAGGTGGAGTCCAGGGCATTGCCACCAGCCACGTTCAACACGTCACGACTGTCGCGGAACTGACGCAGGAAATTCTGGTTGGCCTTGTCCGCCTTACCAACCAACAGCGCCTTCGACACCATCACCCACGCGGCAATCGCGAACATGATGCCCAGCAGAATGATCACCACCCAGGCGTCGGGCGTCAGGTTCTTGATCAGGATGCCGAAATAGCCAGGCTGCCCCGACTCCGCATCGGCAGCGTCGGGCGTTTGCGTGACCGCCGCCACCAGCTTGGCATCCGCGCGTTGTGCGGCGCCAGCGAACTTCAGCCAGTCCGCACTGCGAACGGTAGACGCCACTTCAAGCTGATCCAGCAAGCCCTTGTAGCCTTCGCCAATGGATAACGGTCCCTCAATGGCCGCCGCGCTGCCGGCCAGGTCGACCGAGCCGATTTGCTCGCCGTTCACAAAGGCGGCCAGCTTGCCTGCACCCACTTCAACAGCCACGTGAGCCCATGCCGACGCGGGCAAATCACCGCCGGTCACCTTCAGCGCCCCCAAAGTCGCCAGCAACTTGCCGCCTTGAAGCTCTAGTTTCAATGGTCCTTGGGCATACAAGGTGCCGGCAAGCGCTTCGGGCTTGATCCACAGGCTGATGCTGTACGGACCCGATGCCGACGCCTTGAGTTTGTCCGACGTGAAGGTCAGAGGCTGGGTGCCGTCGAATTTGGCGGCAGAGGCAATCAGGCCGTTGGCATCACGTGTCGCGGCAGCGGCACTCTTGATCTGCCCTGAGGCATCGATGCTTTCGCCAGACTTCTCGGAAAAACTGAACGCTGCCAGCGTGGCACCGTCAAAGATTGCAGCACTGGTTCCTTCCGCAGCTGCTTTTTCGCTGCCGGAATAAATATAAATGGTGTTTTTATCCGTGCCTGGTGCCACAGAGGGCACCTGCACCCAGACAACCGCCAACTCATTGGCCGAATCGTAACGCTCGACCCAATACTTCAACGGCGTCTTGTCGTCGCCTCCGACGACACGCACATCCGCGCCATCGGGTTTGGCTGCAAGAAAATCGAAATTGCCCGAGTGAAGCCGCACAGGTACAACGACCCCGGACAAGGCCTCCTTCGTTTCAACCCCCTGCGCCGACGTGTTTAGGGTCACTTTGGTGCGTTGCTTGAAGTCGGCGTTCCACCACGCATTCGCAGCAGAACTGAACAGGCACGCGCCAAGGCACAAAGTTGCCATCAACAATGATTTCTTGACTTCTCTCATGGTAAGGATCGCAGACCGGACAGTTGTTGGCAAATGAGTCCGCCATTCTCGAAATCCCTTGTGTCGCCCGATTACCTTTGGAATAGTCCGTTCGGATCATGCTGAGAGCCATGAGACGGTACGGTGGATGACAGTCTTCCGCTTTCATGAACTGCCCCCTCGAATCAGGGGAAGGTCGATGTCAAATTCCTGACGCGCCGTGCACCTAGGATGCGCCACATGCAGCACGTTCCTTCCCCTCCAAGTCACCCATCTGCGGCAGACAGCCTGTTTCAATATGCGATGGGAGCCATCCAAGCTCGGCAATTTCAGCAAGCCATTGAACTGATCCGGCAAGGATTGAGCCTGCAACCGAGGCACCTGCCCGGCACACTGCTGATGGCCAAGGCCTGTCGGCTGGGTGGTCAGATCGAGCAAGCGCTGGAAGCCTGTGCTCGCGCCAACGAGATGGCGCCCGATCAAGCACCCGTGCTGATGGAGATGGCACTGTGCCAGAAGCGAGCAGACCGGCTTCAGGAGGCCCGGCAGACGTTTGAACAGCTCCTGGCCCTCGCGCCTGATCAGGCGGCCGTTCACCACAATCTGGCCAATGTTCTTCAACGGCTCAAGGAGTGGGGCCCGGCCGAGCAGCACTATCGCCAGGCACTGGTGCTGGCACCCAATCTGGCCGAAGCCCACTTCGAGTTGGGCAATTTGATGATGGCCAGTGGACGCGGCATGCAGGAAGCCAGATTGTGCTGGGCTCAAGCGCTGTCTGTCAGGCATGACTTCATGCCGGCCTGGGACAAGCTCAGCCGCTCACTGCAAGAAGCCGATGGCATATGGGGGCTTTCGGAAATCCACAACCAAGCGGCGTCTGTGGATGCCACAACCCCTGTGTTGATGAATATTGCCAAGGCCGCGCTGGCCATGGACCCGGAAAGCACGCTGGGCCTGTATGCCATGGGCTTTGGGCTTCGTCTTCAAGGTCATATCGCTGCTGCCTTGGAGCCACTCGAACAAGCCATCAGCAAGATTCCCGAACTCCATCCGCTGTATCGTCAATGCGTGTTCCTTCACACCTTGTGCCTGATGGACCTGGGCGAACACAAACGGGCCGTGTCGGGCGCTCAACGCCTGCTGGCACTGGCGGTCGATGCCGGCGAACAAGCCAAATCCAATCAGCTGCTGGCAGGGCTGGCCTTGGACGAAGGCGCTTCTGGCAAAGCTTTGCAGTTTTACAAGGCGGCGGTGGAAAAAGACCCGCAGTCATTGAATGCCGTCACGTCTTACTGCGCGGCCCATCTCTATGCCACCCAGGAGCATGCGTACCAGCAACCGGCCATCGCCCGTGAGCTCATTGCGCCGATGTTGCCCGCCTTCGACACCATCACCTTCAACAACAAGGCCGATCCCGATCGCCCCCTGAAGATCGGTTATCTGTCTGGCGATTTCAGGCAGCATTCATGTGCGTATTTCCTGTTGCCCCTGATCGAGCACATCGATCGCAACGCGTTCTCACTGTATGCCTATGCCACCGAGCATCGCGAAGACCACATGACCACGCGTTTCAAAGCCTTGATCCCCAATTGGCGCAAGGTCAATGCCTTGTCAGACGAGGCGGTGGCCGACCAGATTCGCGCCGACGGCATCGACATCCTGGTGGACTTGACGGGCCTGACCGACGGACATCGACTCATGATGCTGGCGAGCAAACCTGCGCCCGTGATCCTCAATTGGCTGGGCTTTCTCGGTAGCACAGGTGTGCCAACGGTCGATTGGCGCATCACGGACGAATGGGTTGATCCGGTTGGCTATGAATGGCCAGGGTGTGAGCCTGCCCTTAGGCTGCCCAGAACTTATGTGGCCTATGCCCCACCGGCAGACGCCCCCGACGTGACCGAGCCCCCCATGTTGAAAAATGGCTTCCCGACATTTGGCTCATTCAACTCGCTGGCCAAACTGAGCGACGCCTGCCTGGAAACCTGGTGTACGGTGCTAAAGGCCATGCCTGACAGCCGCATGATGATCAAGTCCAAGGCTTTGCGAGACCCAGCCATGTGCGAGGCCCTGCTGGAGCGGATCGCACAGCACGGTGTGAGCGCCGAGCGCTTTATTTTGCGAGGGTGGGAGAACAAGACTGCCCACCACCTTGAAATCTACAGCGAGGTGGACATCGCATTGGACAGCTACCCATTCAACGGCGTGACCACGACGTGCGAAGCGAGTTGGATGGGCGTTCCCGTTGTCAGCCTGGTCGGGCAAGCGGCACCGGCCCGCCAGGGCTTGTCCCTGCTCTCTGCACTAGGCAGGCCAGACCGGGCCGCCAAGGATTTGTCGACGTTTGTGCACATCTGCCAGACGCTGGCCACCCATCCCGAGCAACTTCGACAAGAACGATCCACAGCCCGTCAACGCATGGCATCCAGCCCACTGATGAATGGGCCGGACTTTGCCCAAACCATGGGTGCCCTATACAGACAGGCGTGGCGCAATTGGTGCGCCACGCCATCCTCCATCACGGTTTCTTCTTCTTGACGCATTCGCTGCGAGGATCATCCTCGCTGCACTCCCGCTCGGACGAACCGGCCGCCGGAGCCTCCGCGCCCATCGACATCAACTCAACCGTCAACAGTCCGCTGCGCGCCTTGGATGCATCGCGACCTGATGTTCCGGCATCCTGGCCTGCAGCCGTGGCTTGAATGGGTTGGGTATTGGCAACGGCAATCGGTGCAGCGGCAGGCGCGATCAAAGCCGTGCTCGACACATTGCTGGCCTTGATGTTGTCAGCCCCCTTGACCGGACCGGCCAAATTGACCGAACCGGAGCCAGACTGGTTACGGATATACGTATCCAGCGCGAGGATGCCGCCAACAGGGGCGAAAAGGTTCACGTCACCATCGGACGTCCCATCAGGACGCTTCAGCACGGCCAAGCCACTGCCAGTGGTAACCGCACCGGGCTCGAAGGTCAGGTAGCCATTGACCAGTCGCCCCACCGCCTGCGGTGCCGACACCGATGTGTTGGAGCCTCGACCCGAATCGATGGAGCCCACATTGGCGTAGATCGTGAGGTCACCCGTCCCCACCACGAAGGCCTTTTGCGAGTTGACCTGGAAGTCCTTCTCCAGCACGGCACGCACACTGCCGCCGGCCTGCGTCACCACGCCCGAGCCACGGGAATCATTGGTCGTCAAGCCCACGACAATGTCGCCGCCGGGTGCATACAAATCAATGCCACCCACTGACTTGCTGCCAGGCGCGCGGGTCTGCACTTTGCTCGAAGCCACATAGATGTTGCCATCGGCCGTGAACCCCTTGCCCAAGCCGGCCAGACTCACCACCTGATTGAGCTCATCCCACAGCAACTGGCGTCGAGCCTGGTTGCTGGCGTTCACAGCCGCATCGGTCGAATCCGCAATCGCCGTTGCCGCCTTGCCCAGGCGGGTGACCTCGGACATCAGCACTTCGTTCTTGAACCGCAGGAAGGCATTGCTGCCATAGTCGGTCACTGACACACCCGATGCGTTGGCAACCTTTTGCCAGGCTGCGGCATAAGGCTGTCCGTCTGCAACAAACTGGGCCACGAAACGACCCTGGATGAGTTGATCTGCAAATGCCACTTGATGCGCGACAGACATGCCCTGATACAAGGCAAGCGCCTGATCGTAAGCACCCGCCCCGCCCAGTTCAGCGGTACTGAGATTCAGCACCGAGCGCACATAGCTCAGCAAATCAGCCTGCCCGACGGGGTTGCCATCCAGATACAGGCGCTGGAAGTCGGCAAAAGCAAGTTGCTTGTTCCCGCCAGCCAGCAAACTGAGCTTGGCGCTCTCGTTGGGCAAGGCATCGTTCTCAATATTGCCAATGGCCAGTACACCAGGAGATCGACGCAGATTCAAATCCCGGCCGGCTTCGACACGCAACTCACCCGGCCCAGACACCACCATGGCCCGATCAATTGACAAACCAGGATCGGTCAACAAGTCGGCCCCCAGGATGTCGCCGCCTGCGCGCACCAGCGAGCGATCCTGTTCAGCGTAATGCTGCACACGGAAGCCTGGATTGACAATGTCGCCTCCAGCTTCGATTTCAGCGGCCTTGGGCAAAGACAGCGACACTTCAGCCGAGTTCACACTGAAGATCAAGTCATTTGCAGCATATATCCGCACCGGCGTCTTGTCGTCCTGATGCAGCAGGCTGCCGGTCTGAACCAATGCATTACCCACGGCGATTTCCTTGGGCAGCGGCATCGCCCCAGAAGAAGGATCTATCACAGACGTTCCCACCATGGGCCAGGTGGCTGGGTCCGTATTGGCCATCACCAGCTTGCTGACACCCAGACCATTGATCTGCAGTGTGCCCGCAGAATACAGACTCAAGTCTCCCTGAGCAGAGGGGAACAACACCAGATTGGGCGAGCCGTCGCCCTTGATATTGATATTGAGCGTCAGGTCACCACCACCGGCCTCAATGCGAACGATGGGGGGCGCCACAGACACCGCTGCCGGCGCAGCAATGGGAATGACACGATCGTTCACCCCCGCATATAAGTTATGCCAGTTTGCGGCTGCGATGCCATTCGTCCAGCCCAAAACATCGCTGTTCCCCCAACTCGCACCGCCTGCTGCGCTGCTCAAGTACAGCGCGCTATCAGCACCATAGGTATAGAAGTACTGTCGGAAATCGCCTGCACGTGCGTTGGTTGCTGCAATGGTAGGGTCATACACGAACCCCATGTTGAGATCGCTGCGGCTCTCGATGTGCGCCTGCCCATCCATCAAGGCCAGCACAGGGTTCAGCCCCGCCAGTTTGTTCGTGGCGTCTGCGGTCCCCTTGTCGATGCTGCCGCCCGATTTGATGACACCCAAGCCATCCCCCAACAAAAATACCCCACCCTGGATATTGCCTCCGGCCTTCACCGTCACATCGCCGCCACTTTGCATCCAACGCGCATAGGTGGTGGTGTCAACCGGATTGCCGTCGCTGTCCGTCGTGGAAACTGTGTTGCTCAGATCCGCCGCCGAGGATGGCGCAACCACCCCCACGTTCACGATATTGCCTTGCGCCTGGACGTGAACATTGCCCCCGCCGAACGAGCCGAACCCCTGCTTGAAGCTGTCGAAGCCCACCCACCACGACTCCGTCCCAGCAACAAGCCGACCACCGGCGTGATAGAGCCAATTGCCTGGCAACTGAGTCGGTGCGGGAGCCTTGATGTCATGGCCCGCCTGCACATCCAAACGCCCACCGTGTTCGGTGAACTGCACCATGGCCACATCGGTGGGCAATTCGTCCGTGTAAACCGAGTCTGAATTGGACAGCAACTGCCCCGCCACATACACCGTCGCCTGAGTGGGCGTCTTGCCTGAGCCCGCCGTCAAGACAATGTCGTGGGCCGCCGCCAACTCGATCGAGCCACCCGTTGTGCGCACCATCTTGGCCGCACCAACCGTGAGGTCTCCACCTCCACTGGCTGGCTTCAAAGCGAAGGGGCTGGCACCCGAGAGGTCGGCCCCGGCCACCAAGCGCATGGAGGCCGCTGCACCTGGCAAGACAGCCACTTCCTGGCCTGTCACGGCGCCATCGAAGCCATCGCTGATGTTACCCGCGACCGTGAGATTGCCACCAGCGCGGATGGTCAAGGCAATAGGCTCGCCACCGGGCCTCAAGCCCGACAGATTCCAGTCTCCGCCCAGCTTGAAATCACCCGCCGTGCGCAGTTCTGCCCCGAAGCGCAAATGCCCTTGCCCGCCCGTCAGCTTGTCAAAGCCCATGGCCGTCTTCAACGCGTCAGCCTGGTCCATCAAGCCGCTTGCGGCCGTGTCCAGGAAGGAGTTGACCTGACCGCTGGCGGAAGTCTTGGCCAGGCTGGCAAACAACGAAGGGCTGTCTGCTTGCGTGAACACCTGCACGGCCTCCACCGTCACCTCACCGGCGCTCAACCGAGTGGCATCGCCCACAGCCACGTGCAACAGCTTCGCAGGATCGGTTTCTCCCGCAGCCAGTGCCGTCTGATCCAAGCCAGCACGCAACACGATGCGTCCGTCCTGGGCGTCGTCACCACCCGCCGTGATGCTGGCCGCAGGGTCCATGTGAATCGTCCCCGATGTGGTCGACAACATCACATCACCGCCATTGGCGCCAGCACGGCTTGAGTTGGCCTTGATCGCTGCACCGGCCTGCATGTTCACGTCGTCACGGGCTGACACAGCTACCACGCCGCCTTGAGGCGAGGTGGCATCGATGGTGGCGCCCGACAGCAAACTCATGCTGCCGCCATCCGCTGCCAGACTCACCCGCTGCGCGTGCAGCGTGGTGCCCAGGGACTGATCTCCCTGGCGGATGCGCAGATCGACTTCGCTGGCCATCTGCCCCGCTGCAGCCAGTTCGGCCACCCGGTCCAGGGTCCCCGCAGTGCCCGCCCTGGCCGCCCCTGACAAGCTCAAGGTATCGATGCTCAACTTGCCCGACAAAGCATCCTGGTCTGCCTTGCCCAAAACGCTTGCATTCGCGCCAAGGCTCACGCCGCCGCCTGCACCCACGGCGGATACCAGCACCTCGCCAGCCGATTTGGCTGTATCGGAAGCGGACTGAACCGGCGCAGCCGACACGTCCAGTTGACCATTGATCAACACACGACCGTTCTGCGCCGTCGCAGAAATATTCCCTCCCCCGGTACTGACCTTCCAGTTCGTACCTGCGTTCTTGACCTGGCCTGCCACACTCGTAACCGAGCCGTCTGCAAATACCACGGCATCGCTACCATCGGCGCCGGACGCCTGAACATTCAACTGACCGGAAGCCAGATCAATGCGACCGGCCTGCATCACCTGCTGTGCCTGCAGTGTCAAAGCAGCACCTGCACCCACCGATTCGTTGAGCGTGTGCCTGTCAGCCGTCACCGCTGCCACCACCAGCTTGCCATCCGACTTCAGGGTCTTGGCCGCCAGTCGGGTTCCGGTCACGCGCGCCGCCTTGATGGTGAGGTCACCTGGTGTGCTCAAGGTGGACGATTGACCGTCAACGATCACGTCGCCCGTGGTGTCCATGGTCACGCTGTTGAACGCTAGACGCTGATCCTGATTGCCGCCAATGTGGATGCCGCCGGTATGGGTGTCATTCAAGGCAGGCTTGCTGACAATCACCAGGTCAGATTGCCCCGACGATGACGCCGCGACCCCTGCACTGCTGTTGGCCAGGGTCACATCACGTGCGGTCAGAACAACCTGATCACCCTTCGCGCCTGTGCCTACGATATTCGGTGCATCCAAGGTCAACGTGCGCAACAGAGGCTGGCCTTGTGCATCAACATCACCCAATGCCAACGCTCCGGTCAATGCCATCTGCTTAGAGGCGCGCAGGCTCAAGTGCTCGGTGCCCTTCAAGGCATTCAATTGTGTCTGGTTGAGCGACAACACGGAAGCGTCCGAGCTGTCCGCGCCAAGCAGCAGTTGATTTGCCCCCAGGCTCACCGAACGAACCGAGGCTTGGGCCCCGGTAGATGTACCCGGTGCAGAGAAGGCAAGATCGGACGGCAGGCTCGCCTTGCCTGTCACGTCCAGCACCACGCCCTGGCCACCGAGGCGGACACCCTTGCCCAGTACCAGATCACCGGTCACCGTCGTGCTGCTGACGCCCGACAGGTCGCGCTTGATTGAGGTATTGATGTTGTTGGTCAGGGCCAATGCAGCGCCCTGGCCCTTGAAGGTCAGCGAACGAGCCTTCTCATCGGCTGCACCACTGTTGAGAAGCGTCACGCCATCGGCAACGGAAACCTCCCCCTTCGCAACGGAGATCAGCTCAGACGTGGTGTCGACAGAAGTCGCCCAACGCACTTCGTCAGACATCGCTGTCACCACGGCATTGCCCACCGTGCCATCACGCATGCCACCAAGCAACACCCGGTCTGCACCCGATGCGGCCAAGGTCTTCGCATTGACAGACGCATACCCATCCAGCGCCTGCGCCGGCGAATCCACCACAGCCATTTTCTGACCCATGTACAGATCCAGCTCGCCACCGCCGTTCAGATCGAAGTGGGCAGCCACATCAAAGGCCTTGTCCGACCCCATCTGCACGCGCCCGGCATTCGACGCCAGATCCGCTGTCATGCCAGCCTGTGCGGCCTGCGCCGCCTTGTAGTCATTGATGGACGAGAGCAGATAGTTGGAACGATTTTGCAAGGTGGACCATGGCACCAGAATCAGGCCCTTGCCCAGGGCGCTGGACCCGACGTCAGACCCTGCGCTGCCCACGTAGCCGGCAGCCAGCACGCTGCCATCGTCTCGGGTGGCGGCCTGTGCCAGCGTGCCCGTGCCCTTGAGCGACGTCACTTGCACCAGCACGGCGCCTGGCAGCAAGGCATAACGGGCGGGCAACAAGGTATAGGTGCCAGCGGCCAGCACGCTGCTGCCGGTCTTGACCGTGACCTGATCGCCTGCGTTGAGCGTTGTCCCGATGGCCTTTTGCGTGGCCATGATTTCGCTGTCGTACGGCGCGAAGTCGTACTTGTACCCTGGCAGCACGGCGTAGTAGCCGGCCTTGTTCAGCTCATCGACCGAGCCGCCCACGCCATTGACGAACTCCCAGGCTCGCAGGTCGCCGCCCGACTTGGCCGACACCACGACCTGATCATTCACCGACAGCGTGCCACCCTTCAACGAAATGTTCTTGAGCAGGCTGAGGCCATCCAGCGACTGGACACTGCTTTGTCCTGCAGTGACATTAAGCGTGCCCTGCGTGTTGTAGGACCATTGCACGCCATTCAAGGTCGTGCCAACTGGCACCACCAAGCCATCACCGCTGACGGACAGGCGCGCCTGCGATCCCAGCGTCAGCTGATTGACCGCCTGCACATCGATCTGGCCAAAAGACTGGTCGATGACGCCATCGATATCGATGTTGTTCGCGCGCAGGCTCAATTGCGCCAGGGCCGTCAGGGGTTGCGATGCCGTTGACCCCTTGTCTGGCGCCGTGATCATCAGATGAGAAGCCGAGTCCGTGCCGTTGATCGTGAAGGCAGACAGCGTGGTGGCATAAACCGACCCGGCCTTGAGGCTCAGGTCACCGGCGAAATTCAACTGCCCTTGCAAGCTGGAAGCATTGGTCCCCACTGTCCGGCCAATCAAGCGAATCTCACCATCCTGGCGACTCAGGCTGCGCTGGTCTGCAGACAGGGTGGCATCCAGCGTGGTGCGCCCGATACCAGACAGCCCCATATAGCCATTCACCTCGATCAATCCTGCCTGGACATCCAGCACACCCTTGCCCGAGGCGCTTTGTGCAGCGGCCAACTCGGCGGTGGAACTGTTTGCCACCAGGTCGGCGCTACCCAATGCCACGCGCCCAGCCTGAATCAGGTGAGACTGCCCATCGTCCACAGCCAGCACGCGCGAATTGAGCGCGACCGAGCGCAACATCGCCTGAGAGGCATCGGCCAAGGGGCCTGTGATGTTGGCGCCCTTGCCCAGCGTCAAACGGTCGTCCGCGCTCATCACAATGCGATCGAACCCCGACGCATTCAACTGTGTGGTGGAAAGCAAACCCAGGCCATAGATGGCGTGCTTGCCATCAAACAAGGTGTTTGCGCTAAGGTAGTCCAGCACATCCTGCTGCGCCCCCAACAATCGCACTTCATGCAGCGCCTTTGGGTAGGCCTTGGCAAAGGTCCCGACCGTGTCCACCAGGTCATTGGCCCCCACCAAGCTGACTGAAGCGCGGAAGCTGCCCCCCTGTACGGTGGCATCAGGCCGGTTGGCCTTCAGTGCCCCCTCCAGAACGAAGCCATCCGCCGTATTCAGCGTCACCGAACCAGCGCCCTGCTTGACTACTACAGGCACAGCGCCAGCCCCGATATTCAGGGTATCAGCGGCACCGCTGACATCGATCACCGAACCGGCTTCCGTGAAGATCGAGCCGCCACTGGCGCTGCCGCTCGAACCCAGCGTCACGCTGCCCCCCGCGAGCACCGACCCGGTGCGCGCGTGCGTGGCCTGGTTTTCCACAACCTTGGCAGCACCCGACACATCCAGCAGGCTACCGGCCCGCAGACGGATCTCCTGCTGTGGAACATAGCCGGTGGTGTTGGTTGATTGCGCTGCCGTAGGTGCCGTGTTGGCGCGCGTACCCGACACAAGTGCCAAGGCGATCTGGCCGCCATGTGCCACCAAATCACCAGCCACGTCCACCTTGAGACCCGCCACGAGGTTGATGGCACCGCCAAGACCGGCGTCCACCACGGCGCCCTTGCCAACGGTGATGCCAGCGCCTGCTGCAAACTCATTGCCGCCTCGCGACGTCGACATATCCGGCTCTGCCGCAGCCGTCAGTGACAGCTTGATGCCTGAGCGCAAACCATCGGCCAAGGTCAAACGCGTCAACGAGGCCAAGGCCATACCCGGCAAATAGTTGCCCACGGGCGCATACAGATTCTGGATGCGGGCGGACACATGCGTGTTGTCGAATACCTTGACGTCGCCGATGGCCTTCAGGCTGAACGAACCAAAGCCACCGTTGGAGAAGAAGCCTTCATCCAGCACCAACCCGCTGGACCACGCCGATTGATCCGCCGTTGGCACTGCACCAATGGCCAGTGTGCGCATGCCCGACAAGCTCAGCTTGCCGCCAGACCCAAAGTCATAGCCGGACAAGGTACTGTCAGCCAGCAGGATCTGGCCCTGGCGATCCGCCGTGGCGGCACCCTGGTTGGCCGTGAGGCTGATCGAGCCGGCACTGCCCAGGGTGCGCGAGGCAGCCGACACCAACATCCCGCCAGACACGTCCAGATCGGCACCGCGCACGTCCACCGTGCCGGATGCAACCAGGCTGATGCTGCCGCCGTCCACCTTGACGCCATCGTCACCATGGCCGGAACGCTCATCGGCCTGCCGCCCGGACACGTCAATCACGGCACCAGGAGACACCACCAGTGTGGCCTTGGGCGTCTCCACCACCCTCGCCGTCACCTTGCCACCTTCGGCATACACCTTGCCAGACAAGGTCACGCCTTCACGGCCTTCAGCGGTCAGCACACCCGACGCCCCAAGGTTGAAGCTGGCATCGGCATCCATGCTGACGGTCTTGCCTGCCAGATACAAATTCCCCAGCCCTGAACGGGCTACCTGCTGGGCAGACAGCTGCACGTCTGAACTGAGCGACGCAAAGAAGTTGGTGGCGTCCGTGGTGCCCAGCTCGGGCACGCTGCCCACGCTGGATGTGGCACTGGCCACAATGTGGATGTCGTTGTGAGCCACGGCATCATCGAATATGCGGCTCACGCTGAAGCTCCCGCCGGAAGGTCCGGCTACCTCGCCCAGCGCCAGCGTCCCCGCAGTCGGGCGCAGGCTGGCATAGCGCCAAGGTTGCGTCTTCAGAATCGTGGCCCAACCCAGTTCGTCATCCAGCTTGGACGAATCCGATGTGGTGCTGTATACGTTCGTGTAGGCAGGCAAGGCCGCGCCACTGGCGTCCTTGAATTCCGATGCCATCAGGCCAGTTCGCTGCAAAGGACCAACGACCACCGACCCATCAATGCTGCCGCCCATGTAATACGAACTGCCCAGCACCGAGAGGTTGCCTGCGTCGGCGCCTTCCGCATAAGACGCAATCGATTGCAGCGTGCTCTTGGCCGGGTCGGGCGTAATCAAATAGTTGTAGCGCGTATTGGGGTCGGCGTTTTCCAGCGACACCACGCCATTGCTGTTGCCCAGCAAGGAAGACATGAGCTGGCCTGCCTCATACCGCACGCTCCCTCCAGCAATGCTCAGCTTCGCAGTATCGGCCACCACGGTCTTGCCGGACGAGGCCAGCAAGATGTTGCCCCCGCGAATGGACAACTCGCTGGCGGTACGGCCAATCAGGTTGTAGTAGCCGGACACGTTCGCCAAGGTCACTGGCTTGCGGGCATCTGCGAACACGGTCTTGCGATAGACCACGCCGTTGCGCTGAACGGGCGAGTCGGCCAATTCGATCTGGAACAAGGTGTCAGACAACTGGTTGCGGCTCATGGGCAGCAGCACGTCGCGCAGGCCCGCAGCTGTCAAGGTCGCGCCACCGTCCACGATCAAGGTACTGCCATCGCTTGACGATCCTGACCCATTGAACAAGGACGAATACTGGGCATTCTCCGAGGCGCGCACCTGGATGTTGCCCGACACGGCCTGCACCAGTGCCCCATTGCGGATGCGGATGTCCTTGCCGTCGATGTTGATGCGCGAGCGATAGAACGCTTCAGAGCTGGTCTGCGTGACGCTGCTGGTGTCGGGCGTCACCGAGGTGATGCTGTTGGAGCCCAGCTCCACCGTGCCCAGGTTGTTGGCCAACCGAGGACCTGAATCGGCGCTCCTGGGAACCGAGTCCTTCATGGCCTGCAGAAAGATGGCGCCGTTCTGCCCCTTGACGGCCGTGGTGGCCGACAGCACGCCGTTTTGGCGCACAGTCATACCCACCAAGTTGATGGTGCCCTTCTCAGCAATGATCTGGTTGATCTTGGTCTCGACACCCGTGGTGTCCGTCGGGGACGTGACCGTTTCGCCATTGCGCGTAGCGTAGCTACCCGCAGCGGCTTGCTCGACCGTATTGACGCCTGCGGGCGTGCTGGCATTCGTCGCAAAGGCATCCACCGCGACGATCAGGCCGCGCTGGATCGTATCTGCCGTGTTCGCGTACAGATAAACCTTTTGCCCTGCGGCCAGGATGGTTTGCCCCGAGGGCGTTTCAATCCGCCCTTCGTTGAAAACCTTGGGGGCCACCATGATCACATCACCGCCGGCCAGCGTCTTGATTTCAGCGCCGCGCTCGATGGTGATGAAGCCAGTGGGCGTATCGCTGTCACTACCAAAAACGGCCGTCCCGTTTTGCACGGCACGCAGACCCTTTTTGAAGGTGTCGTTGGTCAAGCTCAGGGCTGTGGCCACGAAACGCCCCGTGTCCACCCGTGCGGTGGGCCCGAAAATCACGCCGTTCTGGTTCTGGAGAATCACCTCGCCGTTGGCCTTGATGTGACCCAGGATCACGCTGGGGTTGGCCGACCAGATGTTGTTCAGCGCCGAGCCCTGCGTGGGCTGATTGAACAGCACGGTGTAACCCTGGCCAACATCGAAGGAATCCCAATTGATGATGACCGAGCGATCAGATTGATCGATGGTCATCGTGTGGCCATCAGCCCCCAGGTCACCCCTGACGTTGAACTTGCCGAAGTCCTGCTTGAGTCGCGCTGCATCCGTGCTGCGCACAGGCAAGTTGTTGATGGCCCGGGCAGCCGCCTGATTGGCCGCACGCTGCATGGACGCCGCGATGGAGCGGGTGTAGTCCACGGTTGACCGTGTCTGAGCCCATGACTGACTGGAAGGCAGCATGACCAGCGTGAAAGACAACAAAGCTGCCCCGGCACCCGCAGCACCCCGAGCAGGCGAACGCGACTCGCCGCTGCCAGCCTTGCCCGCACTGCGGACATGCTCAGCCGCAGGAACCCGCATTCCGCGGCGACGGTCGAATACCAGGCGATGCACGTGCTTGTTCATGTCACTACTTCCTTCAATCGATTCAATCTCTGGCCCATCAATGGCCAAGTGGTGCGTGCATCAAAATTCCTGGACTGCACGCAATCCCCAGCGGGGGCGATGTCCGGTCGCCTGCTGGAATGTGCCGCTATCTGCAGCCCTGTATGTCACGAAGATTGGGCGGGCCACGTCCCAGTCCAGCTGCAGGCCTTTGCCGTTGTCCATCTTGAGGCCCAAGCCCCAGCTGCCCAATTGCGCACGCGCCACCTGCCCGCTTTGAGGCTGATGCAGCAACACACCGCCGCGATCCACAAAGGTCTGACCGGAGAGGCGCCAGCCAGCCATGTCAAACCAGGCCGGCGTTTTCAGGTTGAGCTGTAGGTTCCAGCCGACGTCGCCCACCTGCTCGTAGTCGTAATAGCCACGCACCGAGTCCATGCCTCCCAATGCGTATTGCTCGCCCGACACCAGCGGGCCCGAAGCCAGCTGGCCTTCCAAGCGCCCACCGGCCACCCAGCCCGAGCCCACATCGCGGCTGTGATCGACACCCAGCTTGAGCACCAGAAAATCATTGCGCGCGCCGGCCCGCTTGCATTCGAACTGATCAAGCTGCACGCCCTCGCAATTCACGTCCCGGGCCGACAGATCCTTGGTGCTGGTGCTCAGGCTGGTGTGAAAGCCCGTGTTGGATTGCGACTCACCCCGCCAATACAAGTCATAGCCGGCGCCCACGGTGCTGTAACGCAAAGCGGGCTTCTCGGTGCTCAAGCCGCCAGAGGTGCGCGTACCATCCAGCGTGTGCTTGATGTCCAGACCCAGCCAAGTGGAATGACTCACTGGCCACGGGCCCGCAGGCAGATCATGGTGCCAGCGTGCGCTGAAGAAATCGCCACGCGACAAGGTGGCCCCACCGAGGCTCGTGCCCGTGGGCGTATCGGTGTTGCTGTGCGTGAAGGTAAGGCTCATCCGGTCGTCGCGCGACATCGGAAAACCATAGATGCCTGTGAGCGTGTTGGCGTCGCCGGGCCGTCGGGGCGCGTACTGCCATGACAGGCCGGCAGAATGCCCACGCTGGAACAGGTTGTTGTACATGGCCACGGCTTCGACACGGCCACGGGTGGTGTTGAAGCTTTGCTTGGAGTTCAGTTCCACCGAGCCCGACACAGCCGGCTTGTCTTCCACCTTGAGTTCCACCTGGATCTGGTCCGGACGGTCGCCTGCACTGATCAAGGGGGTGATCTGCAGATCATTGCGCTGCACCTGCGCCAACTCGTCCTGCATTTGGGGAAAGTAAGGCACTTGCCCAGGCTGCACGCTGCCCATCTGTTCTGCAATGTGGCTGGGCAGGTTGTATTGTGCCCCGGTGATCTTGAGTTTTTGCACCGCAGCCTGCGTGATCTCCAGCGTGATCTCGCCAGAACTGACCTGCTGCGACGGCACCGACACGACCACCGACAGGAAACCCGCATCCTGGTAAGCCTTTTCCAGCGCGGTTCTGGCGGCCTCGACGTCCTTCAATGTCCTGCCCGGCCCCATATAGGCCTGAACAGCGTGCTCCACCACATCGGGTGGCAGCACCGTGTTGCCCACGATCACGTATTCGAGCACATCGAAATTGAGCGATGCAGGTTCAGCAGCCATGCTTGCCAGTGGCCACCACGCGCCACACATGCAAGCCAACAGAGCGGAGACGGCCAGGAACGGTTTTTTCATTTGCTTCGGTACACAAAGCAACAGTCCCCTTGAGGGGACTGTGCATGGTTGAACCCCGATAGACACCAGGGCTCGCTTGACTACCCGACACACCCACCACCGGAAAGGCGGCAGGTGCGACTGACGCCGATTAGAAACGGGTCAGGTAAGGAGCGGCAGAGTTAGGCACGCCGGCGGCGCCACGGCTGTAGTGCGATTCCACGCCATTGCCCAGGAACAGGCCGGCAGTGGAAGAGCCAACAGGCAGAGCGATAGACGTGTTGTTCAGGATGGCGCTCACGAAAGCGGGGCAGGTGCCGGCAGGGCAGAAAGCCGCGGTTTCGAACACGTAGTCGTACAGACCAGAGATAGCGGTGTCGGTGTTGCTGTCAGTGCTAGACGAACCTTGGGCGATGGCCGTGCCGTCCAGCTTGACGAAGCGGTAGGTATCGGAGCCGCCAATGGGGTTGTTTTCCAAGGACAGCATGCCAAAACGGTAGCCCGTTGTGCCCGCACCGCCGTTACCAGCCGTTTGCAGGTTCAGGCAGTTCTTGACGTCCGAAGAGCCCGAGTTGATCAGAGCCGTGAAAGGTGTGGTGGCAGTCGGCGTCTTGGGATACTGGGCGCCATTGTTGATGATGGACTCAACGCCACCAGCAATGTTACCAGCAGCACCGTAGTTCAAGAAGTACAGCTGTGCACCTTGCTGGGTACCCGACGTTTGGGGGCGCTCGCAGTACACGATCGGGGTGGTGTCGGTGGTGCCACCAACCAGAACCTTGCCGCCGGCAGTCTTGGCGAAGTTTGCCTTGTCTGCATTGATCAGGGAACCGATTTGAGCCTTGCTCACGGTAGGCTGGCAAGCAGCGGTGTACTTGATGGTGGTGTCAGAAGAGCAGGTGCTGTTGGCGATCAGGCCGCTGGCGATCTGGGCAGTCTGCAGGGCGTTGTACAGCGTGCTGTTCACGGCGACGCCGAAGGCTTGGCTGAAACCAGCCAGCTTGAAATCGGTGGCACCGTTGTACTTGGTGGGGTCGATCACGCTGGCGGGGAACAAATTGCCTTCCACGTCCAGGAAGCCACCGTCAGAGAATTGGTTGTCGGTGTCGGTGCTATCGGGCACCTTGCCTTGGCCGCTGGCGGAAGGGCAAACGTACAGGGTGAAGGCGCCGAAGTTCGAGGCAGCCAGGGTCTCCGTGCCAGTGATGGCCGAGCAGCTAGCCACAGGAGCCAGGAACTGGGTTGCGGTAGACGTGTTGGCAGCGGTGTTCAGCACAGCCGTACCCGAGCCGCCAGCCACGTTCATGGCCACGGTGGTGTAGGCGGTGGCGCCGGTGAAGCCGGTGGAGCATTGACCGGTGAAGACGTTGCCCAGCTTGTTGGTGTTGGTGTCAACCTTGTACAGGCTGAAGGTGCCGCCGTTGTTGGCGCACAGGTTGCGAGCGGCCTTCATCACGTTGGTGGACGAAGCGGAAGCGCCGGTCAGGTATTGGGTGGGAGCAGCAGCGAAGGCTTGCGAAGCGCCGAACACGGCGACAGCGGCGAGGGCCAGTTGGTTCAGTTTCATGATATTCCTTGAGAAGTAGAGCGGGGTCAGTGCCCAGCCAGGCGCTTATGCACCCGACTGGGCGTCAGTTCAGAACCGAAGAATTACTTGGCGGCGCGGCGACGGACCAGGCCAGCAGCAATCAGGCCAACCAGGGCCATGCCATAGGTGGCGGGCTCAGGCACGGAAGGCGTCACGGCAGTGGCAGCATTCCAGGTCAGGGCGCCAGTGCTGGCGTTCAGAGACAGGGTGCCGAAAGCAGAGCCAACTTGACCAACGCGGAAGGCAGCAGGAGTTTCCGTGACCAGCGTCAGAGCAGTAGACGACGTGCCTGTGGCAGTGGTGCCAGTCACTGCTTGGAAGTTCAGGTTAACCAGATAGTTACCTTGGGTGTTCAGGTTCGACTTTGCAGCCACGTAGCCGGCATCAGTGGGCGACGTCGTGTTGTAGGCACCACCAGCGCTCACCTTAGAGAAGAGCGTTTGGCCAATGGAAGCCAAGTTAGCAATCTTGCCTGGATTAGCCAGGTTAGCACTGGTAGGAGCACCAGTAACCAGATACTTACCACCGGAGTCAGGGCTGGCAGCGCTGGTTGCATCATCACCAGCCAGCACGCCCCAGTAAATGGTGTCAGTACCAGCGCTCGCCAGGAAGCTGTTGAAAGAGCTGGCGTAGCTGCCGCCCTTCAGGTTCCAGGAGGCGGTTGCACCAGCCATGTCCAGCGCACCCTCGGGGCTCAAACCGTTGGTAGTACCACCCTGCCCATCGGGCACGGTGTAGTGGGCCGGCATGAAGTCGTTCAGGGTCACGCCCAGGTCGGCGACCACGGAAGTTTGAGCCGTCAGGTCATAGGCGTAAAACAGCACGTTGCTGTTGCCCGAGTTGTATGCGTTAACAGCAGCATTGGCAGCGCCGGTGGCCACGAGGGCGGCGGCGGCAGCGATCATCTTGAAGTTCATGTGCTTGCTCCGTAGAGAGTGAATTGGGTAAGTAAGTAACCTAAAGCTTTGACCTCTCACGCCAGGGCGCTCAAGGTGCTCGCAGTATCGAAAGGCCTTGTGACATCTATGCAAGGCGACCGTCGGTGGTCAGTGATCCATTCAGACGCCACGCTTCGCTGCCCTCGACTTGCCAGGAACGATACCCATTGGCAATGACACCTCAATCACACTGAAGCGCGCTCAGGAGTAGTCCCTTTGGATCACAATCGACGAAAATGCCGCTGCATCCAGCCCCGGCAAGCGTTCCACCCCTCGGATGAGGGGCATGGCCTTGGCAGTTGCACAAAACAACAACGCCACGACGAAAACACCGTGGCGTTGGCTTGTTCAGCGGCACGATCCCCGTGCCTTGTCGCCCCATCAGGGCTGAATGACCTTGCCGTCATTCGCGCCGATCTGGTCCATGATCAATTGAGTGAGGACACCCTGAACCGGCACACCACGTTCACGCAGCCAGGCCAGCGCCAAAGGCTGCTCGCCCAACGCGGCGGCATGCACGGCATTGAGGCCATGTCGATCAGGCGCGGCCACAGGCACGCCCGCATCCACGAGGGCCGCCATGACATTCACACGCCCAAAGTAGGCCGCCTCGGCCAAGGCATGCCGACCGCTCTTGTTGGGCTCTCGCCAGTCTGCACCGCGCTTGAGCAGCAAGGCCACGGTGCTGGCATGGCCACCGACACACGCCAGATGCAGTGGATATTGACCCGTTGACGACCCCACACGCTCAAGCAGGGCACCGTGACGCAGCAGATCCTGCACCATCACGTCGTGGCCAGCATAGGCCGCAGCGCCCAGCGGGGTCATGCCGCCGGCCCCCATCTGGTTCACGTCGGCGCCTTGCCTGATCATTTCACGTACCAACTCAATCTGCCCTGCCCTGACCGCCAGGGTCAGGGGCGTCACGCCGCTGTCGTCACGGCGATTGAGGTCGGGGTGCGCACGCTTGAGGTGCGTCAATGCCTCGCCCCACTTCGCTTGGGCCAGCAAATCCAGCAGGGTTTGCTCGGATGCCATCAAGCGACGCTCGGCAGAACGGGACCAAGGCCCATCCTGCCTGACATCTTGAAAAGCCACATCCAGATAAGGCACTTCGCGCGCAGGGGTGACCTGCTGCACATGGAAGGCAGACCACTCGTTGGGGTCGCTGCTGGCCATGCCTTGCGCCCGCACCGGAACAGTACCGCACCCTACGAGCACAGCCACCAAAAACGAGGCCCGGCGCATGGCCAGGCCTTCTATGAACATTGATTTCATGGTGTCAGCAATAGTCGCCAGCAGCGTGGGGCATGCTGCTAAAGGCATTCATGGTCATGGCTTTCGCAACGGCTTGAGCCCGGTTGGCAGCACCAAGTTTGCGCAGGATTTTTTGCACGTGGTTCTTGACAGTCAACGCACTGATGCCAAGCTTTTCACTGATTTGCTGGTTGCTCAAGCCGTCCCGGACCCACAACAGGATTTCACGCTCACGCTCCGTGATGGGAATCGCACGCTGATAGGGGTGACCCGGCAGCGGGGCTGCCAGTGTTCTACCCAACACCATCTGACGCTCGGTGGACGACACTCTCTGGTAGGCCACATGCAGGCAAGGCAAGAGCATTTCGAAAGCCTGAAGCACTTCGTCCGTGTACTGGTGCCCAGCCTGCGCAAACATGAAGAAGCTCTCGACTTCTTCCGGGCGACCTGGTCGGTGGATCCCGTGCACCAGCATTTCACCATAGCCAAGCGTGGACAGTGCAGACCGTGCCAAACCTGAACCTACGATGGGTAGCAGGGGCATCACCACGGCCTTGAACCGCGCGCGCTGCCACTGCATCAACGCCGACTGGATCAGCTCGGAGCGAATATTTTTCAACTCAAGTGATGCTTCATCGGGAACTGGAACGCTGTTAAAGACATCAAACACCACGTTGCGCTGGTCGCGGTCGTAACTCCCGCACACGCTGATATGGTGGGGTAGCCAGCGCTGAAAGTCGCCCTGGCTCCAGACAAAAAACTGATGCCTGCGGCACACCTGGGGTGCAGCCTCGATAACACGCAACAGGACTTCCGATTGCTCGGGGGCGACGTTGATCGTTGACATGACAGTTTTGTTGGAGCTGGCCGTAGTCTAGGCGCGCTCAATGACGATTTGTTGACGAACTGCTATCGTCGTTCGAATTGCCATTGGCTGTCGCAGCCTGAAAGAACCAGTCCCGATAGCGTGGCACATTCTTGGGTGCGCTGAGCGGGGCCCGATTGGAGGGGCTGTATACCCCTCTGATGCCCTTGCCCTCCCTGATCAAGCCCCACGCCCCCCCCGTAATCGGATCGGACCATACCTGGCGCAGGTGACGTTTCAAAACGCCTGTTCTCGTATCAGCCAGTAAATCCTCCAGCCGAAGCGGAAGCTGGCCCGCACCGGTCGCGACAGGCACCTTTGCATAGGCTTCGATGGCTGCCTTGATTTGCGCACCCCGGAATCGGAGTTCGGCTTCCCGCTCACGCCGCACCTCCATCTGCCAGCTTTGTGCGAGGGCTGCGAGCATGACGCCACTGATGGCCACCCACCAAAGCACCAGCAGATACGTGAATCCGGATTGGCGACGCAAGCTCATGGCACGTTCACCATGAGCTGTATGGCATGCCGTTTTGCCCCCGGCCTGATGCGCCACTGCGTACATCAGCTACCTGCCCCTGCATCTGGCTGTCGGGCAGAGGCGGCAGCATCTGCCAACTGTCGGGCGAGCTCGTCATGGGGTCTTCCGGCACTTTGCGCAGATACCCTTTGGCGACGAGCTCGTCGAGCGATTGAGGGTAACGCCCTTTGTCGGCAGCGAACTTGTCAATGGCATCCCGCATGACGTTCAGGGATGTCTTCAGGGACGCTTCACGCGCATTGTCGACCGAGTGGGTATAGCGAGGTGCTGCCACACTGACCAGCAGAGCAATGATGGCCAGCACCACGATCAGTTCGATCAAGGTGAAGCCGTGCTGGCCACGCCGGGCGCTCACCATTGCCTGTAGGGTGAGCCATCCAGCCCAACCCCCTCCGTACGAGAGTACACATCGAACACGTCGGCACCAGCAACCGGCGAATCCGGCGGGCTGGCATAGCTGCGCAGCCCCCACGTCAATCGGGCAGGCAGCATGGGGTCAGCAAAGGGATCCCTGGGCAGGCGCCGTAAGAAATAGATCCTTTTGCCTTTGGGATCAGCCGAGTCCTTGACACCTGTCACCAAGACATCGAGGGATGGTGGGTAGCCCGACGTGTCAACCGACTTTTCAATTCGACCTTCGTCCCAGGCCTTCTTGTAAGCATCAATGGCCTCGCGCAGCGTGCGCAAGGATTGGCGCAACTCCGCTTCTTGCGTGCGCCGCTTATGCAGCGCTGCCAAGGGCATAGCCGAACTGGCCAACACCCCCACGATCATGACCACAACGATCATCTCGATGAGGGTAAAGCCGTGCTGCGTTGAGCGGTTAGCGGGGCTGCGCACCAGGTTCTGCCTCTTCTTTGTCTTTCTCGCCATCCGTGTTCATGGCCCCAGCATCAGACGCCTGATCCGGGTCCGCAGGATTGCGGATTTTCACGATCAAAGCCTCGGACGGCACGTCCAGATGGATGTTTGTCTCCAACCCAGCAGCCCCGGTCTTGGCGCGCAACATCACGGGCACCATCCCTTGCGGCGGAACACTCACACTGACGCTGCTTGCACTCTGCATGTTCTGGCCAACCACCTCGACATGGTTCGTGTCAATCATGACGTTGACCGACAAAGCTTGCGCTTTCGGGTTGCGAACCATCACCTGAAAGGCTGAACCCGGCATGACCTCTTCAGGGCCGGTGACCCGGACTTCATTGATGGACTGAGGCGCAGTCGGCTTGGACGGCGCACTCACACCGTTTGCGCGGGCCCCACCTTGCACGGCCACACCGGATGAAGCACCTGAGGCAGTTGCCTCGTCGCGCAGGCTCATGGACACGCTGCCAGGCTGGGTCTCGGTGCCAGAAGGCATCAGCGACACAGCCGACGCAGGCTGCACCACATTGCGCACAATGTGTGGCGTAACCAGGAGCACGACCTCGGTCTTGTCCTTGCTGTCGGTGGTCGTGCCAAACAGATGGCCCGCAATCGGCAGCTCATGCAAGCCCGGCACACCCGCTGACGAACGGCTTTCATTGTCGTTGATCAGACCCGCCAAGATCTGGGTCTCGCCATCCTTGAGGCGCAGCGTGGTGGTGGCCTCACGCGTGCCAATCTGATACGCCAGCGACCCCTGCGGACCAATGACCTTGTCAGTGACGCTGCTGACTTCCAGTGCGAGCTTGACGGTGACATCGTTGTCCAGTTGCACCTGCGGCTCGACTTCCAGCTTCAAACCCACATCGAGGTAGCTCACTGAAGCTGACACACCCACGTTAGCCGTGGAGGTGGTCGTGAAGACGGGCAGCTTTTCGCCCAGCAGCACCTTGGCCTTTTCACGGTTGCGCGCGCGGATCTTCGGGTTGGCCAGGATGTTGGTGGCACCACGCGTGGACTTCAGCGTGGCAATGGCCAGGGGGTTGGTGATGTAGGCGTGCATGTAGGAACTCACCGGCGCACTCAAGGTCACAGGCGAGGTCGCATCCGGTACACCATAGTTGACGGTATCGGGCCAGCTGATGCCGATCTGATCCAGCGCCTTGCTGGAGACTTCTATGACTTCCAGATCCAGCATGACCTCGGGATCGGGTATGTCCAGTCCCTGGATCAGGCGCTCGATCATGCGGACCACTTCGGGTGTATCCCGCACCACGATCATGTTGAGGCGATCGTCAGCAAATACGTCGCGCGTTTTCGCCACGGTCCGGATCAGGGCCTGCGCTTGCTTGGTGTCCGCATTGGTTAGATAAAAAGTACGTGTAACCGTGTCCAGCAGGTCTCGCTGCTTTTGCTGCGTGGCGGGAAACACCATCACGGTGTTGTCGTTGAGCAGTTTGTATCCCATCTGCTGTGTACCCAGGATCACGCGCATGGCCTCATCAACCGTGGTGTTCTTCAGGAAAAGCGTGACCTTGGCATCACCACGCACATCTTTGTCGAACACGAAGTTGATGTTGGCCGCGCGTGCCAAGGCCTCGAATACATTTTTGATCGGCGCCTCATGAAATTCCAGCGTGATGGGCTTTTGCGAGGCACCCAGAGTCACCGTGCTTTGCCTACGCGTTTGCTGGGCACGCAGATCGTCAATGCGGGCGAGCAACTCCTTGGCCCGGCGGTTGCTGCCATCTTCGGCAACCAGCGCACGCAAGGTGGCTTCGGCAGGTTCGTAGGCTTTGTTGTCGAAGGCTTGCTGGGCATCCGACATCATGTGTTCCAGGCGCTTGGTGCGCTCAACTTCCAGACGCAACGACGCGGTGCGGGGATGTTGGGGCGCCACGGCCTCCATGCGCTTGAGCAATTGCGCCACCTCGTCCGGCTTGCCTGCCGAGCGGGCCAACATGGCCTGGTGAGACAGCGCACTCACGGCCTCGTCTTGAAGCTTGAACGTGGCCACGCGCAACTCGCGGTTGTCAGGGTCGTCGGCCAGGGCTTGCTTGAGCCGGTCCAAGCCCTCTTCATAACGCCCGACCCGGCCCATTTCGCCGGCTTCCTTGATGGCCGGAGAGGCGCATGCGGCCAGCAGCAGCACAAGGCTGATGCTCCCCATCATGCTGGCGAAACGTGTCTGGTTCTTTATGTTCATGATCCGTTGTTCATGGCCACGGTCTGCGGCAGGTTCAGGGGCAGGTAGGTCAGCCTCATGGTGCGGGCTTCGATTTGATCAACACGCCATTGCCCCTCAATGACGTCACCCTGCTTGAGTACCCAGGTGGAGGTCTGGCTAACCACGATGGCCCGCTCGATGGGCTTGGTGCGCAGGGGTGCCGGATGCACACCGACCGCCGCGCCCGAAGCACTGGCAGCTGGCTGCGGTGGGTCGGCCGAGGCTTCATCGTTGAAGCGGCCAATCCATTTATGCGGAAACGGCGGTGCGACAGGTGGTGGTGGCGGCGGCGGTGCCTGCGCCACCTTCACGGGCGGAGGCGGTGCCTGCATGGAGGCCCAGGCGGACGCCCCCTTGGCACTGGAAGCCTCGCCCAACTGACGTGCCTGCCAGCGGCGCACACCATCCATGAGGGCTTCATGTTCCCAGGCCATCTGATCGCCTTTGGCTTCTTCGCCGGACGCGGCCCCAACTCGACCGCGTGATTGGCCTGCTGGACGTGATCGATCGGACGAGGCCGTGGTGCCGGCATCACCCTGGTCCGCATCCGACTGACGAGCACTCCCCGCCCGGCTCGCACTCTTGCGGGCTTCGCCCTTGACCGGCTCGACGCTGCCGTCGTCCTGTGACGACACCCACACGGTGGCCCCCACAGCGGCGGCCAAGGCCAACATCAGGATGGGTTTCATCAACGCCCCCTTTCCTGACGCCACCACAGCGACACAGCCACCTGGGCCTTGACGCGGTCAGACATCACATCACTGCGCTGGATGTCCAAGGTGTCAATGCTCAATGCAGGCTCGGCCAGCAAACGATCCAGCCAGGACTTGATGGCCTTGTAGGAACCCTCCACCGGCATGGTCATGTGTTGGCGCCACAAGCCCTGGCTCGCAGATTTGTCTAGCCAGCTCTCGAACTGGCCGTTGTATTGCACGGCACTGATACTCAGGCCGGCATCCCTGGCTGCCAGCAGCACGCCTTTTTGCAACTCCACGCGCTGCCCGGCGTCGGGCAGGCCTAGCCACAGGGTGGCCCAGGCTTCTTTGGGCGAAGCCAACTCGGGATGCTGGTCAGCACCGGATGCGTGCGCCCTGGTGGCTTCTTCTGCCTTGACCTGCAAATCATGGCGCAGACGGCGCGCATCGGATTCGATCTTCTCGGCCTGCGTTTGCTGCTGCGGCACCCATTGGCGCTCGACCCAGAACGCCCCGCCCAGTAGGGCCAGACCCAGCAGTCCCGGCCAGCCTAGCCGCTTGAGGATGTTGATGAGGGCCGTGCTGTTCATGGCTGACCTCCGGCGAGAACCACATCCACACGCGAGGTGTAGTCGCCAAAGCGTGTGGTGAAGGGCGTGTTGAGGCGATCCCGCGTGCGCAGCGAGGCCTTGGGGCCCATCGCGGACATCCACTGAAGTGCGTTGACGTCGTCACGCACTGCGGCCTGCAGCTTGAGCTCAGGCGCCACATCCGGACCCGAAGCCAGTGTGGACAGATCCAGATTGAACTGCATCAGCACGGCGTGCTCGCCATCGGCTGCCTGATCGACACGCTCCAGCACATCGCGCCAGCCAAAGCCCAGCCATTGCGCAACCTGGGCCGCATGACGCCAGCCCCCCTGATCCAGCACGGGCACGGCATCCTGCTGCTTTTGCTTGGCAGCGAACTCGACCTTGGTGCGGACCTCAGCCTGGCGACTGCCACGCTGCAGGCGCTTGTACGTCTGCTGGGCTTCGACCAAGGCTTGCTGGCTGGCATCCATGGCCTCGACAGCATGCACCACGGCAGCCAAGCCCAAGGCCAGCACTGCCCAGGCCATGACGGAAGTCCGCACACGCGGTCCGATGAAGTCGAGTTGGTCAGCCCATACCACGCGGGGCTGCAACAAACGGGTCAGGTTCATACCGCCCCCCTGTGCGCCACCGCCTCGCCGCGCAGCACAGTCTGAAGGGCTTCGTGATCCCACACGTGCGACTGCCAAGGCGCCTGGGCCACCTCGTCACCACCAACACTGCTTGATGCCTCGATCTGCAAACCAACATGGCGCGCGTCAGACCTCGCTTCGTTCGTCACTGGCCGGGCGGCCTGCGTGCCCCCCTCATGCCCACGAACCTCAGCCCAGATGGCGTCCAGCTCCGCCCCATTGGCTTGCAGGCTCGCCTGCACATGGGTGACCAGATCGGGCTCGATCAGATCCAGTTGCCACTGGCCTTGCACCAGGCCATCGGCCTGGGTAACCAAGTCATCGAACCAGCTTTGAGCCGCACGCAACCACCAGGGCGTCACGCCGACCAGTTGCACCCCATGTGTCCGGGCGACCTCCTGCAGACCTTGCACCAGGGCGATGGGCACGGCGCACGTGAATTGCGCGTGAGTGACCTTCAAGGCACGCAACAGCCAGTTGGCCTGGATGTCTTCCGACTCCAGACCACCATAGTGTTGCCATTGCCGCAAAGCATGTTCGTGCGCGGCTTCGCGTGTCCAGCCTGCGGGCGACACGCTCGTGAGCATCCACGCGCCCGACAGGCCCAGCTCGCACACCGTACCCGGATGGGCTTCACACCAAGCCGAGAAAGCCTGCAGTGCCGGCTCCAGCGCCGCGCCCGGCGAAGCCAGCACGTCTGCCGTCGTGGCCAGCACGATGAAGCGTGGCTTGAACGAGGTGCGTACCCAGGTGAAAAGTCTTTGCCGTAGCTGCGTCAACAGCGAGTTGCCGGCGCCTGTGATCGCGGGCGGGGCATCGCCCACCTGCATGGGGGTCAAGCCGTTCATGTCATTCCACCAGCGTGACGCGGTTGAGTTCTTCTAGCGTTGATTCGCCTCTCAGCACACTGGCCAGCGCGGCTTCGCGCAACAACCGCGTGCCACTGGATCGGGCATGCGCCTTGATCTTGATGAGCGAGGCCCGAGTGACAATAAGATCGCGCAGGATATCGTCCATCAGCAGGATCTCGGTCACGGCCTTGCGTCCACGGTAGCCCGTGTGGCGGCACTGAGGGCAACCGACCGCGCGATGAAACTTGCCGTGCGTGTCCAACGGCAGTTGGGCAGCTTTGAGGTCGGCTGCAGTGGGAAGCCAGGACTGCGCGCACACTGTGCACAGACGGCGCATCAGGCGCTGGGCCACGACTCCGTTGAGCGCCGACACCATGTTGTAAAGATCGACCCCCATGTGCATGAAGCGGCCTACCACGTCGAACACATTGTTGGCGTGGATAGTAGACAGCACCAAGTGGCCGGTGAGCGCCGCTTGCGACGCAATCTGCGCGGTCTCGGCATCACGGATCTCACCGACCATGACGCGGTCCGGGTCGTGACGCAGGATGCTGCGCAGGCCGCGTGCGAAGGTCAGGCCCTTCTTCTCGTTGACGGGAATCTGCACCACACCACCCAGCTGGTACTCCACCGGGTCTTCGATGGTGATGATCTTGTCGGTGCCGTCATTGATCTCCTGCACCACGGCATACAGGGTGGTGGTCTTTCCACTGCCGGTGGGGCCAGTGACCAGCAGCATGCCGTAGGGCTTGCAGGCCAGGCGGCGCACTACTGCTGCATCATGGGACTCAAAGCCCAGGCCTTCCAGGCTTAGTGCCTGCTGCTCAGCCGACAGGCGCGAGCGGTCAAGTATCCGCAGCACAGCATCTTCGCCAAAGCTACTGGGCATGATGGAGACACGAAAGTCCACGTCACGCACACCGCTGTCGGCGGACTGCTGCACGCGCAGCTTGAAGCGACCGTCCTGAGGCAGGCGGCGCTCGCCGATGTCGAGCTCGGCCATCACCTTGAGCCGCGACACGAGTTGTTCGGCGACCTCGCGCGAGCCCACATCGCCAACATGCAGCATCACACCATCCAGACGATGGCGGATCACCATGCCGTTGGCAGTCGATTCGAGGTGGAGGTCGCTGGCCTGCGCCTTGAGCGCATCAAACAGGGTGGCATCCAGCAGCTTGACCACGGGACTGCTCTGGCGGCTGATGGTGTCCACCGACAGTGCATGCACATCGCCGCTCTCCAGACCTTGCTCTTCGGCGTCCCCCACCTGTACCAAGGCTCCACGTGCCTCGTACGCCTGCTCGCCTTGTGCCAGCAGCAACGTGAGCGTGTCTTCATCCACCGACTGCCAACGCAGCGACAGGCGCACGCTGCGGCTCACCGCATCGCGCAGCAAAAGGTCATCGGGCGATGGCGTCAGAGCCCAGGCTTGCCCGGCACCATCTCGAGCCACCACCACGCGCAAGCGCAGAGCCCTGGCCAACGGCCATGCGACCCAATCTGGCTGCCACGATAGGGGAGACACCGCGTACGGCTCTTGCCCCATGCCTTCGGGCTCGACCAGGGATTGCAACACCGCACTCATTGGATCTGCTCCGCCACCTGAAAGATGGGCAGGTACATCAGCACAACAATGCCGCCAATGAGCACCCCCATGATCAGCATGAGCACCGGGCTCACGACCTTGCCCACCCATTCGGTGAAGCGAGCCAGCTCTTCATCGTAGAAGGTGGCTGCACGCTCCAGCATGGGGCCGAGCTCGCCGGTCTGTTCGCCCACACGCATCATGCGTAGTGACACGGGCGTGCTGAGTTCGTGCTGATGCAGGCTGTCAGACAGTCGCGTGCCTTCGCGCACACGGCGCGTGGCCTGCATCAGCAAGGGGCGCAACGAAGGCCCAACCAACTCGGCCGAGGCTTCGAGTGCAGGCACCACGGCCACGCCGGCTTGCAGCAACAGGCCCAGGGTGCGGTACAGCGCAGCGAGCTCGATGAGCCGCAAACGCGGCCCGATCACCGGTGTCTTCCACAACCGTTCAGAGACCGCCGCGCGTACCGAGGAAGATTGCCACGCCGATACGACCAAGGCTACCAAGCACAGCAGGCCGGCCAGCACCATCCAGGGGTGCTCGCCCACCGCCTTGCCCGTATTGAGCAGCACACCCGACAACCACGGCAGCTCGCCGCCCATGCCTTCGTAGATGTCGGCAAAACGGGGCACCACGAACACGGTCAGGAAGGTGATCACCAAGAGGCTTGCGCCAATGAGGATGGCCGGGTAGATGGCTGCGCTCACCAGCTTATCGCGCAGGCCAGTGAGCCAGGCCAGATAGGCCGCATGCTGGCGCAAGGCCTGCGAGGTCTGCCCAGTGCGCTGGCTGGCCTCGATCGAGGCGATCAACAAGGAGCTGAAGGCCAGCGGTTGCATGCGCATGGCCTGCGACAAGGTCTTGCCCTGCGACAAGGCCGTGGTCAGCGTGCCCAGCACCTGCGCCACTGCGGCGGACTCTTCCTTCTCTCGCAAGGTCATCAGCGATTCGTACAAGGGGATGCCGGCATCGAGCAGCACGGCCAGTTCCTGACAGAACAGCCGCCGCGGAAACGCCGACGCGCCCGCAGTCGCAGTCGCAGTCGCTTGCGAGGCCGCAGGCTTCTTGCCAAGGCTGAGGTTGAGCAAAGAGGGACGACGCATGGTCACGACACCTTGGCATCACCAGTTGGTGATGTCCTGGTCCTCGCCATCGCCGCCCTCGCGCCCATCCTTGCCCAGCGAGAACAGGTCGTAGTCGCCATGCTCGCCTGGCGCCTTGTATTGGTACTCGCGCCCCCAGGGGTCCTTGGGCACGTTCTTGCGCAGATAAGGGCCCCACCAGCGCGGCTCGTCGCTGGGCTTGACCCACAAGGCGCCTAGCCCCTGCTCGGTAGATGGGTAATGACCCGTGTCCAGCCGGTACTGGTCCAGCGCCTTGCCCAGCGCATCGATCTGCGCCATGGCCGTCTTCACCTCGGACTTGCCGATCTGCGCAAAAAAGCGCGGGCCCACATAGCCCGCCAGCAAGCCGATGATGACCAGCACCACCAACAGTTCGAGCAAGGTAAAGCCACGCGCACGCCGGGGCTTGGCCTGGCGAGTCAAAACAACAGGGACGAGTTCGGCCTGCACCTCACGCAGAGGCGCTTGACGGGTGTTCATCAGAGGGGATCCTTCCAGCCGCATCAGGCGGGTGATGCAGCACTGGCCGTGATCCTATTGGGCTATTGCTGACAGCTTTGTGACAAGCTCACGCTCCCCCCTCGCCCACGGGCCCTGCGGATTCTGCAGGCCACACAATATCGGCCATGAACCGCCTCACCCACATCCTCTACCTGCACGGCTTCAAGTCTTCGCCGAAGTCCTTCAAGGCCCAGATGCTGGCCAGGCACATCGAGGCGCTCAACGCGCAAGGTGCGGCCGTGACCTGGTGCTGCCCGCAACTGCCGCCTTCGCCCGCCTCGGCCTGGGCCCTCATCCAGCGCAGCAGCACCACCTGGCCCGTGGAGACCATGGCCGTGATCGGCTCATCCCTGGGCGGCTTCTACGCCACCGTGCTGGCCGAACACCGCGGCTGCCGCGCCGCCGTCATCAACCCGGCCGTGGAGCCCGCGCGCGACCTGGCCCGCTACATCGGCGAGCAGACGTCCTATCACGACCCCGACGACCATTTCTTCTTCCGCGCCGAGTTCATCGACGAACTCAAAGCCATCGCCCCAACCGGCATCACCCGGCCCGAACGCTACTGGGGCTTGATTGCCAAGGGCGACGAGGTGCTGGACTGGCACGAGATGCACCAGCGCTATCAAGGCACGCACTTGACACTGCTCGAAGGCAGCGACCACGCGGTCAGCGATTTCGCTCAGCACATGCCAGGTCTGCTGAATTGGCTGGGGCTGCCTGCTGCAGCCTGATCCAGGCATCGCGGGAGAGGCCATACACCCAGGCATCTCGCGGCGTGTCCGCCACATTGGGATGCAGCACGGCGCGCCGCATGCAGCCTTCTCGCACCATGCCCACGCGCTCCAGCAAGGCCACCGAGTTTGCATTGGCCACGTCACACAAGGCGTCCACCCGCCAGACGCCCGGCGTCTTGAACGCAGCCGCCAGCACCGCCTCCACCGCCTCGCTCATCAGGCCCTGCCCCCAATGGCTGCTGGCCATCAGGTAACCCAGGCGCAGGTGGTGGGCTTGCTCCGACGGGTAGCTCATGGGCAGCAACTCCACCTGCCCGAAAACCCGATCCGCCTTGGGATTCGGACGCGGCCGCGTCAAGGCCCACACCCAGGCGCTTTTTTTCAGCCAGCGGTGGATTTCATGGCCGATGTGGCGGCGGCTGTCGTCGATGGATAAATGCGGCCACCAGCCCAGGTAGCGCAGCACCTGCTGGTCGCTGGCGTAGGAGACAAACACGTCCTGTGCGTCGCCCGGTCGCAGATCGCGCAGGTGCAGGCGCGGGGTGTCGATGTAGCGCGGCATGTCCATGACACCACCTTGCCGCATCCCGCAGCGCCTGTCAGCCCCCAGGGCAGCAAACCCCAGCGACAAAATGGGACAATCACGCCCTGATTCCCCTGAGAGAGACCCCCTCAACGATGTTCGCCCTGTTTGACGATGCCGGTAAATTCCAGGCTGGCCGTGTGATGTCCGAAGCCGACAGCTCGATGCAGATCGAGTTGGATTCGGGCAAGCGCGTGAAGGTGAAAGCCGCCAACGTGCTGATCAAATTTGCCAAGCCCTCGCCCGCCGAGGTGCTGGGGCAGGGGGCTGCTCAGGCGGCCGACATCGATGTGGACCTGATCTGGGAAGTCGCCCCGAACGAGGAATTCGGCTTCGAGGATCTGGCGCGCGAGTACTTCAGCGCCAATGCCGATGCCGTGCAGCAGGCCGCCATGCTGATGCGCCTGTTCGACACCCCGCACTACTTCCACCGCCGTGGCAAGGGGCGTTTCCGCAAGGCGCCCGAAGATATCCTCAAGCAGGCCCTGGTCGCCATCGAGCGCAAGAAGCAGCAGGCTTTGCAGATCGCGCAATGGGCCGAGGAGCTGGCCGCCGGCAACTGCCCACCGCCGATCAAGGAACAGCTCTACAAGATCCTCTTCAAGCCCGACAAGAACGGGCCCGAGTACAAGGCCGTGGTCGACGCCGCCAAGGCCACGCAGCGCGCCCCGCTGGACCTGCTGAAAGACGCCGGCGCCATCGACAGCCCCTACCAGTTCCACTTCAAGCGCTTCCTGTTCGAGTTCTTCCCGAAAGGATGCGGCTTCCCGGCCGTGCAGGCGCCGCCCATCAAGGACGAACTGCCGCTGGCTGCCGTGCGCGCCTTCTCGATCGACGACTCGATGACGACCGAGATCGACGACGCCCTGTCTGTGCAGGGCCTGGGCACTGGCACCGTCACCTACGGCATCCACATCGCCGCGCCCAGCCTGGCCATCGCGCCGGGCTCGCCGGTCGATGCCCTGGGCCGTGCGCGCATGTCCACGGTCTACATGCCCGGCCACAAGATCACCATGCTGCCCGACGACGTCGTGCAGACCTACACGCTGATCGAAGGCCGCGACTGCCCGGCCGTGTCGCTCTACATCACGTTTGACGAGGCCACGCTGGAGGTCAAGGGCAGCGAGACCAAACTGGAGCGCGTGCCCATCGCCGCCAACCTGCGCCATGACAAGCTCGATGGCGTCATCACCGATGCAACCCTGAGCGGCGAGGCGCCCGCCGACTATGCCTTCGCCAGCGAACTGGCCTTCGCCTACCGTCTGGCCAGGCACCTCAAGGCCCGGCGCGAGGTCGTGCGCGGCAAGCCCGAAACCTTCAACCGGCCGGACTACAGCTTCAAGCTCCTGGGCGCCAATGGCGAGAACACCATGAGCGACGGCATCGAGCCGCAGGGCAACGAGCAGGTCGTCATCGGCATCCGCGCGCGGGGGTCGGCGCTCGATCTCATTGTGGCCGAGGCCATGATCCTGGCCAACAGCACCTGGGGCGGCTGGCTGGCCGAACTGGGCGTGCCCGGCATCTACCGCAGCCAGGCCAGCCTGCAACCCGGCATCAAGGTGCGCATGGGCACCAAGGCGCTGCCGCACGCCGGCATGGGCGTGGCGCAGTACACCTGGGCCACCTCGCCGCTGCGCCGCTACGTGGACCTGGTCAACCAGTGGCAGATCGTCGCCTGCGCCAAGAACGGCCGCACCGCCGCGCTGGCCGCGCCCTTCAAACCCAAGGACGCCGAGCTGTTTGCCATCATCTCCAACTTCGACACGGCCTACAGCGCCTACAACGGTTTCCAGTCCAGCATGGAGCGCTACTGGACGCTCAAGTACCTCGGCCAGCAGGGCCTCACTGAGCTGGATTGCGCCGTGATGGTCAATGGCCTGGTGCGGGCGGACACCCTGCCTCTGGTCTTCAAGGCCATCGGTGCCGACAACCTGCCTCGCCATGCCAAGGTGCGTGTGCGCATCACCGGCGTCGATGAGCTGACCCTAGACGTGCACGCCAGCGTGGTGGCGCGTCTCGATGACGCCACACCTGCAGATCAGGGTGTGGATGAGGGTATCAGCGAAGGCGAGGACGACGAAGAGGTGCTGGACAATGCAGGACCGTTGACCCTGGCCATTGACGTGACCGATGCCGACGCCCCGGCAGGCGACGCGCCGGCTCCCTGACAGGCCTTTCTTCACCCGCCTCTTCGTCCTCGCGGTCACCGCATGCTGCAACGCCTCGTGTCACTGTGGAAGCAACTGTCCCTCTTGCAGATTTGTCTGGGGGTGTCGGCGCTGCTGCACATCGGGCTGTTCAGCTTCCGCTTCATCGACCCCGAGGGCTTCAACCGCACCTTCAAGGACACCCCGCTGGAGGTGATCCTGGTCAATGCCGGCAGCGAAGCCAAACCCGACAAAGCCCAGGCGCTGGCGCAGCAGAACCTGGCCGGTGGCGGCGAAAGCACCGGTCGCGCCACCTCGCCCCTGCCACCCTCGCCCGAAGCCGAGACGGGCGACGCCATGGAGCAGACCGCCCGCATGATCGAGCAGATGCAGCAGGAACAGCAGCAACTGCTCACCCAGGTCAAGGGCGAGCTCTCTGCCCTGCCGCCGCCGCAGCCCCGCGCCAAGGCCGAGACCGAGCAAAGCCGCGCCGACGAAGAACGCCGACGCCAGCTCACCAAGCTGCTGGCCGAGATCGAAAAGCGCATCCGCGAAGAAAACGAGCGCCCCAAGAAGCGCTACATCAGCCCGGCCACAATGAAGTCGGCCGACGCGCTGTACTACAGCCAGTTCCGCACCCAGGTCGAACGCGCCGGCACCGAGCACTTCCCCACGCTCAACGGCCAGAAGCTCTATGGCGAGCTGGTGATGGAAGTCTGGCTCAACCGCCAGGGCAAGGTGGTGGACGCCATCATCACGCAGCCCTCTCGCAGCAAGCAGCTCGACAAGCGCGCCCGCGCCATCGTGACGGCCGCCGGCCCCTTTGGCGCGGTGCCCCCTGAGGTGATCGCCGGCAAGGACCTGCTGCTGATCTCCTCGCGTTTCCGTTTCACCCGTGAAGCGGGCCTGCAGGCTACTACCCAGGCCCCCGGACCTTGAACACCATGAGCACCGCAGACCGCTACGCCGTGGCCGGCAACCCGGTTGAACACAGCCGCTCGCCGCTGATTCACGCGCAGTTCGCCCAGCAGACCGGCCAGGCTGTCGACTACGGCCGGCTGCTGTGCCCGCTGGACGATTTCAAAGCGCACATCCGGGCCTTTGCAGCCCAGGGCGCCAAGGGCTGCAACGTGACCGTGCCCTTCAAGTTCGAAGCCTTCGAGCTGGCCGCACGCCGCACACCTCGGGCCGAGCTGGCCCAGGCTGCCAACACCCTGCGCTTTGACGACCAGGCCCAAGGCGGCTGGCTGGCCGACAACACCGATGGCGTCGGCCTCATGCGCGACATCACCGTCAACGCGGGCGTGGCGCTGGCCGGCCGGCGCGTGCTGCTGCTGGGCGCGGGCGGTGCCAGCGCCGGCGTGCTGGGCCCCTTGATCGAAGCCCGACCGGCCGAGATCGTCATGGCCAACCGCACCGTGGAGAAAGCCCAGGCCATCGTCGAGCGGCACGCCACCTTCGCGGCCCAGCATGGCGTGAAGCTCAGCGCACGCGGTCTGCAGGAGGCCGGCGAAGCCTTCGACGTCTTCATCAATGGCACGGCCGCCAGCCTGGGCGGCAGCGGTGTGCCCGTGGGCCCGCAGGTGCTCAAACCCGGCGCGCTGGCTCTGGACATGATGTACGGCCCCGCCGCACAGGTCTTCCTGGATTGGGCGCGCAGCCATGGCGCCATTGCCCGCGATGGCCTGGGCATGCTTGTCGAGCAGGCCGCCGAGAGCTTTGCCCTGTGGCGCGGCGTGCGGCCCGACACCGAGCCGGTGCTCGCCCACATGCGTGCCCAGGTCGATGCGGCCCGGCCCCATTGACCGTCTACTCACACCCCTTCATCAGCAAGAGCCCCCGATGCGTGCAGTCTGGCGAATCGTCGTCCTGGTGATCCTCAGCGGCCTGAGCCTGCAGCTCTACTTCGCCGCCCGCATCGGCCTGATGCGCGTGCTCGACCCACAGTCCACCACCTTCCAGCGC
Organism: Burkholderiales bacterium; assembly: GCA_003963115.1. Classification (GTDB taxonomy): domain Bacteria; phylum Pseudomonadota; class Gammaproteobacteria; order Burkholderiales; family Burkholderiaceae_C; genus Aquabacterium. Next base: position 76,146 of record RXJQ01000017.1, read on the forward strand.
AGCGAAATGGCGCGCCTGGTGCGCGAGCAGGGCCGCATCCTCTGGGCTCAGGAATGGCGCCCCTATGACGCCATCTCCGACAACCTCAAGCGCGCGGTGATCGCCTCGGAAGACGCCAACTTCGTCGACCACTGCGGCGTGGAATGGGACGCGCTGCAAAACGCCTGGAAGAAGAACAACCAGGCCCAGGCCAAGGCCGACCGCATCCACCAGCAGGCCCAGCAGCGCTACGACCGCGCCGTGGCACGTGCCAAGGCCCGTGGCCGCGCCCTGCCCGCGCCCCCTGCCACCACGGCCCAGGCGGCCGCCCCCAAGGTCATCGGTGGCTCGACCATCACACAGCAACTGGCCAAGAACCTCTTTCTGAGCAGCGAGCGCAACTTCCTGCGCAAGGGCGAGGAGTTCCTCATCACCTTCATGCTCGAAGGCATCCTGGGCAAGGAACGCATCCTGGCTGTCTACCTCAACAACGTGGAGTGGGGTGAAGGCGTATTTGGTGCGCAGGCCGCATCACGCCACTACTTCCAGGTCGAAGCCGCGCAGCTCAGCCCCATGCAGGCAGCCCGCTTGGCCGTGATGCTGCCCGCGCCCAAGCGCTTCGAGCAGCAGCCGCGCTCGGGCTACATCATGAGCCGCTCGGGCACGATCGTGGCGCGCATGGGTGGCGCCGAGCTACCGTGATCAGCGTCACTTCTTGATGTTGTCGACGTCCTTTTGGTAGGCGTCGTAGGGCTGGCCGGCCTCTTTCATGCAGCGCTGGCGTTCAGACATGTCGGTCAGCTTGTTGCATTCGTTCTGGCGCCAGGCCTGACCGGTGCTGTAGGCCTGCTGTGTCGTGCAGCCGGCCAACAGGGTCATCGATACCAGTGAGGCCAGCAGCATCGCGCTCGCCAGCCTCACACCCCTGCGTGTTTTGATGTGATGGTTCATGCGGCCATCTTAGGCCTTGTTCAACCAGCGGCGCCAGGCAAAGGCGTCCACCGAGAAGCGTCCTGCGCCGAAGCAGGCCAACACCACGGCCAGGATGCCCCAGATGTAATGGTCCTTCAGTGCGGCAGGCGCCAGGTCCGGGTAGCTGATGGCCGCCACGGCGTTGACGAAGAACAGACCCACTGCGGCCGGACGCGAGATCAAGCCAAGCAGCAGGAGCGTCGAAAAGCCCAACTCGCCGCCCGTCCCCATCCAGGCGGCCAGCTCGGGCGGCAGCACGGGCACGTGGTACTCCTCGCTGAAGAGGAACAGGGTGGCATCCCAGTCGTGGATCTTGGTCAGGCCGGAGCGGAAGAACACCTCGAACAGGTAGAGGCGCGCTGCCAGCAGGGCGAGAGACTGGGGCCAGACTTCAAAGTTCAGCCAGGCCTGTGCGGCGCACACCAGGCGCGAGCGCCAGGTTCCGGCAGAGGCCGTATCGGCAGCAGGGGATGAAGGGGTGGGGGCGGATGTGGACATCATCAGGTTCTCCTTGAAACATTCCCCATCTTGGTCGAGCGGCCCGCCGGTTTCTTACAACCTAGCGCGCACCGGGTGCCGGCGGATCCTCATCATCCCCTGACAAGGCGGTGTCGTCCGGCCGGGACGCCAGCCCCTTCATGGCCTGACGCAGAAAGCCCAGTTGCCCACCGAAATTGCGGCAGCCGGAGCAGATCCAGGTGTGCACGCGCAGCACGGTGCGCTCGGGGGTGCTCAGATCGCGCTCTTGGGATTCCGACAGCATGCGGGTGGCTTGGACGCAGTTCAACTTCAACATCGTCGTGCGCCCCTTTCAAGCCGCCTGTGCGAACCAGCGCTGGTTCAGGCACTCGCGCAAGCGCAGGCGCGCACGGTGCAGCAAGACGAAAAGGTTGCTGCTACTGACGCTGACCGTGGTGCAGATCTCGTCGGTCTCGAAGCCCATGAACTCGCGCATCATGAAGACACGTGCCTGATTCGCAGGCATGCCATCCAGGCAGACCTCCAGCACGGCCCAGAACTGCTGCTGCTCCAGGCTGGCTTCGGGGCAGTGCCAGGCAGTGGGCGTGCTGTCTTGCAGCCAGTGGCCGCGCTCGTCGAACAGGTCGGACAGGGCCTGTTCTTCATCGCCTTCCTTGAGCAGGCTGCTGGCGTCCACCATGCGCTGCTTGTGGCGCAACAGGTCGGCCACCTTGTTCTTGAGGATGGCGAAGACCCAGGTCTTGATGGCCGCGCGGCCCGAGAAGCGCTGGGCCCCGACCCAGGCACCGGCCAGGGCCTCTTGCACCGCGTCTTCGGCCAGGTGGCCATCGCCGAGGTGCAACTGGGCAAACTTGACCATTTGCTTGCGCAAGGTGGCCAGAAAACCTGGGTCATCCAGGCCATGGCGGCCAGAAGCAGCTGAAGCCGACACAGGCTGGTCGGCTTCATCGTCAGGGAGGGGCAGGGAGGTGGTATCGCTGGACATGAGGGCGGGCTGAGTCGTTTCAGCAAGCCCTCAATGTACCGTCTTTGGCCACACCGAACGGTGACAAGGTCAGGCCGCTTCGTCCGCCTCGAAGTCCACCTTGTCGCGCACCGAGCAACCGGGGCAGGACCAGTCGTCGGGGATCAGCTTCCAGACCGTGCCGGGCTGGAAACCCTCATGAGGCTCACCCTTGGCTTCGTCGTACACGTATCCGCAATTGGGGCAGCGGTATGTCATGTTCTTGTATCTCCTCGGTAGACAGGGACCTCAGCCTTGTCGGGCCAAGGTGCGCGCCTGCTCAGCATAGCGCGCCATCAGTTCCTCACGGCGGGGTTCGTACATGTTGATGCGGCCCATGTCGCCCTTGTAGTGGGCCAGCACGCGCTTGTTCATCACCGCATACCAGATGGGCGGGAAGTAGGCCAGGGTGATCATGCCGGCATAGCCTGAGGGCAGTTGCGGGCTGTGCTCGAAGTGGCGCAGTGCCTGGTACTTGCGGGTCGGGTTGGCGTGGTGATCGCTGTGGCGCTGCAGGTGGTAGAGGAACAGGTTGGTCACCATGTGGTTGCTGTTCCACGAGTGCTCGGGCTCACAGCGCTCGTAGCGGCCATCGGCCTTCTTCTGGCGGCACAGGCCGTAATGCTCCAGGTAGTTCACCACTTCGAGCAGGTGGAAGCCGTAGATGGCCTGGATGATCAAGAAGGGCAGCACGGCCCAGCCCAGAACGAGGATCACAGCCCCGAAGAGCACAAGCGACATCGCCCAGGATTGCAGGTTCTCGTTGTCGGTGCTCCACACGCTCTTGCCTTGACGGGCCAGGCGCTCGGCTTCAAGGTGCCAGGCCGAACGCAGGCTGCCGAACACGGTGCGGGGCAGGAAGGCCCAGAAGGATTCGCCAAAGCGCGAGCTGGCGGGATCTTCGGGCGTGGCCACGTTCTTGTGGTGACCCCGGTTGTGCTCGATGTAGAAGTGGCCGTAGAAGGTGGGGGCCAGCGAGATGCGGGCCATCCAGCGGTCGAACTTGGACTTCTTGTGGCCCAGCTCGTGCGCTGTGTTGATGGCGATGCCGTTGACCATGCCCACGCTCAGGGCCAGGCCGATCTGGTGGTACCAGGGCATGTCAATGGTGACGGCGAACCAGGCGCCCAGGAGGGTCACGGCCAGTTGCAGCGGCACGAAGGCATACAGCACCCAACTGTAGTAGCGCTCGTCTTCCAGGCTTTGCAGCGCGCCATCAGGCGGGTTCTCGGCGTCCTCGCCGAATAGCCAGTCCAGCGCGGGGATGACCATGTGCACCAGCACCACCACGAACCACATGGTCCACATGGCCTTGCTGTACCAGAACAAGGCCAACATGACCAGGCCGATACCCGGCACGGCTGGCCCGAGCAGCCACAGGTAGCGTTTGGGATCGGCCCACTTCACGGTGGGCGCCGTCGAGACACTGGCTTGGGACATGGATGCACTCTCCTTCAACTGCAGCCAGTGTCGTGAATTTGATCTGGCTCAGGAAGGGGCAAAAGTCCGCACCATCATTGCAATCCGCCGCCCTCCAACCCGGGTTTACCCGTGATTCATCAAACTTGTCACAAAGCCGGCGTTTGGCACCAGAAACGCGGTATTTCGGCTACCGTGGCGACTGTCCCTTCATGGCATCCTTGAGCGAATATGGACAGCCTCAGCCTGATTTTGGACGACATGCACTTCAACGGTGTGGTGTTCGCGTCCACGCACAATACGAGTCCATGGGCCTGGCGCATGGCCACACCCGGCCTGGCGTCCTTCCACATGGTCACCAGTGGTCAAGCTTGGCTGATCCGCGAGGGCGAGGAGCCTTTGCTGGTGCAGGCCGGCGACCTGATCGTGCAGCCTGCTGGTGGCCAGCACCGCATTCAAGACAGGCCTCAGACGATGGCCGTGGCACAAGATTTCTTGCCCATCATGGCCAAGTCCGAACTGGAGCCCTATCGCCACGGCGGCGGTGGTCAACCCAGTTGTGACCTCATCAGCGGCCACGCGCGCTTCGATGTGGACATGGCCGCCCCTCTGATCGCCGCCCTGCCCTCGCTGATGCATGTGCGCGGACTGGGTGAGGCGCCACCGCTGTGGCTGGCCATCGGCCTGCAGTTCCTGGCGCAGGAAGTGATCGCGGCTCGGCCCGCTCAGCAGGCCATCATCAACCGCCTGGGCGACATCCTGTTCATGGAGTGCATCCGCGACTACGTCGAGTCGGTGCCCGAAGGTTCGGGCAACTGGCTGGCCGCCTTGAAGGACCGTGCCTTGTCTTGCGCGCTGGCGCACATGCACCGCGACCCGCGTCGCAACTGGACGGTGCCCGAGCTGGCGCAAGAGGCCTGCCTGTCGCGCTCGGCCTTTGCCGATCGCTTCACGCAGACCTTGGGCGAGCCACCCTTGACCTACCTGACGCGCCACCGCATGCGCCTGGCGGCACGGCAGTTGAGCAGCTCGGGGCTGCCAATCAACAAGATCGCCGATCAGGTGGGGTATGCCTCTGAAGCCGCCTTCAGCCAGGCCTTCAAGCGCGAATATGGCGCGTCGCCATCGGCATGGCGACAGCAGCGTCTGGCAGCGGCCATCAACCCGACAACGGTTGGCGCCATCGCAGCGGCCGGGCAACAGGCAGCCTGACCGCAGTGCCCGGCTGTGCCTGATGGTCAGCGCACGAGTCAGCGCCGAAGTCAGCGCCGGGTTGTGCCTGAGCCGCCCAGCAGGGCCGCGACCTTGCGCTTGGGTTTGATGAAGCGCGACAGGCTGGACCCGGTGGCAGACGTGGTGGCCGCCGCAGCCACAGCAGCCGTGGCTGCCGCGTCCTTCTGTTCCCAGACCGGATCGGCCGAAGGATCAGGCTCGTAGGGCTTGTCGAAGAAGGGATCGACCTGGCGACGGGGCACGGCACGCGGGCGGTCACGCACTTCGCTGCGCAGCGCCATGCCACTGGCCACGTCGTGGTGGTGACGCTCTTCGGTGTCGTCGCGGCGTTCGCGGCGGTAGCCACCACGGTCGCCCCGGCGGTCGCCCTCGACCTCGAAGGCCTCGACGTCGATCTTCTTCTTGATGAGCTTCTCGATGTCGGCCATCAGCCTGTTGTCGGCGCCCGTGACGAGCGACACGGCCAAGCCACTGGCACCCGCCCGGCCCGTGCGACCGATGCGGTGCACGTAGTCTTCGGCGTTGAAGGGAATGTCGAAGTTGAAGACCGCCGGCAGCGCCGCGATGTCGATGCCGCGCGCGGCCACGTCGGTGGCGACGAGCAAGTCCATCTCGCCGGCCTTGAAGGCTGCCAGGGCCTTGAGACGCTCGTCCTGCGACTTGTCGCCGTGCAGGGCCGTGGTGCGCAGGCCATCGCGCTCGAAGGCACGGGCCAGGCGGGCCGCGCCCAGCTTGGAGTTCACGAAGACGATGCTTTGCGTGATGCCGCGGTCCCGCAGGATCTGGCGGATGGCGGCACGCTTGTTGTCTTCGTCGACCTTGTAGAAGCGCTGCTCCACGTTGGTGGCCGTCGCATTGGGGCGAGCCACTTCCACCAGCACCGGATCTTGCAGATAGCTTTGTGCCAGCTTCTTGATCTCGAGCGAGAAGGTGGCCGAGAACAGCAAGGTCTGGCGCTGCTTGGGCAGGTAGCTCAGGATGCGCTGCAGATCGGGCAGGAAGCCGATGTCCAGCATGCGGTCGGCCTCGTCGAGCACCACGTACTCGACTTGCGACAGGTTGCAGTTCTTGGCTTCGATGTGGTCCAGCAGGCGGCCCGGCGTGGCGATCAACACCTCGACCCCGGCCTTGAGCTCGGCCGTCTGGGGCTTCATGTCCATGCCGCCGAACACCACGGCCACACGCAAACCCGTCTTGCTGGCGTATTTCTTGATGTTGACGGCCACCTGGTCGGCCAGTTCACGCGTGGGCGCCAGCACCACGGCACGCACGGGGTGACGCGCCGGCGACATGCTCATGTTCTCGTGCTTCATCATCTTCTGAAGCAGTGGAATGGAGAACGCGGCGGTCTTGCCGGTACCGGTCTGAGCGGCCCCCATGACGTCGCGCCCGGCCAGCACCACGGGGATCGCCTTGGCCTGGATGGGCGACATCGTCGGGTATTCGATCGCCGCCAGCAGTTTGGGGTTGAGCGGCAGTGTGTCGAACCGGGCGGGTGCAGCAGTTGCTTCGGTGGGCGTGGCCTCGGTGGGCTGCGCGGCGACCGCTCCCTCGGGGAGGGTCGCTTGGGGGGTATTTGAATTCATCGGATGCGGATTATCCGCCTGTTGCCGCTTTTTTGCGCACTTTCGGTCGGCTTAAATGCGGGGCGGAGATCAGAATGTGTAACCGACCTGGGTCTGGACACCCCCTTGGGCCGCCTCGGCCTGCTCCAGCAGGCGCAGCAGCGGGCCCAGGCCCTGGTAGCGTGCGGCCACGCGCTGGGCATAGCTCCAGACGCGGGGGATGTCGTCCAGGTACTGGTGCTTTCCGTCGCGCAAGGCCAAGCGGGCGAAGATGCCCAGCACCTTCAGATGCCGCTGCAGGCCCATCCACTCGACGTCGTGCCAGAAGACACCGAAGTCATCCGGCACGGGCAGGCCGGCCTTGCGCGCCTTTTCCCAGTAGCGCACGGCGTAGTCTAGTTGCACGTCCTCGTCCCACATCACGTAGGCGTCGCGCAGCAGGGAGACGAGGTCGTAGCTCACCGGGCCCCATACCGCATCCTGAAAATCGATCACGCCGGGGCGGGCATGGGGGTCGGTCGGATCGGCCATGAGGTTGCGCGAGTGGTAGTCGCGGTGCACCAGCACGGTGGCCTGCGACAGCACCTGGGCTTTGATCAGGGCGAAGGTCTGCGTCAGTTGGGCCTGCTGGGCTGCCGTCAGGGTCAGGCCGCGCAGCTTGGTGAGGTACCAGTCGGGGAACAGGTCCATCTCGCGTTGCAACAGGGCATCGTCGTAGGGCGGCAGGGCCTGCTCACCCTGGCCTTGCGGCACGGCTTGCAGGCGCACCAGTTCGTCCAGCGCAGCGTTGTAGCGGGCGCGGTTGCCGGCGTCGTGGGCCTGGGCCACGTCCAGGGTGGACAAGAAGGTGTGGTGGCCCAGATCGCTCAGCAGCATGAAGCCCTGGGCCTCGTCCCACTGGTGGATGTGGGGGACGTTGACGCCGCCGGCGTCCAGCATACGGTCGACCGCCACGAAGGGATGGCAGTTCTCCTTCTCGGGCGGGGCGTCCATGATGATGAAGCTGCCCTGGGCGGCATCGATGCGGAAATAACGGCGAAAGCTGGCGTCTGAACTGGCCGAGCGCACGGTGTCGGGTTGGAGGCCGTGCGCGGGTGAGACCGAGGCCAGCCAGGCGGCAAAGGCCTGCTGGCGGGCAGGATCGGCCCAGTGGATGACGGCCAAATCAGAGGGCGATGCGGAGGTCGACGCAGTGGTCATGAGCGAGCTGTCCGTGGAAGGACGCGAGGAAGGTCACATGGAAGGTCGGCAGACGGCGCCGACATGAAATAATGCGTCGATTTTAGGCAAGGCCAGCTCTGACGTGTGAAGGCCCATGCCGCAGCCTCCCACTGCGACGCCAACGCGCAATCCCTGACCGTGACCCTGAAACTGGCCCGCCCCTCCTTGCCCATGCATCGCCGCCACGCCCAGAAGGCTGACCAGGCCGGATCACGCTTGCGCTGGTCGCCCATCGCCCTGGCGGCAGGCCTGGTCGTGGCCCAGATCGGCTGGCCCCAGGCCGTGCGCGCTGATGACTCGGCCGCTGCGCCCAGCGCGGTGGGCGGTGACGCGTCTGCGGTGCGCCCCCCTGCCGCAACACCGGCATCGGCGGCGGCTTCCGCTCCTGGTTCATCCAGCACGGTCGCCAACCCGCTGCGCTTCAGCTTCACCCTGCCTGCGCCGCAGGTCAACCCGCGCAACGGCAAGCTGCCCCTGTTCTTCGAGGCCGACAACCTCGAGGGCGAATCTGGCTCACGCACCCGCGCCACCGGCTCGGTGCGCCTGCGCCAGGGCGATCTGGTGGTGCGCGCCGACGAGCTCACGCACACCCAGGCCGACAACACCGCGCGCGCCCTGGGCCATGTGGTGATCATGCGCAATGGCAACATCTTCAGCGGCCCGGAGCTGACGCTCAAGCTGGACACGCTGGAAGGCGAGTTCATCCGCCCGCATTTCTGGTTCGCGCGCACCCGTGCCGGCGGCGATGCCGATCTGGTCGAGTTCCTCGGCGAGAACAAGCTGCGCGCCTTCAAGACCACCTACTCCAGTTGCACACCGGCCAACACGGCAGACGGCACCCCGGGCGAGCCGGACTGGTCGCTCAAGACCAGCAGCATCTACCTGGACTTCGACGCCAACGAGGGCAAGGCCGAAAGCGCCGTGATCTGGTTCAAGGGCGTGCCCATCCTGGCCGCGCCCACGCTGACCTTCCCGCTCAATGACGCACGCAAATCGGGCTGGCTGCCGCCGAGCTTCGACTTCGACAGCAAGAGCGGCTTCGAGATGTCGGCGCCCTACTACTGGAACATCGCGCCCGACAAGGACATGACGCTGGCCCCCACCCTGTCGGTACGGCGCGGTGCAGGCCTGGACGCCGAGTACCGCTACCAGACGCCACACGATGAAGGCACCCTGCATGTCGTCGGTCTGCCCGATGACCGCGTGGCCATGCGCCCCCGCGGCCTGCTCGACTACAGCGACAAGGGCAATCTGAACGACGGCAATCTGCTGTCGCAGACCAACTACGAGCTGCGCTGGCTGCGCGTGTCGGACGACGATTACTGGAAGGACTTCCCGCACGGCCTGCCTTCGCTCACACCGCGCCTGTACGACAGCCACGCCAACATCGAGCGCCAGTTGAACTCGCGCAACTGGGGCCTGGGCGACAGCCAGACCACGCTCTACGGCGGCGTACAGAGCTGGCAGACGCTGCGCGACCTCGACCCCCTGGCCGACCCCACGCAAAGCGGCATCGACACGCCCTACCGGCGCGAGCCCCAGCTCGGTGTGCGCACCCGCAGCGGCAATGAGACCGGCATGATCTGGGGGCTGCAAGGCGAGTTCAACCGCTTCACCAACGCAGACCCGACCAAGCCCATCGGCAACCGCCTCAATGCCACCGGCGAGCTGGGCCGCAGCTTCAATTTCGGCGGCCTGAACCTCACGCCCAAGGTGGCACTCAACGCCGCCAGCTACGACCTGGACCAGGCCATGTCCAACGGCAGCCGCAGCGCAACGCGTGTGCTGCCTACCTTCAGCCTGGACTCGGGCCTGACGATGGAGCGGCCGGTGCACGTGTTCGACCGGGATCTCACGCAGACCCTGGAGCCGCGTATCCAGTACGTGCGCACGCCCTACAAGGACCAGAGCTTCCTGCCCCTGTTCGACAGCGCCCCGCGCGACTTCAACCAGTACGCCATCTACAACGAGAACGCCTTCACCGGTGGCGACCGCATCTCGGACGCCAACCAGGTCACCGTGGGCGTCACCTCGCGTCTGGTCGATGACATGACCGGCGTCGAGGCCATGCGCCTGGGCATCGTGCAAAAGCTGCTGCTGGCCGATCAACGCATCAACCCCGATGGCCCCGACCCCATCACGCAGCGCCTGTCCGACCTGCTGCTGCTGGGCTCGACCAGCGTCATCCCCAAGTGGAGCCTGGACGGCACCGCGCAGTTCAACGCGCAGAACCACGCCATGTCGCGCGGCCTGATGGGTGTGCGCTACTCGCCCGGCCCCTGGCGCACTGTGGGCCTGGCCTACCGCTACACCCGCGACGCCAGCGAACAGGTGGACCTGGGCTGGCAATGGCCACTGGCTGGCCCCGTGCCCTCGACTGCACAGGTGCGCGACCAGGCCGTGGCCGACCCGATGAACCTCACGGGCCGCCGCCCCATCAACGGCTCGGCCTGCGGCGGCACCTGGTACAGCGTGGGTCGCATGAGCTACTCCATGCGTGACAGCCGCCTGACCGATGCCCTGCTCGGTGTGGAATACGATGCCGGCTGCTGGATCGGCCGCGTCGTGGCCGAGCGCGTCTCGGTGGGCCGAGACCAGGCCTCCACGCGCCTGATGTTCCAGCTCGAACTGGCCGGCTTGTCGCGCATCAGCCTGGGTTCCAACCCGCTGCGCACCTTGAAGGACAATATCCCCGGCTACCAGCTGCTGCACGACGACAGCGTGGCGGCGCCCACTACCGGCACTACGCCCTATTCGACAGATGATTGATCACCCCTCCAAGACCCGCCGTCAGCCACGACCCATGAGCAGGGTCGTGCACGGCCTGTGCCTGATGAGCCTGCTGGTCGCCACGACCGCACCGGCCTGGGCGCAGCTCAAGCAGTCGCCCTCTGTCTCGCCGCGCATCCCGGGCACCCGCAACCTCAGTACCGAGCTGAAGATCGAGGGCATCCAGACCACGTCCGACTACATCCTGGCCGTGGTCAACCAGGAGCCCATCACCCACACGGATGTCGACAAGCGCGTGACGCGCATCACCGACACGGCGCCGGCCGGCACACGCCTGCCCCCGCCCGAAGAGCTGCGCAAGCAGGTGCTCGACGCCCTGATCGACGAGAAGGTGCAGATCTCCTATGCCAAGACCATCGGCATGGACATCTCGGATGCCGAAGTGGACGGCGCCATCGAGAACATCGCCGCCCAGAACCAGATGACCCTGGCGGACCTGCGCGCGCGCATGCAAGCCGATGGCCTGGACTTCCAGCGCTACCGCAACAGCCTGCGCGAACAGCTTCTGCTGCAACGCCTGCGCGAACGCGAGGTCAACACGCGCATCCAGATCAGCGACGAAGACCTCGACGCCTTCATCAAGGAAGACCCGGCTGCGCAAACCGAGGTGGCGCTCAATGTGGCACACATCCTGATCGCCGTGCCCGAGAAGGCCACGCAGGTGGAAGTGGCCGCGCTGCAAAGCAAGGCGCAGGACATCCAGGCACGCGCCGCCCGTGGCGAGAATTTCGCTCAGCTCGCCAAAGAGTTTTCCGCCGACACCAACACACGCGACCAGGGCGGCACCCTCGGCCTGCGCGAAGTCAGCCGACTGCCGGAGCTCTTCGTGGCCGCAGCCTCCAAGCTGAAGGTCGGCCAGGTGGCACAGGTGGTGCGCTCCAATGCGGGCTTTCACGTCATCAAGCTGGTCGAGCGAGAGAACAGCGCCCAGGCCACCTACACCCAGCAGCGCTCGCGTCACATCCTGCTGCGCACCAGCCCCGAGCACCCCGTGCGCGAACAGCTCGACCGCATGAACGACATCCGCAAGAAGATTGTGGAAGGCCAGACCAGCTTCGCCCAGATGGCCCGCCAGTATTCGGAAGACGGCAGCGGCGCACGCGGCGGCGACCTGGGCTGGGCCGCACCCGGCCAGTTTGTGCCCGAGTTCGAAAAGGCCCTGACCGCCTTGCAACCGGGCCAGATCTCCGAGCCCGTGGTGAGCCGCTATGGCGTGCACCTGATCCAGTTGATGGAGCGCCGCGAGGTACAGCTCAACGATCAGCAAAAGCGTGAGGCCGCCCGCCAGGTGCTGCGCGAACGCCGCTTCGAGCCCGCCTACGATGAATGGGCCCGCGAACTGCGCGCCGCCGCCTACATCGAGATGCGCGAGCCCGATGCGCCCTGATCGCCCCTCATCGCGCCCATCGTCACGGCCTTCTTCACGCCAGAGCAAACGCCCGGTGCAAGGCGGTGGTGGGCACATTGCCCGCAAGCGCTTTGGTCAGAACTTCCTGGTCGACCTGGGTGTGATCGACGAGATCGTGCGTGCGATTTCGCCCAAGCCAGGCCAGGCCCTGATCGAGATCGGCCCGGGCCTGGGCGCCCTCACCAACCCCGTGGTCGAACGCTGCGAACAGCTCACCGTGGTCGAGCTGGACCGCGACCTCGCCGCCCGCCTGCGCCAGCGAGCCGAGCTGATGGTGATCGAGTCCGACGTGCTCAAGGTCGACTTCGCGGCCATCGCACGTGAGCGCGGCCAGAAGCTGCGCGTCATCGGCAACCTGCCCTACAACATCTCCAGCCCCATTCTCTTTCACCTGCTGCCCTGTGCCGACGTCGTCGAAGACCAGCACTTCATGCTGCAAAAGGAAGTGGTGGACCGCATGGTGGCCCACCCCGGCAACAAGGACTACGGCCGCCTGAGCGTGATGCTGCAATGGCGCTACGACATGGAGTGCGTGGTCGACGTGCCACCCGAATCGTTCGACCCGCCGCCCAAGGTGGACTCCGCCGTGGTGCGCATGGTGCCGCTGCCGCAGCCACCCCAGGTGGACCCGGCCGTGCTGGAGAGCATGGTGGCGCTGGCCTTCTCGCAGCGCCGCAAGATCCTGCGCCACACGCTGGGCCATTGGATCGAGGCGCACGGCATCCAGACCGATTTCGACTTGCAGCGCCGCGCCGAAGAAGTGCCGGTGGACGAGTTCATCGCACTGGCCATGCTCAAGCAGCGGGGCTGATTCGCTCGGCACCATCTCAAGGCCTGGTCAGCCCCCAGACCAGGTGAACCAGCTCGTCTTCGAAGTCCCGCGTGCCCAGCAGCGGCGAGTTCTCCAGCGAGGCGCTGCGGATCGCGCCCATCACGGCACGCGTCCCCACAAACAGCGTCGCCGGTGTCAAAGGGCGCATGCCCTCGCGCCCGATCTGCGACCACACGATGGCGATGTGCTCGGCGCTTTCCCGCTGCGCCTGCAACACGGCGTCGGTGAAGTCCATGCGCCAGGCCATGCGCACGATGGCGCGGCTCAAGCGATCACCCGTGCCAAAGGCCGAGATCAGCGCGCGGATCCTCAAACGCAAGGCCTCCCGTGGGGCGATGCGGCCTTCCACCACGTCCCTCAAGATGCCGTGGATCTCGTCAATCACCCTTTGCCGCTCTGAATCGATCATGGCCTCCAGCACAGCTTCCCTGCTGGCAAAGTACTGGTAGAGCGTGCCCACCGAAAAGCCCGCCTTGGCCGCGATCTTGTTGGTGCTCAGCGCCTCCAAGCCTTCCTTGTCAACAATCTGAGCAGTGGCTTTGAAAATGGCCTCCACGGTTCGCTGCGCACGGTCCTGCGTGGGACGCTTGCGCATCACTTTCTCCTGGGAAGACGATGACGAAGCTTTGGCCTGGGGCATGGCGATTCAAACCTGAATGTTTTGCGAGCGGCATGCGAGTTGCCGCCACCACCAAAAACTGAATAACATTCAGTTATTAAAACGCAAAGTGGGCCCCAGGCCAAGGAGCACATCCGTGAACAGCACCGCCACCAAAACCCTGCCCGAGCCGGCCGGCCTCACGGCCCCGGCCCGCATGCGCCAGTTGGCCGACCTGGGTGGGCCGCGTGGCTGGCCCATCGTGGGCAATGCCTTGCAGATCCAGCGCGAGCGCGTTCACCAGGACATGGAGGGTTGGTGTCGTGAACATGGCCCCTACTTCGTCGTGCGCTTTGGCCGCCGCAAGGTGCTGGTGGTCGCTGATCACGAAGCGAGCAACCTGGTCCTCAAGGCCCGCCCGCATGACTTCCGTCGCTCCACGCGGCTGTCAGAGGCGGCCGCCAGCCTGGGCATGGCCCTGGGCCTGTTCATGGCCGAAGGCGAGCGCTGGCACCACCAGCGCCGCATGGTGATGGCCAGCTTCGCGCCGCAGCGCATCCGCAGCTATTTCCCGTCGATGCTCAATGTGGCCCAGCGCCTGCACGACCGCTGGCTGCAGGCCGCCCATCAGCAGCAGACCATCGACCTGCAGGCCGACCTGATGCGCTACACGGTAGACGCCATCACTGGCCTGGCATTCGGCCATGACGTCAACAGCCTGCAAGCCGAAGGCGACATCATCCAGCGGCATCTGGACGCCATCTTCCCTGCCCTGTTCAAGCGCATCCTGACAGTCTTCCCCATCTGGAAGCTGGTCAAGCTGCCATCAGACCGGCGGCTGGAGCACAGCGTGGCCGAGATCAACAAGGCCATCGACGGCTTCATCGCCGATGCACGCGAGCGCATGCGCCTGGACCCTACCCGTCGGGCCGAGCCGCCCAATCTGCTGGAGGCTTTCATCGCCGCCGCCGAGACCGCCGACAGCGGCGTCAACGATGCGGACGTCAAAGGCAATGTCATCACCATGCTGCTGGCCGGTGAAGACACGACGGCCAACACCCTGGCCTGGCTCACCTACCTGCTTCACCACAACCCCTCGGTGCTGAAGAGGGCACGCGAAGAGGTGCAGGCGATTGCACCGCGTGGTCTGCCCGACTTCACGCCTGACAGCCTGGCGAAGATGGATTACCTGGAGGCCTGCGCCAACGAGGCCATGCGCCTCAAACCCGTGGCGCCCTTCCTGCCGGTGCAGTCGCTGCGCGATACCGTCGTGCACGATATCGCTGTGCCCAAGGGCACCTTGGTGTGGAACGTGATGCGCCATGACAGCGTGTCCGAGCAACACCTGTCAGACCCCCAGGCCTTCAAGCCCGAGCGCTGGCTCGACGAGAGCACCTGCCCCGCCAAGCACCTGTCCATGCCGTTTGGCAGCGGGCCCCGCATCTGCCCGGGCCGCTACCTCGCGCTGCTGGAGATCAAGATGGCGATGGCCATGCTGCTAAGCCACTTCGACATCGTCAGCGTGGACACGCCAGACGGCCTGGCAGCCCGCGAGCTGATGGCCTTCACCATGGGGCCGGACGGTCTGACCTTGAAGCTGCGCCCCAAGGCCGCGTGCTGATCAAGCCATCAGCTCAGGCGACGACGCGAGACGCTGACCACCAGGCCCACACCCGCCAAGGCCATGGCCACGGCGGTGGGCTCCGGCACGGCCGTCACCTCGTAGCTGCCCACGAAGCTGCCACCGTAGGACTTGCCCGACACGAGGATCGAGTGCAGGCCGGCCGCCACCGGCGCGGAGAAGTAGAAATAGTCATCCTTGCCCGGGATCAGGTCAGGGATGGACGTGCCATCAACCTTCACCGAAAAGATGTCGTAGCCGGAACTGCCGGTGAAAGAAGACAGGACCGAGCCGGTCAGGATCCCGGCATCCGACGAGAACAAGGTTCCGTAAGACGCCGAGGAACTGGCAAAGCTGCCCGACACATCAGCGGCCAAGGCCCCCGATGTCGCCGCCGCCAGGGCCAGCCCCAAACATACTGCTGCGCGTTTCATGACACTCTCCCGATAGAACAAAAACAAAAGACACCGGCATAGTCCATGCAGATTACGTACCAAGGCTTTTTTCCTGGTTTACCCGCACTTTTGCACCAAAGCCTGCCAGGCTGCCATTCAAGCGTGCAAAAACGCACCATCTGGCTTACTAAACTCGCTGCATGAAATATTTCCTCGTTGGCGGTGCGGTGCGCGACCGCTTGCTGGGCCGCCCCAGCGGCGACCGAGACTGGGTCGTGGTGGGTGCTACCCCCGAGAACATGGGGGCGCTGGGCTATCTGCCCGTCGGCAAGGACTTCCCCGTCTTCCTCCACCCGCAGACCAAGGAGGAATACGCCCTGGCCCGCACCGAGCGCAAGAGCGGCCACGGTTACCACGGCTTCACCGTCCACGCTTCGCCCGAGGTCACGCTGGAAGAAGACCTGGCTCGCCGCGACCTCACCATCAACGCCATGGCCGAAGGCGAAGCCGGCCAGGTGATCGACCCCTACGGCGGCCAGCAGGACCTGCAAGCCCGGGTGCTGCGCCACGTTTCGCCTGCTTTCGCCGAAGACCCGGTGCGCATCCTGCGCCTGGCCCGCTTCGCCGCGCGCTTCCACGATTTCAGCGTCGCCCCAGAAACCATGCAGCTCATGCGGCACATGGTGGACGCTGGCGAGGTGGACCACCTCGTGGCCGAGCGCGTTTGGCAGGAGCTGGCACGCGGCCTGATGGAAGCCCTGCCCTCGCGCATGTTCGAGGTGCTGCGCGCCTGCGGTGCCCTGGCCCGCCTGCTGCCCGAGGTGGACCGCCTGTGGGGCGTGCCCCAGCGTGCCGACTACCACCCCGAAGTCGACACCGGCGTGCACCTGATGATGGTGCTGGACATGAGCGCGCGCCTGCAAGGCTCGCTCGCCGTACGCTTTGCCTGCCTGGGCCATGACCTGGGCAAGGGCACGACGCCTGCCGACATCCTGCCCAGGCACCTGGGCCACGAAGGCCGCAGCGTGCAGTTGCTCAAGGACGTGAACGAGCGCCTGCGCGTCCCCATTGACTGCCGCGAACTGGCCGAGGTGGTCGCACGCGAGCATGGCAACATCCACCGCAGCAACGAGTTCGACGCCGCCGCCGTGCTGCGCCTGCTGGAGCGCTGCGATGCCTTTCGCAAGCCCCAGCGCTTTCGCGAGGTCTTGCTGGCCTGCGAGTGCGATGCGCGCGGCCGCCTCGGCATGGACGACACACCCTACCCACAGGCCGCACGCCTGTCCCTTGCGCTGGACCTGGCCCTGGCCGTCCCCACCGCCGACATCGCAGCCGCAGCACAGCAAAAAGGGCTCAAAGGTGAGGGCATCGGCCAGGCGATCGCGCAGTCGCGCATTGACGCCCTGGTTCACGGGGGATTCTGACGTCCTCACTTCCTCGGCTGTCGCCAGAAGCCCTGTTGGCCCTTTCCATCATGGGGTGTGACGGACTAGACTGCCGGGATGGCCAGCCAGACGATCAATTTTTTTCAGTGGACGGGCGGCGTGCTCCGCACGGCGCCCTCTCTGCCCCGCGTCATCCAGGGTCTGTGGAACCTGGTGAGGCTCAAGCCTGATCAGGTCGGCTCGATCGGTTTGCGCTTTGCGGAATTGGCGGCCCGCCAGCCTGATCAGCCTGCGCTGGTCTTCGAAGGCCGTACCTGGACCTACGCCCAGCTCAATGCCTGGGCCAACCAGATCGCGCACAGCCTGGCCACCGCCGGCATCCGCAACGGGGATTCGGTGGGTGTGCTCATGGAAAACCGCGCCGAGCTGCTGGCCTGCGTGCTGGGCATCGTCAAGCTGGGCGCCGTGGCCACGTTGCTCAACAACCAGCAACGCGCCGAGCCCCTGGCCCACAGCCTGCGCATCACCAAACCGCGTGTCGTGATCTTCGGCGAAGAGTGCAGCGAGGCCTTCCACAGCCTGGATGCCAAGCTGCGCCAGGAACTGTGCAGCCAATGGTGGTGGGAAGGCGCATCCGCCGCACCCGCCGGCACCGACAGCCTGCGCCGCCGCGTGCTCAAGGCCGAGACATCCAACCCGCCGCAGACCGCGCACATCACGCTGCGCCAGCCATGCTTTCACATCTTCACCTCGGGCACCACCGGCATGCCCAAGGCCTCGGTGATGACGCACTACCGCTGGCACCGCTGCATGGCCGGTCTCGGCCAACTGGGCCTGCGCCTCAAGGCAGACGACGTGCTCTATTGCCCGCTGCCCATGTACCACAACAACGCGCTCACGGTGTCGCTGAGCGCCGTGATCGGCTCGGGCGCCTGCATGGCCTTGAGCCGCAAGTTCAGCGCCTCGCGTTTCTGGGACGATATCCGCGCCAACAAGGCCACGGCCTTTTGCTACATCGGCGAGCTGTGCCGCTACCTGCTCAACCAGCCCGAGCGCACGACTGATCAAACACATGGCGTGCGCGCCATCATCGGCAACGGCCTGCGCCCCGACATCTGGGAGGCCTTCCAGACGCGTTTCAACATCCCGCACATTGCCGAGTTCTACACGGCCAGCGAGTGCAACCTCGCCTTCGTCAACGCCTTCAACTTCCAGGGCACGGCCGGCTACTGCCCGCTGCCTTTTGCCGTCGTGGCCTTCGACGTTGAAAACGAGATGCCCCTGCGCGATGCCGCCGGCCGCAACAAGGGCTATATGCACCGCGTGAGCAAGGGCGAATCCGGCCTGCTGCTCACTGAGATCACCGAGAAGGCGCCGCTGGACGGCTACACCGATTCCAAAGCCACCGAGGCCAAAGTCTTCCGCAATGTGTTCAAGCAGGGCGATGCCTGGTTCAACACCGGTGACCTGGTGCGCGACCAGGGCTTTGGCCACATCGCCTTTGTCGACCGCGTGGGTGACACCTTCCGCTGGAAAGGCGAGAACGTGGCCACCACCGAAGTGGAAGCCGCATTGGGCACCATCGACGGCATCGAAGAAGCCGTGGTCTACGGCGTGGAAGTGCCGGGCGCCGATGGCCGCGCCGGCATGGCCGCCATCCGCTGGGACCATGCCAAGGGCCCGATCAATGGTGTGGCGCTGGCCGAGGCCCTGTTCAAGTCCTTGCCCAAGTACGCCGTGCCCTTGTACATCCGCGTGCGCGACGAGCATGAGATCACTGCGACCTTCAAGCACCGCAAGGTCGAACTCAAGCGCGAAGGCTTCGACCCCGACAAGGTCAGCGACACGCTGTATGCCCTGACCGATAAGGGTTACGAGTCGATGGGGCCTGCGCGGCCGGTGGCTCGCCGAGCCTAGGCCGCGAGCCATTCATGAAACGCGCCGATCAGGGCTTTTTTGCTGGCGAGCGCGCGCTACCGCCAGCAGGCCCATACCGGTCAACAATAATGCAGCCCTACTTGACTCCGGTACAGCGGAAATTTCATATTTGCTCAAGACACTGGTCTGACCTTCTGTCCACAGAACTCGGAAATCCCGATAGGCGCGGTCGTCCTGATAGGCAAACAGAAAACCATATACAAAGGGATCGTAGGGCAACTTGTTGCCGTCAATGAACGGGCTATCTGGCGCAAATTCGAGCGCGTAAAACCAGATGGAGTCATACCCGTCCAGCCCGAGGAAGCCCTCGTCGTAGTGTGCGCCATGGATCACCGGGTGCGGCAACAGGGGATCAAAGCCGCTGTTGAGCGTCACGGTTTTGCCCTCGTAACTCATGGCGTCAGTGATGCCTCCGTCAAGCCAAGTGCTGGTACTGTTGAGCGTAGTGGCATCGAAGCCCGCGATTTTGCTCGAATCGATGGTCACCGTGTGGAGTACGTCCAGCGTGTGATCAGGCGCCGCATCCAAGGCATCCGGATTGGCTTTGAATTGAAACTGGTAGATGCCGGCATTCGACGTGAACGTCACGCTCAACAAAAAGCCGAACACAGCCGCGTTCAGCCATAAATACATGGCCTTCATGAGTCTCTCCCTGAGAAATGTCAATGGATCATAGTCAAGCCACTCTGAGCAAGCTTGGCGCTTTCATTCTAAGCAGAGCTCACCCTTCGTCAATCACGTGAGTCAGTGCCTCAAGGCCAAAAGCCCCCGTACCTGAAAAGGCACGGGGGTTCAAACTTGGCAACGGGTACGCGCCAGCCTGGCGAGCTGGCTAGGCTGGATCAGTCAGCCTGCTTGCGCAGGAAAGCCGGGATCTCGATTTCATCCATGCCGTTGCTGGCCAGGGCGTCCACCTTGGCGGCCGCTTGCGTACGGCCACTGCGCCACACACTGGGCGTGTTCAGGCCGCTGAAGTCGCTGGCGGTCGAGGCATGGCCATGATGGCCAGCCAGACCTTGCGCATGGGCCGCGTGGCCCGAATGACCAACAGGCTGGGTCAGCACAGGGATGTTGTCGGTACCCGTGCGGGCAAAGACCTGGGCCGGTGCGCTGTGAACCACGGTCATCGGCGCTTGCTGGCGCTTGGAGCCGCACAGGCCGGTGGCGATCACGGTCACGCGCAGCTGGTCACCCAGGCTTTCGTCATAGGCCGTACCGTAGATCACGTGGGCGTCTTCGGCAGCGTAACGGCGGATGGTGTTCATGGCGTTGCGCGACTCGCTCAGCTTGAAGCTGCTCTTGCCTGCGGCAATCAGCACCAGCACGCCACGTGCGCCCGACAGGTCGATGCCTTCCAGCAGCGGACAGGCCACGGCGGCTTCGGCAGCCTTGGTGGCGCGGTCCGGACCACCGGCGGTCGCCGTGCCCATCATGGCCTTGCCAGGCTCGCTCATCACGGTCTTGACGTCTTCGAAGTCGACGTTCACCAGGCCGGGGATGTGGATGATGTCGGAGATGCCGCCCACGGCGTTCTTGAGCACGTCGTTGGCCTTGGAAAAGGCCTCTTCCTGCGTGACGTCATCACCCAGGACTTCCAGCAGCTTCTCGTTGAGCACGACGATCAGCGAATCCACATTGGCTTCCAGCTCGTTCAAGCCGACGTCAGCCTGCTTCATGCGGCGGTTGCCTTCGAATTCGAAAGGCTTGGTCACCACACCCACGGTCAGGATGCCCATGTCCTTGGCGACACGTGCGATCACAGGTGCAGCGCCCGTACCGGTGCCACCGCCCATGCCGGCGGTGATGAAGACCATGTGCGCGCCGTCCAGCGCGGCACGGATCTGGTCGGTCGCTTCTTCAGCAGCAGCCTTGCCCGCTTCGGGCTTGGCACCGGCGCCCAGGCCCGAGGTACCCAGTTGCAGTTGCATCTCGGCGCTGGAGCGCAGCAGGGCTTGCGAGTCGGTGTTCGCGCAGATGAACTGCACACCTTGCACCCCTTGCGAGATCATGTGTTCCACGGCGTTGCCGCCACCACCACCCACGCCGATCACCTTGATCTGGGTGCCCATGTCGAAGTTGTCGATCATCTCGATTGCCATGTCGTACCTCTTTTATTCATCAAGCAGTTGCCAATTGAAAACGTACCAAGTGGGGCATCAGAAGTTGCCCACGAACCAATCGCGTACGCGACCGAACAAGGTCTGAACCGACCCCGCCTGTTGCGCCGCCTTCATCCCGCGCATGCGCGCGAGTCTTGCCTCTTCGAGCAAGCCCATGACGGTGGCCGAGCGAGGGCTGGCCACCATGTCGTGCAGTGCGCCTGAGTACAAGGGCGTGCCCTTGCGCACAGGCTTCAAGAAGATGTCTTCGGCCAGCTCGACCATGCCCGGCATCACCGCCGAGCCGCCTGTCAGCACGATGCCGGACGACAGCAGTTCTTCGTATCCCGATTCGCGGATCACCTGGTGGACCAGCGAGAAGATCTCTTCAACGCGCGGCTCGATCACGCCAGCCAGGGCCTGACGCGAGAGCATGCGCGGTGCGCGGTCACCCAGGCCTGGCACTTCGACTTGTTCGTTGGGATCGGCCAGCAATTGCTTGGCCACACCGAAGTCCACCTTGATGTCCTCGGCGTCCTTGGTGGGCGTGCGCAAGGCCATCGCGATGTCGCTGGTGATGAGGTCGCCGGCGATGGGGATGACCGCCGTGTGGCGCACGGAGCCGTCGGTGAAGATAGAAACGTCGGTGGTGCCTGCGCCGATATCGACCATGGCCACGCCAAGCGACTTTTCATCCTCGGTGAGGACGGCTGCAGAAGATGCGGAGGGATTGAGGACCAGCTGTTCGGCCTCCAAGCCGCAGCGACGAACACACTTGACGATGTTTTCAGCAGCGCTCTGGGCCCCGGTCACGATGTGCACCTTGACCTCGAGGCGGCCGCCTGACATGCCGATCGGCTCTTTGACCTCATGGCCGTCAATGATGAACTCTTGCGGCTCAACAAGCAATAGGCGTTGATCATTTGGAATGTTGATCGCCTTTGCGGTTTCCACCACACGTGTCACATCGATGGGGGCCACTTCCTTGTCTCGCACGATGACCATGCCCGTGCTGTTCTGACCTCGGATGTGGCTGCCCGTGATGCCCGTCCACACACGGCTGATCTTGCAGTCGGCCATCAGCTCGGCCTCTTTCAAGGCTTGCTGGATGGACTGCACGGTGGCGTCGATGTTGACGACCACGCCGCGCTTGAGGCCGTGACTGGGCGCAACGCCCAGACCAGCCAGACGCAGGTCTCCACCGGGCAGGACCTCGGCCACGACCGCCATCACTTTGGCGGTGCCGATGTCCAGTCCGACGACCAGATCCTTGTATTCCTTGGCCATGGTGTGTGTGGATTTATCTGGTTGAAGACGAAGAAGGTTTGACGACGGGTTTCTTGGGCACGGGCGCTTTCTGCCCGTCCTGCAAAGTGACCAGGCCGCGCAGCTTGACGGCATAGCCTTCCGGGTAGCGCAGGTCGGCATGGGCCAGCGGCTCAGGGTACTGGCGCTTGAGCTCTGGCAAGGTGCGCACGAAGCGGTCGGCACGGGTCACGACCTCATCCAGGCTGCCGCGACCAAGCTCGATGCTGGCGTCGTTGTCGAGCTCGACGCTCCACGAGCCGCGCTCGGTGAGCTTGACGGTGTCGATCTCGCCCAGCGGCTTGAGCACGGGCTCCAGGCGGTGCAGCATGTCGAGCATGGTCTTGGCTTCGTCCGCGGTCGGGTTGGGCGGGGCTTCCAGCGTGGGCAGGTGCTCGTCTTCAACGTCGCCCAGGTTGGCATCGAAGACTTCGCCATAGGTGTTGACGAGCTGGTCTTCGCGGTCTTCGTGGTGCCAGTAGGCCGCGGGGCGGTGCTCTTCCAGCACGACACGCAACTCGTTGGGCCACACGCGGCGGATCACGGCCTTGCGCACCCAGGGCACGGCTTCGAAGACCTCGCGGCTGTGGTTGAGGTTCACATTGAAGAAGCCGCCGTGCATGCGCGGCACGATGTTGGCGCGCACCGTGGCCACGTTGTTGCGCTGCAGATCGCCTTCGAGCTGCACCTTCTGCAGATTGAAGTAAGGCAGGCGCGTGAGCTTGGTGACACCGGCAGCCAGCAACAGCCCGATTGCCACCACCAGCAGGCTTGATGCCGCAGCGTTCATCCACAAGACGTCTTGTGGCGTCTCGGGCGATGCGCTGTAGCTGTTGAGGGCGGCGGCGGCCTGCATGGTGTGGCGGTGTCGTCAGGTTCAGCGAAGACTGTCCAGACTGCTGGAGGCCAGCAGGTGGACGCACAGTTGTCCATAGCTCAGGCCGGCCACCTTGGCCGACATGGGCACGAGCGAGTGGCCGGTCATGCCCGGCGAGGTGTTGATCTCCAGCAGAAAGGGTTGGCGATCGGTCTTGCGGATCATCACGTCGGCGCGGGCCCAGCCCCGGCAGCCCAGGGTCTTGAAGGCACGCAGCACCTGGCGCTGGATCTCGGCTTCTTCTTCAAGCCCGAGCTGGCTGGGGCACAGGTACTTCACATCGTCGGTGAAGTACTTGTTCTGGTAGTCGTAGTTGCCGCCCGGCGCGACGATGCGGATGATGGGCAGGGCCTTGGCTTCGCCGTCGACGATCAGCACCGGGCAGGTTGTTTCCTCGCCCTCGATGAACTGCTCGCACAGGACCTCGGGGTCGTGCTGGGCTGCGGCGGCGTAGGCGGCAGCGCACTGACCGGGGTCAGTGACCTTGGTCAGGCCGATGGACGAACCTTCGCGCGAGGGCTTGACGATCATCGGCGCCCCCAGCACGGCCAGGGCCTGGGCGCACTCTTCGGCGCTCGACACCATGCGCCAGTCCGGCGTGGGCAGACCTTCGAAGCGCCAGATGCGCTTGGTCATGATCTTGTCCATCGCGATGGATGAGGCCATCACGCCGGAGCCGGTGTAGGGAATCTTGAGCAGCTCCAGCGCGCCTTGCACGGTGCCATCTTCACCACCACGGCCATGCAGGGCGATGAAGACGCGGTCCACGCCTTCGGCCTGGAGTTCTTGCAGCGGGCGCTCCGCGGGGTCGAAGGCAAAGGCGTTCACACCTTGCGACTGCAAGGCCTTGAGCACGCCGGAGCCCGACATCTTGGAGATCTCGCGCTCGGCCGAGGTGCCGCCAAAGAGCACGGCCACCTTGCCCAGGCTGGCCGGATCGATACGCGGTGCTTGGAGTTGGATGGAGGTGCTCATGTCGGCTGCTTGTCCTTCAGAAGTTCGGCGGCTTTGCCGGCCACCGTGCCGATCGAGCCCGCGCCCATGCAGATCACCACATCGCCACCCTTGACGTTCTGGGCGATGGTTTGCGGCAGCTCGGCCACGTCGTCCACGAAAATCGGTTCAACCTTGCCGGCCACGCGCACGGCACGGGTCAGGGCCCGCCCGTCGGCGGCCACGATGGGCGCCTCGCCAGCGGCATACACCTCGGTCAGCAAGACCGCATCGGCCGAGCCCAGCACCTTGACGAAGTCCTCGAAGCAATCGCGGGTGCGGGTGTAGCGGTGCGGCTGGAAGGCCAGCATCAGACGCTGACCGGGGAAAGCACCGCGCGCCGCGCTGATGACCGCCGCCATCTCGACGGGGTGGTGGCCATAGTCGTCGATGACCGTGACCTTGCCGCCATCGGCCACCGTGAACTCGCCATAACGCTGGAAGCGCCGGCCCACGCCGGTAAAGTCCCCCAAAGCCTTGGCCATGGGCTCGTCGGGCAGCTCGATCTCGGTGGCCA
The DNA here is from genome assembly GCA_003963115.1 of Burkholderiales bacterium. Classification (GTDB taxonomy): domain Bacteria; phylum Pseudomonadota; class Gammaproteobacteria; order Burkholderiales; family Burkholderiaceae_C; genus Aquabacterium. The sequence continues at coordinate 100,776 of RXJQ01000017.1, forward strand.
CGGCAATCGCGGCCAGGGCGTTGAGCACGTTGTGCTCGCCCGGCAGGTTCAGCGTGACGGTGAGGTCGGGCATGATGGCGCCATTGCGGCGTTGCACGACGAAGCGCATCTGACCACCGGCGAGTGCCTGCACATTGACGGCACGCACCTGGGCGTCTTCGGCAAAGCCGTAGGTGATGACCGGGCGGGACACCAGCGGGATGATGGAGCGCACGCCCGGGTCGTCGGCACACAGGATGGCCGAGCCATAGAAAGGCATGCGGTGCAGGAAGTCCACGAACGCCTGCTTGAGCTTGGCGAAGTCGTGGCCATAGGTGTCCATGTGGTCGGCGTCGATGTTGGTGACCACCGACAGCACGGGCATCAGGTTCAGGAAGGAGGCATCGGACTCGTCGGCCTCGACCACGATGAACTCGCCCTTGCCCAGCGCCGAGTTCGCACCCGCACTGTTGAGCTTGCCGCCGATGACGAAGGTCGGGTCAACACCGGCTTCGGCCAGGATGGAGGTGACCAGCGAGGTGGTGGTGGTCTTGCCGTGTGTGCCGGCAATCGCGATGCCTTTGCGCAGGCGCATCAGCTCGGCGAGCATGACGGCGCGCGGCACCACAGGCACGCGGCGTGCGCGCGCGGCGATGACCTCGGGGTTGTCGCCCTTCACGGCCGTGGAGGTGACGACGGCTTCGGCGCCGGCGATGTGCGCGGCGGCGTGCCCCACATGGACCTTGATGCCCAAGGAAGCCAGGCGGCGCGATGTGGCGCTGTCGGCCTGATCGGATCCGGAGACGGTGTAGCCCAGGTTGTGCAGGATCTCGGCGATGCCGCTCATGCCGGCGCCCCCGATGCCCACGAAATGGATGTGTTTGACGGCGTGCTTCATGCGGACGCCTTTGCGGATGTTTGAGGTTTCACGTGCTGCTCGATGGCGTCTGCCACGGCGGCCGCCGAACGGGGGCGAGCCAGGCCGCGGGCCTTGATGGCCATGGCCGCCAATGCGGTGCGGTTGAGCGACTTGATCAGCTCCGCCAGCTTGGACGGGGTCATTTCAGCTTGCGGTAAATGCAGCGCCGCACCGTTGTTGGCCATGTAGACCGCATTGTCGCGCTGATGGGCGGTCGTCGAAACCACCAGGGGCACCAAAATGCTGGGCACACCGGCGGCGCACAACTCGCTGACGGTGATGGCGCCCGCACGGCCGATGATCACATCGCACTCGGCCAGGCGTTGCGGCATGTTGTTGATGAAGGGCAGCAGCTCCACGCCCTGGCTGGTGTCGATGCCCTGCTTGGCGTAGTCGGCCTTGACCGATTCGAAGTTGGCCATGCCGGTCTGGTGTGTGAGCTGGGGACGCTGCTCGGGCGAGAGCAGGGCCATGGCCTGAGGCAAGGCCTCGTTGAGCACCTTGGCACCGAGGCTGCCGCCCACGACCAGCACGCGCAAGGGGCCTGTTCGGTTGGCGAAACGTTCGCTGGGCGATGCGATGGCTTCGATCTCGGCACGCACCGGGTTGCCGGTAACCTTCGAGACCTTGTGCTGGGCGGCCGGGCCATCGAAGCCGCAAGCCAGCACGTCGGTGATGGGCAGCAGCATGCGGTTGCTCAGCAGCATGGCCGCATCGGCATTGACCAGCACCAGGGGCAGGCCGCGGGCCACGCCCATCAGGCCGCCGGGGAAGCACACATAACCGCCCATGCCCAGCACGGCGTCGGCCTTGCGTTGGCTCAGGATCTTCCAGCAATCGGCAAAGGCCTTGAGCAGACGCACGCCGCCGAACATGGTGTCCTTGAGGCTCTTGCCGCGCAGGCCGTTGAATGAGATGGTGTCAAGCGGAATGCCAGTTGGCGGCACGAGGCGGTTTTCCATGCCGCTTTGCGTGCCCAGCCAGCTCACGGTCCAGCCACGGCGCTTCATCTCGTCGGCCACGGCCAGGCCGGGCATGATGTGCCCGCCGGTACCCGCAGCCATGATGACGAGGTGACGGCTCATGCGCGGCCACCCCTCATGAGCTGCCTGTTCTGGCTCCGGCACGCACGCTGCGCGTGCTTCACATCGCTTTGCGATGTGAGCCCGCACCGGAATCGCCCACCTGCGCACCGCGCAGTGACGCTGTCGCCGCGGTAAGTCGCCATCGTCATCATGCGCGGCCTCCGCGCATCAGCGGGCGCTGCGCGCCCCGCCCCCGCTTCGCGGTGGCCTGTCGATTTTGATGAAACAGCCAGTTCATGCGCGGCCCCCGCGCATCAACTGTCTGTTTTCAATGTCCACCCGCAAGCAAATGGCCAGTGCGATGCAATTGAGCATCACGCCCGAACCGCCAAAGCTCATCAAAGGCAAGGTTAGGCCTTTGGTGGGCAGCACACCGAGGTTCACGCCCATGTTGATGAAGGCCTGACCGCCCATCCACACGGCCACGCCTTGTGCGACCAGGCCGGAGAAGACACGGTCCAGCGCAATGGCCTGGCGACCGATGTTGAACAGGCGCACGACCAGCCAGAAGAAGGCGACGATGACGATGGCCACACCGATGAAGCCCAGTTCTTCGCCGATCACGGCCAGCAGGAAGTCGGTATGCGCCTCGGGCAGGTAGTGCAGCTTCTCCAGGCTGGAGCCCAGGCCTTCGCCGAAGATCTCGCCACGGCCAAACGCGATCAGCGAGTGCGTGAGCTGATAGGCCTTGCCCAGCGCGTTCTTTTCGGTCCAGGGATCGAGGTAGGCGAAGATGCGCTCGCGCCGCCAGGGGCTGAGCGTGACCATCAAGGTGAAAGCACCCAGCAGCACGGCCGTGATCAGGAAGAACATGCGGCCATTGACACCACCCAGGAAGAGGATGGTCATGGCGATCGTGGCGATCACCATGAAGGCGCCCATGTCGGGCTCGGCCAGCAGCAGCAAGCCCACCACGCCCACGGCCACGGCCATCGGGGCCACGGCACGGAAGAAACGCTCCTTCACGTCCATCTTGCGGACCATGTAGTCCGAGGCATAGAGCGTGATGGCCAGCTTGGCCAGCTCGGACGGCTGGAAGTTCATGATGCCCAGCGGCAGCCAGCGGCGTGCGCCATAGACCACCTTGCCCACATGCGGGATCAGCACCAGCATCAGGAGCAACAGCGAGGTCACGAACAGCCAGGGCGCCAGCTTCTCCCACGTCGCCATCGGGATCTGCGTGACCACGGCCGCCACGCACACCGCCATGATGATGGACACCAGGTGGCGCGTGAAGAAGAAGGTCGGCGTGTAGTTCGAAAAGCGCGGGCTGTCGGGCAGTGCGATGGTGGCCGAGTACACCATCACCAGACCCATGGCCAGCAAGGCCAGGGTCAGCCAGACCAGGGCCTGATCAAAGCCCATGAGCTTGGATGGCTGCGACGAGGTCACGTCGACGAAGTCGCGCACAGGCAGCGGGCCCGCGCCATCGGCGGACTTGCCGCCGCGCAGCTTGCTCAGCAGCCCTGCCAGCAGCGGTTGGCGAATGGTGGCTTCGCTCATGCGACCTCCCCTCGTTCGCGCGCCAGTTCCTGCACGGTGCCCACGAACACCTCCGCGCGGTGGGCGTAGTTGCGGAACATGTCCAGGCTGGCGCAAGCCGGGCTCAGCAGGACGGCATCACCCGCCCTGGCCTGCTCAAAGCTCCAGCGGGTGGCGGCTTCCAGGCTGTCATGGCGCTGCATGAGCAGCTTCTCGCCCACGGGTGTCAGGACGTCGGCCAGCGCCGCTTCGATGGCCTGGGCATCACGGCCGATCAAGGCCACCGCGCGCGCAAATCGGCCGACCGGATCGGCCAGTGGCGCGAAGTCCTGACCCTTGCCGTCGCCACCCAGGATGACCACCAGTTTGCCCGGCGACAGGTCCGAGCCCAGGCCTTGCAGCGCGGCCACGGTGGCACCGACGTTCGTGCCCTTGCTGTCGTCGATGGCGTCGACGCCACCCACGGTGGCCACATGTTCGACGCGATGCGGCTCCCCGCGGTATTCACGCAGACCATGCAGCATGGGCGCCAGCGGGCAGCCAATCGCCGTGGCCAGGGCCAGTGCGGCCAATGCATTGGAGGCATTGTGACGACCGCGGATGCGCAAGGCATCGGCGGGCATCAGGCGTTGCAGCACGATCTCGTGCTCTTCGCCCTTCTTGAGCTTGACGGTGGGGTCGATCTCGCGGGCGCGCATGAGCCAGGCCATGCCCGCTTCTTCAACCAGGCCGAAGTCGCCCGGACGACGGGGCGCATCGAGACCGAAGTACACGACATCGCGGTACACCGTCTTGGCCGGCCGACCACGCACGCCCGACTTGATCACCTCGGGCGGCGGCACCATGTTCATCACGGCCCGGTCATCGCGGTTGATCACCATGAGGCCGCTCTTGCCGAAGATGCGCGCCTTGGCCGCGGCATAGGCGGCCATGGTGCCGTGCCAGTCCAGGTGGTCTTGCGTGACGTTGAGCACCACTGCAGCGTTCGGCTCGAAGTTGCTCACGCCATCGAGCTGGAAGCTGGAGAGCTCCAGCACCCAGGCCTCGGGCAGCACCTCGAAGGTGGGGGCTGCGGGTGGTGGTGGCGCCAGTTCGATCAGGGGCGCATCGGCATCGTCAGACAAGGGCACGACAGCCGGTTCGGCATCTTCCGGCTGCTCGATCACGGCGGAGTCGGCTTCAGGCTGAACCTCGTCGATGGGCTCGCTGACACGCGCTGCCTCGATGGGCTCATCCACGGCGGCATCAGATGCAGGCTCCTCATCCGCCACCCGCTCAGGCTCCTGCTCCAGCGCCACACGCAAGGTATCAAGCAAGGTCGGGCCGATGTTGCCCGCCATCCCCACGCGCAAGCCCGCGCGCTCGATCAGCTTGGCGGTCAGCGAGGTCGTGGTCGTCTTGCCGTTGGTGCCCGTGATGGCCACCACCTTGGGCACGTAACCCATGTCCGTTTTGAGATCGGCCAGGGCCGAGGCGAACAGCGACAACTCGCCGCGCACCGGGATGCCCAGCTCGTCGGCCTTCGCCAGCAGTGCCGATACATCGGGTGCACTGGGCATCAAGCCCGGGCTCTTGAGCACCACGTTCACGCCGTCAAGCAGGGCCACATCCAGGCCATGGTGCAAGGTGGCGGCCGGCACATCGGCGGCCAGTGTCGCAGCCTGCGGCGGGTTGGCACGGGTATCGGCCACACGCACGGTCGAGCCACACCGGGCGCACCAGCGCGCCATGGCCAAGCCCGAGTCACCCAGACCCAGGATCAGCACGGTGAGGTCTTTCAAGTAATGCATGGCCGATGAATCAAGCAATCAACGAATCTTCAAGGTGGACAAACCCAGCAGGCACAGCAGCATGGTGATGATCCAGAAGCGCACCACCACCTGCGTTTCCTTCCAGCCGGACTTCTCGAAGTGGTGATGCAGCGGTGCCATCAGCAGGATGCGGCGCCCTTCGCCGTACTTCTTTTTCGTGTATTTGAAGTAGCTCACCTGCACCATCACCGACAGCGCTTCCAAGACAAAAACCCCGCCCATGAAGGCCAGCACGATCTCTTGCCGCACAATGACCGCGATGGTCCCCAGCGCTCCGCCGAGCGCCAGTGCCCCCACGTCGCCCATGAAGACCTGGGCGGGATAAGCGTTGAACCAGAGGAAGGCCAGGCCTGCTCCGGATAGGGCCGCGCAGAACACCAGGAGCTCACCTGCGCCCGGGATGTGCGGCAGCAGCAGGTACTTGGCGAACACGGCGTTGCCCGTGACATAGCAGAAGATGCCCAGCGAGGCCGACACCATCACCACCGGCATGATGGCCAGGCCATCGAGGCCATCGGTGAGGTTCACGGCATTGCTGGTGCCCACGATCACGATGTAGGTCAGGACCATGAAGCCCCAGACGCCCAGCGGGTAGCTGACCGTCTTGAAGAAGGGCACGATCAGGTCGGCCTTGGGTGGCAGGTCATTGGAGAAGCCCGACGAGACCCAGCGGAAGAACAGCTCGATCACGCGCAGGTTGTTGGTCTCCGACACGCTGAAGGCCAGGTAGATGGCGGCGATCAGGCCGATGATGGACTGCCAGAAATACTTCTCGCGCGACGGCATCCCTTCCGGATCCTTGAGCACCACCTTGCGCCAGTCGTCCACCCAGCCGATGGCACCAAAGCCCGTGGTCACGATCATCACGATCCACACGAAGCGGTTGGCCCAGTCGAACCACAACAGCGTCGACAAGCCAATGGCCAGCAGGATCAGGACACCGCCCATCGTGGGCGTGCCGCGCTTGGTCAGGTGAGACTCCATGCCGTACTCACGGATGGGCTGACCGATCTTCAGCTCGGTGAGCTTGCGGATCACCAGCGGACCGAGGAACAAGCCGATCAGCAAGGCGGTCATCGAGGCCATGACCGAACGGAAGGTCAGGTACTGGAAGACGCGCAGGAAGCCCCATTCAGGATGCAGGCCTTGCAGCCACAAGGCCAGACTAAGCAGCATGGGCGCCTCCTGTCGAAGGTGCAGGCGCCAGCACGGCGACGACTTGTTCCATCTTCATGAAGCGAGAACCTTTGACCAGGACCGAGCCCACAGCGGGTGCCGCACCTGGCTCGGACAGCGCCGCAACGATGTCGGCAGCGCTGTTGAAATGACGGGCAGACGGGCCATAGGCTTGCGCGGCATGCGCGCACAGTTCACCCGCCGTCCAGAGGTGTTCGATGCCAAGTTCACGGGCAAAGGCGCCCACCTCGGTGTGGAAGGCCGGGCCTTGCGTGCCCACTTCGCCCATGTCGCCCAGCACCAGCCAGCGTGGGCCAGGCAGGCCGGCCAACATGTCGATGGCGGCGCGCACGGAGTCGGGGTTGGCGTTGTAGCTGTCATCCACAAGCGTCACGGCACGGCCAGCCACCTGAGCGGTGCGCAGTTGCGATCGGCCCTTGACCGGCTCGAAGGCCTCCAGGCCTTGCGCGATCACACTCAAAGGCACACCGGCACCCAAAGCCGCAGCCGTGGCAGCCAAGGCGTTGCGCACATTGTGGGCACCGGCCATCTTCAGCTTGACCTGAGCCTGGCCTCGCGCGGTGCGGATGTCGATCACCCAATGCGGCGTGGGTTGCGCCGCCCAGTTGGCCTGCCCGACGATTTCGGCCTCGCCCTGTGTGGCGAAGTCGAACTTGGGATAGCCGTTGGCCTGCTCGCGCCAGATCGGCGCAAACTCATCGTCTGCCGGGAACACGGCCACGCCGCTGCGCGACAAGGCTTGCAGCACCGAGCCGTTCTCGCGGGCCACAGCCTCGACCGTGTGCATGAACTCCTGGTGCTCGCGCTGGGCGTTGTTGACCAGGCCCACCGTGGGCGCGGCAATCGCCGCCAACTGGGCTATCTCGCCTGGGTGGTTCATGCCCAGCTCGACCACGGCACAGCGGTGCTGGCCTTCGCGCAAGCGCAGCAGGGTCAGCGGTACACCGATCTCATTGTTGAAGTTCCCTTGTGTGGCCAGCGAGGCCTCCGGCGCACCTTGCGAAACGACCCAAGCCTTCAGGATGGACGCGATCATCTGCGTGACCGTGGTCTTGCCATTGCTGCCGGTCACGGCGATCAGCGGGATGTCGAAGCGGGCTCGCCAGCCCGAGGCCAGCCAACCCAGAGCCGCGCGGGTATCGGGCACGGTCAGGCCAGGCAAACCGCAGGTGTCGACACCGTGCTGGGCGATCACGGCCACGGCACCAGAGGCCTTGGCCTGAGGCAGGAAGTCATGCGCATCGAAGCGCTCGCCGCGCAAGGCCACGAACAGGTCGCCGGGCTGCAGGGTTCGGGTATCGGTGTGCACACGGGCAATCGGCGTGGCGGGGTCACCCGTCAACACCGAGCCGGGCAGCAGCTCATGGGCCAGGCCCAAAGTCATCATCATGGGAATGCGGGAAGAAGACGCCGGCGCGCGACGCTGCAAGACAGCAGCCGCTTCGTCGACATCTGAAAACGGGGTCTTGACGCCGGCCACTTCTTGCGTGGCCTCATGGCCTTTGCCGGCAATCAGCACGACATCGCAGGCGTCGGCATCGCTCAGGGCATGGGTGATCGCGGCACGCCGGTCCTCGATCACATCAATGGTGTCGCGGCCCGCCACGCCGGCCATGATCTGGCACAGGATGAAGGCGGGCGATTCACTGCGGGGGTTGTCGCTGGTGAGCACGACCTGGTCGGCATGCTGCTCGGCCACGGCCCCCATCAGCGGGCGCTTGATGGGGTCACGGTCACCACCACAGCCAAAGACGCACCACAGCTTGCCGCCGCGGGCATCAGCCACCGGGCGCAAAGCCTGCAAGGCCTTGAGCAGGGCATCAGGTGTGTGGGCGTAATCGACCACGGCCATGGGCAAGACTGCCGCATCAGCCTGAGCACCTGGTGCGCTCACCACCTGCATGCGGCCCGGCACCGACTTCAGGCCACTGCACACGCGGGCCGCATCCAGCAAAGGCACATCCAGCGCACGCAAGGCGCCGATCACGGCCAGCAGGTTGGAGACGTTGAAAGTGCCGATCACCGGCGCCTGCACGGTGGCCTGGCTCACCACCTGGGACAAGGCCTCGTCGCGCTCGACCACATCGAACACCAGACCTTGTGCCTGATAGCGGATGCGTACAGCCTGCAAGCGCACAGACTCCTGCAGACCATACGACCAGCACACCAGCCGGCGCGCACGGGCATGGTCCTGCAAGGCATGGCCCATGGGGTCGTCCAGATTGAGCACGGCCGCACGCAGGCCAGGCCAGTCGAACAGGCGGCGCTTGGCTTGCCAGTAGGCCTCCATGCTGCCGTGGTAGTCGAGGTGGTCCTGCGTGAAGTTGGTGAACTGGGCCACCGCGATGTGCGTGGCATGCAGACGCAACTCTTCGATGCCAATGGACGAGGCCTCGATGGCCGCGGCCTTCAAGCCCTGATCGGCAAAGCGACGGAAAGTGGCATGCAGGGTGATGGGGTCGGGCGTGGTCAGGCCCGTGGGCTCGAACTCACCACCATCCACCTGCCCCACACCCAAGGTGCCGATGACACCGCAAGGGCGGCCCATCGCGCTCAGGGCCTGCGCCGTCCACCACGAGGTCGATGTCTTGCCGTTGGTGCCGGTGACGGCCACCACGTCCAGCCCCGCGCTGGGCTCGCCATAGAAGCCATGCGCGATCTCGGCGCTGCGGGCTTTCAAGCCAGGCAGGGCCGCCACGCGGGCGTCGGAGAAACCAAAGGCCTGCACGCCATCGGCCTCGACCAGACAGGCACGCGCGCCATCCTTCAGGGCCTGCTCGACAAAGGCGCGCCCATCACGCGCGGCACCGGGCCAGGCGATGAAGCAGACCCCATCGGCCACCGTGGCAGCAACCTGCCGGCTGTCCACCGTCAAGCGCCCGATGCCCCACTGGCGCAGCCAGTTAAGGGCTTCCTCGGTGCTGTGCAGGTGCAAAGTGGTCTGGCTCATTCAAAAGCTCTCCACTTCGGCGGGTTCTGTGCTGATGATCTTGGGCTGCACATCCACGTCAGGCAGCACACCCAGACGGTTGAGCGTCTGCTGCACCACCTGGCTGAACACGGGCGCGGCCACATCACCACCGTAATAGATGCCGTCGCCCGGCTCGTCCACCATCACGGCCACAACGATGCGCGGCTTGCTGATGGGCGCGATGCCCACGAACCAGGCGCGGTACTTGTTGCCCGCATAGCCCCGGCCCTCGACCTTGTGCGCCGTACCGGTCTTGCCGCCCACGCTGTAGCCTTGGGTCTGGGCCTTGGGCGCCGTGCCGCCCGGGCCGCACACCAATGCCAGCATCTTGCGCACGGCTTGCGCGGTCTGCGCCGAGATCACGCGTGTGCCGTGGATGGGCACGATTTCATCAGAGGAGACCGATGTGGCCTCATCTGCAGAAGTCCAAGAAGTGCCCGAAGCCCCAGACGGCGAAGCCGCCCCCGGGCGGAAGGCGGTCTTGAAAGCCAGAACGGGACGTTCGCCATCCCCGTCCTGATTGGCTTTCGCCACTTTGTGAAGAGGCTCCCGGTCGTCACCGAGGTTCTCCCGCTTCAGCAGCGAAATCGGGATCAATTCGCCATCGCGGGCGAAGATCGTGTAAGCGTGTGCGAGCTGGAACAGGCTGGCCGACAGGCCATAGCCATAGCTCATCGTGACCTGCTCGATGCGGCGCCACGACTTGTAGGGACGCAGGCGCCCGGTCACCGCACCAGGGAAGCCCAACTGCGGCTTCTGGCCCAGGCCCACGGCCGTGAACATCTCCCACATCTCGCGCGGTTGCATCTGCATGGCGATCTTGGCCGTGCCCACATTGCTCGATTTCTGGATGACCTGCTCGACGGTCAGGTCGCCATGGGCGTGCGAATCGGAAATCGTGGAGCCATCGACGGTCAGCTTGCCCGGCGCCGTGGAGATGATGGTGTCGGGCGTGACCCGCTTAGTCTCCAGCGCCAGCGAGATCACGATGGGCTTCATCACCGAGCCGGGCTCGAAGGTGTCGGTCAGCGCGCGGTTGCGCAGCTGTTCACCCGTCAGGTTACGGCGGTCATCAGGTGTGTAGCTGGGCACATTGGCCAGGGCCAGCACCTCACCCGTCAGGGCATCGAGCACCACCACGCTGCCGGCCTTGGCCTTGTGCAGGGCCACCGCGTCGCGGATGCGCTGGTAGGCATAGAACTGCACCTTGGCATCGACCGACAGGCGAATGGCCTGACCATCTTCGGCCGGCACCATGTCGCCCACGGCCTCGACCACGCGACCCAGGCGATCCTTGATCACATGGCGCGCGCCATCACGGCCCGCCAGCTGCTTTTGATAGGCCAGCTCGATGCCTTCCTGGCCCTCGTCTTCGATGTTGGTGAAGCCCACGACATGCGCGGCAGCTTCACCTTCCGGGTACTGGCGCTTGGACTCGCGCAGCTCATAGACGCCCTTGATCTTGAGTGCAGCCACCTTCTCGGCCACGGCATCGTCCACCTTGCGGCGCAACCACACGAAGTTCTGGTTGGAAGCCAGGCGCTTTTGCAGATCGGTGGAGGGCATGCCCAGCAGCTTGGCCAGAGCCCGCAGCTCATCGCGCGAGGCGTCCATGTCCTTGGGAATGGCCCACAGCGAAGGCGCCGGCACGCTCGATGCCAGCATCTCACCATTGCGATCGAGGATGCGGCCGCGGTTGGCCTGCAGCTCGATGCGGCGCTCGTAGCGGCTGGCGCCCTGCTGCAGATAGAAGTCGTTGTGGATGATCTGGATCCAGGCCGCACGACCAATGAGCACGGCAAAACCCAGGCCGATGGCGGCGATCATGAACTTGACGCGCCAAGGCGGCGTGCGCGAGGCCAGCAGCGGGCTGGTTGCGTAGCGCACGGTGGGCATGGCGCCGGAGCCCTGACGACGCGGCTGGCCGCGCAGGCGTCTGAACAGATCACCCATGCGGCTCATGGCTGCACCTCCTGCCCGGCGGCCGAGGCCACGCCGGAAGCCGAGGTGTTCACATAGTGCGTGACAGCCGGGCTGGTGTTGAACATGTGCAGCTTCTCGCGCGCCAGCTTCTCGACACGCAGGGGCGTGGCCTGAGCACGCTTGTCGACCTGCAGGCGCTCGAAATCGATCTGCAACTCGTGCGATTGCGACTGGGCCTTCTCCAGCTCGACGAACAGGTGCCGCGACTCATAGCTGGTGCGAATCAGCCAGAAGCAGCTCAGCAGCAGCGCGATGGCCAGAATGATGTTGAGGCGCACGATCATCGACGCCCCTTCCTGCTTGATTTGCCCTTGCCACCCGACTTCGTTGCACCGGACACCAGCGATTCGGACCAGGGCACCTCGGTGCGCTCCGCGACACGCAGCACGGCCGAGCGCGCACGCGGGTTGGCCGCGACTTCCGCATCAGAGGGCTTGATGCGCGCTATCGCGTTGAGCATCAAGGGCTTAGGCTGTGCAAACGGCACGCGGCGGTCAACCTCCTCGCGGCTGTGTTTCGCGATGAAGGTCTTGACGATGCGGTCTTCCAGCGAATGGAAGCTGATGACCGCAAGGCGCCCGCCGGGCGAGAGCATCTTCAAGGCAGACTCCAGCGCGTCTTCCAGCTCGCCGAGCTCACGGTTGACGTGAATCCGAAGAGCCTGGAAGGTTCGGGTTGCGGGGTCCTGCCCGGGTTCACGGGTTTTGACCGCACGAGCCACGAGCGCCGACAGCTCGGCAGTGGTTCGCACAGGCTGGCCTTCATCGCGGCGAGCGACAATCGCCTTTGCAATGGGCCAAGCAAACCGTTCTTCGCCATAGTCACGAATCACCTCCGTGATCTCGTCCACCGAGGCGCGCGCCAGGAACTCTGCCGCGCTCTCGCCCTGCGTGGTGTCCATGCGCATGTCCAGCGGTGCATCGAAGCGAAAGCTGAAACCGCGCGCCGGGTTGTCGATCTGCGGCGACGACACGCCGATGTCCATCAGCAAACCCTGCACCGATGCCACACCCAGATCGGTCACGGCCTGCGCCCACGACGAGAACGGCGCATGCACAATCTGAAAGCGCGCGTCGGTGATGGCGTTGGGGCCCTGCGTGGCGTGCGCAACAGCCTCGGGGTCGCGATCCAGCGCAATCAGACGAGCCTGCGGCGCCAGCTTGGAGAGGATCAGACGCGAGTGCCCGCCACGGCCAAAGGTGGCGTCCACATACACACCCTGAGCAGGCACCTGAACACCCGCAGCCAAGCCCAACACGGCATTGGCCGCCTCGTGCAGCAGGACGGTTTGATGCTGCCAAGGTGAGCTTCCTTCCTGCATCGCGTCAGAAGGTGAAGTCCTGGAGCGCTTCGGGCATGGGTTGCGCCATGACCTCGGCCTCGTGCGCGGCGTACTTCTTGTCGTCCCACAGCTCGAAGTGGCTGCCCATGCCAAGCAGCATCACATCCTTGCTGATCCCGGCTGCCGCGCGCAGCTCGGGCGAGATCAGCACACGCGACGCGCTGTCGATCTCGACGTCCATGGCATTGCCCAGAAAGATCCGCTTCCAGCCGGCCGCCGACATGGGCAGGGCCGCCACCTTGTCGCGGAAGGTTTCCCATGCAGGGCGAGGAAACACCATCAGGCAGCCGTCGGGGTTCTTGGTGATGGTCAGTTGGCCCGCGCAAAGAGCTTGCAAAGCGTCACGGTGGCGCGAAGGGACGGCCATCCGCCCCTTTGCGTCCAGCGCCAACGCTGATGCCCCTTGAAAGACCAGACTCACACAAAACCCCACAAATTTGCACTAAATCCCACTTTACCGCATACACCCAGCCAAAACAAGCGAAAAGCAAAAAAAAGTTCAATGAAATCAAAGACTTAGATGCGATTTGAAGGTAAAAACACCGAGAAAAAGTCCTTATAAATCAAAGACCTGCAAATGGGTGTGGAAGTGGAAGATGAGAAATATCCCCCTGTAGGGCTGGGTTATCCCCATCCTCAAAACCTAGGGGGGCTCGATCGCGAAGTTAGGGATGGCAGGAGGGTCTCCTGGCTCCCTACACTGAATTCCATAGAGTCTAGGGAGTGCCGCTTTTTCAAGTGATGCAACCGATTGCCGGCCTCGGTCATCGCTATCGCTGGATGGGTCGCCAGATGGCTCACGCGCATCGCGTGTTTCTGGCTTGCCAAGACTGGAAGCGGCGGAAGCCAGAGACATGGCCTTTCATTGTCGTTGATGTTCATGCGCCTCCTCGCTTGATGGCTTCGCCTCCTCGCGAGTGGGCAAGCTCGCCCCTGCGTCCGCACCCAGCCAAGGCCGGTCGTCGGGAACATGATTTCTGGAGGACTGCATGCCTACCGCATTGACCTATCCCGGCGTCTACATTGAAGAGGTGCCCAGCGGGGTACACACCATCACCGGCGTGCCCACGTCGATCGCGGCGTTCATCGGTCGCGCGGCACGCGGCCCGGTCAACCAGGCCATCACCATCAATGGCTTCGGTGATTTCGAACGCATCTTTGGCGGGCTGTGGCTGCAAAGCCAGCTGGGTTTTGCCGTGCGCGACTTCTTCCTCAACGGCGGTGGCCAGGCCATCATCGTGCGGCTGTTCGGTCCTCCCACTGGTGACAACGCGCCCGCCAGCAGCGCGGCCTTCACCGTTGGCGGCCTGCCCCTGGTGGCTGCCAGCGAAGGCAAGTGGGGTGCTTATCTGCGCATCACCGTCGAAAAGGACAACATCTCCGCCGACGTCGCCAGCACCATGGGCGTGAGCACGAGTGATCTTTTCAACCTGACCGTGCGTGACAGCAGCCCGGGTGGTGTCACCGAGAAGTACAGCAACCTGACCGTCATCGAAAGCGCACGGCGCATCGACCGCGTGCTGGCAGACGCCTCCACGCTGCTGCGCTGGAGCGGCACGCTGAACCCGGCGTCCCCCCCTATCGTGACGGCGGGCAGCGACGCCGTCTCGCTGGCCGAAGCCGATGTGGCCGCCAAGACAACGGCCTTGACCCAGGCGCAGATCAGCGGCAATGCGGCCGCCATCACCGCGGCCACGAACGACCTGACGGCCTCCAAGACCGCCTTGGACACCGCCAAGAACACAGCCTTGAACGCGGTGTCCGATGGACAGAATCTGACGGCTGCCGACTTCCTGCCCAACAACGGCGAGACTTTGAAGCACGGCCTCTATGCGCTGGAGCAGGCCGACCTGTTCAACCTTCTGTGCATCCCGCCTTTCGCCACGGCGGATGGCATCAGCTTCGATGCCTCGCCCGTGGTGGTGGCCGCCGCCACGGCCTATTGCGAAAAGCGCCGCGCCATTCACCTGATCGACCCACCATCTTCGTGGACCACCAAGGACGCCGCCAAGAATGGCATCGCGTCTTTCCCTGACACCCGCAGCAAGAACGCCGCGCTCTACTTCCCGCGCCTGCTGCAACCCAATCTGCTGCGCGAAAGCCGCATCGAGTCCTTCGCACCCTGCGGCGTGGTGGCCGGTGTCATCGCCCGCACCGACACGCAACGTGGTGTGTGGAAGGCGCCTGCCGGGCTGGACGCCACCTTGTCGGGTGTGCCCCAGCTGGGCGTGAACCTCACTGATGATGAAAACGGCGAGCTCAACCCGCTGGGCATCAACTGCCTGCGCGCCTTCCCCGTCGGTGGCCGCGTGGTCTGGGGCTCGCGCACCCTGCGTGGCGCCGACCAGCTCGCCGATGAATGGAAGTACCTGCCTGTGCGCCGCACGGCCTTGTTCATCGAAGAGAGCCTCTACCGCGGCACGCAATGGGTGGTGTTCGAGCCCAACGACGAGCCGCTGTGGGCCCAGATCCGCCTCAACGTCGGCGCCTTCATGCAAGGCCTGTTCAGGCAGGGCGCCTTCCAGGGTACGTCGCCGCGTGACGCCTACTTCGTCAAGTGCGACAAGGAAACCACCACCCAGAACGACATCGACCTGGGCATCGTCAACATCGCCGTCGGCTTTGCGCCCCTCAAGCCAGCCGAGTTCGTGGTGATCAAGCTGCAGCAGATCGCCGGTCAGATCCAGGCCTGAAGATAGCAAGGAGGCTCACGTGGCACAGTTCAGCGTCAACGCATCGCGTTTCGACCCCTACAAGAACTTCAAGTTTCGCGTCAAGTGGGACGGCAAGTACGTGGCGGGCATCAGCAAGGTCGGGGCGCTCAAGCGCACCACCGAGGTCGTCAAGCACCGTGAAGGTGGCGACCCCAGCAGCAGCCGCAAATCGCCCGGCCGCACCGAGTACGACGCCATCTCGCTGGAGCGTGGCGTCACCCATGACAAAGAGTTCGAGCAATGGGCCAACAAGGTCTGGAACTTCGGCTCGGGCCTGGGTGCCGAGGTCTCGCTCAAGGACTTCCGCAAGGACATCATCATCGAGGTCTACAACGAGTCAGGCCAGTTGGTGATCGCCTACAAGGTGTTCCGCGCCTGGGTCTCGGAGTTCCAGGCCCAGGCCGATCTGGACGCCAACGCCAACGCAGTCCTGATCCAGCACATCAAGCTGGAGAACGAAGGCTGGGAGCGTGACACCGAAGTGCCCGAACCCGCCGAGATCTCGTTCACGGAGCCGACTTGATGGGAGCGACAGGCCATGTCCGCCATGACATCCGCCTTGATGCCTGCCAATTTGCTGAAGGTCTGGGAGAGCGGCGCGCCGTCGTCTTCAGCCATGCGGGGCTTGCTGCTTCTGGGCTTGGCCTGTCCGCAAGCCACGGCCGACGAACTGATGCAGACCCGCATCGGGCACCGTGATGCCCAGTTGCTGAGCCTGCGCGAAACCCTGTTCGGCCCTCACCTGGCTTGCCTGCTGGACTGCCCGACCTGCGGTCAACCCATCGAGCTGGACTTCGCTGTCGATGATGTGCGGACCCAGCATGCCGCACCTGACGATGTGTGCGAGATCGAGGCCGATGGCGGCACCTTGCGCTTTCGCCTGCCTTGTTCGGCAGACCTGCTGGCGCTGGAGGGCCAGGGCAACGTGGCCCATGCAGAGCGCTGGCTGCTGAGCCGCTGCTGGCTGCCCGCGCCTGGTGATAACGCCACCGCCACGCCAACGCCAATGGCAGTAGCGCCACCTGATTGGCGTGAAGATCAGGTGCAGGCAGCCGTCGAGGCCATGGCCCTGCGCGACCCGCAAGCAGAAGTGCTGCTTGATGTGGTCTGCCCGGCATGCCGGGCGCCCTCCTCGCACCTGTTCGACATCGTGGGCCATCTGTGGCGCGAACTCGATCACTGGGCGCGCGGCATGCTGCGCCAGGTGCATGCCATCGCCGCCCGCTACGGCTGGTCTGAAGCGCACATCCTGGCCATGGGGCAGGCACGCCGTCGGGCCTACCTTGATCTGATCGGGTACGCAGGATGAGCCGCTTTCTGAGCAACCTGGTACAGCGCTCGATGGGCCAGCCGTCCACGGTGATGCCGCGCCTGGCTGGGCGCTATGAATCGATCCAGGAGGTTCAGCCTGAGGCGCATCGCCTGGAGACCGCCTTCGCGCGAGAAACGGCGAGTCGGGCACCCAATGAACCGATGCACCCCGACCTGGACGCGATGACAACCTCGCCTTCAATGACACAGCAGGCGTCCCGGGCACAGGCCATGTTCCCGCCGATGCCCATGCAGTCGTCACCGACGATGCCCGCCCCCCAGTCGCCTGCCGATGGCAACGAGGTCGCGTCAACGCAGCGCGAACAACCTGCCCATGCAGCGCCAACCCACACGCCGGTGCACACACCAGTGCACCCGCCAGAACCGCCGCCCAATTTGTCCATCGACATGGGCCCAGCCCGAAAGCGGCCCGTGGCTCGTGTCGAGATGGATCTGAACGCCCTGGATGACGCCGCAACGGACACCCAAGCGCCATCGGCAAGGCCTTCGCCCGCCACCCCTCGCGGCGTGACGGCGGTGATGGCGCTGCTGACCCCGCCGCCACGCCAGATGCCGTCCGCCGCGATCGACCATACAACCACGGCCCCATCACCCGACACCTCGACGCAGCCCAAGCATCCACCCTCATCGGCCATCAAGCCCGGGCCGCTGGACACAGCACCCAGCATGGATGAGCCGCGCGACCAGAGGCAGTGGCTCACCGAGGCAGACACCCAGGAGCCCAGCCCCGCCAGATCGAAGCAGCGGCATCAGCCCTCCTCGCGAGAAGACCGAGAGGACTCCCCGATCCGCGCACCTCATCTGCTGCGCAGCGGCCTATTGCTGGACCAGGCCCGCACGCAGCCCCCCATGGCTGCCATGGCCCTGCCAGAGGCGGCGTCGGCTGAACAGGCTGCGGCAGCACCCACCGTCCACGTCACCATTGGCCGTATCGAGCTGCGCGCGGCGGGACCCGCCCCCACGGCGACGGCATCCCGACAGCCCGTACAACGCCCCACCGTGAGCCTGCGTGACTACCTGGAGCGGCGCAATGCGCCTGGCCGCCGATGAGCAACCACCTCGCCATCGCCACGGTCACGGCTGCGCTCGGCCAGATCGTCTTCACCTCTGCACAAGGTGCCGTCAATGGCGTGCAGCTTCGCTTTGGTCGGCCCGTCGCGCCGGCGCAAGGCAACACCGACAGGCGCGTGCACGTCTATCTCTTCCAGGTCACGCCCAATGTGGCGCTGCGCAATGCCGATTTGCCCACACGCCGCAGCGACGGCAGCCTGAGCAAGCGCCCCCAGGCCGCGCTGGAGTTGCACTACATGCTGACCTTCTATGGCGACGACCAGAGCTTCGAGCCCGACCGCATGCTGGGCGCCGTCGCGCGTGACCTGCATGCCAGGCCCGTGTTGACCGCGCAGAACATCAGCGACGCCATCAGCGGCAACCCGAGTTCATTGAGCGATTCCGATCTGGGCGACGCCATCGAGCGAGTGCGCTTCACACCCACCACGCTGTCACTGGACGAACAATCCAAGCTGTGGTCGGTGCTGATCCAGACGCCTCATGCGCTGACCGTGGTCTACACGGCCAGCGTGGTCCTGATCGATGCCGTCGAAAACGCCGCGCCCACGCTGCCCGTGCTCAGGCGCGGCCAGGACGATCGGGGCGTCAACACCACGCTGGGCTCCTCCCCCAGGCTGGACAGCGCCTGGTTCGGCTTCGTGCAGTCCGAAGGCCGCCAACCGCCTTTGCCGTCGCTGGCCGCCGCGCAACTCGGCGCGCGCGTATTGATCACCGGCGACAAGCTCTCGGGCGATGCCTTGAGCCTGGTCTTCAAGCACCCCTTGCTGCCGCCACTCACGGTCGACATCGCCACGGCAGACCGCGACGAACAACACATCCGCCTGACCTTGCCGGACGACGGGCCGGCCCAAAGCACCTGGGCCGCTGGTGTCTACAACGTGGTGGCCGATGTTCGGCATGGCAGTGCGGTGTCGTCCTCGCCAGCCTGGGCCATGGTGCTGGCCCCACGCATCACCAGCATCACGCCCAACCCTGCGGCCCGCAACAACGGCAGCGTGACGCTGAGCATCGCCTGCCACCCACAGGTCCTGCCCGATCAGAAAGCCACCTTGCTCATTGCCGACCGCGAGATCGCGGCCCAGCCACACGCCGCCCCCAGCGCCTCGCTGGACTTCGTGATCGACCAGGCGCCCGTGGGCAACGGCCAGCTGGTGTGGCTGCGCATCGATGGCGCCGAGAGCATGCCCGTGCGCATCGACCCCGCGAATGGCGGCTTTGCCTTCGATGACGCACAACGCGTCAGCATCACCTGAAGCGGCAGTGTGGAGTTGAACATGAGCCCTGAGTTGCAAGCCTGGCATGCCCGCAATGACGAGTACCTGGGTGCCGCGCTGGCCGACCTGCGCTGCCGCCTGGACAAGCTGGTGCGCACACGCTTCGGCTCGTCACAGGGCGCCACACCACGCCCTGAACAAGTCGGCAGCAGCCTGCCGCCCGAACCCGTGAGCGAGCCCACGGAGGGCAAGGCCGGGATCTTCGCGGGCCTGTTTCGGCGGGCCTCTGGTCAGGGTGACAACGGCTCGCAGATCACACGCCTGCTGCCGGCCTCATCGCCAGCCCCCAGCGCACCAGCCCCTGAAGGCCTCGCCGCCGACATCGCCAAACGTCTGGCCCAGGCCAGCCAGGGCGAGCCACCGCCTGCCCTGTTGATGCTGGCACGCCAGTTCGGCCTGTCTGATTTCGAGCGCGACATCCTGCTGCTGTGCGTGGCCATGGAGCTCGACCCCGCCCTGCCTGCGCAACTGGCGGCCCTGCATGGCCGCATCGATCTGGCCGCGCCCAACTTCGCGCTGGCCATGAACCTGTTCGAGCACGCCGTGTGGGAGGCGGTTTCGCCCGAAGGCCCTTTGCGTCACTGGCGCCTGCTCGACATCAACCAGATCGGTGCCATGCCCCTGACCGCCAGCAGCCTGCGGGCCGACGAGCGCATCGTCAACTTCATCAAGGGCCTCAATCACCTCGACGACCGGCTCGCGCCGCTGGTGTCAGCCGTGTCCATGCTGAGCACAACGCAACTGCCGGCTTCGCATGCGGATGTGGCCAGCGCCATCACCCGGTCCTTGCAAGATGAGCTGGCCACGAATGGCCAGGCCGTTGTCGCCCTGCGTGGCCCGGACCGCACGAGCAAGCACGAAGTGGCTGCTGCCGTCTCGCAGGCCTTGGGCTTACAGCTTTACCGTATGCCTGCGGATGCCCTGCCCACGCTGGCCGCCGATGTCGACGCCTTGTCGCGCCTGTGGCACCGCGAGTGCCTGATGATGCCCCTGTCCCTGCTGGTTGACGGCCACACCCTGGACAAGTCCACCGCGCCAGACAGTCCCGTCAGCCGCCTGATGCGCTTCGTGGCCAAGACCGGTGGCCTGCTCTTCGTCGATTCGCGCGATGGCGTGGACCTGCCAGTGGCGCCACATGTGGCTGTTGACATCGCCAAGCCCACGCCCGTCGAGCAGCGCCAGGCCTGGGTCGAGGCTTTGCAGGCACACACCCCCGAGACAGAACCCGAACTGATCGACAAGCTCTCAGCCCAACTGTCTGGACAGTTCGACCTCAACCGTTCCGACCTGGCCACCATCGTCAAGCAGGTCATCGGCAAGCCTGCTTCGACTCAAGCCGAAGCCGCACCACTGGAAGACCGTATCTGGCAGGCCTGCAAGGCCAGCACGCGCCCACAGCTCTCACGCCTGGCCCAGCACATCGATGCACGAGCCACTTGGGACGACATCGTGCTGCCGCCGGCCGAGACCACGATGCTCAAGCAGATCGCCGCCCAGGTCAGCGCACGCGCCCAGGTCTACGACAACTGGGGCTTTCGGGCACGCATGAACCGCGGACTGGGTGTCAGCGCCTTGTTCGCCGGCGACAGCGGTACGGGCAAGACCATGGCCGCCGAGGTGCTGGCCAATGCCTTGCGGCTCGATCTGTATCGCATCGACCTCTCGGCCGTGGTCAGCAAGTACATCGGCGAGACCGAGAAGAACCTGCGTGAGGTGTTCGACGCGGCTGAAAGCGGTGGGGCCATTCTGTTCTTCGATGAGGCCGATGCCCTGTTCGGCAAGCGCAGCGAGGTCAAGGACTCGCACGACCGCTTTGCCAACATCGAGATCGACTACCTGCTGCAGCGCATGGAGAGCTTCAGCGGCCTGGCCATCCTGGCCACGAACATGAAAAGCGCGCTGGACCCGGCCTTCATCCGCCGCCTGCGCTTCATCGTCAACTTCCCTTACCCCGGTCTGGCCGAACGCCGCCGCATGTGGGCACACGTCTTTCCGCCCGACACACCGCTGGGCGTGCTGGACGTCGATCGCCTGGCCAAGCTGAACCTCAGCGGCGCCAACATCCAGAGCATGGCGCTGTCTGCTGCGTTCATGGCCGCACAGGCTGGCACACCGGTGACCATGAACCTGCTGATGGAGGCGGGCCGCATGGAGATGCGCAAGCTGGATCAGCCCGTCAACGAATCGGAGTTCAGGTGGGTGGAACCGGCTGGCGCTGTAGGAGGTGCGGCATGAACGTGTACGTGCACATTGAGCGGCTGGTGGTGGATGCGGGCCAGAAGGCCGACCTTCCGGAACTGCAGGAGATGATCCAGCAGTCTTTGCAGCATGCGCTGTTGAGTGGGGCACCCAGTGCAGCGCAAGGTTCCGACTTGGCCACCGCCACGCACAGTGTCTGGGGCCAGCAGGTCGCCCATGCCATTCACGCAGCCATCTCAAAGGATACGCGTGGTGCATCTGTCCTGCGGTCATGGCGAAGTCATGCCGTGCCCACGCCCCAGGATCAGAGAGGTTCCCCATGATCCACCAAGCACCGACGTACCATCCCAGCAGGCTAGGCAAGCCGCGACTGGCCTCCCCGTCAAGAGGACTGGTGCACATGCCCGGTTTGCAAAGAAAGATGGCCATCGGTCAAGACGGCAGTCCGTTCGAGCAGGAAGCCGACACCGCTGCCCAGGCCATTGTGGATGGGCGGTCCGCCCGTACAGCACAGTTCCTTTCATCGCATGCGCCACGGGGCCTGGCTGTACCAAGCCATCAGGCCGCACTGATCCAGCAGACCACCTCGGCACATGGCGTCCCGCTGGACACCAAGACTCGCGCCTTCATGGAGACCGGGTTCCAGCGCGACTTTTCTGGTGTCCGCATCCATGCGGACGCCAATGCAGCCAAGTCCACCCGATCCCTGCACGCGCACGCCTACACCCTGGGCTCACATATCGTCTTTGGCTCCGGGCAATTCCAGCCCACGACCACAGCTGGCCGCCGGCTTCTCGCGCATGAACTCGCCCATGTCGCTCAACAGGCCGCCAACCAGCCAACGCAGATCCTTCGTGAAGTGGATCCGCAAGATCCAGACAAGGACGTGTCGCTGGGAGCACTGGACAACGAGTATGTCGGCAAAGCTGCGGAACAGGTTGCGGGCCCCAGCCACTGGCATATCTTGAGGGAGTTTCTGCGGGGGCTGTGGGGCGGTCTCCAAGCCGCGCCACCAGATCAACTCCAGCGCATCAACGCCAAGTTCGAGTCACTCAATGCAGTCAATGCACTGAAATACGTAGGCGGCTATGTCGTTGGCATCGCCGAAGGACTATGGGACTCGGTCAAAGGCCTGGTCGAAGCCGCGTGGACGCTCTTGACCCTGCCTTATCACCTCAACAAGTTTCTGGTCGACAACGTCCCCTCTCTGGTTACGCGCTTCGGGCCTCGCATTGCCCAGTTGATCGAAGCGCGGGACACCTTGGCACCACGCATGCGCAAGGTGATCGAGGGCTTGATCAAGCAGCCTGACAAGGCAGTTCGGCAGCTGAGTGCACTGATCGATGCGGTGTCGGGGCTGGCCATGGCCAAGGTTCGCCAACTGGGACATGGCCTGGCCGCTCAGGTCATGAGCGTGCTGGAGCAACCCTGGTTTGACTACGGTCGCACCATCGGAAAGCTAGTCGGTCAGATCTTGTTCGAAGTCATTCTGGCCGTGGCCTCGGATGCGATCGGCAACATCGTCAAGGAATCGCTGGCCATCATCGGCAGGATTTCAGCGCGCGTGGTGACCGGCGCCGTAGAGTTGTTGCGGTCAGCAGGTCGCCTGGCGGGGGAAGGCATAGAGTGGATTGGTCGCCTGGCTCGCGGTGTTTCAGGCGAACTTAGCGAACTGTTCGAAGGCATGCGGGCCATGTTGACACGACTGAAGGCGCTGCTGACAGAGTTGGCAGAAGAAGGCGCCCTGACTGAGACGGGACACAAGCTCCCCGTCCCTAATGCGCAAGCAACGGTGGCGGAGTCCCGCGCCGTCCAGATGCCGCCGCGCACGTCACCCGCGACCGTATCGGACCTGACACCTCCCAAGGTTCATCCGTCCAATGTCGCGTCCGGCAAAACTGCCGCAGCCCCAAAAAAGCCCAGCGCCTTTACCAGCCAGGATATTGCAGAGCACCTTGACGAGGTCTCCGAAGGCACCCATGGCCAGAAGGCCATCAGACCAGATGCACCAGTCGATACACCCGATCCGGCGTACCCCAAAAATACGGTGGATCCTGCTCGCAAGGCCGAGGGCAACCAGGCCAGAAAGTCCTTGCGGGAGAACACACCACAGGCTGCCATGAAGAAGTGGCAGAAGCACCACATCGTTCCATGGGAGCTTAGGGAGCACCCCGCCGTGTACGAATACGAGCGCCTGATTGCCAAGGTCGACAACCCCCGCGAAACGGCTGCCATCGGCAAACGATGGATCAACAGCGGCGACAACGGGCTGTCCATGCCTTCAGCATCCACCGCCCAGGACGCAACAGGCTGGACCGTCCACAAAGGCAGCCACCCCCGGTACACCAGCTGGATGGAGGGCAGACTCGATCAGCTTTGGGCCGAAAGAGCACGCCTGTCCACCGAGGAGTTTGGGCGACGCTTTGAGAGCTTGATTGGCGAGGCAGAAAACAAGCTGCGCACCAACTTCTTTGGCCCGAAATTGCGTTGAAAGACACACCATGAGCAGCTACCCCAGCAACACCCCCCGCCTGCTCAAGGGCGCCCTGATCGGCGTGGACCTCTTCAACCCGTTGGCCAGCGTGGTCGTGTTCCAGTACAACCCCGACACCATGACGCGCAGGCTGGAGCCACGCGGCGTGGGCGGCAACGATGGCGATCGGGGCGAGGCCTACCGCCTGAGTGGGCCGCCAAAGGAAACCATCACCGTCGCCATCGAGATCGATGCCACCGATGGCCTGGCCGATGCCGATGCGCTGGCCACCGCCACCGGCATCACACCCACCCTGGCCGCGCTAGAAATGATGCTCTACCCCAAGAGCGCATTGGTGATCGCCAACACGGTGCTGTCGGCCGTGGGCACGGTCGAGATCCTGCCGGCCGAAGGGCCCACGGTGCTCTTCATCTGGGGCCCCACACGTGTGCTGCCGGTGCGCATCTCGGGCATGACCATCACCGAAGAGGCCTATGACACGCTGCTCAACCCGACACGGGCCAAGGTCGATCTCACGCTCAATGTGCTGAGCTACAACGACCTCAAGCTCAGCTCGCCAGGCAATGCCCTGTTCATGGTGCACCAGATCACCAAGGAAGTGCTGGCCACCACCAACATCTACAACAGCGTGCAGAACGTCGGCACGGCACTCAAGCTCTGAGCGCAGGCAAGCACAGGAGGACGCATCACATGGCCACCACCTTCCCCGCCAACAGCCGCTACCAGGCCACCGACACCACACGCATCACCCTGCCCGATGGCAGCGAGGTGGTCTACCTCCAACGGCGCTTCCTGCCTCAACCCGAGCAGCTCGCGATGTGGCGCCAGTTCGATGTCGTGCAGGGCGACCGGCTCGACAACCTCGCGGCCCAATGGATCGGCGACCCCGAGCAGTTCTGGCGCATCGCGGATGCCAACCGCGCCATGCGGCCCGAGGAGCTGGTCGAGGTCATCGGGCGACGCCTGACCATCGCCCTGCCAGACGGCGTGCCAGGAGCCCCGCTTGTTTGACGCCACCCACGTCACCTTGATGATCGGCCCCTTGCCGGCGCCGCTGCCCGCGCCTTTGCCCTTGACAGAGGCCTTGCAGCGCATCGAGGTCAACAGCTCGCGCGAGCGCAGCGGCTTTCAGATCTCTTTCTCGATGGGCAAGAACTCGCCGCTGCAACTGGCCCTGCTGCCCGCCGGCTTCTTCGACCCGATGATCACGCGCGTGGTCATCATGGTCACGGTCAAGGGCATCCCGCAGGTGCTGATGGACGGCGTGGTCACGCGCCAGGAGATGCAGCCCGGCAACCAGCCCGGTCAGTCGACCCTGACCATCACCGGCGAGGACCTCAGCGTCTTGATGGACATCATCAGCCTGCGCATCCCCTATCCGGCCATGCCCGACAACGTGCGCATCATGACCATCCTGGCCAAGTACGCGGCCTTCGGTGTGGTACCCATGGTGATCCCGCCGCCCGTGCTCAATGTCGACAGCCCCACCAGCCGCTTCGACACCCAGCAAGGTACCGACCGCGACTACATCAAGTCCCTCGCTTCGCAAAGCGGCTATGTGTTCTACGTCGAGCCGGGGCCCGCACCCTTGCAGAGCGTCGCCTACTTCGGCCC
Organism: Burkholderiales bacterium; assembly: GCA_003963115.1. Lineage (GTDB taxonomy): Bacteria > Pseudomonadota > Gammaproteobacteria > Burkholderiales > Burkholderiaceae_C > Aquabacterium. The sequence goes on from RXJQ01000017.1 coordinate 126,243, forward strand.
GGACATCCGCATCCCCGTGCTTCAACCCGCGCTCAACGTGAACATGGATGCCGACACCAATGTCGAGTCCCTGAGCTTCAGCCTCGATGGCCTGGCCAAGAAGACCTCGGTGATGTTCCTGCTGGACCCGGTCACACGCAAGATCCCGATCCCCGTGCCCATCCCAGACATCAACCCGCTGCACCCACCGCTGGGCTTGCGGCCCACGCCGCCATCGCGTGTCACCTTCGTCGAAGACACGACGCGGCTGAGCGCCACCGAAGCCGCCAAGCGCGCCTTCGGGATCATGATGCAAAGTGCCGATGCCATCAGCGGCAGCGGCTCGCTCAATGTGGCGGCTTACGGCTCGGTCTTGCGCTCACGCATGCTGGTAGGGGTGCGTGGCGCGGGTATCGCCTATGACGGCATGTACTACGTCGACAGCGTGAACCACAGCATCAAGCGCGGGGAGTACAAGCAGAGCTTCCAAATCTCACGAGATGGATTGATCACTCAGACACCGGTGGTGACGCCATGAAACAGACCGCAAGCCCCGAACAACGCACCTTGACCTTGCCCCATCCCGGTGGGCGATTGCTGCAACGAAAATGTGCCTGTGGTGGCACCTGCCCATCGTGCAAAGAGAAGAAGCAGATGCAGCGCAGCGCCAGCAGTGCCGCGTTCACCTCGATCTCGCCTTTGGTGGACGGTGTGTTGCGCTCCCCCGGCCAGGCGCTCGACACCGACAACCGCAGCTTCTTCGAACACAGCTATGGCACGGACCTCAGCCAGGTCCGCGTGCACAACGACGCGCATGCGGCGGCATCGGCCCGTGCCGTGAACGCCCAGGCCTATGCGGTCGGCCAGCACATCGTGTTTGGCGATGGGCGCTATCAGCCGTCGAGCGCATCCGGCCGCAGCCTGCTGGCGCATGAGCTGGCCCACGTGGCCCAGCAGCGCCCGGGCATGTCGGCCATCGGTGACATCGAAGTTGGGGCGGTGGACTCGGCTGCAGAAGCCGATGCCGACCGCATGGCCAGCGATGCGATGGCTGGCCGCCAGACCAGCAGTGCGCTCAGCGCGCCCGCACCTACGCTGGCCCGTGCCCCCGCACCGCCCAAGCCCTGCCCGGCCACGCACACCATCGCCGACGATGTCTACAAGGGCATCGAGACCGCCTGGGCCGCGTCCAACCATGGTGGCGACACGGTAACCGAGCAGGGCGGCCGCATCGTCACCGACAAGGATGGCAAGCGCCAGATCCGCACGGGCTCGGGCGGCGGCGGCAGCATTTCACTGCCCGCCGAGCAGGCCGGGGACACCACACTGGGCACCTTCCACACCCACCCCTACAGCAAGAGCGAGGGCTCCACGGCCGGGGTCAGCTTCTCGGGCGATGACATCAACAACTTCATCGCGGGTGGGCAAGGCAATGTGAAGTACATCGGCGCGGGCACCTGCATCTTCGCGCTGGACACCATCGACAGCACCGCGCGCGACGGCTGCAAATCCGAAGACATCAGGAAGCGCTGGAACGATGCCTTCGCGGCTGCCGGTGGCACTTTCCAGGCCAAGGTCAAGACAGCCGTCAAGGCGGCCATCGTGGGCTGTGGCCTGTGCCACTACGAGGCCTGCCGCCCCGACGAAAAAACGGCGATCCCCAAGACCGCCTCCCTGCTATGAGCCGCACACACCGCAAGCACATCAAGGAGAAACACGGCATGCCACTGAACACGGACGACTGGGTAGGCCTCACCGTGGCCCAGGTGCTGACCCGCTGCCACACACCCTATGAAGAGGTGGAGCTGATCGACGAGCCGCCCGGCAAGCTGCGTTCGCTGGCCTTTGTCTGCCACCAGAGCGCACCAGGCTCGCCCGTGCGCGTCGTGCTGCAGACCGATCCGGCCCTGTTCACGCCCAACCGTGACTGGAGCCGCTCGCTGGTCGAAGCCCAGAAGGTGGCCGCCGTCGTCTCGCGCCTGCAGGACCAGCCATGACCGACTCCGCCACCCCGGGCCGCTTCGTCGGCAAGTACCGCGCCACGGTGTTGCAGAACATCGACCCGGAGCAGCGTGGCCGCTTGCAATTGATGATCCCCGATGTGCTGGGCCCCATTCCCTCCACCTGGGCCGAAGCCTGCACGCCCCTGGCCGGCCCCACCGGCCCGCCCATGGGCGTCTACCTGGTGCCCCCCATCGGCGCGGGCGTGTGGGTCGAGTTCGAGCAAGGTGATGTCAACTACCCCATCTGGGTCGGCTGCCGCTGGGGCGCGCAAAGCGACATCCCCACCTTGGCCAAGGCGGGCCTGCCCGTCTCACCCAACATCGTCATGCAGACCCTGGGCCAGCACGCCATGGTCATCAGCGACATGCCCCCCACCCCGGCCACCGGCGGGATCATGCTCAAGAGCGCCACGGGCGCCATGGTTGTGGTCAACGACTCGGGCATCTACATCAGCAACGGCAAGGGCGCCACCATCACGATGGTCGGCCCCACCGTCACGGTCAACAACGGCGCGCTCGTCGTCACGTAAGGGAGAGCATGACATGCCCGGCTATCTGGTTCAGTTCGGCGCGCAGGTCATCTGTGCACATGGCGGTCAGGCCACGGCCACCGCCCCCAACCCACGTGTGCTGCTGGGCGGTGCGCCCAGCGTGCTGATGACCACGCCGTATGTGATCGCGGGCTGTGCCTTTCCACCGCCGCCTGCGGCCAACGGGCCCTGCGTCACGGGGCAATGGCTCTCGGGCAGCACGCGTGTGACCTCCAACGGCCAGCCGCTCGTGGTGCAAAGCAGCACCGGCATCTGCGCCCCCACCGGCACACCCATGACCGTGCTGGTGCCGCAGGCCCGCGTGTTCGCGATCTGAACGAGGTTCAACATGGTCATGCAGATCGACTTCCCCTTCCACTTCGACGTGAACGGCCGCACCGCGCAGACCGATGATGCCGACCACGTGCGCGACATGATCGAGTTGCTGCTCTTCACCCGCCCAGGCGAGCGCGTGAACCGGCCTGACTTCGGCAGCGGCCTCTATCACGCGGTGTTTGCGCCCAACAGCCCCGAGCTGGCCACCGCGCTCGAACACACCACGCGTGCCGCCTTGCAGCGCTACCTGGGTGATGTCATCGAGGTGCGCCAACTCACCGTGCTGGCCGACGATGCCGCCTTGCGCGTGAACCTGATCTACGCCTTGCGCAGCACGGGCGACCAGCGCAGCGAGGCCTTCACGCTGCCGTCAGCTTCTGGCACCACAGGCGGCACCGGAGCAACCCCATGATCACCAACACGCCAGACGGCCTGCTGTGTCAGGACGATAGCAAGCGGCGCGAATCCGTCCGCCAGTCCCAGCTCAACGGCTTGGACTATGTCGAGGTCGATTGCACCCAGACCCAGCTCACGGTCAACTTCCTCGGGCGCGTGCCCGACTGGATCACGCCAGCCCATCTGCGCATCGAAGGTGGCCGGCGCATCCGCGACATCCAGGTGACGCGCGTCGTCATCCAGCACAGCGAGAACGAAGACCTCGACGATCAACTGATCGTCACCGTCGACAAGCCTGGCGACTTCTCGACCTACCGCCTGTGCGTCATCGACCTCGATGACAGCGGCCAGCCTACCGGCCGCGCCCCCGCAGACTTCGACGTGCGCTACACCTGCGTGTGCTTCTCGTTCAAGCCCGACTGCCCGGCCGACATGGACTGCACGACTGCCAGCACCTGCCCGCCCGAGCCCCTGCCCCAACCCGCCATCGACTACCTCGCCAAGGACTACGCGAGCTTTCGCCGCATCCTGCTGGACCGCATGGCCCTGCTCATGCCGGACTGGACCGAGCGCCACGTACCCGACATCGGCATCACGCTGATCGAGCTGCTGGCCTATGTGGGCGACAACCTGAGCTATCAGCAAGATGCCGTGGCCACCGAAGCCTACCTGGGCACGGCACGCCAGCGCATCTCCATCCGGCGCCACGCCCGGTTGGTGGACTACCGGCTGCATGAAGGCTGTAATGCACGCAGCTGGCTGGCCTGCGAGATCAGCGACCCGACCCTGACGCTTCAATCTGCCGATTTCTACGCCATCACGCGCCATCCCGATCGCGATGGACCCTTGCTCAAGGAAGCCGATCTCCCTTTGCTGGACCCCGCGCCCTTCCTGGCCTTCGAGCCCCGTCTGCCTGCCGGGCAAAGCGGCGTCACGCTGCGCCAGGCACGCAACCGCATCCGTTTCTATGATTGGGATGAGGCCTCATGCTGCATTCCCAAGGGCAGCACCTCGGCCACGCTGGTGGACCCGGGCCAGATCCCTGCCCCCACACCCGCCCCTCCGCCGACCAACGACGAATGCTGCGACCCTGATACGCCCCCGCCCATCGACATCCCCGGCGGCGTGGCCAGCGGCAAGTGGCATCAACTGCAACTCCAGCCTTGCGACATCCTGGTCTTCGAAGAAGTGCTGGGGCCACGCACCGGCAACCCGGCGGATGCCGACCCGACGCATCGCCACGCCGTGCGGCTCACCTCGGCCACGCCCACCTGGGACCCTTTGAGCAAGCAGCTGCTGTACGAAGTGACGTGGTGCGACGAAGACGCCTTGCCCTTCCCGCTGTGCCTGAGCGCAACCAGCGATGCCCCCGACTGCAAGGTGCTCGTGGACGTCAGCGTGGCCTGGGGCAATGTGCTGCTGGTCGACCATGGCCAGCGGGTGCACGACGACCTGGGCGCCGTGCCCATTGCCGATTCGGCCGTCAACTGTGAGGACGCCTGCCACCCGGCCGAAGTGGTGCACCAAAGCGGTCGCTACCGGCCCCGGTTGTCGCGGCTGGACATCAGCTTCGCCACGCCCCTGCCTGCCTGCCCCGACACCGCACAGGCCCATGAATGCGGCAACTGCGGCCACGCCGCCGCCTCCACGCTTCTCACACAAGATGTGCTGGCTGCCCTGCCCGAGATCACGCTCAAAAGCCGTGCGCTCAACACCCACCCCGACGCCTCGCCACGGCAATGGCAGCCCCGGCTGGACCTGCTCGACAGCGGCCCGGACGACCGCCACTTCGTCGTCGAGGTGGACGACCAACGCGTGGCTTGGCTGCGCTTTGGCGACGGCGAGTGCGGCTGCGCCCCCGAGGCCGGCGAGGCTTTCTCGGCCACCTACCGCATCGGCAATGGCCGCAAAGGCCTGGTCGGCGCCGAAGCCCTGACCCAGCTCGTCTTTCGCGACAAGCTGCCCGACGGCAGCGGCCTGCGCGTGCGCAACCCCATCGCGGCGCAAGGCGGCACCGATCCCGAAGACACGGCCACCGCACGGCTGCGCATCCCACAGGCCTTCAAGCGTAAGCTCGAACGCGCCGTGACCCCCAGCGACTACGCCGACATCGTCATGCGCAACTTCGCCAGCCAGGTGCAACGCGCTGCCGCCGTGATGCGGGCCACCGGTGTGGTCACCATCATCCAGGTCGCCATCGACGCCTTGGGCCGTGCCACGCCGACCCCGGCCCTGCTGCGCTGCATCCAGGCCCATCTGCAATGCGTGCGCCGCATCGGGCACGAGGTGCATGTCGTCGCGGCCAAGTCGGTACCGCTGGACGTGGTCTTGCACGTCTGCGTCAAGCCGGGCTACCTGCGTGCCCACGTGAAGCTCGCGCTGCTCGAAGTCCTGGGCTCGGGTCGCACAGGCCCGCAGCAAGCACCCGCCTTCTTCCACCCCGATGCGCTCGCGCTGGGAGAGTCCATTGCGCTGAGCAAGCTGGTGGCCACGGCACAGGCCGTCGAAGGCGTGGCCGGCGTCGTGCCCCTGCGTCTTCAGCGCCTCTTCGAAGGTGATGAAGGCGAGCTCGATCAAGGCTGGCTGCCCATCGGCCCGCTGGAAGTGGCCCGCCTGGACAACGATCCCAACTTGCCCGAGAACGGCCGTCTCACGCTGGAACTGGAGGGCGGAAGATGAACAGCACCGCGACGGATACCACCCAGCCCTGCACATCCTGTGGGTGCGACAGCGGCACTTGCGGCTGTGGCTGCTGCGAAGGCATCCATGCCATCACGCCGCTGCCCACCGCCAACCGGCCCGGCCTATCGGCCTTGAGCGCCCGTGTCGGCACCCATGGCGCTTTCCTGGAGACGATGAAGGCGCGGCTGTCCAGCCTGGCCCTGCCCGCCGACAAGACCAGCAACAGCACCGCTGCCAACGCGCAAACCCTGCGCCCGCTGGCTGGCTTGCGCACGCGTGATGCGGGCGATCCGGCCATCGCCCTGCTCGATGCCTGGGCCACCGTCGCCGACGTGCTGAGCTTCTACCAGGAGCGCATCACCAATGAAGGCTACCTGCGCACTGCCACCGAGAGGCGCTCGCTGTTCGAGCTTTCCAGACTCCTGGGTTACAAGCCGCGCCCTGGCGTGGCGGCCAGCGTCTACCTCGCCTACACCATCGACAGCAACACCACGCAGGAGATCACCATCCCCCAGGGCTCGCGCGCCCAAACGGTGCCCGGCCAGGACGAGCTGCCACAGAGCTTCGAGACCTCGCAAGACCTCAAGGCGCGCGCCGCCTGGAACAAGCTGGGCCTGCGCCAGACCGTGCCCCAGCAAGCCCGCGACATCGCCAAAAGCCACCAGCTCGTACTGGCGGGCACGCAGACACGTCTCAAGCCAGGCGACCCGCTCCTCATCCAGTTCACACAAAGCCAGCGCAAACCCAAGCCGTTTCGCATCATGTCGGTCGATGCCGATGTGCAGGCCGATCGCACCACGGTCCAGATCGCCCCATGGCTACTGGGCATGACGCTCGCGCAATGGCAACGACAGATCCAGTCCCTGGTGGCCGCCAGCCCCGCTGGTGCCAAGTTCACCAAGGTGAGCAAGCAGCTCAACGACCTCATTGCGGCCGAGCCAAGTCAAGACAAGGTGCAGGCCGCACTCGAACAAGTCAACGCCTTGCGGACAACGTCAACCACCAGCTCCACCGCCTTGCCGGCCACGGCATCGGCCTGGCTGGTGCAAGCGGCCAGCGCCCTGGAAAGCGCCCCCATCATGGCTTCAGCCGCCTTGGCCACGTCACCGGCCCCCTCAAGCAGCACCAACACAACAGGTGGTGGTCCGGCAGACCGTCCCACCGCATGGGTGCAGTCGCGCATCGCCAGTCTGATCGAGCCGCCCTCCAAGCCGCTGGCCAACGCCCTGCAACTGCGGCGCTCGCTGAGCGCCAACTTCCAACCCATTGCCGATGCCGGCCTCAAGGTGCTCAGTGCCACAGCTCCAGCCTTGAAAGACAGCCTCTCGCAAGCCATCTCCGGCTATGACGCCGCCAGCCCCGAGCCTGCCATCCGCGTCTGGGCCTTGCGCCAACGCGCCGGCCTGTTCGGCCGCGGCTTTCCGCGTCGCACCAGCACAAGCACCACGTTCAGCCAAAGCACTGGCGGCAGCAACACCACCACACGCACCGTGGACGACGGCGAATGGCCCATCGTACTGGGCCAGACCGCGGCCGATACCACCCACCCCACTGAACTGGTCTCGCAGCTGTCATTGGACGCGGTCTACGACGGCATCGTGGCCGGCAACAGCTCTTGGGTCATGGTGGATGCGAGCGCGGTGCCCGATTTCGGTGATGGGCTGATCTCAGTGAAAGCCGCCAGCCCCGTGCTGATCACTTCGGTGGATGCGGTCTCACCCAAGGTCGCCCGCGCCGTCTATGGTGGCAGCGGTGACAGCACCGCACTCGAACTCGCCGATGAGTGGATCAAGGCCATCGCCACGTCTTCGGCTCCTTCCGAGATCCCCGTTGACAACAGCGACACCATCCGCAACAACAACTTCCAGCTGATCCGGCGCACAGCGGTCTACGCACAAAGCGAAGAGCTGACCTTGGCCGACATGCCCATCACCGCTGACCTGGCCCAAGGCGACGCCAGCCAAGACAGCAGCCTGCCGCTGGAACTCGACGGCCTCTACACCGACCTGGAGCCCGGCCGCTTTGCCATCGTGAGCGGCGAACGCACCGACATCAGCGGCACCTCGGGCGTCTATGCCAGCGAGCCCGTGATGATCACGGCCGTCGTCCACGACGTGCGTGCCGCGGGCGACCAGGCCTTGCCCGCCACCCTAGCCGCTGCCGTCAAGCTGCGTCAGTCCCCCAACAGCGCTGAAGCTGCGCCAGCCGACCCACTGCCCGGCGACCGCACCCACACCTTCATCTGGCTCGACAAGCCCCTGGCCTACCGCTACAAGCGCGCGACCGTCGGCATCTGGGGCAACGTCGTCAAGGCCACGCATGGCGAGACCCGCAACGAGACGCTGGGTAATGGCGATGGCGCCAAGGTCTTGCAGCGCTTCGACCTCAAGCAAGCCCCGCTGACCTATCTGGCCGCGGCCACCCCGGCCGGCGCGCAAGATACGCTCAGCGTCTACGTCAACGACGTGCGCTGGCAGGAGGCCGATGGCTTCGTGGACCGCGCCCCCACCGACAAGATCTACCTCGTCCAGACCGACGACAAAGGCAAGACCACGGTCCAGTTCGGCAACGGCATCGAAGGCACCCGCCTGCCCACCGGTATCGGCAATGTGCGGGCCGTCTACCGAAATGGCATTGGCCGCCCCGGCAATGTCGTGGCCGAGCAGATCAAGCAACTGGCCAGCCGTCCTTTGGGCGTCAAGGACGTGATCAACCCCTTGCGCTCATCGGGCGGCGCCGACCCCGAGAACACCACGCAGGTACGGCGCAACGCGCCATTGGCCGTCAAGTCGCTCGAGCGGCTGGTGTCCGAGCCGGACTATGCCGATTTCGCCTGCACCTTCGCCGGCATCGGCAAGGCAGACGCCAGCCTGCTCAGCGATGGACGGCGCAGCGTGGTGCACCTCACCGTGGCCGGCACCGATGACATCCCCATCGATCCCGATTCGGACTTGATGATCCAGCTGCACCGCGCCCTGCGTGACCTGGGCGACCCCTATCTGCCCCTCATCGTGGTGGCGCGTGAACTGCGCCTGCTCATCATCAGCGCCAAGATCCGCATCAGCCCCGACCACCTGTGGGAGCCCGTGGTCACCCAGGTACGCACCGCTTTGCTGACGGCCTTCGGCTTTGACAGACGCGAGCTAGCACAAGGCGTGGCCGCCAGCGAGGCCCTGGCCGTCATGCAGGCGGTGCCGGGTGTGGACCTGGTCGACCTGGATGCCTTCGGCGCCATCGACACCATCGACGTCGCATCAGGCCTGCCCCTGACACCCGATCAGACCTCGCAGGCCGTACAGGCCGTCATCCACGGCAAGCCACCGGTGTCGCCTGCCATCCAGTCCGCGCGCGCACGCCCAAATCCAAACGGCACCGGCCTGCTGCCCGCCCAGCTCGTGCTGCTCAGCGCTGATGTCCCCGACACGCTGGTGCTCAACCAGATCAAGCCTTGATCGGCACACACGATATTCAAGGAGCCCGGCATGCACCCCGCCCTCACCTATCCACCAGACCACGATCGCCTCTTCAAGCTGCTGCCCTATGTGATCCAACGGCGCGACAGCGAACAAGGCTGGCCCTTGCGCGCCTTGCTGCAGGTCATCAACGAACAGGTTGATCTGCTGGAAGTCGATTGCTGGCAGCGCTACGAGAACTGGTTCATCGAGACCTGCGAGCCCTGGGTCGTGCCCTACATCGCCGATCTGATTGGCCACCAAGCCATAGGCGAGGCGGCCGATGCGGAACAGGATGCCGGCTCGGCCGCGCGCAATGCCGTCCTGCTGCCTCGGCGCGAAGTGGCCCACACGCTGGGCTACCGACGCCGCAAAGGCACTTTGCAGGTGCTCATGGACCTGGTCCGCGATGTGGCCGGCTGGCCCGCCCGTGCCGTCGAGGCCGCACATTGGCTGGCGCAGACGCCCTCTGTGCGCATGCCGCCAGCCCAGCTTCACGGCACGGCCGATCTGCGCGACATCGCCAAGCTCTCCCGCCTGGGCAGCGCCTTCGACACCCTGACCCACAGCAACGATGTGCGGCGCTCTCCATCCCACCACCAGCGAGGACGTTGGGGACGCGACAGCGTCGACTTGTTTCTATGGCGGCTTCAGGCCAGCTCGGTCACCCGCGCGCCAGCCGCCTGCCTGGAGCAAGTCGGGCCGCATTGCTACACCTTCAGCGTGCTGGGCAATGACGCACCGCTCTTCAACCACCCGCGCCATGAAGGCCCCATCTCAAACTGCCACATGCCAGGTGAACTGGACGTGCCGCAAGCCCTGTCGCGCCGCCTCTTCGCCGCACCTGCCCAAGCCGGCGAACACATCCAGCATCCCTCACCCGACTACTATGGACTGGGCACCAGCGCCGATGGCCGGACCATCGCGCAAAGCGTGGCCATCTGGGCCTCGGGCTGGCCCGACCCAAAAATCGAGACCCATGGTCCCATTCCCGCGTCCAGCATCATCGTGGCCGATCTGGACGGCTGGCAGTACCAGCCGCCACGCAACCACATCGCACTGGACCCCGAGCGCGGTCGCATCGCGTTCCCGCCGCGCCAACTGCCCAAGCGCCACGTGCTGGTGTCCTACTACCACGGCACCTGCGCCGACATCGGCGGCGGCGAGTACCCCCGCGAACTCCTGCAGCACCCCGATGCCATCGTGCTGCGCGTCAACGGGGCCGAAGCCCTGCACAACGCATTGGAGCCCTGGCTGGCCAGCTCGCTCAAAGACACACAGGCCTCGCAGCCCCAGCACGCGGTGATCGAGCTGGAACACAGCGGCGTCTACGCCCAGCCCATCCACATCAAACTGGCGGCCGGCCATACCTTGCAACTGCGTGCGGCCAGTGGCGCCAGGCCCGTGCTGCGCCTGCTGGACTGGCAGGTGGACAGGCCCGACAACATGGTCATCGATGGCGAAGCCGGCAGCCGCTTCACGCTCGACGGCATCTTGCTCGCCGGCCGCGGCCTGCAGGTGCAAGGCCCCATGGCCTCGGTGTCCATCCGTCACAGCACCCTGGTGCCGGGCTGGTCGCTGGAGCCCAATTGCGATCCCAAGCGCCCCTCCGAGCCCAGCATCGAACTGATCGACAGCAGCGCCTGTCTCATCATCGAGCACAGCATCGTCGGCTCCATCCAGGTCAACAACGACGAGGTCACCACCGACCCCATCTCCATCCTGATCAGCGACAGCATCGTCGACGCCACCGGTGCCAATTGCGAGAACACGCAATGCGAAGCCATCGGTGCATCGGGCTCGCGCCTGGCCTTTGCACACACCCGCATCCTGCGCTGCACCGTGATCGGCCGCGTGATGACCCACGCCATCGACCTGGCCGAGGACAGCCTCTTCATGGGCCGCGTCACCGTGGCCAGAAGGCAGATTGGCTGCATGCGCTTTTGCTATGTCACCCCGGGCTCTCGCACACCGAGGCGGTACGAGTGCCAGCCCGACGGCGTGGAAGCCTCCGTCGAGAACAGCACCCGGCCCGATGCCGACAAGGACGCCGCCAAGGAAGTGGAACGGCTGCGCGTGCGCCCCGTGTTCGACAGCACGCGCTACGGCACGCCCACCTACGCGCGCCTGGCGCCGCACTGCGCGCGCGCGATCACCAACGGCGCCCATGACGAATCGGAGATGGGCGTCTACCACGACCTCTACCAGCCCCAGCGCATGCGCAACCTGCGCCAGCGCGTGGACGAGTTTTCGCCGGCCGGTGCCCAGGTGGGCATCGTGCTGGCCAACTGACATTCAGCCAGGAGACCAGCCATGAAAGGCGATTTTTCCCGCAACAGCTTCGACCCGCTCAAGCACTACAGCCGTGTGCTGCAACAGCAGGGCCGCGTCGAGCTCGATGCCGACGCCAACGAGCGCCAGGCCATCTTGCTGCACAGCATCCGCAGCCTGGCCGCAGACCTGATCGGACCACACGGCGGCCCAGCCTCGGGTGGCTTCGTGTTGAACGACAGCTACCTGGATGCCAACAACACCAGCAAGCACTTCATCAAGAACTTCGCCATCGGCAAAGGCCACTACTACGTCGACGGCTGGCTATGCGAGAACGACAACGATGTGGCCTTCACCTCCGGCGACGCCAAGTTGCCGGCCCAGCCCTGGCTGCCATCTCCGGCCCCGGCGCTGGAGATCAACGCCAGCTACATGGTCTACCTTGATGCCTGGGAGCGGCACGTCAGCGCACTGCAGGCCGATGACCCTGCCCGAGCCAATGACCCTGTCGCCTTGCGCGAGGTGGCACTCAATGGGCCGGACACGTGCTCGCGCGCCCAGCTCATCTGGCAGGTCAAGACCATCAGGCTCAGCACGGACGTGGACGCCACCAAGCCCAAGTTCGTGCAGGACTGGTGGGACAAGTTCTTCCAGGCCAGCCTGACACCCAGCCGACCACGCGGCTTCCTGCAAGTCAAGGCCTCTCAGACGCTGCCCAGCGAAGGCGCCAAGCCTTGCGTCGTGTCGCCGCAATCGGGCTACCGCGGCCTGGAGAACCAGCTCTACCGCGTCGAGGTGCATCGCGGCGGCACGCTGGCCGACAAGCCCACTTTCGTCTGGTCGCGCGAAAACGGCTGCGTTGAGTTTCCGGTGGCTCAAGTCAACAGCAGCAACAAGACCATCGTGCTGGCCGATGGCTGGCGCGATGCCAGCCTGAGCCTGGCCGTGGGCGACATCGTCGAGCTCTGCGTGGATGCGCAGCAGCTGGGTGGCCAGCCCGGCCCCTTGCTGCGCCTCACCGGGATCGACCTGGACAAATCGCAGCTCACCTACGAAGCCGCCAGCGCCCCGGCATCGGCCGCCGAGGCCAGCACCACGGCCCCGCCCCGCCTGCAAACCGTGCTGCGCCGCTGGGACCACGGCCTGCAAAAGGTCAATGGCGACGGCTACCCCGACCTGGCCGACGACATGGCCCTGCTCATCGAAGAAGGCAGCTGGTTCACGCTGGAAGACGGCATCGCCATCCAGTTCAACAAGGGTGCGCAAGACAACCGTTATGAGACCGGCGACTACTGGCTCATCCCCGCCCGCACCGCGCTGGGCAACGTCCTGTGGCCCAAGGTGGCCGATCCAGGCGTGGCACCGCATGGCGTAACCCACCACTGCGCGCCCTTGGGCGCCATCACCGTGGCCGCCACCGGCGAGGTCACCCTGGGCAGCACCCTGAGCAAGCGCTTCAAGAGCCTGGTCGACCTGAGCTAGCAGCCCAAGCCCCTTGGCAGACAAGGGGTGCTGGTATTCTCGGCGGATGCCTTTTTCCGCGATCTACGTGGCGGGCTCGACCGCCAGCCTGCTGTTGGACTACCTTGATCGGGCTGGCTTGAATCTGCCCGAATTGCGCGCGCGCCTGATGGCGCTCAAGGACGAGCCACGCATGCCCATCACCACCTGGTGGGCGCTGCTCGATCAACTGCAACGCGCCCACCCCATCCCCAACCTCGGCCTGGCCATCGGCGCCTGCCTGCAACCGCACCACATCGGCGTGCTGGGCTATCTCGCCATCTTCAGCGACTCGCTGTGGCAGGCCTTGAGCCGCTTCAGCCGCTTCCAGCCCCTGCTGCACAACATGACACCCACGGAGGTCCGGCTGGAGGGCGAAGACCTCGTGATGTGGTGGGACCCGCAGCCCGGCCACTCGCCCTGGTTGTCGGACGAGGTGCTGGCCGCCGGCTTCATCACGCTGATCCGCAGCCACTCCAGCCGCGCCGATGCCCGGCCCAACCGCGTGGAGTTCCCGCACCCACCGCCCGCCGACGTGACGCCCTACGAGGCCTTCTTCCAGTGCCCCGTGGTCTTCAACTGCGCGGCGCTCGTGATCCGCCTGCCCATCAAGGACATGGACGCGCGCCCCACCAGCGCCAATGACCCGCACCTCACCGGCGTGCTGGAGCAGCAGGCCGAGGCCATGCTCAAGTCATTGCCGACCAAGGACACCCTGCTCAACCAGCTGCGCCATCACATCGCCATGTGCCTGCAAGATGGCACACCTGAGTTCGGCGTGGTCGCGCAGCGCATGGGCATGGCCGAGCGCACGCTCTACCGCAGCCTCAACGAACGCGGTCTGCGCTACAAGATGATCCTCAACGACCTGCGCTTCCAGCTGGCCAAGAGCTATCTGCAAGACAACAAGCTGTCCCTGCCCGATATCGCCCTGCTGCTGGGCTTTGCCGAGCAAAGCGCCTTCTCGCGCGCCTTCAAGGGCTGGTCCGGCGAGACGCCCATGCAGTACCGCCGCGCACGCTGGCGCGACACCCGCCGCTGATGCACCAACCGTGACCGGGCTCAGTACAGGTCGCGGATGAAGATCAGCTTCTTCGACTCAGGCGAGTACACGCCAAAGGTGGCCCGCGCGGACGGATCACGGTCATAGGTGCTCACGCCCGCACAGGCATTGGCACTGCCGTTTTGCGAGCGCAGCCAGCTCAGGCCCGCACCGGTCGAGGCGGGGTGATTGGCCAGGCACGACTGATCCGTCGTGGTGCTGCCCAGATTGAGCGCGATGTCAACGCTGCCCGTCGAGCCCGCGCCGGGCGCGCTCAAGGTCAAGGTCCCGTTGCCGCCAGAGATGGACAAACTGGATGAAGATGTCGACCAGGACGATGTCGAGGCGCCCTTGCTGTCGACATAGCCGCTGAGCACCACCGAGCCCGCCGACAGGCTCGTGCACGCGTCACTGCCGTTGATCACCCAGGCCTTGCCGTTCCAGTACTGGGCCTGCACCGCCATGCTCAGGCTGCTCTTTTCGGAGCCAAAGGCGTTGCTCAATTTGAGCCGGCCACTGCGGACCGTGACAGTCTGCTCCGAGCCACCGCTCGCGGGGTTGGAGGTCACCCCGCTGGTGTCCGTGGCCCGCAGCGCCAGCGACGCAGGCGCCGTCAGCTTGTTCGTGAACGTGAAGGTCGGGGTGGTGCTGCTGCCCGACGACAGCGAGGCCACGCCGCTCACAAAGCTGCTGGCGCTGATGCTGCTGGGGCTGAGCGAGCCCGTCGCGCCCTGCGCCGTGAGCGTGACCGCCTTCGCATAGTTGGGTGAGGTGTTGACCGTGCCATCGTAGTTGCTCGTGGTACCGCCCGTGGCGTTGGCAGCCGTCACGGTGAAGTAGCTCAGCGGCTGGCCACTGTAGACAAAGGTGCCGCAAGCAGGCGTCAGGCCCACTGTGAAGTGATGCGGCTGAAAAGCCCCGACCGCGCCAGTGCTGCCCGTGCTGCCCGTGACCGTGTTGCCAGAGCCCAGGTAGCTGCCGCTGACCAGGGAGGCCGCGATGTCGCCCGTGCCCACTTCCGACCACTTCAGATCGTTGACCGTGACCGCGCCGCCGCTGAAGCTGCTCGATGACAAGGTGGGCGACACCACCGTGCCTGTGCCTGACAAGGTGCCCGACGAGGCATTGCTGCCGGTGGGCCGGTACTTGGTCCACGACAGGCGCACGTAGTCACTGGTGACCGCGCTCTCCTTGCCGAAGTTGGGCGTGGCCGCGCCTGCGCTGTTGCGCGCCGTGACCGTGGCCGAGAAGGCATTGCCCGCTGTCAAGGGGGCGGCCGTCACGCCGCTGATGCCGAACGAGGCCGGTGAAGCGATGAAGCTGGTGCTACCCGACATGCTCAGGCCCGCATCCGAGCCCGAGCCGGTGTAGCTCCCGCTCAGCGACACCTGCCCCACATCCGCATACAGCATGCTGGTCGTGGCCATGCCGCTGGCGTCGAAGCTCAGGCTCACGCCGGCCCCTGTGCCATCGCAGGCTGACGCGACGCTGTTGCCCGCGTTCAAGGCCGCACCCGCCACGCGTACCGGCAAGGTGCCGGTGCCGGGGTTGCTGTAGCTGCACTTGAAGTTGATCGTCTTGCTGACGTTGGCGAAGGCCGGTGTGCACGAGGCGGTGCTGGTGCCCTGCTTGACCGCCGTCACCGTGAAGGCGGTCGAGGTCTCCGACACCTGGTTGGGCACGGACAGCAGCAGCCCCGCCGTGTTCACGCTGTAGTTGCACGTGCCCCCGCTGGACGCCGCCACACCCAGGCCGCAATACAGCGAAGGCGAGCCCGAAGGCGTCATCGACAAGCCACTGACACCCACCGTCACATAGCCCGTGCCCGGCACCACCGTGACCTGCGCACTCACCGTCTGCGTCGATGCACCCGCCGAGATCGAGAAAGCATTGCTGCTGGCGGGCTTGACCGTGGCGCCTGCGCCAGACAGGTTCAAGGTGCCGCTCAAGCCGCCAACATAGGTCGTGCTGCAGGCCGCGTCACCACAAGCCTGGATGGTGAAGATGGTGGGCGTGCAGGTCAGGCCAGACGAAGCACTGGTGGTCACCGACACATGGTGCAGCGGCGCATAGACCGGGTAGTTGCAGCTGGACGAACTCGTGGCCGTGACGCCAAAGCCGCAGTACAGCGAAGGCGTGCCGATCGGCGTCATCGACAAGCCACTGAGGCTGGTTGCGACATAGCCCGCAGCTGGCGCCGTGGCCACGGTCAAGGACACCGAGGTCGTGCTGCTGCCCGACGCGATCGTGAAAGCCGCGCTGCTGCCATCCGACATCAGCAAGGTGCCCGTCACCCCGCGCGTGTACAACGTGCTGCAATCGGCCGTGGCGCAGGCCTTGAGTGTGAAGGTGTTGGGCACGCCCGCGATGCCCGATGTGCTTGCCGTGGTCACCTCGATGTGGTCCAGCGGGCGCAGGGCCGTCACGCCGATGACGATGGGCCCCACGTCCCAGCCGATGTAGGTGTAGCCGGGGATCTTGTTGTCCACCAAGTCGCCCATGGTGTAGCCCGACAACTCATTGCCCAACGCCACGGTTTCGGTGCGCTGCCAGTTGAGGTTGTAGTCGAACACATGGAGCGTGCTGGGGCCTTCCAGGAAGTACAACGCCGACTGCTCCGCGCCAATCATGTATTGCAATTTGCTGGTCAGGGTCTGACCGTTCCACGAGCCATTGGTGAACTTGGTCGCTGGCGCGTCGTAGTAAAGCAGCCCGGCCACACCGTACCAGTAGTAGCTCAGCGAGCCATCGTTGTCGAGCATCACGAAGAGCTTGTCGCTGAATGCAAGCAGGTTGCTGTTGCCCAGCACCGACTCGCCGTTGTGCGGCCCGCCCGACAAGGTCAGGGGATAGACAAAGCGCAGCACGGACGGGTTGCCCCACAGAAACGGCGCGCCGAAATACTGGTTGCCGTACCAGTTGAACCAGTAATTGTTGATCGAGTCGCTGGGGTCCACGAAGTCAATGATCCAGTCTTCCGACAAATCCTTGGCGCGGGTCTTCGACGTCGAACTGCTCAGGCCGTAGCTGGACTCGATCAGGGCCTTCCACAGGTTGTTGCAGGTCTGCTGCATATTGCCCGGCACCACCGCGCTGGGGAACATCGTGCTCAGTTCCTTGGGCGGACAGACGTCGTATTCATTGAGGTTGCCGAACTCCTCCGGGTAGGTCGTGATGCCCCCGGAGGTGGTGCGCCCCCACTCGTTCCAGCGGGCGGCAAAGGTGTAGTTGCCGGCGTAGTTGTAGGCCAAGGCCAGCCCATGCCAGGCCAGCATCAGCCACAAGCCCAGGCCGATCTGCCAGAAGCGTGAAATCGGTCGACCCCACTGGCCGACACCCTTGCGATGGTGCATGCGTGTTCGTTGAAGCGTTACGGACTCTGCCTGGTATTTTGTTATACAACATAACAATAATCATCTTCACAACGTCACAACGCGACGGCATGGCAAGGGCGATGAGGCGGAGGGTGCAAAAAACGTCAGATCGCCATCCTCCACCCCGCATCCACTTTTGTCTTGTCGACAACGGCCAGGCTTTGACATCGCCTGCCAAGGTCATTCATGGCCCCATGCCTGTCGCCCTTGAAGCTTCAGCCGCCACACCAATCTGCCGACATGATGAAGAGACGCCCCCTGATCGCGGGAGTTAATCCCATCTTCCGTGATGTAGATCAACCAATCTCATTGCGAATCGTTCGCATTTAGTCCTAGAATGCAGTCATGAAATCGCAACGCCACCCTCATTCAGGCCAGTCGCCCGCCACCACGCTGGACAAGCTGCCCGTCCGGGCGGTGGCCACCATCCAGGGCATCCAGGCCGGCCACCATGACGGCGGCGCCCTCAAACGCCGCCTGATGGAGCTGGGTTTCGTGCCCGGCGAGCGCGTCCAGGTGCTGCGCCGCATCTTCTTTGGCCGAGGCCCTCTGGCCGTGCGTGTGGGCACCAGCACTTTCGCGATGCGCAAGCTGGAGTCCTCCTTGATCGAAGTGGTGCTGGCCTGAGCCTGACCTCCCCGAGACAGCGCCCCGACACACCCCCACCCGCATCGGCCCGTACGAGGAATTTGATCCATGGCGGCAGTCACCCCCGACGTGTCAGGCTCGCCGCTGATCGCCCTGGTCGGCAATCCGAACTGCGGCAAGACCGCCCTCTTCAACCGCCTGACCGGTGCCAAGCAGAAGGTCGGCAACTACGCTGGCGTGACCGTCGAGCGCAAGGAAGGGCAGTTCGTCTCACCTGGCGGCCAACACTGGCGCCTGCTGGACCTGCCCGGCGCCTACAGCCTGCTGGCCGCCACCCCCGATGAAGCCATCACCCGCGACGTGATCGCGGGCGTGCGCGCTGGCGAGTCGCCGCCGGTCGGGCTGGTCTGCGTGGTCGACGCCACCAACCTGCGCCTGAACCTGCGCATGGTGCTGGAGTTGCAGACCCTGGGCGTGCCCATGGTGCTGGCCATCAACATGATGGACCTGGCCACCAAGCGCGGCATCCACATCGACGTGCCTCGCCTGCAAGCCGAGCTGGGCATCCCCGTGGTGGAAGCCGTCGCCGTGCGCCCCGGTGGCGAGCGCGCCCTGCTCGATCAGCTCGACAAGCTGGACTGGGCCGCCTTGCCCCAGCCCGCCACGCCGCGGCCCATGCAGCGCATCGCGCAGACGACGGTGGAAGACACGCACCAGCGCGTGAGCAAGCTGTTGGCGCGCTGTGTGGCCATGCCCGAGCAGGGCTCGCACCTGACGGCCGTGCTGGACCGCTACGTGCTGCACCCCGTCATGGGCCCGATGATCCTGGCCGCCCTGATGTTCCTGGTCTTCCAGGCCGTGTTCACCTGGGCCAAGTGGCCCATGGACTTCATCGACAGCGGCATGGGCCTGGTGGGCGACTGGGTCAAGGCCCACATGACCGACGGCATGCTGCGCGGCCTGCTGGTCGATGGCGTGATCGGCGGTGCGGGCAGCGTGCTCGTCTTCCTGCCGCAGATCCTCATCCTGTTCGGGTTCATCCTCGCGCTGGAAGACTCCGGCTATCTGCCTCGTGCAGCTTTCTTGCTCGACCGCATCATGGGCAGCGTGGGCTTGTCAGGCCGCGCCTTCATTCCCCTGTTGTCAAGCTTCGCCTGCGCGATCCCCGGCATCATGGCCACGCGCACGATCGCCGAACCGCGAGATCGCCTGGTCACCATCCTGATCGCGCCCTTGATGACCTGCTCGGCACGCCTGCCCGTGTACGCGCTGCTGATCGCGGCCTTCATCCCGAGCCGCACCGTGTGGGGCATCTTCAACCTGCAAGGCCTGGTGTTGTTCGCGCTGTACATGGCGGGCATCCTCTCGGCCATGCTGGTGGCCCTGGTGCTCAAGAAGCTGATGAAGCAAGGCGGCGCCCAGCCCTTGCTGATGGAGCTGCCCGACTACCACGTGCCCCATCTGCGCAATCTGGCGCTGGGTTTGTGGGAGCGCGCCAGCATCTTCATCAAGCGCGTGGGCACCATCATCCTGTCGCTGATGATCATCCTGTGGTTTCTGTCGAACTTCCCCTCGCCACCGGTTGGCGCCACGGGCCCGGCCATCGAATACAGCCTGGCAGGCATGGCCGGCCGTGCGCTGGAGGTGATCTTCGCGCCCATCGGTTTCACATGGCAAATTTGCATCGCCCTGGTGCCGGGCATGGCCGCGCGAGAAGTGGCGGTGGCGGCGCTGGGCACGGTCTATTCCATGTCGCAGACGGGCGATGAGTTGTCCAGTGCATTGCAGGGTTTGATCAGGCACGCCTGGTCCCTGCCCACGGCCTTGTCCCTCATGACCTGGTATGTGTATGCGCCACAGTGCCTGTCCACATTGATCGTGACACGGCGCGAGACCAATGGCTGGCGCGTGCCGATGATCATGCTGGGCTATATGTTCACGCTGGCCTACCTGGCCTCGTTTGCCGTCTACCACCTGGCCTTGCGTTGGGGAGGCTGACATGCAGCACCTCGATTGGCAAACCCTCGTGACCATGGCCATCGGTGCTGCGGCGGCTGTTTACCTGGCGCGCCGCTGGTGGCCCGGCTTGAAAGGCCTCGTCAAGCCCCAGCCACCGGCCAACGCCCCAAGCCCCATTTCACAAGATGGTTGCGGCATATCGGGCTCGCCCACCGGAGCGGCCTCTTGCGGCCATGGCTGCGGCAACTGCGGTCAAAGCAGCACATCGCCGGCCAAAGATCACCGCCGCGTGATCCACATCCACCAGGACTGAACGCAGGGCACCCCCACGGTCGGGGGATCTTCCCCCCCTGTGCCGGGGATGGCTGAGCCCGTCCTCGATTCCTAAACTGTCTTTCACTCCGATTCACTCCAGGCTTTCCCCAATCTGTACCATGCGACCGCTGTTCGCCATTGCGCCTCTGGCCTTGCTGCTGGCACTCTTTGGGCCCACGCCCCATGAGGCCAATAAGGTCCTGGCCGATTTCAAAAACCACATTGTCGGCTTCAAGACCACGAGCCAGCCCGACAACGGCAGCGACATCGCATCCACCGGCAAGGCTTCGATGATGGGCAGCACCGCCCCCCGCAGCGGCACCGTGGTGGAAACCGCTTATCGCCCCTGAAGCCAGCCCCTGGAGCCACAAGGCTCAGCGCAATCCAGCCCGGTCCTCATCGACCGGGCTTTCTTTTTTTACGCCCGCTTTCTGGCTCGGTAGCTGGCTTGGCCCATGGCTTGCGCTTACACTGGGCGTTGCTCCGGGGTGTGCCAGATGCGAATCGAGCTGGCGCTGAGATGGGATACCGAACCCGCTGAACTTGATCCGGTTCATACCGGCGAAAGAAGAGCCGTACCTGACGCGATGGGACTGTCCTCGTCTCCTTGACGACGAATCACCCGCCCCAGCGCGCTGCCGACCCGCTCGGCCCAGGCACCCCTCGGAGCATGTGTTGCCACCGCCATCCGAAGGAGCCGCCGATGAACGCCCCCGATACCGCTGTCGCCCTGCAAGCGCTCGATGAACTCACGCGCCTGACGCGTGAACCCCTGCCTGCCTCGCGCAAGGTCTATGTGCAAGGCAGTCACGATGGTGTGCGTGTGCCCATGCGTGAAGTGAGCCTGACCAATGGCGAGACCGTCACGCTGTACGACTGCTCCGGCCCTTACACCGACCCCAACGTGCCGATCGATGTGACCAAGGGCCTGCCGCCCGTGCGCGAAGCCGCCGTGGTCGCACGTGGTGACACCGAGCTGTACGAAGGCCGCAGCATCCAGGCTGTGGACGATGGCCTCAAGGCCGATGAACGCCATGACGAGCGCATGGCCGCCCTGCGCAGTGCTGCGGCGGCATTGCAACGTCAGCCACGCCGCGCCAAGGCTGGCCATAACGTCACGCAGATGCACTATGCGCGCAAAGGCATCATCACGCCCGAGATGGAGTTCGTGGCCCTGCGCGAGAACCAGCGCCGCCTGGATCTGGCCGAGGATTGGCGCAGCAAGTATGGCGTCGATGCCGAGCGTGAAGCGCGCCTGAAGGGCAACCCGATGGGCGCCATGATCCCGCGCGAGATCACTCCTGAGTTCGTGCGCAATGAAGTGGCCCGTGGCCGCGCCATCATTCCCGCCAACATCAACCACACCGAACTAGAGCCGATGGCCATTGGCCGCAACTTCCTGGTCAAGATCAACGCCAACATCGGCAACTCGGCCGTGACCTCGTCGATCGAAGAGGAAGTGGAAAAGCTGGTGTGGTCCATTCGCTGGGGCGGCGACACGGTGATGGACCTGTCCACCGGCAAGCACATCCACACCACGCGCGACTGGATCGTGCGCAACAGTCCCGTGCCCATCGGCACCGTGCCCATCTACCAGGCCCTGGAGAAGGTGGGCGGCGTGGCAGAAGACCTCACCTGGGAGATCTTCCGTGACACGCTGGTAGAGCAGGCCGAGCAAGGCGTGGACTATTTCACCATCCATGCCGGTGTGCGCCTGCCCTATATCCACCTGACGGCCAACCGCCGCACGGGCATCGTCTCGCGTGGGGGCTCGATCCTGGCCAAGTGGTGCATCGCGCACCACAAGGAGAACTTCCTCTACACGCACTTCGAAGACATCTGCGAGATCATGAAGGCGTACGACGTGAGCTTCTCGCTGGGCGATGGCCTGCGCCCCGGCTCGCTCAGCGACGCCAATGACGAAGCCCAGTTCGCCGAGCTCAAGACCCTTGGCGAGCTGACGCAAGTGGCCTGGAAGCACGATGTGCAGACCATGATCGAAGGCCCTGGCCACGTGCCCATGCACATGATCCAGGCGAACATGGACGAACAGCTCAAGCACTGCCACGAAGCGCCCTTCTACACCCTGGGCCCGCTGACCATCGACATCGCCCCGGGCTATGACCACATCGCCTCGGCGATTGGAGCTGCCATGATCGGCTGGATGGGCACGGCCATGCTGTGCTACGTCACACCCAAGGAGCACCTGGGCCTGCCCAAGCGCGATGACGTCAAGCAAGGCCTGATCGCCTACAAGATCGCGGCGCACGCGGCTGACATCGCCAAGGGCCACCCGGGTGCGCGTGCGCGTGACGATGCGCTCTCGCAAGCGCGCTTTGACTTCCGCTGGCAGGACCAGTTCAACCTGGGTTTGGACCCTGAGACGGCGCGCGATTTCCATGACGAGACCCTGCCCAAGGACGCGGCCAAGGTGGCGCACTTCTGCTCGATGTGCGGCCCCAAGTTCTGCTCGATGAAGATCACGCAGGAGGTGCGCGAGTTTGCCGCTGCACAAGGCGTGGGCGATGGCGATGCCATCGCCCGTGGGATGGCGGCCAAGTCCGAAGAGTTCAAGCAAGTGGGTGGCGAGCTCTACATCCCGATCAAGGCCGAGAAGCCCGCAGCCTGAATCGGGCTCGCCTCATCGTCCCAGCAGTAGGAAACGTCATGTCAGGCAAGTCTCTGCGCATCGGCATCGCAGGTGCCGGCCTGCTCGGTCGTCTGCTGGCCTGGACCTTGTCGCATCAAGGCCACCAGGTCAGCGTGTTCGACCCGGCCGCCGGGCCACAGCCCGCACACGATGGCCACGGTGCCGCCGGCTTCACCGCCGCTGGCATGCTCAGCCCGCTGGCCGAGCTGGAGACCGCCGAGCCCGATGTGGCTGGACGAGGCTGGCACTCGATCGAGCGCTGGGCGCAGATCACCGAGGCCCTCGCGGCACGCGTCAGCCCGGCACCAAGCTTCTCGCGCCGCGGCAGCCTGATGGTGGCCCATGGCAGCGACCTGGGCGCGGCACGGCGTGTGCTGGCTCGGCTGGACATCTCTGGCCCGGCCTTTGCTCATGCAGCACAGCCACCCGAAGCCTTGAGTGCCTCGCAATTGCAGCAACTCGAACCTTGCCTGCACGGCACCTCGGGCCCGCTGCATGCCTGGATGCTGCATGGCGAAGGCCACATCGATTCAGTGCGCACCTTGCAAGCCCTGCATGACGACGCACGAGGTGTGCAATGGCATTGGTCGCGCACCGTGCATGGCGTGACGCCTCACACACTGAACCATCGCGACACCCTAGGCTGCGACGAACGGACCCAACACTTCGACCTGGTCCTCGATGTGCGCGGCACCGGCGCCCGGCCCGACCTGCCGGTGCGTGGCGTGCGCGGTGAAGTCGTCTGGCTGCATGCGCCCGGCATCGGCCTGCAACGCCCGGTTCGCCTGCTGCACCCGCGCCACCGCGTCTACATCGTGCCCCGGCCCGGTGATGTCGTGCTGATCGGGGCCAGCGAGATCGAAAGTGAAGACCGTTCGCCTATGTCCTTGCGCTCTGCCGTCGAGCTGATGGCCGCTGCGCACAGCATCATCCCGGAGCTGGCCGAGGCCCGCATCCTGCGCATGGATGTGAACCTGCGCCCCGCCCTGCCAGACCACCGCCCGCAGATCCAGATCGAGCCCGGCCTGGTGCGCATCAATGGCCTGTACCGGCATGGCTGGCTGCTGGCGCCGTCCATCATGGATGAGGCCTTGACTCAAGCTGGCTTGATCAGTGAACAGTGGGGCGCACTGCAGCCCGACGAAGTCGCCGCACCTCATTGACCTACTTCTCGCGACATGTCCACCGCCGCCCAACCCGCCACCATCCAGATCCGCACAGACCACGGGCCGCTTGAGCTGTCCGCAGGCAGCAACCTAGCGCAGGCGCTGGACGCCCTGCTGCCACGGTTGAACAAGCAACCAGAGCAGGTGGCCACTGCTGTCAATGGCCAGTTCGTGTCACGTGGGGCTCGCAGCGATCACATCCTGCAAGACGGCGATGCCGTGCTGTGCTTCTCGCCCATCACTGGTGGCTGAAGATGAAGACGTCAGCCACCAGCTCACCATCTGAAGGAGACCTGACATGACGGACACCTGGTCCATTGGCGACACCACGCTCTCCAGCCGCTTCCTGCTGGGCACCGCCGGCTACCCCTCACCCCAGGTCTTGCGTGAAGCCATCGAGGCCTCAGGCTCGCAGGTGCTCACGCTGGGCCTCAAGCGCACACTGGCCGTGCCAGGTGGTGGCGACAACGGCTTCGTGCAGATCATCCGTGACACGGCCAAGGAGCGCGGCGCCCACCTGCTGCCCAACACCGCCGGATGCCGCAGCGCGCGCGAGGCCATCAACCTGGCCCACATGGCCCGCGAGCTGCTGGGCACCAGCTGGATCAAGCTCGAAGTGGTGGGCGACGAACAGACGCTGCAACCCGACCCATTCGAGCTGGTCGAGGCCGCGCGCCAGCTCCATCAGGATGGCTTCGTCGTGCTGCCTTACTGCACCGATGACCTGGTCAGTGCACAACGCCTGGTCGATGCCGGCTGCCGCATCCTCATGCCCTGGGCCGCGCCCATCGGCTCGGGTCTGGGCCTGCTCAACCCCTGGGCCTTGCGCACCCTGCGTGCCCGCCTGCCAGACATCACCTTGATCGTCGATGCCGGCCTGGGCGCGCCCTCGCATGCCGCAGCCGCCATGGAGCTGGGCATGGACGCGGTGCTGCTGAACTCGGCCGTCTCCCAATCGGGCAACCCGGTTGGCATGGCCCGCGCCTTTGCGCACGCCGTTCAAGGCGGCCGCACGGGCTTCAAGGCCGGCCTCATGCCCACCAGCGATGTGGCCGTGGCCACCACGCCCGTGGGTGGCCAGCCCTTCGTGTTGTTGTGATGCCAGACCAGCCACGCCCCCCCATCATCTGGAGCATCGCCGGCCATGACAGCAGCGGCGGCGCCGGCCTGAGTGCCGACCAGCGCGCCGCCGACGCCATGGGCGTGCACCTGTGCCCCATCGTGGCCAGCCTCACGGCCCAGCGCTCCACCGGCGTGGACGCGATCTTCCCCGTCTCGCCCAGCCAGTTGCTGGCACAGATGCAGGCGCTCGGTGAAGACATGTCCCCGCAAGTCATCAAGACCGGCCTGCTGGGTGACGTCACGCTGATCAACACCGTGGCCGAATGGGTGCGGCAACGCCGTGCCCAGCAGCCCGATCTGGCCTTGGTGATCGACCCTGTGCTGGGGGCCTCAGCCGGTGGGGCGGCCTTCAGCAACGAAGCCGTGGTGCAGGCATACCGACGCGAGCTGCTGCCCCTGGCCACCTTGATCACCCCCAATCGCGCCGAGGCCTTGCGCCTGCTGGGCAAGCCTGCGCGCCACGATGGCCCCGCTGACGAGCTGCCCCAGCTGGCCTCGCTGCTGCGGGCCATGGGCGCCCATAGCGTCGTTATCACCGGTGGCGACGCGCCTGGCTCGACACGGGGTGCGGACTGGGCCATGGACTGGCTGGACACGCCTCACGCGCAGGGCTGGCTGTGCAGCCGCCGTGTGCCCACGCGCGATCACCACGGCAGTGGCTGCACGTTTGCGAGCGCCGCCGCCAGCGCACTGGCACTCGGCCACGTCAGCGCCGATGCAGTCGTGCTGGCCAAGATGCTGACCACCCAGGCCTTGCGCCATGCACATGCCGCCGGCCAGGGCCCCGGCCCGGTGATGGCCAGTGCGGCCCATGCGCTGGGGCCTCTGCCCTATCTGGGCATCGGCCAGGACCTGCCCTGGCAACTCACGCACGGCCAGAACCAGGAAGACGGCAGCAGCACACCCTTGTTCCGGCCATTCCAAGCGCCGGCCGATGGCCTCTACGGCATCCTGCCTGACAGCACCCAGCTCGACGCTGCGGCCCAGGCGGGCTTGCGCTGCCTGCAACTGCGGCACAAGGCCAGAGAGGGCGTCGAGGCCCACATCGATGCCAGCACCGACAGCTGCATCCGCCACCAGGCCCTGCTGTTCATCAACGACCACTGGCAGCAGGCTCTGCAACGCCTGCAACAGCCTCACCTGAAGCCGGGCCTGAAGCTGGGCCTGCACCTCGGTCAGGAGGACCTGCTATCGCTCGACCTGGCCGCACGCGAACAGATCTTGTCGGCACGCCATGACGTGGTCCTGGGCCTGAGCTCGCACAGCGCCTGGGAACTGGCCCGCGCGGCCGGTTGCGGTGCCAGCCTGATCGCCTGCGGCCCGGTCATGCCCACGACCACCAAGGACATGCCCTGGGTCCCGCAAGGCCAGGATAATCTGCGCTGGTGGGTGCAGCACAGCCCGGCTCCAGTCGTGGCCATCGGCGGCCTGCTGAGCCCGGCAAACGTCGAACGGTTTGCATCCGCCCAACCCGCTGCACTGTGCGTGGTGCGCGGGCTGGGCAGCTCCGCCAGCGAGATGGCCGCGCGCCTGCCCGGACTGCAAGCGGCCGTTCAAGCAGGCCGTGCGCAAGCCCAACCGGTCTTGCCTCATCTGAGCTTGCTTCACCCTGTGCTGTAGTTGCACAACGGCCTCCCCTTGCTGGCCACCTCGCTTTTCAGCGCCGCGGCTTTCTGATAGCGTGAGAGCACCCCGGTGGTGCAAGCCACCCTGCACCCATCAGTGGAGGAAGAGCCCGGATGACGCCATCAGTCCGCAGACCGCCGGCCTGGCGCCTCTATCTGTACATGCTGGCCCCTTCCGTGGTGATCGTGATTTTGGTGGGGGCCCTGGCCATCGGCAGCGTCAAGGTCTTGGGCGCCGTGCGTGCTTACGTCGGTGGCGAGAGCTTGTGGTCCAAGTCGCGCAATGAGGCGGTGCAGCACCTGCTGGTCTACGCCAACACAAGCGATCCCATGGAATACGCCTTGTTCGAACAAGCGCTGAAGGTGCCCCTGGGAGACAGGCGTGCCCGTGAGGGCATGATGCACGCCCCTCTGGACTGGCCCACGGTTCGCAAAGCCTTCATCGATGGCGGCAACCACCCCGACGACATCGACGGGATGATCGAGCTCTTTCGGCACTTCGGCGATGAAGCCTTGTTCAAGGATTCGCTGGATGCCTGGATCGAGGGCGATCGCCTCATTGCCCGGCTGCAAGAGATCGCACCCCAATTGCGTGACGAGATCAAGCGAGAGGCCTCTGACGACGAAGTCAAGGCCACCTTGACCCAGATCCACAGCATCAACCAGGCCCTGTTCAATGCGGAGATCGCCTTCAGCCGCAACCTGGGACATGCCTCGCGCGTCACGGAGCAGATCCTCATCGGCAGTGTCACGCTGGCTGCCGTGGCGCTGTCCCTGATCGGTTACCTCGTGATCCGTCGAGGCCTTAAACGCCAGCAGCTCTATCAGCAGGACATTGCCCGGGCGCATCGGCGCTGGGAGCTGGCCGTCGTGGGAGCGGAACTGGGTCTGTTCGAGGTGGATGCCGATGGGGCCGAGGTGATGCTGGACGCCCAGGCCGCCGCCCTCTATGGCTTGCCGCAGGTGGCCGTCACCCTGACGGGGCCCGAGTTGCTGCAACGCATGGCCCCCGAGGATCGCCGCCGTGCCGACCAGGCCTTCCGCGACGCCGTCACCAACCGCAGCGTGTTTCGGTTGACCGTGCGCGTGCCGCTGCCAGGTGGCCAAAGCCGCTATCTGGAGACCCTGGGCAGCCTGCCGGACAACGGGGATGACTCGGACGAGGTGCAGCGGGTCATCGGCGTGATCCGCGACGTCACCCAGGAAAAAGCGCGGGCCCAGCTGGCGCTGGAGCGCGATGCCGCCGAGCGCGTGGCCATCTCTCAGCGCGGCTTCCTCTCGCGCCTGAGCCATGAGCTGCGCACCCCGCTCAATGCCATCCTGGGCTTTGCGCAACTGCTCACGATGGACCACCTGCACCCCCTGCCACCCACGCAGCACAAGCAGGTGGAGTGGATTTTTGATGCCGGTCAGCAATTGCTCAAGCTCGTGGAGGATGTGCTTGACCTCAGCAAGGTCGAAGCAGGCGAGATCGGCATCAGCTTGCAGGACTGCGATCTGGGCACCGTGCTCGACAGCAGCCTGATCCTGATCGAGTCTGCCCGCATCCAGCACAAGGTCACCATTGTCAAGCGCGTTGCGCAACCCGCCCCCAAGGTGGTCGCCGACCCGCAGCGCTTGCAGCAGGTGCTGGTCAACCTGCTGACCAATGGCTGCAAGTACAACCAGCCTGGCGGCCAGGTCACGGTGGAGGCGCGGGAGGTGGCCAACCGCGTGCTCATCGACGTCACCGACAACGGCATCGGCCTGACCCAGCAGGACGCCGAAGCCCTGTTTCAGCCCTTTAGGCGCGTGGCAGCCGTTTCAGCCAAGGTCGAGGGCTCGGGCTTGGGTCTGTACATCGTCAAGCAGCTGGTCGAACGCATGGGCGGCACGGTCTCGGTCCACAGCGAACCCGGCAAGGGCTCGCGCTTTTCGGTGGAGCTGCCGAAATCCGCCTAAAGCGGCCTGAAGCCGCCTGGCCGGGTCAGCCGGCTCAATGGTTGCGCGGACCCAGCTCGCCGTTTTCCAGCCACTCGCGCAGGGTCGTGACCATGTCGCGGTCGTTGTGCAGCCAGGCGCTGTGGCGGTAGTCGTTGTAGTAGGCCTCTTCCGGCGTCTGCTCGGCCATGCCCAGGTAGACGAAGCGCAGCACCATCTGCTGGGCCTGGGGCTCTTCGATCGAGATGGTCAGGCGGATCGGCACGGTTTCGCCATGCGGCTGGGGCGTGAACTGCATGCTGTGCAGCGGCACGGTGCGCACCTCGTCCTGCAGCACGTGCTGCCCGAAGCGCAGGGTGCGCTGGAACACGCCGGCCTCCGTCTCCTGCCAATCGCAGGACTCTGGGCCGTTGGGAAAGCGCTGCGGCGTCTGCACGCGCGCCATCAGGCCTTGCCACAGCTGCTCGCGCGTGAAAACCGCCACCATGCTCCGCATGGCCAGCTGAGGGGAATTGATCTCGATGAGGTGTTCGAAACGCATGGGGTGAGCTTAGAACGTGTTTACGATCTTTTCATAGTGCCCGTTGCCTCGCAAAGACAGTGGCTGCAAGGCGCAAACCGCAGTCGGGCTGGTGGCCCGGCGAGGATTTGCAACGCCGCAGACGCTGCCTTTGCGAAGCAACCCTTAGGGCAAGGCAGCAAACAGCCGCAAGCGTCGTTGCCCACCTTGGCCATGCCACCAGCATGGCCTGCGGCGTGCGCCTAGATTGCGGCTTTTTGCTGCCTTGCGGGCACGATGAAAAGATCGCAAATACGTTCTTACTGCAAGGGCGGTTTTCACATGGCTGAACGCGCCGTACCACTTGTTGACGCGCAACCACCCAAGGTCAACGGGGTGATCTCAAGGCCCGGCAGGTCAAGGCCAGGGCAGACTACACTCGCATTTGCCTTGTCCGTCAACTCACGTCGCGTCTCTCAGGGCGCGGCCTGCTGTCCATGTCTTCTCAGTGCACGACCACTTCCCCCACTGACACCGCCAAGCCCATCCAGCTTGTGCCCAAGAAATCGGTGCTCAACAGCCACGGCTGCGGCGGCGACTGCACTGATCCGGACTTCGCAGACGGCCGCTGGCCCCGTGCCAAGGTGCTGGCGCTGTTCAACCTGCCCTTCAACGACCTGCTGTGGCAGGCCCAGCAGGTGCACCGCCAGCACTGGGACGCCAACGAGATCGAGCACGCCACGCTGCTGTCGGTCAAGACCGGCGGCTGTCCGGAAGACTGCGGCTATTGTCCTCAATCGGCCTCCTACGACACGGGCGTGGAGGCGAGCAAGCTGATGTCGCCAGGCGAGGTGCGCGAGGCCGTGATCGCCGCGCGCGAGGCCGGAGCCAGCCGCTTCTGCATGGGCGCCGCCTGGCGTGCCCCGAAAGACCGTGACATCGAGAAGGTGGCCGAGTTGATCGGCGTGATCAAGGACGAGGGCCTGGAAGCCTGCTGCACCCTGGGCATGCTGACCGACTCTCAGGCCCAGTCCCTCAAGAACGCCGGGCTGGACTACTACAACCACAACCTGGACACCGCCCCCGAGCTGTACGGCGACATCATCACCACGCGCGACCTGGAAGACCGCCTTCACACGCTGGAGCATGTGCGCAAGGCCAACCTGAAGGTGTGCAGTGGCGGCATCGTCGGCATGGGCGAAACACGTGAAGGCCGCGCCGGTCTGATCGCCCAGCTGGCCAACCTGCCCACCTACCCCGAGTCCGTGCCCATCAACGACCTGGTGCGCGTACCCGGCACCCCGCTGGCCGATACCCCCCAGCTCGACCCGCTGGAGTTCGTGCGCACCATCGCCGTGGCCCGCATCACCATGCCCACCGCACGCGTGCGCCTGTCGGCCGGCCGCCAGCAGATGAGCGAGGCTGTGCAGGCCCTGTGCTTCCTGGCTGGCGCCAACTCCATCTTCTACGGCGACAAGCTGCTGACCACCGGCAACCCCGCCTTCGACAAGGACCAGGCCCTGATGCGCAAGCTGGGCCTGCGCAGCGGCAAGGCCGTGACGGCGCGCACCGAAGTCGCCTGAGAACGATACCGCCCGACAACACCGCCCGTTACCCCGCTGATCTCCAGACCAGCTTGGGGCTGGGTCCATCCATAATGGTGCGACCAGCCATGCAAGCAGGGAAGGAGCGCCTTGATGCCGGTCACTCGTCGCAAGCTGTTCAGCATGCGGGCCACCGTGGGTTACGCCGTGTTCGCCGCCGCCTGGATCCTGCTGTCGGACCGGGTGCTGGAGATGTTCGCAGACCCGCACGCCGTGGCGAGGTTCTCGACCTACAAGGGCCTGGCCTTCATCGCCGTGACCTCGGCCCTGCTGTGGCTCACGCTGCAGAACACCCCGTCCGACACCGACACCTACCTGGGCGACACCAACGCGCCACGCATCACCCTCGTCCAACTGGCCTGGGGCCTCCTGACTCCGGCCGTGGCCACCGCCGTCCAGTGGATCGCGTGGGCGCAGATCGTGCCCTACGTCTGGATCCTGTATTACCCCGCCGTGTTCATCGCCGCATGGCTGGGCGGCGCTCCGGCGGGCTTGCTGGCCACGGTGACCTCCACCTTGGCAGGCTGGTACCTGCTGGTCCCACCCAGGATGTCCTGGCAGCTGGACAAGCCGGCCCCCTTGATCGCGATCTGCGTGTTCCTGGCCGTGAACCTGCTGGTCAGCCTGGTGATGGGCTGGATGCGGCGTGGTGAGCAGAACTCCGACAACAACAAGTTCCAGGCCCTGGTCGAGCAGTCGCTGGCGGGCATCTTCATCGTGCAGGGCGACCACTTCCGCTACGTCAACCCGGCCTTCGCGCTCATGCTGGGTTATGACGACCCCGAGCAGCTCATCCACAAAATCACGGTCAGCAGCGTGATCTCGCCCCTGGACCGCGAGCGCATCGCACCGTTTATGCATGGACAGGCCAGTGGTGACATGCGGGAGGTCCGCTACAGCTTCAACGGTGTGCGGTGCGACGGCACGGCCGTGGCGCTGGATGTGCACGGCCGCGAGCTGCAGACCACCTCGGGCCGCGTGATCATCGGCCTGGTGCTCGACATCACCGAGCGCCGCCGAACCGAGGCCGCACTGCGCCAGAGCGAGGCCTTGCTGCGGGCCGTGGTCGAAGGCACCACCGACGCCGTCTTCGTCAAGGACCTGGACGGCCGCTACCTGATGGCCAATCCGGCTTCCGCCACCATGGCGGGCATCACGGTCGAGCAGATCGTCGGCCAGGACGACTCCGCGCTGTTCGACCCAGCGTCGGCCGAGCGCATCCGCCAGGCCGACCGGGCGGTGATGCAAGCCGACACCACCAGCACACACGAGGAAGCGCTGACCTTCCACAACGGGGAGCACCGCATCTTCCTCGTCACCAAGGGGCCGATCAAGGATGACCGGGGCCAGTCGATCGGCCTGTTCGGCCTCTCGCGCGACATCACCGAACGGGTGGAGGCGCAAAACACCCTGCGCGAAAAACAGGCCCTGCTGGACGACATGAGCCGCCTGGCCAAGGTCGGTGGCTGGAGCCTGGACGTGACCACAGGCCACGGCACCCGCACAGATGGCGCGGCCCGCATCCTGGACCTCGACCCCACCCAGCCCGGGTCCCTGGTGTTCAAGCTCGACGATGGCATGGACTACTTCCGCGGTGAGCACCGCGACAAGCTGAGCGCCACCATCCGCCGGGCCATCGAGCACGGCGAGGCCTATGCGCTGGAGCTGGAGCTGATCAGCGCCAAAGGCATGATCAAGTGGATCCGCACGCTGGGCAACCCCATCTGGCAGGACGGCCGCGTGGTGCGCATCGAAGGCGCCATCCAGGACATCAGCGAAGTGCAACAGGCCCGCGAGGCCTTGCAGATGCACCAAGCCAGCCTGGAGCAGACCGTGCAGAAGCGCACGGCCGAGCTGGAAGCCGCCCGCCAGGAGGCCGAGCGCCTGGCCCGCATCAAGAGCGAGTTCCTCGCCAACATGAGCCACGAGATCCGCACGCCGCTCAATGGGGTGCTGGGCCTGGCCCAGATCGGCAGCCGCGATCACACGGGGTCGGCCCACCAGATCTTCGAGCAGATCAATGCCTCGGGCCGGCTGCTGCTGGGCATCATCAACGACATCCTCGACTTCTCCAAGATCGAAGCCGGCAAGCTGCACATCGAGATGCAGCCCGTGGCGCTGCGCCCATTGCTGGCGCGCGTTGTCGACCTCGTGCGGGATCAGGCCCAGGCAAAAGGGCTGGCATTGCAGACCGAGGTCGATGCCGACCTGCCCACGCACTGCCTGGGCGATGCCCTGCGGCTGGAGCAGATCATGCTCAACCTGCTGTCCAACGCGGTCAAGTTCACGGCCAGCGGCGCGGTGCATGTCTCGGCACAGCAGCACCAGGATCAGCTCGTGCTCACCGTGGCCGACACGGGCATCGGCATGACGGCCGGCCAGGTCGACAGCCTGTTCCGCCCTTTCGAGCAGGCCGATGGCTCGACCACGCGCCAGTTCGGCGGCACGGGGCTTGGGCTGGCCATCACCAAGCGGCTGGTGGAGATGCTGGGCGGCGAGATCCAGGTGTTCAGCGCGCCCGATCGGGGCACGCGCTTTGAGGTGATCCTGCCGTTGGTTCAGGGCCACATGCCGACCTCGGCGGCACCCACCACGCCAACGGCCACCGGGGCCTCACCCCCCAAGGCAGACGCGGTTGATGCGCCACCCGCACGTGCACCCAGGCTGCATGGCCTGCGCATCCTGGCCGCCGAAGACAACCAGGTGAACCAGATGGTGCTGGCCGAGCTGCTGAGCTATGAGGGCGCCGAAGTCACGATGAGCGACAACGGCGTCTCGGCGATGGCCAAGCTGGCGCAGCACGGCGCCGAGGCTTTCGACCTGGTGCTGATGGACATCCAGATGCCCGTGATGGATGGCTACGAGGCCACGCGGCGCATCCAGGCCCTGGCCCCGTCATTGCCGGTTATCGGCCAGACGGCACACGCCATGTCGGAAGAGCACGCCAAGTGCCGCGCCGCCGGCATGGTGGATCTGGTGGTCAAGCCCATCGAGCTGGAGGCACTGGTGAGCACGATTCGCCGCCACGTGCCGCAGACCAGCACGGTCTGACATCAACCTGGCTGTCAAGCGCGCTTTTTGGGCACCCAGGCCCAGACCATCTCGCACTGGATCGGCTCCTGGCCCGACTCGTCGGTGATGCTCACAGGCACCGTGACCTCGCCCTTGTCCTGCGAGAGGATCTGCTGGATCTGCTCGGGACGCAGCTGGGCCACGGCCTTCATGTCGCCCACCGAGCGCTTGAGGTAGTCCACCTTGAGCGTCTTGATCAGGGGCAGCTTGTCGTCAGGCACGTTCATGCCCACGCAAAAGCCGGTGGCGGTTTCGGCCAGCAGGGCCATGGCGGCCGCGTGCACGCCCTTGATGTGGTTCTGCACCTTGCGGCGGTTGCGGATGCTCACCACCACGCGCTGGTTGCTGATCTCCTCGAAGCGCAGCTTGGCCGTGCCGACCAGGGGCACCACATTGCCGAGCACGAAGCTGGTCAGCCAGGGGCTCAGACCGGCAGGCAGGCCCTGGAACTTGGCAACGGTGCGGCTGAGTTGATTGGGCTTGCTGCTGCTCATGCGGACTCCATGTGAACTGGGGCCGCATGGTAGCGCGTTCAGGCGCGATTTCAGCTCGAGGCGGCGGCCTGGGGCGTGAAGAGATCCGCCAGCACGCTCGCATCGAAGGCCGATGCATGCGGGGCGATCAGCGTGCGCTGGTCCGTGGCACTGACGCCCATCCAGCCCGCCAACGCGGTGGCCAGCTGGTCCACGGCCATGGTGGGCAGCAGGCGGCCCTGGCCGATGTCCTGCGCGCCTTGCAGGCCGGCGTCGGGCAGCTGCCCATAGAAGCGCCCGCCCTGCACGGCCCCACCCAGCACGAAGTGGTAGCCGCCCCAACCATGGTCGGAGCCATCGCCATTGCTGCTGAGCGTGCGGCCAAAGTCGCTGGCGGTGAAGGTGGTGACCTGGTTGGCCACGCCCAGCTCATTGGTGGCATCGGCAAAGCTCTGAAGCGCACTGGCCACTTGCCCCAGCAGGATGGGGTGCTGGCTCATGAGGTTGTCGTGCATGTCGAAGCCACCCAGCGAGACGAAGAAGACCTGGCGCTTGAGGCCCAGTGCACCGCGCGCCGCGATCATGTTGGCCACCATCTTCAGCTGTGCGGCCAAGCCATTGCCAGCGGCGAAGGTGGTTGACAGCGCACCCGTCTGGCCCAGCGCCGCACCGAGGTCCACCTGCGCATCGATGGCACGGCGCATGATGTCGGCATGCATGCGGGCCATCACATGCGTGCTGTCGGGCTGCGTCACCACGCGCTTGAAGAGGTCTGAGCAGGCCGCAGAGCCGTACATGAGCCCGTCGATGGCCCGCAGTGGTGCCACGCCGGCCGGGTTGAGCATATAGGGCACGACCTGATCACCCGCCACATAGGCAGCGTTGCCCGACAAGCTCACGCACGTGAAGGCGGCATGGCCATTGCCCGACATGAGCAGGTCACCGAGGTGGCCGCCCCAGCCGGCCTGCGCGCCTTCTTGTGCATAGGTCTGCCAGGCCGATTGCTGGTCATTGTGCGAAAACAGCTTGCTGGGCAGCGGCACGCGCTGGGCCTGGAAGTCCGCCAGCGAGGTCGGCTGGATCAAAGGGCCGATGTTGAGCAAGACCGCGAGCTTGCCTGCGTTGAAGTAGGGCTTGATGGGCGCCAGCGAAGGGGCCAGGGCCATCTGCCGGCTGTTGGGCAGGGGAACGCGCGGCTGCAGGGCGGTGGCCTGCAAGCCAGACCAGGGCAGGCTGAGGCTGCCGCGTGCCGCGCTGTAGAGCGCATAACTGGCCGCATCGACCGGCACCAGGGTGTTGGCGTGGTCGTTGCCGCCGTACAGGAATACACACACCAGGGCCTTGTAGTCGCTGGAGGCGGAGCTGGCTGCGGCGGCATCGGCCATGGTGGCCAGGCTCAAGGCCCAGGGCGCAGCCGAGCCCAGCATCGAGAGGGCAGCGGCCCGCTTCAGAAAGGCGCGGCGACTGGCATCGGGTCGCGTCATGGTGTGTTCATTTTCGAGTTCGTCCTCAAGCCTGGACCAGATACTCTGGTGAGCACAGGATGGTCAGCATGGCCGTGATCACACGCCGCTTGGCACCATCGGCCTGGTCAAGGGGCAAGGTGGCCAGGGCCGTGGTGAGATCCGACACCAGCGTGCTGCTCAGGCTTCGGCCGGTGAGCAAGAGGTTGAGGCGGTCCACGAGTGCGGCGGGTGTGCTGGCCAGAGGCAGCCAGTCGCTGTAGTCCACGGTGATGTTGGATGCCCCGTTGGGCAGCATCCAGAACATGAAGTTGGCATAGCCGATGACCGTTGACTCGTCGGTGATCTGGAACTCCGGCGCCACCATGTCCTGCACGGCCAAGGCGGTCTGGCGCGGCACATAGCCTGGTCTGAAGAAGTTGAAGACCGACGGCGCCCGCAAGGGGCTCTGCCCCAGGCGATCAGGGCCGGAGAGGTCGCCCACATTCCACAGGTCATCGCTGCATTGAAGGCGGACCATGCGCGCCCATTGCAGGAAGCGCAGGATGGGCTCGCGCAATTTGCCGGCCTCGTCGCTGGGCAGTGGGGTCAGGCCCAGGCGGGCTTCGCCATCCATCAGCACGGCGCGGATCACGGCCTGCATGTCGCCACGCACACCGCTGCCGTTGTCGTTGAAGATACGGGCCACGCGGGCGATGTAGCCCCCACTGGGGTTGCTGGAGGTCAGGCGCTGGATAAGGCGCCGGGCCAGAAAAGGGCCGACATTGGGATGCTGGAAGACCGTGTCGAGCGCCTGCTTGAAGGCCTGCTCGCCCGGCGTGCTGCCCGCGATCGCGATGCCGAGAAAGGCCTTGTCCATGGTGCTGTGCTCGCCTGCGTTGAACACCATGGGCCGGCTGGCATAGTCGGGCTTGCTGGCGTCGAAGGCATCGAAGTCCCAGCCTGTGAAAACGCGCGCGAGGCCCCGGACATCGTCGTTGTTGTAGGTGGCCACGGCCTGGCCTTGCGCATCGAGCTTGGGCGAGCCATCGATGTTGAGCTGCACCAGGCCGATGGTGAACAGCTGCATCAGCTCACGGGCGAAGTTCTCGTCAGGGCGCCGCCCGGAGGCGTCTTCTTTCTGGCTGCCCCGCATGCTCAGGTACACGCCCATGGCAGGCGACAAGGCGATGCGCTCCAGCAGGTCGCGGAAGTTGCCGAAGCAGTGGGCTTCCAGCGTTTCCCAGTAGGCCACGCACAGGAAGGGCCCCCAGGGTACCGGCATGTTGCGCAGCGACACCACGAAGATCTCGCTGAGGGCCAGCACGACACGCTGGCGCAGCCCGTCCTGGGCGTTGAGCAGGCGAAACCACAGCGCGTTGTCCATGCCCACGTCGGTGGACTTGTATTGCGCGTCGCCAAAGCCATGGGCCAGCATCCAGGCCCACAAGGAGGTGGACAGGGGTTGCGCGAACTGCTGGTCGAGCCAGGCGCTGTAGCCCAATTGCATCAATGCGGCGCTGTCTGCCTGCGTGGCGGCCAGACTGGCCTGGGCTAGAAAGCGGGCGGCGTCTTCGTCGGTTGGTGGGCCCAGTTGCTCGTCGGTGCAGGCCGACAGCAGCAGGCTCGCGCCGGCCATGCCCAGCAGCCCCGCCATGCCAGATGACATGCCCTTCAGGTCAACAGGATACCCCGGCGGCCCTTCCAGCAAGGACCGCTCGCACGCATGCGCAGCTTCCACCGCTCACCCCTCGTTTGATGTTTGTCGGGGTGGAATCTACGAAAGTCAGCGTGACGGTGCGCAACCAGATGTTGAGGCGAGGCCTGCGCTTCAAAAGAGATTTGCCAGTGGAGACGCCGTTGGGAACGCCTTCAGGTGCGGTGCGATCTGTTGCAAAGCCAAAGGATCTGTTACGCCCATCCAGCCGGCCAGCGCCGCCGCCAGGTGGTCCACGGACATGGTGGGCAAGAGCCGCCCCTGGCCGATGTTGTGCTCGCCATCATCAAAGCCTGTGACATCGGGCCAGCTGCCATAGAAGCGACCGCCCTTCACTGCCCCGCCCATCACGAAGTGGTGGCTGCCCCAGCCGTGGTCGGAGCCATCGCCGTTGGAGGTCAAGGTGCGACCGAAGTCGCTGGCCGTGAACGTGGTGACCTGGTCTTGCATGCCCATGGCCACCAGATCGGTATCGAACTGGGACAGTGCATCGGCCAGCTTGCCCAGCAGATCGGGATGCCTGCTGCTGAGGTTGTCGTGGGTATCGAAGCCACCCAGTGACACGAGGAAGACCTGGCGCTTGAGGCCGCCCGCGCCGAGCTGGGCATGCGCGGCAATGATGCGGGCCGCCGTGTTGAGCTGGGTGGCCAGCACGTTACTCTCATCGATATGCACCGCCGGCGTCGTCACGTTGGCCAGTTGGTCGATCAGCACGCTGTTGGTGCTCATGGCCCGGCGCATGATGGCGCTGTGTTCCTTGGCCAAACGGTGCACGGTGGGCTCCTGCGTGGACACCAGCGCCTTGAAGGCCGTCACACAATCCTGCGAGCCAAAGAGGTTGGCCGCATCATTGGCAAGCAAGGGTGCAGGACCATGCCTGTTGACCATGAACTGCCCAATCTGCTTGCCCGCCAAGTACACCGCATTGCCCGAGAGGTTCACGCAGGTCAGCGAGGCGATGGCGTTGGAAGCCAGGCCCGCATCGCCGATCAGGCCACCCCAGCCCACGGTACTGCCTTCGGGGGCATAGGACTGCCAGACCGACTGCTGGTCGTTGTGCGAGAAGAGCTTGTCGGGCAGATCAACGCCCGCCGCGCGCGTCAGGAACTGCGTCTTCGTCGTGGGCTGGTGCAGCGGGCCGATGTTGAGCAGCACAGCGAGGCGGCGCTGCTGGTTGAACAAGGGTGCGAGCTGGGTGAGTGCCGGTGCCAGCGACAAAGCGGGCGTGCCCGCAGGCGGTGTATCGATGGGCAGCAGCAGGTTGTCAGTCAGCTTGCTACCGCGCGGCAGAGCCAAGGCGCCACGCAGCGAGGTGTAGAGCTTGTAGTCGGCCTCATCTACCGGAATCACGGTGTTGCCTTGGTCATTGCCACCCTGAAGGAACACGCAGACCAGCGCCTTGTAGCCATCGCTTGCAGCGGATTGGGCCGCGGCAGCCTGGGCCATGCCGGCCAGATTCATCAGCCAGGGTGCGGTCATCGCGCCCAGCGAGAGAGCCCCACTGCGGCGCAGGAAGCTTCTGCGGTCCAGCATGGTGTGCTGATCGTGTGATGGTTTGCTCATGTGCTGTTGGCTCCCGTTCAGCGCTGGATCATGTAGTCCGGCGAGGTCAGCATCAGGTAGAACGCAGCCTTGACGCGGTTGGCCAGGCGCACGCTGGTATCGGCCGGCAAAGACCTGACCGCCGCCGTGATGACATCGACCGTGACGCTGGCCAGCGAGCGGGCCGTGAGCATCAGGTTGAGCCGGTCGACCAGCTTGGCCGCATCAGCGGCGATGGCCGTCCATTCGCTGTAGTCGAAGGCGATCATCTGCGTGCCCGCGCCATCGAGGTGCTGCAAGACGAAGTTGGCATAGCCGATCACACTGGACTCGTCGGTGATCTGGAACTCCGGTGCCACAAAGCCATCGGCACTGACGCCCGAGTTCAGCGGCACGTAACCGGGGCGGAAGAAATTGAACACGGAGGGCGCACGCATGGGGCTTTGGCCCAGTCGGTCGGCGGCGGAGAGGTCACCGATGTTCCATTCGTTGTCGATAGACTGCAGGCGCGCCAGGCGCCCCCACTGCACGAAGCGCAGTATCGGCTCACGCAGCTTGCAGCGTTGCACGGCCTCGTTGCCCGTGAGCGCCTCACGCGCCATGCGGTGCTTGAGGATGGCGCGGATCACGGCCTTCAGGTCACCGCGCAGGCCCTGGCCGTTGTCCACGAACACCTTGGCCACGTCCAGCACGTACTCCGGCGTCGGGTTGCTCATCACCAGGCGCTGGATCAACTGCTTGGAGACAAAGAAGGGCACGTTGTGGTGGGCGCAGATGTGGTCGAGCGCCTTTTCCAGATCGCCAGCGGCATCCTTTGCCTTGGCCGGGATGGTCAGGCCCAGGAAGGTCTTGGCCGACTCATCATCGTGCCGGTCGGCTTGCGGCTTCATCGGCAAGCGGGTGTAGTCAGGTGTTGTCTTGGCGGCGTTGTAGGTCGGTGCCTCAGTGACGTCAAAGTCCCAGCCCGTGAGCACCTTGGCCAGTTGCATGACGTCGTCGTTGCTGTAGGTGTCGACAGTCTCCTTCTTGCCATCCTTGTCGACCAGGATCGGCTGGCCATTGTTGTCCAGTTCGACAAGCCCGATGGTGAACAGCTGCATCAGTTCGCGCGCGTAGTTCTCGTCCGGGCGCCGGCCACTGTCCGCATCGCTTTTCTGGCTGCCGCGCATGCTCAGGTACACGCCCATGGCCGGAGAGAGGGTGATGCGCTCGATCAGCTCGCGGAAGGTGCCAAAGCAGTAGGCCTCCAGCGTGTCCCAGTAGGCCAGGCAAGCGAACTGCCCCCAGGGGATCGGCATGTTGTTCATCGAGACCACGAAGATCTCGGACAAAGCCAGCACGATGCGCTGGCGCAGCACGTCCGGGGATTTGAGGAGCCGGTACCACAGGACATTGTCCAGACCGGTGTCGGCGTCGATCGATTTGGGATTCGTGTCCACACCCAGGTCCTTCGCCAACTGCCAGGCCGATCTGCCCGGTGGCATGGCGAACTGGGCATCCAGCCAGGCATCAAAGTTGAGTTGGCTGGACGTCAGGGCATCGACCTCGGCCGTGGTGGCGCCCAGGCCCGCCTGGTCCAGGAAGCGCACGGCTTGTTGCTGCTGCTCAGGTGTGGCGGGCGTGACGTTGGCGGGCTGGGCCTGTGCATCGGTGGTGGGGGTGTCCGTGCCGGCACCGCATGCAGCCAGGGCAGCCGCACTCACGGAGGCCAGGCCCCAGGTGCGCAGGCCGCCACCTGGCGCCCCCTGATCCAAGGCGGATGCCGCCTCCAACACCGCGTGGGTGCCGCCCTCGTCCCTGATGCTTGTCATGGTCCCTGTCCGGTCTGTGTACGCGCGCACTCTAGCCCAAGGGTTTGACCGGATCAACACCAAGCAGCCCAAAATGGCTTGGCACTCCCGCAGACCAGGGGGCTTGACTTGCCACCAGATGGGAAGATCGGGGGAAGACCAGCCCGCCTGCCCGGATCACCAGGCGTCAATGAAGGACCGTTTGCGACCTTGACGCGGCACGGGCTCGGGCATCGCGGCCAGGCCACGCACCAGCCAGCGACGCGTGTCGGCCGGGTCGATCACGTCGTCAAGCTCGAGGTGTGCGGCCATGTTGAGGGCCTTGCCTTTCTGGTAGGCCGCCGCGACCAGGCCATCGAAAAGTTGCTGGCGCTGCACCGGGTCTTCGATGGCATCGAGCTGCTTGCTGAAACCCAAGCGCACCGCGCCCTCGAAGCCCATGGGGCCGAACTCGCCAGTGGGCCAGGCCACGGTAAAGTCCGGGGCCAGCAGGCTGCCTGCCGTCATGGCCTGCGCGCCCAGGCCATAGCCCTTGCGCAGCACCACAGTGAAGTAAGGCACGGTCAAGCTGGCCGCCGTGAGAAACATGCGCGAGAAGTGGCGCACGGTGGCGGTCTTCTCGGCGTCAGGCCCGACCATGAAGCCGGGGGTGTCACACAGCGCGATCAGCGGGATGTCATAGGCGTCGCACAGCTGCATGAAGCGCGCGGCCTTGTCTGCGCCTGGTGCGTCGATGGCACCGCCGAGGTGGCGCGGGTCATTGGCGACCAGGCCCACGGAGCGGCCTTCGATGCGGGCCAGCACGGTGATCATGCCCGGCGCGAAGTCGCGGCGCAGCTCCAGCACGGAGGCGGTGTCGCACACCGTGTCGATGACCTCGCGCACATCGTAGACGCGTGTGCGCTTTTCCGGCACGACGTGGCGCAGGGTGCGTTGATCGGCGCACTGCCAATCGGTGCTGCGCCCCTGGAAGTAGCCGATGTATTGCTGGGCCACCTTCACGGCGTCCTGCTCGTTGTCGACCACGATGTCGATCACGCCATTGGGCGCCTGCATGCTCACAGGCCCGACCTCTTCGGGCTCGAACTTGCCCAGGCCACCCCCTTCGATCATGGCGGGGCCGGCCATGCCAATGGTCGTGTCGCGTGTGGCGATGATGGCGTCACAACATCCGGCCAGCGAGGCATTGCCCGCAAAGCAGCGGCCGTTGACGATGGCGATGGTGGGTGCTTGGCCGCTCAGGCGCGCCAGGCCCAGGAAGGTCATGTTGTCGAGCAGGCTGACGCCCGGGTATTCATCGTTGGGCCGCCCGCCGCCACCTTCGGCCCACAAAATCAACGGCAGTTGCCGCTGCAAGGCGAGGTGCAGCATGCGGTCGGTCTTCTTGTGGTTGATGATGCCCTGCGTGCCGGCAAACACGGTGTAGTCGTAAGCCAGCACCATGCAGCGGGCCGCCTGCTCGCCGAACTGTGCGGCATTGACCGTGCCCAGGCCGGCGACCAGGCCGTCAGCGGGGCTGCGCTTGATCAGCTCAGCTTCCTTGTGGCGGATGCGTTGCGAGGCCAGGGCCAAAGCACCATATTCGATGAAGCTGGCTTCATCCAAAAAGTCGGCGACGTTCTCGCGTGCGGTGCGATGCCCCTTGGCATGGCGCCTGGCCACGGCATCGGGGCGGCGTTCGTCCAGGGTCACGGCATGTCGCTCGATGACCTCGGCCAAGTCCGGGCGGATGTGATCAGGGTCCAGCGACTGTTCGCCGCCTGCATGCGCCTGGCCATCATCGGCGGAAGGGTCGATCGCGATCAGCGCCTGGCCTTCGTTGACCACGGTGCCCGTCTCTGCCAGCAGGGCCTCGACACGCCCGCCTTGTGCCGCCGTGACCTCGAACTCCATCTTCATGGCTTCGATCACGGCCAGGCGCTGGCCGGCCCGCACGATGTCACCGGGCTGTACCTGCACACTCACCAGTGTGCCCGGCACGCTGGCCTTCACGGCCACACAGCCGTCTGGCAGCGCATCAAGGCCTTTACCCCGCCCTTGCGCCGTTGTCGGGTGCCAAGCATGTTCGAGCGCGCGAGGACGCGGCTGTTGTGCGGCGGCCTGCAAGAGCGCGGCCACATGCAGTTGCAGCCAGCGCGTGCTGACGCGGTAGGCCGGCAGATCATCATGGGCAAGCAAGGCCTGCAGGAAGGCGATGTTGCTGTCGACCCCATCAAGCCTGAACTCGGCCAGCGAACGGCGTGTGCGCGTCAACGCGGCTTGAAAGCCGGCAGGATGGTGCACGATGACCTTGGCCAGCAGGGTATCAAAGCCTGGATGGGGCTGCATGCCGGCATGGCCGTGTCCGTCCACGCGGATGCCGGGGCCTGCTGGTGGCTCATAAGCGCGGATGGTGCCACCCGCCGGCAAGGCGCGGCCATCGGAGCCCATGCGCTCGACATTGACGCGCACTTGAATGGCCGTGCCGCGGGGTCGCGCGATGTCGGCCTGCGTGATCTGCAACTCAGCCAGGCTGGCGCCTTGGGCCAGGCGCAATTGCAGTTGCACCAGGTCCAGCCCGGTCACGGTCTCGGTCACCGTGTGCTCGACTTGCAGGCGCGGGTTGGCCTCCATGAAATAGTAGGCCGTGGAGCTGGGGTGGTCCAGGTCGAGCAGGAACTCGAAGGTGCACAGGCCGCGCAGCTTGACGGCCTGGGCCAGGGTCACGGCCGCATCCAGCAGGTGCTGGCGCAAGGCCGGGTCCAGATCGGGCGCCGGCGCGATCTCCACCAGCTTCTGGTGGTTGCGCTGCACGGTGCAGTCGCGCTCCCAGGCATGGCTCACGGCACCACTGCCATCGCCCAGCACCTGCACCTCGATGTGGCGCGCACGGCGCACCAGTTGCTCGACGTAGACATCGCCACGGCCAAAAGCCGCCAGGGCCTCGGACTGGCAACGCTCGAAGCTGGGCATGATGTCGTCGGCCTGGTCGACGATGCGCATGCCACGGCCACCGCCACCAGCCAAGGCCTTGATCATGATGGCAGCTTGCCCGCCTTGCTGTTCGGCCAGCTGCTGGAAGAAGGCTTGTGCCTGGGCCAGGCTGGTGGCGCTGTCGATGCCTTGCGTCACTGGCACCTTGCAGCGCC
The DNA here is from genome assembly GCA_003963115.1 of Burkholderiales bacterium. Classification (GTDB taxonomy): domain Bacteria; phylum Pseudomonadota; class Gammaproteobacteria; order Burkholderiales; family Burkholderiaceae_C; genus Aquabacterium. The sequence continues at coordinate 170,420 of RXJQ01000017.1, forward strand.
TTGCCAGCGCACGGGCAGCAGCCTTGTCGCCCAACAGGTCCAGCACCTCGGGCGCAGGCCCCACGAACACGAGGCCAGCCGCAGCGCAGGCCCGCGCGAAATCGGCGTTCTCGCTCAGCAGGCCGTAGCCCGGGTGCACATGGGTGCAGCCTTGGGCCAGGCCGGCGGCCACCACCTGCTCGACGTTCAGGTAAGCCGGCACACCCTTGCCGGGCAAGACCGCCACTGCATCCACATGGCAGGCATGTTGCCCGTCCTGGTCGTCCTCTGCCACCAGGCCCACCGTGCGCCAGCCCAGCTCGGCCGCGGCTCGGGCAATGCGGATGGCGATCTCGCCGCGGTTGGCAATCAGCAGGATGGGTTGGGTGGCGGCTTGGGTGGATGCAGGCATGACTGGGGTCAGAATCGGGCTGGTCGGTGGCCGACGAAACCCAGATCCTAGCTGCTGCACGTCGCCTCAATGCGCCAGACCTTCCCTCATTGGGACAAGGTGCGACGCAAGACCTTGGCGGCTTGCACCATATTGCCCAGCGCCGCTTCGGTCTCGGGCCAGCCGCGGGTCTTGAGGCCGCAGTCGGGGTTGACCCACAGGCGCTCTGGCGGGATCACTTCGCAGGCACGCTCCAGCAGCTTGAGCATGGCGTCCACGCTGGGCACGCGGGGCGAGTGGATGTCATAGACGCCAGGCCCGATCTCATTGGGATACTGGAAGGCCCCGAAGCCATCGAGCAGCTCCATGGCCGAGCGCGAGGTCTCGATGGTGATGACGTCGGCATCCATGGCGGCGATCGCCGGCAGGATGTCATTGAACTCCGAGTAGCACATGTGCGTGTGGATCTGGGTGTCGTCACGCACGCAGGCTGCCGAGATCTGGAAGGCGCGCACGGCCCAATCGAGGTAGCGCGGCCAGTCGGCCCGGCGCAGCGGCAGCCCTTCGCGGAAAGCCGGCTCGTCGATCTGGATGACGCGGATGCCGGCCTTTTCCAGATCGGCCACCTCGTCGCGGATGGCCAGCGCCAGCTGCAAGGCGGTGGTCTCACGCGCTTGGTCATCGCGCACGAAGGACCATTGCAGCATGGTGACCGGGCCGGTGAGCATGCCCTTCATGAGGCGGCTGGTGAGCGACTGGGCGTAGCGCGTGGTCTCCACGGTCATCGCCTCGGGCCGGAACACATCGCCATAGATGATGGGCGGCTTCACGCAGCGCGAGCCATAGCTTTGCACCCAGCCGTTCTCGGTGAAGGCGTAGCCCCACAGCTGCTCGCCGAAGTACTCGACCATGTCATTGCGCTCGGCCTCGCCATGCACCAGCACGTCAATGTCCAGTGCCTCCTGCCTGCGCACGGCCACTTCGATCTCGGCGCGGATGCGGTGGAGGTAGTCCAGCGCGCTGATCTCGCCGCGCTTGTGGCTGGCACGCAACTGGCGGATGGCAGCGGTCTGCGGGAAGGAACCAATGGTGGTGGTGGGCAGCAGGGGCAGTTGCAAGGCCTCGCGCTGCACGCCAATGCGGTGCACGAAGGGGCTGTCGCGTTGCGCCATCTCCGGGGTGATCTTCTGAAGCCTGCGCTGCACCAGCTCATGCGTGACACGGCCGGATTGGCGGCGTGTGGCCTGAGCCGCGTCACTCGCCTGCAATGCCGCATGCACCGCTGCCTCCCCCTCGTTGAGTGCACGAGCCAGCACGGCCAGCTCTCGCAGCTTCTCCGTGGCAAAGGCCAGCCAGGACTTGATCTCGGCATCCAGCTTATGCTCGGCTTGCAGGCCGACGGGCACATGCTGCAGCGAGCACGATGGCGCCACCCACAGGCGGTCCCGCAGGCGGGCATGCAATGCTTGCAAGGTACTCAGGGTCTTGCGCAGGTCGTTGCGCCAGATGTTGCGCCCGTCCACCACCCCTGCCGACAAGACGGCGTTGTCGGGCAAGGCCGCCAGCCAGGCTGCCAGTTGCTGTGGTGCCCGCACCAGGTCGATGTGAAAGCCCTGCACGGGCAGGCGACAAGCCAGTGCTGCGTGATCGGCTGCCGTGTCGAAATAGGTGGCCAGCAGCAGTTTGACACCTGTGTCGGCCAGTTCCTCGTAAGCGGGTTGGTAGGCGGCCAGCCAGTCCGGCGGCAGGTCCTGGCACAAGGCGGGCTCGTCGATCTGCACCCAGTCCACACCGCGCTCATGCAGGCCAGCCAGGATGCGGCGGTAGGCCTTGATCAACCTGGGCAGCAGGCTCAGCCGATCGAAGCCGGCCGGCGCACCCGGCGTCTTGGACAGCCACAGGTAGGTGATCGGCCCCAGGATCACGGGCTTGGCTTGATGACCTTGCGCACGCGCTTCGTCCAGTTCATCGAAGAGCCAGTTCACGCCGCCTTCGAAGGCGGTGTCAGGGCGCAGCTCAGGCACCAGGTAGTGGTAGTTGGTGTCGAACCACTTGGTCATGTCCATGGCGGGCTGTGCCGCGTTGCCGCGCGCCAGCTCGAAGTAGCGCGCCAAGGTCAGCTCACGGGCATCGAAGCCAAAGCGCTGGGGCAAGGCCCCCAGGGTGGCCGACAGCGTCAGCGTCTGGTCATACCAGGCGAAGTCCCCCACGGTGACCATGTCCAGGCCGGCATCGCGCTGAGCCTGCCAGTGACGCTGGCGCAAGGTCGCACCGACTTCACGAAGTTGGTCTTCGCCGATCTCGCCGCGCCAGAAGGCCTCTTGGGCCAGTTTGAGCTCACGTTGTGCGCCGATGCGCGGAAAGCCCAGGATGTGTGTGCGTGCCATGACGTGCCGCTTCCTCATTCAAAGTCGTGTGGATAGGCGGCAGTCTGCGGACGGCGTTTGAATGAATCAAGCGATATGTTTTCAAACAGAGTTGAATGAAATTCAACTCAGGCAGTCGCGCGGGTCAAGGCCTGGCGGATGCGTTCGATCGTCTGGTCGATGGGGGCCTTGCTGGATACCTCCAGCCCCAGGCCACGGCCGATCTGGTTGACGATGGCCGGATTGAGCGGCAGGCCACCCGCATCGACGGCACGGATCAGGTCGCGGGCGCGCCTCAGCTCGACGGGGCAGTCTGCGTCTGGCGCGGATGATGCACTTGCGCCATCTCGCCCACCCAGCCAGGCAGACACCTTGGCCTTCCAGCCGAGCCAGGTTTGAAGGGTGTGCGGGGGCGAGCTCATGAACCGTTTATCGGCTTGAATCAGCCCAACTTGAACCTGACTGCCCCGGCCCTGCGAGCCGTGGATCAGGATCGGCGCGTCAAGACAAGCCGATGGCCTGATTGAACACCGCCATGAACGCCTCAGCAAACCGCGCCGTGCCCGTGATGGACAAGGTCACAGTGTGGCGTGCCAGGCCGGGCTCGCCGGATTGCACCTGCAGCCGTCCTGAAGTCGGATCGAAACGCAGTTCGTCGCTGGCGGTGAATTCGCGCTGGCTTTGCAGGTCGTGATCCCATTCGAAGCCCTCATCCAATGGGCCTCGTACATCTGCAAAGGCCTCGTAAGTCCAGGTCAGCACCTCCTCGATCTCGGCATGCAGCGCCGCCAGCTGGGCTGGCCCCACGCTGGCCATGGCCTCGAAGGTGGCCACGCCCTCGGTGTCTTCGCTGTGCTCGAAATCGAGGTAATGCAATGTGATCGGCATGCCGGCATCGTACAGTCACCGCTGCCCACCTCATCCACACCAACAGGAGAAATCTCGATGAAGATCCATGGCATCCCCCTGCACGCTGTCTGGCTGCTGGCCCTGGCCGCGCCGCTGGGTTCAAGCTGGGCCGCCCCCGTGAGCTACGACATCGACCCCAGCCACACCTTTCCCAGCTTCGAGGCCGATCACATGGGCCTGTCGGTATGGCGCGGCAAGTTCAACAAGTCCTCGGGCAAGGTCACGCTGGACCGCGCTGCATCGCAAGGCACGGTCGAGATCACCGTGGACATGAACAGCATCGACTATGGCCTGGACCTGATGAACAGCAAGGCCAAAAGCCCCGAGCTGTTCGATGCGGCGCGCTACCCGACCTCGGTCTTCAAGGGCAAGCTCGACGGCTTCGTCAATGGTGCCCCGACCAAGGTGGTGGGCGAGTTGAGCATGCATGGCGTGACCAAGCCGCTGACCTTGCAGATCAACCGCTTCAAGTGCATGCCCCACCCCATGCTCAAGCGCGATTGGTGCGGCGCCGACGCCCTGGCCACGCTCAACCGCGCGGACTACGGCATTGACGCCGGCAAGGACTGGGGCTTCGACATGAATGTGACCCTGCGCATCCAGGTCGAGGCCGTGGCGGCAGAGTAAGCGCAGGCGATTCTCAGGTTTATTCAGGCCGTCACCGCGGCCAGCGTCGCATTCAACTCCGCCACACGGGCCTTGAGCTGGGCGTTCTGCGCCTGCAGGTCGGCCAGGATGCGTTGCAGGCGGGCGATGAAGTCCTGGTCGGACTCTCCCTCCTGCTGATTGGCCAGCGGCTTGATGGGCTCGGCCAAGTCTTTGACAGCTTCCTTGGTGGCTTCTTTGGCGGCCTCCTTGACGACTTCCTGTGGGGCCTCTTGCGGGGCTGCGTCGGCTACCCCACCCTCAGCCTTGTCTTCGGCCAGCAAAGCCCCCACGGCGGCCGCACGCGCCTGGGCCTTGGCCTCGCGCACCTGCTTGGCGGCCTGACGCAGTTCCTTGCGCCCACCGGCCACCGCAGCGACCTGCTCTTCGGCGGTCAAGGAGGCCACGGCCGCCGCTGCGTTGATCGAGATGTCGCCGGCCTTGACTGCGGCCACCAGCTCCGGCGTGGCCGACTTCTGGATCTTCTCGATCTGCGTGACCGTGCTGGTGCTGATGCGGGCGGCCTTGGCGATGGCTTCGCGGCTGCCGAGCGGGTCCGCGGCGGGCTTGGTCACGGCCGTCGTGGGCTCGGTCGATGCCACCGACGCTTCAGCCGCACATGGCTCGGGTGCCGCGGCATGCGCCACAGACTGAGCACGCGCCGCCAGGATCTCCTTCTTGCGCAAGGCCAGCACGCCTCGCTGGAAGTCCGACACGCTGCGACGGCCCAGATGCTGGTCGATCATCCACAGGTGCACGTCTTCCATGGACTTGAAGTGCGGATGCTGGGTGGTCTGGAAGGGGATGCCGTGCTTGACGCAGATGCCGTAGCGGTTGTGCCCATCAACCAGCACATCGCCCCACAACACGAGGGCATCGCGGCAGCCTTCGGCCAGGATGCTGCGCTCCAGCGCCTCGTGCTCGTCGGGTGTCAGGGGGTCGATGTAGATGCGCAGTTCTTCTTTGACCGTGATGTGCTCGGGGGTGCTCATAGGCAGGCAGGGGTACAGCTGGGGGAAGGAAACGTCGAGGCCGGCACCACCTGATGAAATGAAGAAGGCGCCGCAAGGGGCGCCATTCTAAAAGGCCTGTCGAGGCACGTTGGCTTACTTCAACTCGGCCGAGCTCTTGTTCAGCAAACGCCGCGCGATGATCAGCAACTGGATCTGCTGCGTGCCTTCGAAGATGTCGAGGATCTTGGCATCGCGCGACCATTTCTCCAGCAAGGCGGTTTCGGTATAGCCGACGCTGCCTGCCAGCTCCACACACTTCAGCGCGACGTCCACGCAGGTGCGGCCGGCCTTGGCCTTGGCCAGCGAGGCCTCCAACGAGTTGGGACGGCTGTTGTCGGCCATCCAGGCGGCCTGCATGGTCAGCAGCCGCGCGGCCTCGTAGTCGGCCTGCATGCGGATGAAGTCGGCCACGGCGGCGGGCTGCCGGTGGATGGGCTTGCCATAGTCGACCGCGATACCGCAGGTTTTCAGGATCTGGCCCATCTCCTCGATGCAGGCGCGCGTCAGGCCCACGGCCATGGCGGCCACCAGAGGGCGCGTGTTGTCGAAGGTCTGCATGACCCCGGCAAAACTCTTTTCAGGGTTGATGGACGGGTCGCCCAGCAGGTTCTCCTTGGGCACGCGGCAGTCCGTCAGCATGAAGTGCGCGGTGTCAGAGGCACGGATGCCCAGCTTGTGCTCCAGGCGGACCAGCTCGAAACCCGGCGTCCCTTTTTCAACCACGAAGGACTTGATGGCCGCGCGCCCCAGGCTCTTGTCCAGCGTGGCCCAGACCACGACCAGATCGGCCCGCTCACCCGAGGTCACATAGATCTTTTCGCCATTGAGCACATAGTGGTCACCATCCAGGCGCGCCGTGGTGCGGATGGCGGCCGAATCAGAACCGCAGCCGGGCTCGGTGATGGCCATGGCAGCCCAGCGGCCCTTGAAGCGCGCCAGCTGCTCCTCGTTGGCAACCGAGGCGATGGCGGCATTGCCCAGGCCCTGGCGCGGCATGGACAAGAGCATGCCCACATCACCCCAGCACAGCTCCATGATGGACAAGGCCGTGGACAGGTTGGTGCCATTGCGGTTGCCCTGGGTCTTGTCGCTGCTGTCGCGGCGCACACCGGTGGCGCCGGCACCGCCGACTTCGCTGTTGCCTTCGTTCATGCCGTCGATGACGGCGGCCAGCATGTCGAGCTCGACCGGGCGGGCATGCTCGGCCAAGTCGTACTTGCGCGAGATGGGGCGCAGCACCTCCGAGGCGGTTTCCTGGGCCTGGCGCACCAGGGGCTTGAACTTGCGGGGAATATCCAGATTGATCATCAGAAGATCTCGTAAACACTCATCTCACAACATGAGCCGACTCGGGCCCAGCGAACACCACGGATCCGGCTTAGCCGGGCCGTCGGTGTTGCCCCCTTGAGGGGGCGCGCGCAGCGCGTAGGGGGTGGTCAGACCAACAGCCCACCCTCCATCACACCGACCGCCCGCAGATCACGGTACCAACGCTCCACCGGGTGCTCCTTGACGAAACCGTGTCCACCCAGCAACTGCACACCATCGCTGCCGATCTGCATGCCCTTGTCGGCACACAGACGGCGGGCCAGCGCCACGGCCTCGTCAAAGCCTTCATCGGCGTCGATCAAGCTGGCCGCGCGCCAGGTGAGCAAGCGCATGCCACCCAGCTCGATGGCGATGTTGGACAGCGCAAAGGCCACCGACTGCCGATGGCTGATGGGCTCGCCAAAGGCCACACGGTCGTTGACATAGGGAATCAGGTAGTCGAGCACGCCCTTGGCGCAACCCACGCCCAGGGCGCACCAGGCCAGGCGGCCCAGCTGGATGCATTCGTTGTAGACGGCCGCATCGGCCTTGCCCAACAGGCTGCTCTCAGGCACCGACACCGACTCCAGGCGCAAGCGGGCCGCACCGGCCGCCCGCAAGCCCATGCTGCGGTCTTCCTCGATGGACAGCCCCTTGGTGGACGACTCGACCAGGAAGAGCGCCGGCCCGGCCCCTTCCAGATGTGCCGCCACGATGAACAACTCCGCCGACTTGGCCAGCGGCACCATGGCTTTGAGGCCGTTGAGCACGATGCCCCCACCCGAGCGCGTGGCACGCGTCTGCAGCACAAAGGGGTCGAACAGGGCCACGGGCTCCTGCACGGCCAACGCGGCAGCCGGCGACTTCTCGCCGGCAAAGTCAGGCAGGTAGCGCGCCTGCTGATCGGCATCGCCCCACAGCACCAGTGCCGTGCTCACGGCAGACGGCGCCAGGGCAGCAAAGGCCAGGCCCATGTCACCCTCGGCCATGGCTTCGGCAATCAGGGCATTGGTCACCGCCGAGCGCTCTGCGCCCATGCCGCCCAAGGACTCGGGAATACCCAGGGCCGTGAAGCCCATCTCGGCGCATTGCGCCAGCAACTCGGCAGGCGCCGCATAGGCCATGTCGGCGGCCGAAGCGGCTGGCCTCAGCTGTTCCATCGCGAAGGTGCGCGCGGCTTCTTGCAGGGCTGCCTGGTCATCCGAAGGCGTCAGGTCGAACAGATCGCCACCGCCACCGCTCTTGGGCAGGCGCTGGGGCGAGCCCAGGTTCTTCACGGCCTTGAACACGCGGTTGACGGCGGTCACGGTCTTGAAGCCGGCTTTGGTCCCGTGGTAGAGCACCTTTTCGGTCGGTTTGCGCATGTGGAGCTTGTCCAGTTGAGGATTGGCCGCCATGCGGCTCAAGGAACGCAGTCCAATACGGGTCAACGAGGTCATGGGTTGGATAAGATGCCGGGGTGGATGAAAAGCTGACGGCATCTTGCCCAATGCCATCCGCCAAGACTTGCCTCTTTGCGCCAGTCCACTTGACCGGCCTTGCCATTTCCGCCGCCAATTTGCGCCCCAAATTTCCGCCCCAGACCACCCACAGGATGACATCCGCCCAGCCGTCGATGAAGCCGGATACCTATGCCTCAGCCTTGCGCAGTTGGCTGATCGCGGCCCGGAATGCGGTGGCGCAACGTGGGGTCGATGCGGACGCCCTATTGCAGCAGGTGGGCCTGGACCTGTCCAGTGCGACAGACCCCATGGCGCGCTACCCCGCCCACCTGGGCCTGGCCTTCTGGCAAAGGGCCGTGCACCTCATTGATGAAGAACTGCTGGGCGTGGACGTGGCCCTGCAATTCATGCCCCTGAACTTCAACGCCCTCGGGTATGCCCTGATGGCCTCGGAGAACCTCGCACAGATGTACCTGCGCCTGTCGCGCTATGCACACATCGTGACCGACGCGGCCGACATCCGCTTCACCACCGAAGCCGGCGCGGGCAGGCTCAGCATCACCGGCGACTCGGCCTTGCTGGGAACCGTGGATGACGCCACCCGCTGGACCATCTTCGACTACGCCGTGCTGACCGTCGTGCGGGGTTCGCGCATGCTCTATGGGCGCGACTTCATGCCCCTGGAGATACGCCTGCAACGCCGCAAGCCCAAAGACCACGCCCGGCTCGAAAAGCTGCTGCGCTGCGTGCCGGTCTACGGCTGCGAGGACAACACCCTGGTGGTCGACCTGGCCACGCTCCACAAGCCGCTGTCGTATGCCAACACCGAGGTGGTCAAGGCCAGCGAGAACGCACTGGAGCGCTATGAGTCCAATCTGGGCGAGCGCGGCCTGATCGACCAACTGGCCGCCGTGCTGACCGAGCTGCTGCCCAGCGGCGAGCCCCGCCAGGAAGACGTGGCCGCGCGCCTGGACATGACCCTGCGCACCCTGCAGCGTCGCCTGGCCGAGCTGCAGACCTGCTACCGCGACGTGCTCAACGACACGCGTCATCAACTCGCACTGAACCACCTGCGCAGCGAGAACTGCTCGGTCGGCGAGATCGCCTTCCTGCTGGGCTTCTCGGAGGTCAGCGCCTTCACACGGGCCTTCAAGCGCTGGACGGGCACCTCGCCGCGCGAATGGCGCAACCAGGCCTGAGCCTCTGCGCAAGATGCACGCAAGCTGCATGTGCACCGATTGACAAGCGCCCGTGGCTATAGTGCACTCGTCACCTGCCTCCACCAAAACCGGGCGGCAAGCCAAGGGATGAGCTGGCTTTATCGGCATCCCATGCATAACAGGAGCCGACGATGGGGTTTGCCGTTCAGTGGTTCGAGGCCGCGTTTCACGCGCTTCCCCTGCCACTGCTGGAGGTCTGGGGCCGCCTGGCCTACATCCTGGGCTTCGGCCTGATGCTGGTGGCTTACGGCGGGCTGACCTTCACGGTCGGCGACCGCTGGGCCCTGGGGCGCCAGCGCCAAATCTGGGACGCCCAGGCCCTGCAAAGCATGCTGCTGACCTTCGTCCTCGTCCTGGTGACGGGCTACATTGGCTCTTTCATCGTGCTGGTGCCCGGCGCACAGACTTTCGAGTCCCTCAAGGACCTGTCGGTCTTCCTCTGCCTGGTGAACTTCGGCTACCCGGCCCTGGTCATCGTGCCTGTCGCCTACGGCCTGTCGGACCTGATCGAGGGCGTGCCCCCGTCCTACCTGCTGGACTGGTTGCCCGGCTACTTCATCAACCCCTCGTGCTTCTGGCTGGGGGCGCAGTTGCTGGGCAAGTCGCCGGACTTCAAACAGGCCATCACCTGGGCCCGCTACCTGCTGTTCGTGCTGCTGTTCATGAGCATCGAGCCTCAGCTGTGGGGCTACATCTGCTCGCCCCAGTTCACCTCGGACATCTCGTTTGGCAACATCACCCCTGCGCTGTTCTTCACCACCAGCATCACCTGGGTGCTGGCGCCATTCGCGATGCTCGCCGCCTGGCCTTTGTGCAAACGCCTGGGCCTGTTCTGGGCCCACATCCCCGGCCATGTGCGAGAAAAGCCGCTGCGCCATACCGGCTGGACCTGGGAGAGCGGCCTGGGCGACACGCAAGGCAAGCCCCTGGTCGAGCACCGCAGCGTCCCCATCCGCATGCTGATCGTGATGCCCTTCGTGGGCCTGCTGCTGCTCATGATCGGCGTGGCCGCCTACAGCATCCTGCGCGATGCCGAGGCCGATGCCACCAAGCTCGCCAGCCGCCTGCACGAAGAGGTTTCCGAGAACATCAACCTGAGGCTCGACGAATTCATCGCGTCAGAACCCCCGGCCACCTGGCAGAACATCAACAACATCCGTCAGTTGCTGGGCTCCCTGCCCATCGCCCACCACGGCCTGGCCTTGATCGTCGATCGGCAAGGACATGTGCTGGTCGATTCGCGCCCCGCTGCTGCCGCATCAGAGGCCGACCCCGTCTTGACGCAAGCTGTGCAGACCCTGGAGCGCGAGAGCCGGCCCGGTGGTGTCGCCGCCCTGCAAAAGAACCTGCAATACAGCTTCGATGTCGTCACCGCCAAGCCGCTCATGCGCGAAACCTGGCTGGCACAGGCCAGCCCGTATGAGGACAAAGCCGGCGGCCACCGCAACTGGCTGGTCGTGACCGCCATGCCCGCGGCCTACTACCTGGAGGGTGTGCGCACCGGCAACAGCCGCACCGCGCTGGTCTCGGCCTGGTCCCTGGCACTGGCACTCGGCCTGGCGGCCCTGCTGGCTGGCGCCGTCACCGAGCCCCTGCAGAAGATCGTGCGGGCCACACGCAAAGTCGGCGCAGGCGACCTGACCCAGCGCGTTGAAGGCAGCCGCCTGACCGAGCTGGACGCCCTGGCCACGTCATTCAACCAGATGGCCGAGCAGCTCACGCAGTACCGACAGCGCTTCCTGCTGGCCAACCAGGCCTTGCGGATGGGCACCTGGGACTGGGACATCGTCGCCAACAAGCTGGTGTGGGACGAGCTCATGTACCACCTCTATGACGTCAGCAGGGCAGAATTTGGCGGCACCTACGAGTCGTGGGCGCAGCATGTGTGCCCCGAAGACATCGACCGCGTCTCGGCCCTGCTGCAGGCCGCCTTGCGCGGCGAGCAGGAGTTCGCCTGCGAGTTCCGCGTGGTCTGGCACGATGGTTCTTTGCATCACCTGCAGGCTGCGGGCCTGATCCTCCGCGACAGCAAGGGCCAGCCTTTGCGCATGGTCGGCACCAACCACGACATCTCCGAGCGCAAGGCCACCGAGGCGGAAATCCTCCTGCTCAACACCCAGCTGGAAAAGCGCGTGCAAGAGCGCACGGCCCAGCTCGAGCGCACCAACCAGGCCCTGGCCGAAGCGCGCGATGCCGCCGAAGCCGCCACGCAGGCCAAGAGCGAGTTCCTGGCCAACATGAGCCACGAGATCCGCACGCCCATGAACGCCGTGATCGGCATGACCGGGCTGGCGCTGCGCACCGACCTCAACACCAAGCAGCGCTTCTACCTGGACAAGGCCAAGGCCGCCGCCAACTCCCTGCTGGGCATCATCAACGACATCCTGGACTTCTCCAAGATCGAGGCCGGCAAGCTCGACATCGAGACCAAGGCCTTCTTGCTGGACGATGTGCTGGAACAGGTTTCCGCCATCACCAGCCACAAAGCCCAGGAGAAGGGCCTGGAGTTCCTCATCCATACCGAGCCGGACGTGCCGGCCGTGCTCATCGGCGACCCGCTGCGGCTCACGCAGATCCTGGTCAACCTGTGCGGCAACGCCGTCAAGTTCACCGACAGGGGCGATATCACCGTCGGCATCCAGCTCGTGCGCTGCGATGGCGATGGCCCCAAGGCCACGCTGCGCTTTCATGTGCGCGACACCGGCATCGGCATGGACGCCGAACAGATCAGCCGCCTGTTCAAGCCCTTCAGCCAGGCCGACAGCTCCACCACACGACGCTATGGCGGCACGGGCCTGGGCCTGGCCATCAGCCAGCAACTGGTGGCCCTGACGGGCGGCGGGCGGCTCGATGTGCGCAGCAAGCCTGGCCAGGGCAGCGAGTTCTTCTTCGAAGCCACCTTCGGGCTGGAAGATCGGCCCAAGTCGCTGCCCCAGCCAGCCGCTTCGCTGAGCGAGCGGCGTGCCCTGGTCATCGACGACAGCCCCTCCGCACGCGAGGCGCTGGGCTTCAAACTCAAGGAGCTGGGGCTGAAGGTGGCCCTGACGGCCTCCGCTCAGGAAGGGCTGCACGAGCTGCAACGCGCCAGCACACAACGCCCCTATGAGCTGGTGCTGGTCGACTGGCAGATGCCCGACATGGACGGCATCGAGACGATCCGCCGCATACGCCGCGCCGACCACCTGATCCACACACAACCCAGGCTCATCCTGCTGACACCCTACAACGGCGAGATGACCTTGCCTGCCGATTTCAGCCATCTGCATGCCGTCGGGCTGCGCAAGCCAGTGAGCGCCTCGGCCTTGCACGATGCCGTGATGGACGCCCTCGGCCTGGATGCCATACAGGACATCCAGTTGTACTCGCCACCGTCTGCCACCGACCAAGCCGTCATGAACAAACTCAAAGGCCTGCGCGTCCTACTCGTCGAAGACAACGACATCAACCAACTGGTGGCCGAAGGCCTGCTCGGCGAGATCGCCCAGGTGAAGCTCACCATGGTGGCCAACGGCCAGGAAGCCCTGGACACACTGCAAAGGCAAAGCTTCGAAATGGTGCTCACCGACGTGCAGATGCCCGTGATGGACGGCTACGAAACCACGCGCCGCATCCGCGCCAACCCGGCCTGGGCGCAGTTGCCCATCATCGCGATGACGGCACATGCCATGGTCCGCGACCGCGAACGCTGTCTGGCCGTGGGCATGAACGACTACGTCAGCAAACCCTTCGACCCCAACGAGCTGTTCGCCGTGCTGGCCAAGTGGGCACCGGTGTCGGCCCGATCAACCTGATCACATCAAATCGACACGGCCGGGTCCATGCCACTGAAAGGTGCCGCCAGATCCACCAGACTCATCCGCGCCCAATCGTCGATCGACATGGGCTTGCTGAAGAGATAACCCTGGTAGTGCTCGCAACCGTGCTCGGACAGGAAGGCCAGTTGCTCCTTGGTCTCCACCCCTTCGGCAATGACCTGCATGCCCAGTGAGCGGCTCATGGCAAGGATGGCCCGCACGATGGCGGCATCGCTGGGATCGGTGGTGACATCGCGCACGAAGGACTGGTCGATCTTGACCTGGTCCAGCGGCAGGCGCTTGAGGTAGGACAGCGAGGAAAAGCCCGTGCCGAAGTCGTCCAGCGCAAAGGTCACGCCCAGGGCCTTGATCTGCATCATGCGCGCGATCACCTCGTCGACCTTGTCCAGCACCACGCTCTCGGTGAGTTCGAGCTTGAGCAAGGCCGGGTTGACGCCATGGCGTTGCAGGTTGTCGCGCACAAGCTTGACGAAGTCCGGCTGACGGAACTGCCGTGCGCTCACGTTGATGGCCAGCACGAGCTCGCGCGTCGATGACTGCGTGGCCCAGCCCTGCAACTGCGCGCAGGCGGCCTGGATCACCCACGAGCCGATAGGCACGATCAAGCCCGTCTCTTCGGCCAGCGGAATGAACTGCGCCGGCGACACCGGATGCTGCTCGTGCGGGAACCAGCGCAGCAAGGCTTCCGCGCCGATCAGCCGGCCCTTCTGGTCGACTTGCGGTTGATAAAAGAGCCTGAACTCCTGGCTCTGCAAGCCCTGGTGCATGGCCGCTTCCATGGCCGAGTAGGACTCGATCATGGCCTGCATCTCGGGGCTGAAAAAGCGCGCGGTGTTGCGCCCCGCCCCCTTGGCCTGGTAGAGCGCCACATCGGCCTGCTTGAGCAGCTCGTCGATGGACAGCTCCTGCCCCTTGAACAAGACCACGCCTATGCTGCAACTGGTGCGGAAAGCCCGGCCACCTGCCGCGCCACCGGTGGCCACCTGGAAGGGCGCGTCGAACGCGGTGCGGATCTTCTCTGCCACGGTCTCGGCATGCGGCACCGCTTCGGCCTCGTCCAGTCCCAGGCCCTCGATCAGCACCACGAACTCGTCGCCACCGAAACGCGCCACAGTGTCTTGCTGGCGCACGCAGGCCTGGATGCGCGTGGCGGCCTCGACCAGCAGGCGATCACCCGCATCGTGCCCTTGGGTGTCGTTGAGCGTCTTGAAATTGTCGAGGTCGAGCATCATGATCGCGCCATGCTCGCCATTGCGGCGGCTCACGGCCAGGGCCTGGCCCAAACGGTCCGACGCCAGCCGGCGATTGGGCAGCTTGGTCAGCTCGTCATAGAAGGCCAGCCACTGGATCTGCTGCTCGGCCAGACGGCGCTCGGTGATGTCCCGCACGATGCCTTGCACACACGGTTTGCCGTCCAGCTCGGTTGCGCTGAGCCACACCTCGGCCGGAAACACGCGGCCGTTGTCCAGACGCCGATGCAGCCATTCAAAGCGCAACGCCCCTTCGCGCTTGACCCTCTCCAGATGGGCCAGGGCCAGGGTCGCCGAATCGCTGCCGTCTTCCTGCTGGGGCGGCGACATCTCACGCGCCGGGTGCGCTTGAAGAAACTGCACCTTGGTCTTGCAGCCAAACAGATCAAGCGCCGCCTGGTTGCACTCCAGCATGCCATGCTCGCCCAGCAGCATCACCGCGTCGCTGATGCTGTCGTAGAGCGTGCGGAATTTGATCTCCGAGCGCTGCATGTCGGCCTGCCGGCGCTTTTGCTCGGTGATGTCCTGCGCGGTGCCGATCATGCGGCTGACCTTGCCATGCTCGTCGAGGATCACCCGCGCGATCGAGCGCACATCGTGCACGCTGCCATCGGGCCAGACCACGCGGTACTCGCTGGAAAACGAGGTCTTGGTCTTGATCGCTCGCCGGAAATCCGCCTCGGCCTGTGGCCAGTCATCCGGGTGGATGCCCTGCTGGTACAGCGTCATGGTGGGCTCGCCATGCTCCTCGGGGCGCAGGCCCCACAGCCGCCAGTACTGGTCACTCCACCACAGGCGATCGTTGAGCACATCCCACTCGACATTGCCCACCTGCGCCACCTGCTGCGCGTCCTTGAGCCGCTCTTCGCTTTGCCGAAGGATGTGCTCGACGTCTTCGCGCTCCGCCTGCATGGCCCCGATCATCAAGCCCGTCATCATGGTGACGGACATGTAGCTCCACAGCAGAAACAGGCCGATCTGTGCGTCGGCCAAATAGAAGGTGCCATGCCCCAGGCCGGTGCACACGGCGGCCAGCACCGAGAAGCCAAAGCCGGCCACCGCCGCCCCCAGACGCTGTAAGCGCATGGCGGCCCAGGCCACCAGCGGCAGGGTCAGAAAGGCCATGGGCAAAGACCGGTTTGACGAGGCGTAGTCATGCACAAAGGCAAACCAGCCCACGAGGCAAGCCCACAGCAGCCACAGCAGGCACTCGCGACGGCGCGCCAGCAAGGCCGACCAGGTTGAGCGGTTGACCAGCAGCAACAACGGCCCGGCCAGCAGCACGCCCACGGTATCGCCCATCCACCAGGACATCCAGGCTGACGACGTGGCCGCCACCGGCAGCAAGCCAGCCAGATGCAGATTGAACACGCCCCCGATCGACGACAGCAGCATGCCCGCCGCCGCCGCGCCCAGGAAGAGCAGCACATGACGGCGCTGGGCAAAGCGCCCATCGAAACCCAGGCGGCGCAGGCCCCAACTCGTGGCCAGCGGCCCCAGCGTGTTCCCGACAGCGATGCCCGCAGCCAGCCCTGGCGACGACGGCCCCAGGCTCAGATTGACCAGAAAAGCCGCGCCATAGACGGCCGGCCACAGGCCGATGCCCCAACGGTACAAGGCCGCCACGGCAATGCCCGTGGGCAGCCACACCAGGGTGATGTGGGAGCTCGCATAAGGAATGCGCAAACCCAGCCAGCCCGCCACAAAGTAGGCCGGCATCAGAACCAGGTATCTTCGCAAGACGGTTGACGGCACGGGAATCGGCTCTAGTTATGGGAAAGTGCGCATCGCATCCTAGAAACGATGCTGGAATGAGCCAGTCTACGACGGCATTTCACCAGGTGAACGCGAGAAAAGCCGCACTGCACACGTACACCACGCCGCACGGTGAAGCCCAGCCCCTACACTGACGCCCTGCACCGCGACCGCTACGCCTCCATGCGCATCGAAGACATCCGCCAGCGCCTGCGCGCGCTGGGCGCCAAACCCATCCACGAGCAGCGTGTGCTGCGCCTGTGGGCCCAGGCCCTGCCGCAAGAAGGCGGCAAGCGCCGCCCCGAAGACTTCCTGCCCCAAGCCCTGCGCGACGGCCTGCCCTGTATCCTCGCCGACATCGAGGGCCTGGCCAGGCTGCGCTCCGAGCATCCCGGCGAAGACGGCTCGGCCCGCCTGCTGCTGGACCTGGCCGACGGCCAGACCATCGAGAGCGTGCTGCTGCCGCGCGACGGCCTGTGCGTCTCCACCCAGGTGGGCTGTGCCGTGGGCTGCGTGTTCTGCATGACGGGCAAGGAAGGCCTGATCCGCCAGATCGGCAGCGCCGAGATCGTGGCGCAGGTGGCCCTGGCGCGCGTGCGCCGCAAGGTCAGCAAGGTCGTGTTCATGGGCATGGGCGAGCCTTCGCACAACCTGGACAACGTGCTCGAAGCCATCGAGTTGCTGGGCACGGTGGGCAACATCGGGCACAAGAACCTGGTTTTCTCCACGGTGGGCGACCCACGCGCCTTCGAGCGCTTGCAAGGCCTTCCACCTGGCCGCGTCAAGCCTGCGCTGGCCGTGTCGCTGCACACCACCAAGGCCGAGCTGCGCGCGCAACTGCTGCCCCGCGCGCCCCGCATGTCCCCCGAAGAACTGGTGGACCGGGCCGAGGCCTACGCCCGCGCCACCGGCTACCCGATCCAGTACCAGTGGACCTTGATCGACGGCCTCAACGACAACCTGGATGAAATCGACGGCATCGTGCGCCTGCTCAAGGGCAAGTACGCGCTGATGAACATGATCCCCTACAACACGGTCGAGGAGCTGGACTTCAAGCGCCCCTCGTGGGAGCGCGCGGCCGAGATCGCCCGCACCCTGCACCGCAGGGGCATCCTGACCAAGCTGCGGCATTCAGCCGGGCAGGATGTGGACGGTGGCTGTGGCCAGCTGCGGGCCCGCACCAACAGCCAGCCTCAGCCCATCAGGGTGATGCGCGCCCGCGCCGAGAGCCTCACTTCGCCGGCACCCCATCCCGCCACGCCGGCCAGTTCTTCGTGATGGCCTGCACCAGCGGGTTGCCCGCCAGGTAGAGGTTCTGCAAGGCAATCAAGAAGCCGCCCTGGCTGGCGTAGTTCAACAGATTGTCCGAGCTGGTCTGGCCGGCATAGGGCCGGTCGAAATCAGAGCCGGCACGCAGCACGGCCACACGGTTGAGGTCCACCAGCTTGAGGCTGGCGCCGCGCTTGAGTGCCTCATACGTGGCGTTGTCTTCCTGCTGGGTCGTGCAATACACGCCCTTGCCATCGGTCAGGATGCGCGTCCACTCGCTGGCGCGCTGGCCCAGGGCCGTGCCTGAGAACCAGGTGTCGCCCGCCAGCGTGTCGCACTGCAAGACGATGGGCGGCTGGTTGGCCGGCGCATAGCTGAACTTGGCGCGCGCAGCCTGGGCATCGGGCCCGTCGCTGAGCACTACGTTCTTGGACAGCGCATAAGCCTTTTGCAGCAAAGCCTCATTGAGCTGGAAGACCTCGGTGCGGTAGTCCAGCGGCGGCTTCTCGATGGGGCTCTTGGTGTTGATGCCCAGATAGCCCGTGGTCCAGCCCGGCGGGATCTCGCGTGCATCGATCTCCCACTGGAGGCCGAAGTCCACCAGGTAGCGTGCCCAGCCCACCGAGCCCAAGGTGCCCTGCTCCGGGTTGATGCCCGCGATGCCCGCCACCATGAAATACGTATGCGATAAATCGAACACCTTTGAGAACACCAGCGCCATCGTGGACGCCGCCGCATTGCTGTGGCCCATGCCCGTGGTCAGCACGCAGACACGCTCGCGGTTGCAGCTCACCGTCGGGTAGTCGGGCGACAGGCCTGGCACCTTGATCTTCGTCCACGGCCCCAAGTGATCCAGCCAGACCTGGCCTTCAGGGCCAAACATCGAGATGATCATGACCCGGGGTTCGGCACCTTCATGGCCCCAGCGCATGCCGTGATCATCCGCATGCGCGCCCGACATGGCACCAAAGCCACCCATCAGGGCTGCCACGGCCCCCATCCACGCACCTAACTTGCGCACCATATGCGCCTCCTAAGCTTCATAGACCAGCCCAAGCGCGCGAACCGCTGATACACCCCGTGCTCACACGCCGCGATACAGCCTTCACAGCCTACGCAATTTGGGGGCCAGCCGTCCACCCCGTGGGGCATGCGCCAAACGGATCAGACCGACAGCAGCCGCTCAGCCTGGCTCACATACCAGGCCATGCACCCCGGATTGGCCATCGCATCCGGGTTGACCACCTTGCTCACCGGCTGCCCCAGGAAAACCTTCTTGATCGGCACTTCCTGCTTCTTGCCCGACAAGGTGCGCGGGATCTCGGGTGCCTGCAAGGTGATGTCAGGAATGAAGCGCGGCGACACGGCCGTCTTGATGGCCTCGTTGAGCCGCGTTTGCGTGGCCGCATCCAGCACCTGTCCCTCGCGCAGCACCACGAACAGGATCATGCGGCTTTCTTTGCCCAGGTACTCCAGGTCGATCACCATGGCGTCCAGCACCTCGGGCAAGGCCTCCACGGCCGCGTAGATCTCACTGGTGCCCATGCGCAGGCCATGCCGGTTGACCGTGGCATCGCTGCGGCCATAGATCACGCAGCTGCCGTCGGGGTCGATCTTGAGCCAGTCGCCATGACGCCAGACACCCGGGTAGACATCGAAGTAGCTCGACAGGTACCGTGCGTTGCCCTCGTCGCCCCAGAAAAACAAGGGCATGGACGGCAGCGGCTTGGTGCACACCAGTTCGCCCACCTCGCCGACCACGGGCTCGCCTTGCTCGTTCCAGGCTTCGACCGCACAACCCAGATAGCGACACTGCAAGCGGCCCGGCAGCATGGGCAGCTCACGGTGCCCGCCAATGAAGACGCCGCAGAAGTCGGTGCCGCCCGAGATGTTGCTCCACCAGATGTTGGGCGTGCCGATGCGCGAGAACTGGTCCGAACCCCAGCATTGCGTTTCTTCAGACAGCGGCGAGCCTGTGGCACCCAGGGCCCGTATGCGCGACAGGTCGCCGCATTGACCCAGGTCCACACCCGCCTTCATGCAGTTGGCATAGAAGGCCGCACCGGCGCCAAAGTAAGTCACCTTGTGCCGTGCGGCGAAGCGCCACAACACGGTCCAGTCTGGTGCGTCCCTGCTGCCACCCGGGCTGCCATCGAACAGGCAGATCGTGGCGCCGCTCAGCAGGCCGCTGACCTGGCTGTTCCACATCACCCAGCCCGTGGAGCTGTACCAATGGAAGCGCTCGCCCAGGTTGTTGAGCTTGTAGCTACAGCCCACGTCGCCATGCTTGTTGCCAGCCGCCGAGACCATGACGATGCCGCCGTGGCCATGCACCAGGGGCTTGGGAAGGCCCGTGGTGCCGCTGGAATACACGATCCACAGAGGATGGTCAAAGTCCAGCCATGCAGGCTCAAAGGCCCGCACCGCTTCGTCATCACGCGCAATGGCCTGGGCAAAGCGCAAGTCGGCCCGCACAGGCTGAGCCGCATGAGGGCTCTCCAGCACGATCAACTTCTCCACGCTGGGCAAGGCTGCGCGCAAACCGTCGACCACCGCGCTGCGGTCCAGACCCTTGCCGGCGTAGTGCACGCCCTCGGCCGCGATCAGCACGCGCGGCGTGATCTGCTGGAAGCGGTCGGTTACGGCCTGCGTGCCCATGTCGGGCGCGCACACGCTCCAGATCGCGCCCACGCTGGCACAGGCCAGAAAAGCCACCACGGTCTCGGGTACGTTGGGCAGGTAAGCGGCCACGCGGTCGCCTTTTTGCACGCCCAGTGCTTGCAAGGCCAAAGCGAAAGAGGCGACCTGGCGGCGCAACTCGGGCCAGCTCATCTCCCGCACCTGCCCCAGTTCGTTGTCGCTGATGATGGCCGGCACACCGGCCGCCTGCGCCGCATCCACATGACGCAGTACGCGTTGCGCGTAATTGACCTTCGCACCTGTGAACCACCTGGCTCCAGGCATGCTCGCATCGGTCAGCACGGCCTGATGAGGCGTTGGCGACTGCATGCCCTCGTAGTCCCAGATGCTTTGCCAGAAGGCCGCCTGATCTGTCACCGACCATTGCCAGAGCGCCGCGTGATCCTTGAAATCGAGGCCGCGGTGTTCGCGCAACCAGTCCCGGTACAAGCGCATTTGGGGAACGTAGGGAGGACGCATGCTGTGATGGGTTACCAGACCAAGGAATCTGACTGTAGCCCAGCCACCTCGAATCTCCCACACAAATCTCCCACACAATGGGCGTCATCCCCACACTGACACTGGCAGCAAGCAAGGCCGACACGACATGAGCAGTTTGACCGTCACCCCCAGCAAGTTGGACTTCAGCACCCTGCACGCCGCCATGCGCCGCTATGTGGACGACGGCATCCTGGCGGGCGTGTCTTCGGCGGTGCTGGTCGGACAGGACCTGGTGGACCTGCACTGCACCGGCTGGGCCGACAAGGAAGAGAAGGTCCCGCTGCGCGAAGACCATCTCTTTCGCGTGTACTCCAACTCCAAGCTGGTGACTTCCTATGCGGTGCTGCTTCTGCTGGACGAAGGCCGCTTCGAGCTGGACGACCCCATCGAGCGCTTCATCCCGCAACTGGGCCAGCGCATGGTGCTCAAGCCCGGCGCCACCGAGCTCACCGATGTCGAACCCGCGCAAGGCCCGATCACCATCCGCCACCTGCTGACCCACCAGTCCGGCCTGAGCTATGGCCTGCTGGACCCCGGCACGATGATGTTCCAGGCCTACCGCGCCCGCAAGATGCTCAGCCCCCACCGCACGCTGGCCGAGATGATCGATGTGCTGGCCGAATTGCCGCTGCTCTTCCACCCCGGCCAGGGCTGGGAATACTCGATCGCCACCGATGTGCTGGGCCACCTGGTCGAGCTCGTCGGCGGGCAGCGTTTCGATGACTTCCTGCAGGCCCGCATCTTCTCGCCGCTGGGCATGGTGGACACGGGCTTCACGGTGCCACCCGAGCAGCAGCACCGTCTGGCCAAGTACTACGTGGGCGCCGATCCGGTCCGGCCCATGAAGCCGGGCCTCACGCGCAACGACAACGCACCGTATCCGCAAGCCAATCTGCAGCCCTTCCCCTGGTTGTCGGGCGGTGGCGGGCTGGTCTCTTCGATGGCCGACACCCTGGCCCTGCTGCGCAGCCTCATCCCCGGCGGCCCGGCCCTGCTCAAGCCCGAGACCATCGCGATGATGATGCGCAACCAGCTGCCCGATCAGCGCTGGATCCGCTTCTCGCGCTTTGGCGACGTGGTCGGCAAGGGTTATGGCCTGGGTGGTGCCGTGACCCTGATGCCCTCGCCTTTTGATCCGCCTGAGTCCACCGGTGAATTCCAGTGGGGCGGCCTGGCCGGCACACACTGGTGGATCTCACCGCAGACCAACACGGCGGCCGTGCTGATGACCCAGCGCGAAATGGCCTTCTGGCACCCCTGCTCCTTCGAGTTCAAGCAGTTGATCTACCAGGCTCTCAAGGCTGCCTGACCGAGTCGCCAATGCCCGGCTTGTCAACCTGCAAACAGGCTAAACAAGCCGGTATACCAGCGCGCTGTCATCCTGCGCGCGACGCCACCGATTAAGATCCGCAACTGAAGTCGCATGAGAAGTAAGTTCGCCTGCTTGCTCAGCCTTCGCCGTTCTGGCATTGCAACGGTGGACCATGAAGAACTGGCAAATCGATCTGCTCGACATCAGCGAGTACCAATCTGCCACGGTGGAAGCCGCGTTCCAACGTGTCGTGCGCGCGACCACCGAGCTTGGTTTCGAGTATTGCTCGTATGGCTACCAGAGCCTGCTGCCCTTAAGCCGCCCTAAAACTTTCATATACAGCAATTATCCCGACCGCTGGATGCAGCGGTATCAGGCCGAAGGCTATATCGGGCAAGACCCCGCCGTCATCCACTGCCGCCAGAGCGAAGCGCCTTTTGTGTGGGGCGACAGCCCGCTTGGGACGCCCTCGCCGATGTGGGAGGAAGCGCGCGAGGTGGGCCTGCGGCACGGCTGGGCCCAGTCCAGCCTGATTGCACCCAATGGCGCGGGCATGCTGACCTTGTCACGCTCCAGCCAGAGCCTCTCGTCCGTCGAGCTCCTGACGACGGAATCGAAGATGCGCTGGCTCACCAACGTCTCGCATTTCGTGCTCTCCAAGCTGTTGATGCAACAGGCGCGGGCGCATGAGGAACCGCGTCTGACACGCCAGGAAGCCGAAGTGCTCAAGTGGACCGCCGATGGCAAGACCTCCGGCGACATCGGCGTGATCCTGGGCATCTCGGAAAACACCGTGAACTTCCATGTCAAGAACGCCATCAGCAAGCTGCGCGCGGCCAACAAGACAGCCGCCGTGGTCAAGGCCGCCTTGCTGGGTTTGCTGAGCTGAGCGTGGCCGATGTCGGCGGCCCCTTGCGATACCGCAATGGCAAGGCATTGACAATGTGGGGCGCGCAAACCTCGGGATGGCGATAGACCTCGTGCCCATGGCCCGGCACCGTGGTCACCATCAACCCCGCCCCGAGCATCGGCTGTGCCGGTGGCGTGAAGGGATCGTTCGCACCGAACAGCGCATGCACCCTGGGTGAAGCCGACAAGGGCAGCGCATGACGCAAGCGGGTGGCGCTGATGCACATCACCGAGACTTCCGTGCCCAGGTGCTGGTGAACCGTCGCCGCCAGAAAGCCGCCATAGCTGAAACCCAAGACGATTTCAGGTGATGGAAATTGCAGGCGTTTCAACAGCGCCTGGCGGGCGCGGTCCGCTACATCGTCCAGGGTGAGCATGGCGTGCAGGCGCTCTTGCTGCACCGTCTCCCCCAACTCGTAGAGCTCGGGCAGCAGCTCATCCATGTACACACGCCCCACAGCAAAGCCCTGGGCCGACCACCAGTCTCGCCAGTCATCCATGTAGCGCGTGTCGCCCAGGTGACCATGCATGTCAGAGACCAGCACAACGCTTGGCATCTTCGTTCCTCAAATCCTCAGATCACACTCATCCCAGGCCGGTATGCATGTACGGCAAACCATCCCGACGCCCCACATGCGGCACGGCAGCTTCATGCGTCTGCGCGATGTCCAGCAGGAAGGCCGCGATCCACTCGCCATCCACCTGCTTGGGCACACCTGCCCGGATGGGTTTGAACCCGCAGCGCCGCATCAGGCGCTCGGCCGCCACCGACGACACCATGATCAATTGCCTGGCCCCTTGCCTCAGTGCACAGACGATGACCTCGCGCAGGAGGCTGGTCGACAGTTCCGCTGAGAACTGCAGATGCCTGTCTGGCTCATCGTCATGCCCTTCGGCTTGGGACGTGGCGGCAAACCGAGACAGCTCCCACACCGATTCCGACTGCGGCAAATCGATGTAGGAGACCAGCTCCGGAAAGATCTCCTGAAGCAGATAGGGGCCTGTGGTTGGCAACAACCTGGCGACCCCGGCAATGCAATCTGGAGATGCCTCCGCCATCACGTAGATGGTGTCCTGCCGATCGTATTGATCAATCTCGTGCACCCCGTCTGTGAGCAGTGGCCACTTGAGGGTGTCCACAAAAACGTTGTGCCGATAGCGGAACATGTTTTGCAACATTTGCCCGCCCAACTCCGCTGCGCGACCCGTCCTGTACTGCACAAGTCCTCCCTGCATTTACTCATGAAACAAACTGAGTTTCAGGAATTAAACAGGGGAGACCAGGAACGCAAAACTACCAGATCTGGTAGGCGACATCGGCGCCGCAAGCTGCTAGAGGCGCGGCTTTTTCAGGGCTGCGCGTCCGACCAGTTCAGCACCTCCAAGGCGGCCGCCACGTGCACACGGCTGTCGGCCAGAGGGCGCGGCAACAGCTCTTCGGCACGTGCCAGCCGGCGCAGGAAGGTGTTGCGGTGCAGGTGCAGTACCTCGGCCGTGTACTTGGCATTGCAGCCCGACTCCAGGAAGGTATGCAGCACCTTGCGCAAGGCCGGATCGGCCGTGGCCAGTTCACCCAGCGTGTGGGCGATGAACTGGCGCGCTGACTCCATGTTCTGCATCATCAAGGACACCAGCCTGATCTGGTTGAAGCCCACGACCTGGGCCGAGGTCTGCAGGCGGCTCATCAGGCGCTGGGTGCTCAAGGCATCGAGGTGCCCACGTCTGAAGCCTTCGATGCCATGCCCACCCGATGAGCCGATGGCCATGCGCACACCCGTCAAGGCTTTGACAGCCTGCTGCAAGTGCTTCATGTCGATGGGCTTGCCACCGTGGGTCCACACCCACAAGGTGCCGGCATTGACCATCACCGTGAGGATCTGGCGGGTGTCGGCATGCAGGGCCAGCGTCTCGGCGGCCTTTTCGAGCCGGCGCAGCTCGACATCGGCCTCTTCGCTCCAGATCACGGCGGCATGGTGCACCTGGTCCAGCGCATAACCCAGGCGTTGGCTGGCGTGCTGCGGGGTCACGTCGGTGCCATCCAGGATGAGCGTGACCAGCTCGCGTCGGTCCGCATGCGTGCCGCGCAGACGGGCTTCCCGGTCTTCACGGATGAGGTCGGCCAGATAGGCCATGTTCGCGTCGATGAAGGCCGAGATGGACCGGGCCGACACGTCCAGCAGCGCCTGCAACTCGGCGGGGTCGGAGGTCAGCGCGAACGCGATCTGCTGCCAGCGCTGCCACGCGGCGTTCTGCACGGCCCGCGTCGAGTTGAAGAGCGCATCGGACAAGCCGCGCCGCGCCAGCTCCAAAGCACTGCTGGCCATGTCCGATGACACGTAGCGCGGCACGAAAGCCCCCGGCCGCTCGATGTTGGCCGCCGCCCAATGCGCCAGGCCACTTCGGTTGGCCCGCTTGGTGGCGGCCACCAGCACGGGGTCATCGCGCATGGCGTTCTCGGAGGTCAGGCAGGCTTCATCGAGTTCGGCCACCCACTCCGGCGGCGCGTTCATCACCAGCTCGGCGCCCTGGCGCATCAGTGCCTGAACACGTGGCGATGGCAAGGGCCACTTGTGCGATGACACCGAGGGCGCGGGCAGGGTCTGGACGCTTTGCAT
Source organism: Burkholderiales bacterium (assembly GCA_003963115.1). Lineage (GTDB taxonomy): Bacteria > Pseudomonadota > Gammaproteobacteria > Burkholderiales > Burkholderiaceae_C > Aquabacterium. The sequence goes on from RXJQ01000017.1 coordinate 195,798, forward strand.
GGAGGCACCACCTTGTGTCTGCGACGCCGCAAAAGGCGTCTTCTCAGGGAAAGCACCAGGTTTCGCAGGCGCGGTCGGCACCCAGCGAAACGGCACACATCAACCCAGATGAGCTTGCTGATTGGTGCACTTTACACCTTGATTGGCTTGCGTCTTGTCAAGAACATCGCTCCCATCCCGTGCTTGAAGTCAAAGGAACATGTGATGCCGGCTGCCGCCCAACTCCCCTTGCAGCATGTCGATGTGCTGATCATCGGCGCCGGCCTCTCCGGCATCGGCCTGGCCTGCTACCTGCAAAAAGAACACCCCGCCAAGCGCTACATGATCGTGGAGGCGCGGGCCTCCTCGGGCGGAACCTGGGACCTGTTCCGCTACCCCGGCATCCGTTCCGACTCCGACCTCCACACCTTCGGCTACGCCTTCAAGCCCTGGGTGAACGACAAGGCCATTGCCGACGGTCCGGCCATCCTGTCCTACCTGCGCGAGACCGCTGCCGAGCACGGCATCGACCGGCACATCCACTACGGTCAGAAAGTCACGCAGGCCGACTGGCACAGCGACACGGCGCGCTGGCATGTCGAGGTCGAATGGGTAGACAGCGGCGAGCACCTGACCATCAGCTGCAAGTGGCTGTTCAGCGCCGCCGGCTACTACCGCTACGACGAAGGCTACACACCACAGATCGAGGGCATGGACCGCTTTCAGGGCCAGCTCATCCACCCTCAGCACTGGCCCGAGAACCTCGACTACAGCGGCAAGCGCGTGCTGGTGATCGGCAGCGGCGCCACGGCCGTGACCCTGGTGCCCGCGATGACCGACAAGGCCGCCCACGTGACCATGCTGCAGCGCACGCCCACCTATGTGCTGAGCCTGCCCGCCAGGGACCCCATTGCCAATGGCTTGCGCAAGGTTCTGCCCGACACCTGGGCCTATGCCCTGACCCGACAGAAGAACATCGCCATCTCACGGCGCATCTACCGCTTCTGCCAGAGCCGCCCTCAAGCCGCGCGCCGACTGATCCGCTACCTCAATGCCAAGGCCCTGCCGGCCGACTACCCGGTGGACCAGCACTTCAACCCGCCCTACAAGCCCTGGGATCAGCGCCTGTGCGCCGTCCCCGATGGTGACCTCTTCAAGGCCATTGGCAGTGGCAAGGCTTCGGTCCTCACCGACCGGATCAAGACCATCACCAAGCAAGGTGTCGAGTTGGCGTCGGGGCAGTCCTTGCAGGCCGACATCATCGTCACGGCCACAGGCCTCAACCTGCAGCTGTTCGGTGGCATGCGCCTGAGCCTCGATGGCCAGCCGGTGGACCTGTCCCGGACCGTCGCCTTCAAGGGGATGATGCTCAGCGGCCTGCCCAACTTCGCCTTTGCCATCGGCTACACGAACTCGTCGTGGACCTTGAAGGTCGGCCTGCTGTGCGAGCATTTCTGCCGCATCCTCTCGCACATGGACCTGCATGGCTACACGGTCTGCAAGCCCGAGCTGCCTACACCGGACATGCCGACCCGGCCCTTGCTGGACTTCGGCGCGGGCTATGTGCAGCGCGCGCTGCCTGACCTGCCCAGACAAGGCCTGCATGCGCCGTGGCTGTTGCCCATGGACTATCGGGTCGATGCACAGGTCCTGCGAAAAGGCCCCGTGGAAGACCCTGGCCTGAAGTTCAGCCGCTCAGCTACCTCACGGTCCACCATGCCGCATCAGCCCATGGCTGAACTGGCCACAGGAGCTTGAGCATGGGCATACACCTCCCCCTGCCTGCCGGCGAAGACCTGTTCTGCGATCTGCCCAACGGCATGCGCCTGTGCTACCGCAGCCATGGCCCCTTGAGTGGCCAGCCCCTGCTGCTCGTGGTCGGCCTGGGCCTGCAGCTCATCTACTGGTCGCCGCAGTTGATCCATGAACTGGTCAACCGCGGCTTTCGGGTGATCGTGTTCGACAACCGCGATGTGGGGCGCTCGTCACGGGCCAATATGGCGCCGCCCTCACCTTGGCGCCTGATGCTGCGCCAGCCCGACCCACGCAACTACGACCTGGGTGACATGGCCCAGGACGCGCTGGGCCTGCTCGATCACCTCGGCATCCTGCGCGCCCATCTGGTAGGCATGTCGATGGGCGGCATGATCGCGCAGACCCTGGCCGCACGCCATCCACGTCGCGTGGCTTCGCTCACGTCCATCTTCTCGACGACCGGTTCGAGGCGGGTTGGCCAGCCGGCGCTGTCCACCATGCTCAAGCTCATGAAGGCCCCACCTTCTGGCAAGGCCCAAGCCATTGCGCGCTTCATCGCCATGAGCCAGCACATCGGCCCAAGCACCTACGAATTCGATGAACGCGACCTGCAGGCCTATGCCACGCGCGCATGGGACAGAGGCCATGGCGAGACGGCGCATGAAGGCATCGGCAGGCAGATCGCCGCGATCATGAAGTCAGGCGACCGCACGCCCGAGGTGCGCCAGATCAAAGCACCGACGCTGGTCATCCATGGCGAGCGTGACCCCATGGTCCACCCCAGCGGCGGCCTGGCCACGGCCGATGCCGTGCCTGGTGCCCACTACCTCACCGTGCGAGGCATGGGCCACGCGATACCGGAAGGCGTCATTCCCTACCTGAGCGACCTCATCGATGGCCACGCCAAACGCAGCCTGGGCTGGCATCCGCGGGCCTTGCACGGGCAGGTCCAGGCCGTTTGACTCCAAGCAATCCCACACCATATGAAGCAATTCGAGAACAAAACCATCGTGATCACCGGGGCCGGCTCGGGCATGGGCCGTGCCTATGCCATCGAGTTCGCGCAGCTCGGCGCCAAACTGGCCCTCAACGACTTCGACGCAAATGGCCTGACGGAAACCATCAGGCTTCTCCAGGGCACGCGTGTCAAGGCCGTGCACAGCAAGGTCTTCGACGTCTCGGATCGGCAGGCCATGCTGGCCTTCGCCGAAGAGGTCAGGGTGCGCCTGGGCGGCGCGCATGTGGTCATCAACAACGCCGGCATATCGGGCGGCGCCAAGCCAGTCTGGTTGATGGAGCCGCAAGACTACGAGCGCACATTCGCCATCAACTTCTTCGGTGTGGTCCACGGCACGCGGGCCTTCCTGCCTCAGTTGTTCGCCGCTGGGGAAGGCGCCATCGTCAATGTCTCCAGCGTCTTCGGCCTGGTGGGCACGCCCGGTGCCTCCGACTACTGCGCCACCAAGTTCGCCGTACGCGGCTTCACCGAGTCGCTCATGGTGGAGCTGCAAAACAGCCCCATCAGTGTCCACCTCGTTCACCCCGGCGGCATCAGGACCAACATCGCCAAGGGCATCGAGGGCGGGGAGGACTTCACCGCCAAGTACCTCAAGACCGAACCCATCGACATCGCCCGTTACGTGATCCGCTGCATACGCTCAGGCAAGCAGCGCATCGTCTTTGGCCACCAGTCCTTTTCGATCTGGCTCGCGTCGTGGGCCATGTCGCTGGAGCGACGCAACCGCATGCTCTATCAGGAGATGAAGGACCTGATGGACGCCGCGCAATACCGCATCGTCAAACGCCGCGCCTGAAACCAAGCAGACCAGGCAGGCCTCACCTCATCACGTCGACAGGAGAACAAGATGAACGCCCACCCCCCCATCAAGCCCCGAGAAAAGCTGTCCTTCGGTCTGGACGGCGACATCCCCCGTTTCTGGTTCGGCAACAACCCCTTCAAGACGCGCTTTGCCGATGCAATGTCGACCAGCTTCCCCGAAGGCGAGCGCTACTTCATCAGCTGCGTGCGCGACTACCGCGACCAGATCTCCGACCCGCAGCTGCAAAGAGAGGTGAAGGACTTCATCCGCCAGGAAGGCCAGCACGGCATCATCCACGACCAGTTCAACCTGCTGCTGGGCAAGCAGGGCATCGACGTCAAGGCGCTGGAGAACATCACCAGCAGCTTCCTGTTCGGCTTCAAGCGCAAGTACCTGCCCCAGAAATACAACCTGGCCTGCGTGGCCGCCGCCGAGCACCTGACCGCGATCATGGCCACCGTCTTCTTCGAGCGCAAGAACATGATGGGCTCGGCCGACCCGCGCGTCTACGCCATGTATGCCTGGCACGCCATGGAAGAGATGGAGCACAAGGCCGTGGCCTTCGATGTGATGCAGAAGGTGGCCAAGGTGGGCTATT
>RXJQ01000089.1 GCA_003963115.1 Burkholderiales bacterium
AGGGGTGGTATTTGTTTCCTTGCAAATATCGCACCACACTCCGGCCAAAATCACATTGCAGATCAACAGCTTGCGAGTTGTTCAAGACGGACTAAAGATCCTGCACGCACCCCGTACAAACCTTACATTGGCTACTGCGTTCCTGGCAGGGGTTCAGGGTTGACAATCAGCGAAGGTGGAACCCCATTGAGGCTTAGGGGTGGAGGCTTTCTACGTCCGTTCGTTCAGGTTCTGGAGTAGCGTCAATGGAGGTAACCAGCCATTCAAAACCTCCACGGTCTCCCGGATGTCTGATTCAAGCTCGCAAGCCAGCTCGACCAACGAGTCCCCTGCGGGCGTAGAAAGGCCCGCGCCCACAAGCACAGTCTGCGCCATGCTGTGCAGCCTCAGCAGACCATCACGCAAACCGCCTTCTTGCCGAGCCAGGTGCACGAATGCATCAAGCTCATCAACCATCCGAAGCAATTGACCGGTATCGAAGGTCTGACTTGCTTCTTGCAGGGCAGCGCTGTCGAGTTCGCCAAATGGTGTTGACGTGGTGGGCTTGTTCGTCGTCATACCGTTATCCCATTCATAGTCGGGTCAGCGTTGGTCATGATCACGCCGGTGGCGCAGCCTGCGCTACCTGTTCAGCGCCGGTCACATCCTTTCGGGTTTTGCGCACAGCCTGCTTGAACAGCGCTTCTTTCACCCATGCCTCGGGTGGCTTCTTGAGATCAAGTCGGTAGTCGCCAAATCGTTTGAAGTTGCGACCATACGGGCTCAGGAAGCCCACATCCGCAACTTCCACTGGTTCACCGCTGTGGTACATCTCCTGCAATGCACGGGTCATGTCAACCGTGTTTTGCAAGATGACCGAGGCCGCAACCAGGTCAAGATAGCGCAGTCGCTTTTGCTGTTCTACCGGATCGTTCTCATTGATGACCTCGCCACCGAAGTCCAGCCACTTCGTGAACGCGTGGTACGACTCGATCTTGTTGGTCGTGCCCGTGACTTCCTGGCGCATATCCTTGCTGCCGATCCAGCGCAGCAGGTAAATAGTGCGCAAGGCACGTCCCAGTTCGCGTGAGGCCTTGAACAGTCGGTTGTTGCGGCCTTCTGCGCTGAGCTTGCGCAGCAAGATGGGTGACGCCACCTTGCCTTGCTGGACGGAGATGGCCACCTGCATCAGATCGCTCCAGTGCTCGGAGATGAGCTTCCAGTCGATGACGTCCGTGAACAGCCCGTCAATATGCCGGTAGGTTGCACTGCGATCCGGCCTGTAAAACGTCAGATCCTTCCAGCCACGGATGCGTGGCATGAGCTGTACCCCCACCAAGTAGGTGTAGGCAAAGACGGTCTCTGACTGGCCATGGGTGTCAGAGTAGACCGTATCCGGCTCGACACTCAGGCCTGCCTTGAGCAACCCTTCGATGACGTAGATGGCCTCCAATACACCAGGCGGGATGAAGTGCCGAAAATAGGCGATGTAGTTATCGGCAACATGCCGATAGGCCACAGCCCCCATCTTTCGATACCGAAAGTGCATGCCTGCCAGCAGATTCTGGTCATAGAAGTCGTACTGCGTGCCATCGGCCGCCACCTTCTTGCCTTCACCCCACAGCTTTGGCAGATCCAGCCGTAGGTACAACTCGGTCAGGTCACGGCAGGCGTCATCCAACTGCTCCAAGCTCAAATGACGCCGATTGGTGTAGGAGAGTTGATGTGGCGTCACCCCGTTAGAAAGATGCCTGGCGGCTTGATTCGGCCCCAGGTTGCACCCTAGCGCAAAGATGGTGAGCAAATAGCGCTCGCGCGCATTACGCAGCTTGGGCTCTGTGCCGCTGACATGTCCAAAGTGCCTGGTAAAGCCAGTCCAGTGCTCGATGTTGGCCAGGATGTCGAGGATATTGCGCGGAGGCACGCGGCTTTCGATAGCAGCTTGCAGGGCGATTGCGGAGGTGGGAACCTCCTTGGCCGTTACCCGTTTGAGCGTGGGTTCACCGCTTCTGCCAATCACCACATCGCCAGCATGCTGGGGGAACTCTTCGTCAAGGGTCTGGGCGGTATTGCGCAACAGCAGTTGCAGGCGCTCGACGAATTCGTCGGCCGTCTCGGGTATCCCCACGCGCTGGCAATATGCCGACAACATCTCCTGGCAGGTTTCCCAGGGGATGAGTTGTTTGCGATAGTCGGCAAAGGACTCGGAGCCTTCCACGCATATGCCGCCAGAGCGCAGCTCGCTGGCAAGGTGGCTGAACACGCATATCTCCAGAAAGCGGCGGTTGGTCGGATTGCCGTGCCCACGGGACCGCTGCACCAGTTTGATCCAGCGCTCAGATGCAAAGTCCAAGGCGACCTCATCTTCAACCCATTCGGCCTTGCGGTGTTCATTGGACAGGACGATGGCCAATGCATCCAACAGGTGGTTGTCCTGTCCTGGTGATTCAAACCGCAAGGCCTGGGCCATGCGAAACATCATGGCGCGGTGGCTACTGAACGGCTTCCATGCCAGCGGAAGATGATTGGCGCCACTCCAGACGCGGATAGCCCCGCAGTCCTCACGCAACTTGTCCAGGTTGCCCTTGGGCACCAACAATTCCCTGACGCGAGCACCTGTGGTGGCGTCATCAAGGTTGGCAGCCAGTATCTCCAGAACGTCATCCAGGGTAGCGACCAGTCGCTCGCTCAGCTCCCGCTGGCGCTTTTGAATTTCAACGAGATCGTCCCTGGCCGACTTATGGATCGCGCTGATACGGCGGATGAACATTTCAGCGATGTCGTCGCGTGCACGTACGCGCATCTGGTGGATCAGGGCAAGGATCAGCGCGTGGCGTTTGGCTGGCTGCAGCGATTTCATGTCTCCGGCATCAAGCGCTGCCGCCATGTCGGCCATGTGCTTGATCTTGGTCGCAGGCACGTCCGCGAGCATGGCATCGCAATCGGGAAGTGACTCCAGCCATTGCAACTGATCGATCAAGGCATCGAGGTGCTTACGCGACGACTTCTTCGCGGATCGCTTGAGCTGGTTGTACCGTGTCTGGCGTGCGGGCAGTTCACCGTGGAGCAGTTCGTCAAGCCATTTGCGCTGGGCAGCAGTGAGCTTATGAACGATGGCCACGTACAGGTTGGACTCCGCAGCCGAGTGAACCTTCTCTGCGATGTCATCCAGTGTGCGAAAGGCTGGCAGCTCATAGCCCAGGCGCACGAGTTCATTGATGGCCACGTTGATCAGATCGGTGCGCGTATTGACCACGGCTGCGGCATCAAGAGCAATCTGGATCACAAGCTTTCTGGCGTGGCGTTCATCGTAGGCTCGAACGCCCAACAGTTCGCGGATGGCCTTGTGATGCCGGTACATGGTGGCCGTCAGATTGCCCCAGTAAGTAATCTGTGAGGACTGAGGCAAGCCGAGAGTGGCGCAGACGTGCTGAACAACCTCGGGCGGCACGCTTTCGACACTGGGGAAGTAGTGCAGGTACTGAAAGCACTTGAGCAGGGTTCCCAGGGCTGCCCGCATCTCGGCGCCGCGCGCCTTGCTGTTGACCCAGTGGATTTCTTCGGCTGTAGGCGTGAAGGAGGTCTGAAGATCCTTCAGCGTGAGCGTGCGGGGAAAGCGGGGATAGGCGGTACGTTCAAGCGAGGCCATCGCGGTAGGGTAGGTTGCCAATGCTCACGACATTCTGTTGACCCCATGTGACACGCATGACCTACCACACACCCTGATGTGAAACAGCTTGTAGATGGCGAGCGGCGGGGCTGCGTGCACCCCTTATGCGGCAATGACGGTGATTGCCACTCCCTCATATTACTTTTTGGCTTATGAGCGAAAAATGGCCTTATCCCGGCATGC
>RXJQ01000095.1 GCA_003963115.1 Burkholderiales bacterium
GCCAGCTGTTCCAGCTGTCCACCACACTGGAAAACGCCCAGGTCTGGAACAACGTGTTCAACTTCGCCTCGACAGTCGCCAACCCCAGCCTGCGTGCCACCTCCAACGTGAACACCACCTACTGGACAGCTGGCGGTAACCTGACCCTGGGCAAGAACTGGGGCACCAGCACACTGGCTGACTCTGACCCCTGGCACCCCATCACAGGCACCGTCACGGGCTGGGCCAATCTGATCAAGGGCACCAGCCTGCCCGTTGACGCCACCACCTTCACTCCGCTGAGTGGCTCGGTCGTGGTGGATGCCGCTCAAGCCAACCTGAGCGCAGTGTCGTCCTATCCCGTCAATGCCCAAATCGACGTGACCACGTTCACGGGCAAGACCCGCTCTGTTGCAGGTAGCGCTGCGGACATTGGCGCGATCGAACTGGGTGGAGCAGGGTCGTCCATCACGACCGGCACCACGACCTCGACTGGCAGCACCACGTCGACCGGCTCGACCACCACCAGCTCCACCGGCAGCACCACATCGACTGGTTCGACGACGTCCACTGGCAGCACCACGTCGACCGGCTCGACCGGCACCACCAGCTCCACAGGCGGCACCACATCGACCGGCTCGACCACCACCAGCTCCACCGGCAGCTCCACATCGACCGGCTCGACCACATCCACGGCCACAAGCACTTGCGTCCCCTCCGGCGCAGGCAAGGACTACCAAGTCGGCCCGGGTACTGGTCAACTGGCTTCGCTGGACCTGGTTCCCTGGGACCAACTGGCCGCCGGTGACACCGTGCGCATCTTCTACAAGGACACCCCCTACAAGGGCAAGTTCATGATCTCGGGCAACGGCACGGTAGCTGCCCCGATCCGCGTCTGCGGCGTGAAGAGCGCGACCGGCGTGCGCCCCATCATCGATGGCAAGGACGCGATCTCTCGCAAGGGTCTGGCTTACGGCAACATCCTGCATGAGACCCGCTCGGTGATCGTGGTCAAGAAGCTGTCTACCGCAGCCGATACCGCCTACCCCACGAACATCCGCATCGACGGTCTCGACGTGCGCGGCGCCAATCCGGCCAACAGCTTCACGGACTCCACCGGTACCGTGCGCCCCTATGACGCCTTTGGTGCCTGCATCTGGCTGGAGCGCGGTCAAAACATCACCATCGCAGACAGCGTCATCCATGACTGCACCAATGGTGTGTACAGCAAGTCGACCAACGAAGGTGACTATGCCGTCACCAAGAACGTCAAGCTTGCAGGCAACTACGTCTATGGCAACGGCACGGTTGGCAGCGCGCAGACACACAACCTGTACATGCAAAGCGTGAACATGGTCTATGAGAACAACCGCATCGAAGCGCTGCGTACCGGCGCCTTGGGCGACGCCATCATGGATCGCTCGGTTGGTTCGGTGGCCCGCTACAACTACATCAGCGGTGGCGCCCACTCCCTGAACTTTGTCGAAGCCGACAACTACTTTGACATCGCCAAGACCTATGCGGCCTACCGCGCAACCTTCGCCTACGGCAACGTCATCGTCAAAAACGGTGAAACGGGCAGCGTGGTTCAATACGGCGGCAACCACTACGGTTCCACACCTGGTGCGAACTGGGGCGAACCGATCTTCCGCAAGGGCACGCTCTACTTCTATAACAACACCGTCTCCGTGACGGGCACCAGCGGCCGTCTGTTCCAACTGTCGACCACCGAGGAAAAGGCTGAAGTCTGGAACAACGTGCTCTACTTCGCCTCGACGGTGAACTACCCCAGTCTGCGTGCGCCCAGTGCCGTTAACACAACTTACTGGACTCCTGGCGGCGCTCTGAACATGGGCAAGAACTGGGTGGTCAACCGCTTGGCTGACAGCGATCCCTCCACTCCCATCAAAGGCTGGGTGACTGGCTGGGAGAACTTTGTCAAGGGCATGACCCAACCGTTCGACAGTGCCACCTTTGCCCCGCTGAGCAGTTCTGCCGCCATCGCAGCTGGTCAAGCTCCCCTGGCCGTTGCCGTGAACACCCCGGCACAGCAGCAACTGGACGTCGCCACCTTCGCCCTGAAGGCTCGCGCCTCCTACGGTGCAGGCAGCGATCTGGGTGCCTTGCAGCACTAAGCCGCAAACCCCATGAAAAAAGCCCAGTCGCGAGACTGGGCTTTTTCTTTGTCTGTTTGGTGCGGAGAAAGGAATCTCAAAATCAGCGTAAGCCATTGATCCAAAAGTGATTTACCAAAGGCACAGGATCAAGGGACCAACAAAAGAACCAACATTTTTGAACGCTCACCTGTTTGAGGGGGTGTTGGCTTCCAGCATCGCGGCGACCACTCCGGATCCATGATTGGCCGAAACAGTCGAGCCGATCATTGCGGGACAATCAAAACACTGAATCAAGGGGGAGAACATGAAGCGTCGCCACTTGCTGCTAGTCCACTGGCTGACCGCCTGCGCACTGACCATTGGTGCTCAACCTGCCTTGGCGCGCCAATCGGCGCCGCCAGCATCAGCGGCAAGTGTGGCTGCCCACGATCCCAACGAGGCCCAACTGCAAGAGCACGGCCACTATGTGAACAAGTCTGGCCGCGTGGTCCATTCGCCAGCTCACAGTGTCAATGGCACTGCACGGATGGCGCATCAGCCAAGTGCCGTGATGGCACCTACAGCTTTAGCCAGCACTACCGTGGTACCTGCTCGCATCATGGTGGTGTGGCGCAGTGGCTGTAGCTGTTGATCAGAGGGCGTGTGTCTAACCGCCACGCCATCAACCTGCTCATTGAACCGTTTGAAGAGTTAGAGAGCCGCCCGAATAGGTCTCCGCGTACTTCATGCCAATCACCGTGCCAGACGTGTTGATCTTCAAGCAATTGTCGATGGTTCCCCCGCCACTGCCATTTGCAGTGGCTGTATAGGTACTATGGTTGCATAGGTATGCGGTGTTTTGCGTATCTGCCTCAAGTGACCAGGAATTGGCGACGTGGGCCAGGGCAGTGGCCTTCGTTGAATCGGTGTACATGGTCGCTCCATTCAGTTGACCAGATTGACCGACTTTCGCTGAAGCTGGCAAATATATAGGCGTTGACACGTCATCAACGGTGTAACTGCCATCGCTATCAAGTTGACCGAACTCTAGATAAGGGGTGGCCTGGAAATAGTGCGTGCTGGTGGTGGGGCTGCCCGCAGTGCCGTTCGTCGTGACGTTTGTGGTGACAACACTGGTAGACGAAGGATTGCCCTCAAAGGTGCTGGTAGTCCCCGCCACTCCGGATGCTTGCATGACGAACTTGTTGTTTTTGGTGTCAGTGCCAGACAGCGTATATGCCCACGACGACTGTTCAAAAACCGTCACCGCACCGCTAACCGGGAAAGACGCGGTAGAGGCAACCACATTGCTAGGTGTGGCTTGAGCAGAAGGGTCAGACGAGCCCCCACCGCCCCCGCCACACGCGGTCAAAGTGAAAGAAGCAACAATACATACGGCGCACGCACCGATACCTTTGGTATTCATAGCCATCCCTGAGAGTTAGTTGCAAATGCAGTGCCATTGTTTCACATCCGACCAAGAGCCCTATCCCGCAAGCGAAGGGGCGGTGCCATCGGAGGGATGATTGCCAGGGCTCTTGTAGCTTGCTAAATGTTCACAGCCCGCGTGAGCAGGCTTGGGTCGCTGCAATGTTTAAGCGGCGGGATAGCTCGTATATTGAATAGTGAGGTTGCCCCTGTAAAACGTAGTTCTTAGCTCCTGTTCAAATAGACGTAGGAGCATGGAAATGACAGACAAGCAAATTCGAGCCCGGTACAC